>JBBSJP010000027.1:0-54261 GCA_038257155.1 Lysobacterales bacterium | reverse complement strand
TCGGATCAAGCGCCGCTGAATCGCCAGGCCAAGCGATGAGCGTTGTCGGCGCGGATCCGACGCTCACCTGCACAGCAACGTTAACGATGCCGCCGACACCACTCTGAAAGAAACACCGCCGTTGCTGCAGGCGTGCGGGTCAACTCCCTCGATGTCGGCTCGACCGCTGCGCGGCTTGAGCCGACCTACATTGGTCCCTCGTAGCTCGGATCAAGCGCCGCTGAATCGCCAGGCCAAGCGATGAGCGTTGTCGGCGCGGATCCGACGCTCACCTGCACAGCAACGTTACCGATGCCGCCGACACCACTCTGAAAGAAACACCGCCGTTGCCGCCGCCACATTGAGGCTTTCCACCGAACCGCTACCCGGAATGCCGAGGCGCAGGCCGAAGCGTTTGGCCTGTGCCTCGCTCAGGCCTTCCCCTTCGGCGCCCATCACCAACACCAGGCGATTCGGCAGTTGCGCGGCATACAGCGAATCGCCGCCACGCACCGTGGTCGCCGCTACGGCGAAGCCTGCCGCCTGCAGCCGACGCAGGGCCGAGTCGGTATCGCCAAGACGCACCAGCGGCACGGCTTCCGCGCCACCCTCGGCGATGCGGCAGGCGGCGCCCGACAGTGCCAGCGCATCGCCGGTTTCCAGCAACAGGCCGGCGACCCCGAAGTGCGCCGCCGAACGCAGGATGGCGCCGAGGTTGTGTGGATTGCCGACACCGGCCAGCCACAGCGCCAGACACGGTCCGGCAGGCAGCGACTCCAGCCATTCGCCAAGGCCGAGCTCAGCGCGCCGCGCCACCGCAAACACCACGCCTTCGTGATGCTCGCTGCCGGAAAGCTTCTCCAGATCGACGTCGGTCACCACCCGGTAGCCGATGCGCTGCTGCACACACCAGGCCAGCACCGCTTTGAGGCGCGGAATGCGATCCTCGCGCAGCCATACCTTGCGCAGCGCGCCGGGACGCGCCGTGAATGAGGCCAGGCAGGCATTCACGCCGTACAGGCGCTGTTCGTCGCCGGGCGGATGGCGAACGGCGGGCTCAGGCGCTGCGCTGCTCGCGGTCTGCTTGGGTCGCGCGGATGACCAGGGCGATGCAGAAGGCCGCGACGAATCGGCATCGGGACGTTCGCGTCGCGGGCCCTCGCTCGGCGCGGCATCGCGCGGCGGTCGCGGAGGGCGCGGGCGATAGGGCGGTTTGTTATCGGGCATGTGCGGCGGCCTCACTGGCAACTTCAGGGGTTTCCAACTCGAGTTTCTCCAGCTTGCGCGCGAGGGCCTCGGGCGAGCGGGTGTAAGGTGCCAGCAGGGCGTAGAAGGCGGGAATCACGAACAGCGACAACAGGGTCGAAAAGGCCACGCCGGCGATCACCACCACGCCGATGGTGAAGCGGCTGGCCGAGCCAGGGCCGCCAGCGAGCACCAGGGGCGTGGCGCCCATGATGGTGGCGATCGAGGTCATCAGGATGGGCCGAAGCCGCGTTGCTGAAGACTCGACGATAGCGTCGCGGATCGCCATGCCCTCATCGCGCAACTGGTTGGCGAACTCGACGATCAAGATGCCGTTCTTGGCCGCCAGCCCCACCAGCATCACGATGCCGATCTGGCTGAACAGGTTGAGGCTTGAGCCGGCCACGAACAACCCGATCAGGGCGCCCAGCACCGCCAGCGGCACCGCCAGCATGATCACCAGCGGGTGGATGAAACTTTCGAACTGCGCCGCCAGCACCAGATAGACGATCAGCAGGGCCATCGCGAAGGTGAAGAACACCGCGCTGCCGGTCTGCTGGTATTCCAGCGACTCGCCCTTGTAGCCAATCTGGGCAACCTCGGGCAGCTCCTCGGCGGCCACCTCGCGCACCCAGTCGAGCGCCTCGCCCAGGGTGTAGCCCGGTGCCAGGCCGGCGCTGAGGGTGATCGCGCGCAGGCGGTTGTAGCGATTCAAGCTGGCAGGTTCGGCCAGTTCACCGACGCTGACCAGATTGGACAACGGAATCAGCGCGCCGCTGGTCTGCGAGCGCACGTACAACCCGGTGAGATCCTGCGGGGCGCTGCGGTCTTCCTGCCGAGCCTGCAGGATCACGTCGTACTCTTCGCCATCACGCACATATGTAGTGACGCGGCGCGATCCCATCATGGTTTCCAGCGCGCGCCCGATCTCCTGCACCGAGACGCCGAGATCGGCGGCGCGGCTGCGTTCGACATTGACGCGCAACTGCGGGCGGGTTTCCTTGTAGTCCGAATCCGCCGCGAACAGTTTCGGATTGGCTTCCATGCGCGCCAGCATGCGGTCGCGCCATTCCACCAGTTCGGTATAGCTCGACCCGCCCAGCACGATCTGCAGCGGCTGGCCGCCGCGCGAGCGCACCAGACCGGTGCGCGCCGACGGCAGCGCACGCACCGCCGGCATGTCGCCGAGCGCGGCGCGCATTTGTTCGACTACCTCAGTGGTGGAAATACTGCGTTCATTCCACGGCTTGAGCAGTACCACGGCCTGGCCAGTGTGCATCTCCTCACTGCCGCCGCCGAAGCCACCCGGCACCCGCGTGATCGCAACCTGCATCGGGCCATCGTCGCCGCCGAAGGGCATCAGCCGGCGTTCGACTTCCTGCATCTGCGCCACGGTGTAATCGAATCCCGCGCCTTCCGGACCCTGGATCGAAATGAACAGCGAGCCACGATCCTCGGGCGGGGCCAGCTCGCGGGGCACGATCTGCAGCATCGCCCAGCTCGCCAGCAGGGTTCCGAACAACACCGCGCCGAACAACACGGGTCTCCCAACCGTGCGCGACAGCCAGCCGCGATAGCCTTCGCGCAGCGCGCCAAAGCGCCGCTCCACCGCGCCACTGAAGCCGCCCTCGTCGGGACGATGCGCACGCACCAGCTTCGAACACATCATCGGCGTCAGGGTCAGCGCAACCAGGGCGGAGATCGCGACAGCGCCGGCCAGCGCCACGGCCAGCTCGCGGAACAGCCGGCCGTTGTTGCCCTCCATGAAGGCCATCGGCACGAACACCGCGATCAGCACTGCGGTGGTGGCGATCACCGCGAAGGCGACCTGGCGCGTGCCACGCACCGCCGCCACCATTGGCGGCTCGCCCGCATCGGCGCGACGCTGGCAGTTCTCCAGCACTACGATGGCGTCGTCCACCACCAGGCCGATACACAGCACGATGGCGAGCAGGGTGAACAGGTTGATCGAGAAGCCGAACGCATACAGTGCGATGAAGGCGGCGATCACGCAGACCGGCACCGTGACGGCAGGCACCAGGGCGGCGCGCGCACTGCCCAGGAACAGGAAGATCACGATCAGCACCAGGCTGATCGCCTCGATCAGGGTCATGTACACACGCCAGACCGCGGCGTCGATGAACACGGTGGAATCGAAGGCCACGCCGATCTCGACGTCCTCCGGCAGGCTCGCGCCAATCACGTCCACTTCATCCTTCACCAGACGTGCCACTTCCAGACTGTTGGCGGTGGACGTCTTGATCACGCCGAGGCCAATGCGCGGCTGGCCGTTGCCACGGAAGTAGGCGCGGCGCTCGGCCGACTCCAGGGTTACTTCGGCGACTTCCGACAGCCGGATGACGTGGCCACCGGCACCCTTGCCAATGGCGAGCTGGGCGAAGTCTTCCGGCTCCGCATAGGAGCGGCTCATGCGCAGCAGGAAGTCGCGGTCCTGGGATTCGATGCTGCCCGCGGGCAACTCGACGTTCTCGCGGCGCAGCGCCGCTTCCACTTCATTGACGGTAAGGCCGCGCGCCGCCAGTTCGGCACGGTCCAGCCAGATGCGCATCGCATAGCGCTGGCTGCCACCGACACGGACCTGCGCCACCCCGTCCAGCGCCGAAAGCCGGTCGACGACATAGCGCTCGGCGAAGTCGGTCAACTGCATGGCGTCGAGCGTGGCCGAGCTCAGGTTCAACCACAGGATGACTTCGGAGTCGCTGTCGGCCTTCTGCACCTGTGGTGCTTCGGCCTCCGGCGGGATGCGATCCAGCACCCGACTTACCGCATCGCGCACGTCATTGGCGGCGTTCTCGATATCGCGGCTCAGGGAAAATTCCAGGGTGATGCTGGAGCGCCCATTGCGGCTCGATGAGGACAGCGTGTCGACGCCCTCGATGCCGGCCACGGCATCTTCCAGCACCTGGGTAATGCGCGACTCCACCACCGCCGCCGACGCGCCCGCGTACGTGGTATCGATCGAGACCACCGGCGGATCGATGTCCGGCAGTTCGCGCAGCGGCAGGCGGGTGAAACTGATGATGCCCAATACCACCAATAGCAGACTGGCAACGGTTGCCAGTACCGGGCGTTTGATGGAGATGTCGGACAGCTTCACTCACTGGCTCCGGCGGCGGCATCGGTTGCCGCGGCTGCCGCCTTGGCTTCCACCACGCGAGCGCCGGGGCGAACCTTCACCGTGCCCTCCACGATGATGCGGTTACCGGCCTGCAGGCCGCTGACAATTTCGACCTCGCCGCGGCGCCGCGCGCCGATCGCTACGTCGACCTGCTCGACCGAGCCTTCGGCATCAACGCGATAAACGAAGGCCGTGCTGCCAACCTGCAGCAGGGCCAGTTCGGGAATCGCCAGCACCTGGCGTTCAGGGCGGAACAGCTGCAGCGTCATCAGCATGCCGGGACGCAGCAGACGCTCGGGATTCGGAATCTCGGCGCGCACCTGCACGCTGCGTGTCACCGGATCGATGCGCGAATCGACCGTGGTGACCACGCCGGAAAAATCCTGCCCGGGCCATGCCGCACTGCGTGCCGTGATTTGTTGTCCGGCGGCCAGCGAACCGAGAAAGGTCTCTGGCACCGAGAAATCCAGCTTGATCACCGAGATGTCATCCAGCGTGGCGATTGCCGTGCCGGGTGTCACCAGGGTGCCGGGACTGACCTGGCGGAATCCCAGCACGCCATCGAACGGTGCGGTAATCACCCGATCGGCCAGGCGTGCGCGAATTGCGTCCATGCGGGCCCGGGCCGAATCGCGCGCCGCAACCTGAGTGTCCAGTTGGCTGCGTGCAATCGTGCCTGCCGTTACCAGGCCCTGCTGCCGGTCCAGCTGCTGCTGCGTCTCCTTCAGCGCCGCACGGGCCTCTTCCAGCTGGGCCACTTCCGCGCGCCCGGTCAGGTCAACCAGCACCTGCCCCGACTCGGCCAGGTCGCCATCGGAAAAATTCACTCGCGCCACGGTCTCGGTGACCTTGGCGGTAATCGTCACGGATTCGTTTGCCCCGGTGGTTCCCAGTGCCTCGATGCTGTCGCGCCAGGGGCTGGGCTGGACCTGCGTGGTAACCACTTCAATCGCGCGCGGTGCGGCCGAGCGCTGCGGCGCATCGCTTTCGCTGCTGCAGGCACTCAGCAGCAGGAGCAGGCTTGGGGCCAGCCAAAACAGGCGCGAAAAACGCGGGGAATGCTGGAACATGATTCTTCAATCTCAAAAGGGATTTCGAATTCGCACCGCCGCGCACCAGCGGACGCAGAATCGACAAGCGTGAAGGTTACACCGGCAGCACCGCGCAGCGGTGCATCGAGATGTGCCCTCCAGCAGCGTGTGCGATCGGACGCGTACAGCGCGTTAGGGAGCGCGCCGCTCGCCGAGCCGTCACACCAGAAGCCCCTCACCCGACCCTTCGGGCCACCCTCTCCCGCACGCGGGAGAGGGGAGATCAACAGCTGCGACGGAACGTTCTTTTTGCCCCTCTCCCGTTCACGGGAGAGGGGTTGGGGAGAGGGGCCTTTGATTCTCGACGAGTCAGTGAATGCCGGCGCGCGCAGGAAAACGCGAAGCCGAATGCAAGCCATGCAATCAACTCGCCAGAGCCTACCAGCCAGGCCCAACGCTGCTCCCGGTTATGATGCCACCCCCTATTCCACATCGATCGGCATGAACCTCACCAGCTTCAAGGCCTACGACGTCCGCGGCCGCGTGCCCGACCAGCTCAACGAAGACCTGGCCGAACGCATCGGCCGCGCCACTGCCGAGCTACTCGGCCCCGGCCCGGTCGTGCTGGGCCGCGACGTGCGACTTTCCAGCCCCGGCCTGCAGGCCGCCTTGGCCAAGGGCCTGATGGCGGCCGGTCGCGACGTGCTCGACATCGGGCTGTGCGGCACCGAGGAGGTGTATTTCCAGACCGCGCATCGCAAAGCCGCCGGCGGCATCATGGTCACCGCCAGCCACAACCCAATGGACTACAACGGCCTGAAACTGGTGCGCGAGGATGCCAAGCCGATCAGCGGCGACACCGGCTTGTTCACCATCCGCGACCGTGCCGCTGCTGGGCGTTTCGTCGACGCTCCGCAGCCTGGCACCCAGCGCAGCGACGAAGACAAGGCGGCCTACATCGAACACCTGCTTGGCTATGTTGACCCTGCCACGCTGAAGCCGCTGAAGATTGTCAGCAACCCCGGCAATGGCGGCGCCGGCAGCATCATCGACCTGCTCGCCCCGCACCTGCCCTTCGACTTCATCCGCATCCAGCACGAACCGGATGGAAATTTTCCCAACGGCATTCCCAATCCGATCCTGCCCGAGCGGCGCGAAGCCACGGCGCGCGCCGTGCGCGAAAGCGGCGCCGATTTCGGCATTGCCTGGGACGGCGACTTCGACCGCTGCTTCTTCTTCGACGGCGATGGCCGATTCATCGAGGGCTATTACCTCGTCGGCCTGCTCGCGATCACCCTGCTCGCGAAGACTCCAGGCGGCCGCATCATCCATGACCCGCGCTTGACCTGGAACACCATCGACATGGTGCGCGCCGCCGGTGGTGAAACCATCCAGAGCAAGACCGGCCACGCCTTCATCAAGGAGCGCATGCGCCAGGACGACGCCATCTACGGCGGCGAGATGAGTGCCCACCATTACTTCCGCGACTTCTTCTACTGCGATTCCGGCATGATTCCGTGGCTGCTGATCGCGCAGCTGGTGTCGCAGTCCGGCAAGACCCTCGCGCAATTGGTCGAAGACCGCATGGCCGCGTTTCCCTGCAGCGGCGAGATCAACTTCACCGTGGCCGACGCTCCCGACGCCATCGCGCGCGTACTGGCGCACTTCGCCGCCGACCAGCCCATGCTCGACCACACCGACGGCATCAGCGCCGAGTTCGCCGACTGGCGTTTCTCGCTGCGCAGCTCGAATACCGAGCCGCTGCTGCGGCTGAATATCGAATCGCGCGGCGATGCGGCACTGGTGCAGCGGCGCCTGGAGGAGATTGCCACCTTGATTGGCGGCAAGCCGAGTTAAGCGTCTGCAGGTTGGTGCTGAGCGTAGCGAAGCCAAACGCGGCGATGTGTTGGAAGCGGTTGCGGTCACAGACTATGCGACGTGTGGCTTCGCCAGGCTCAACGCCAGCTCGCGCCAGCAATTCCGAGCGTGGTAGTGCCCCGCTGCGGCAAATTGATTGCTTTCGTCTCTCAGCGACACTCGAGCGCCTAGGACCCGCGCTGCGTTCATGGTCGCAGGCTCGCCACGAACAGGCAGCTTCCAGGCTCGCCAGGTTCATCAACAGCGTAGCGAGTGCTGCCAACGTGGGGATGAGCCGGGTGGGAAGTCAGAACTGTCCCTCCGGTGTCCGTCGCGGACAGCCAAAGCGGTGCGCCCGCCGGCGCGGGCCCCGCTCACCCGTCTATCAGATGCTTCCAGGACGTTTCGCAGAAGCCGGTCAGGGTGTTGCGGCAGCCGGTTTCGGCGGGGTCGAGCAAGGTCGGGTCCTGCCAGATGATGTTCAACCACCAGGTCTCACCTTCGGGTATGCGGCAGCGCCCGAAGCCTGTTGGGCCGTAGTAAAGGCCGGTCTCCGATATCACCTGGTTGCGGCACTGTTGAATCAGACTGGGGTCGTCTGCTGTTGCGACAAAGGCAGACGTGGTGCGGAAGTCGCCAGGGCAGCTGGTCAGCGTCACGTACAGGAAATCGGTAGGCCGGGCAGGCGTGTAACCGTAGGGGAAACCCAGCGGCTTGGCCTGTATCCACTCGAACTTGTAGGCATTGCCATCGCCCGTGATCGGCACCGACAGCCAGCGCCCCCGCGTGCTGACACTGCCCAGGTAGGTGGAATTGCCCAGTGTGTAGCTCCCCACGGGGTAGGGCTCGCTTAGCGCACAGGTCGGATAGACAGACCCAGGACCGCACAGACCACCGGGCCCGCCCCAGCTTCGGATAACGCCCTCGAATCCCGCAGGCTGCACCTTCGGATCCAAGGCCAATGCAAGGCAAGGATCGGGCGCAGGACAATCGATGCACTCGAAGCTGCTGGCGAAGTCCCCGCCCAGCGTCAAGGCGGGCGCGAACAACAACACCAGGGCGCACAACATCGTTGCTGCGGGCCGTGCCACATGTGGCGCAGGCAGGGACAAGGGAAGCAGACACGGCATCTCGACGGGACTCTGCAATCAGATCTGGCGCGCAGTCTACGGCCTTAGTGCCAGCAAACCGACGAATAGTTGGCAGTTTCGGCAGCGAAGCCTTGGCGCACAAGGCCCTGGCAGGCTGGCTCTGAGCGCAGCGAAGCCCAGCGCGGCGCGGTGTTGAATGCTGGCGAGGTCACAGACCATGCCACTGAAAACGCGAGCTTTCAGGCGCTCACCCACAACCGTTCGTGGTGAGCCTCCTGTCCGCCTCAGGCCGGACCTGCCCACGGACCATGAACGAACGGTTCGGCTTCCAGCCCCTCTCCCCACGGGGTGAGCGGGGCTTTCGAGTCGCATAGCGACGAGCCCGCGAACGCCGGCGCGCATGCAGGCGCGCCGGCCGGGGTGTGGGTTGGGGTGAGGGGCAGGGCTTGGCGTAAGGAATCAACGGCTTACGGTATTCGTTCGTGGTGAGGAGGGCCGAGCGAGACCGCAGGTCGAGGCGGCCCATCTCGAACCACCGTGCCGGAACATTGGAGGGCGCGAAGCGCCGTCTCGCAGTTCCGAGTGATGGTGGTTCGAGACGGGTCGCCTCGACCCTTCGACGCGCACTGCGTGCGGCCTCAGGGTCTCGATCGCCCCTCCTCACCACGAACGGGTACTTGTTTTCCCACGGGGACCTCGCCGCTCCATTGTTGGTGCAACCCGGAGGTGGGGGAGCGACATGGGTAATCCGGTTTCCGCCTGAAAGGCGCGGCTGCGCCTCTGCCGTCGCGTCGATCAGGGCACAGGACAGCCCGGCGTGAGCCGCGTGCTGTCGTCAGCCAGGCGCAGTGCCACACAGGTGGCGCGGCCGTCGTCCGATGTCACGTCCCACAGGCTGAAGCCGGGCGTCTCGCCCACCTGCAATACGACCGACTGCAGGGTATGGGGCAGCAGCTTGAGCTCGGCAACGTCGATTTGCAGGTAGGCGTTGTCACGCGCCTCCGACAGCGGAATCCTCAGCTCGTGCGATTCGCCGCCCTGCGCGGTGAGCGTCATGGTTGCAACGCCGTCCAACTGGCGCAGGTAGGTGGCGAAGCGGATGTCGATACTGACCACGGCTGTTTCGGCAGGCAGCATCAGATAGGGATCGAGGGCGAGCGAATGCGTGCCATTGGATGAAATCATCGCGCTGGGCAGCAGCCGCGCATTGCGGACGGGTCGTTGCATTCCCAATGGAGAAAGGTCCAGATCATTGCGGACGTAGACCATGGTATTGGGCAGTTGCCGATAGTCCCGATCGAGCAACGCGTCGACGCAGCCGGCAAAGGACTCCCACGGATAGCGGTCCCAGAACGCTCCGCGATCAGCGCGAATCAGTTTTGGTTTGTTTCGTTCAATGTCGGCGCAGGTGTCGATCAGGATGCCGAGCTGCGGGTTCTGCGCGTACTTCGCCTGCCATGGTGCGTAGAAGAAGTTGCCTGATGCCGGCAGACGCTCGGCATCGAGATACAGGAACGGCACAAAGGAGTAAGCAAGAATCCTGTCGTCTGGCTTGGTGAGCAGCTTGGCCATGCGCGCAAATTCGCTGCCATAGGGCGTCGGCACCGCCAGCTTGGCGCGATCCTCAGGCAGCAGCAGACTGAGGCGGAGCAGCAGCACGCCGAACACGCCCAGACACAGCGGCACCAGGCGCCAGTCCAGCACACGCACGGCAGCCGCGGCGGCCAGCGGAAGGGCCAGCGCGGCGTACCAGAAGGGTGTTCCCTGGTAGTTGTCGCCACGCATCAGGAAGCCGCCCAGGGCAATCCCGATTGCGAGCGCTCGCCAGCCGAATCGCGCCGGCGAGCGCCAAGCCACAAACGACAGGGCCGAGGCCACCAGTAGCAGCATCAAAGCCCCATGACGTTGCGAACTGACCGCGTGCAAGGCGGCGGCGAATGCATGTGACGGCCCTACACCCACGTACTCGGGCAGGATCGTGAGGTTCAAGTAGAGGTGGAAGGCCGCAAATCCCCGCAGCGACCCGAGCCAGATGAGCATAAAGATCTGCAGCAGCAGCCCGATGCCGAACCAGGCCAGCAAGGGCCGCGCGATATCACGTCGCAACACCGCCAGCAGCAGGAGCGCCACAGACGGAATGAGGGTGAAAGCCAGGAAGGGCAGACCCGCCAGCAGCAAGGCCCCCATAGCGATACGCCAGCTGGCGGGCCGCTCTTCGCAGCACACCACCGGCAGCACCAGCACGGCCAGGGCAATGCCCGTCATCAGCCCGGCAAAGTTCTGGTACATCGCCATGTGCCCGTACAAGGCCGGCATAAACAGCACCATGAATGCCGCGGCCAGGGCGATGTAGACCTCACGCAATGCCGAGCCACGCAGCAACGGCGAGGTCCACAGCGCAAGCAGCAGTCCCCATTGCAGCGCGGCCACCGGCAGCCGGTGCACCGCGATCGGCGCGGCCGCGAACAGCTCGATCAACCAGCCCGGATAGAACACCAGCGGGCCGTGGTGATTGAAGATTTCCGCATACAGCCGCATGCCGGCCGCCATCATGCGTGCGGTCAGCACCGTCTCCGATTCGTCGCCGAACTCCTGCACATTGAGCAGGCGGATCTGGTAGCGCAGGAACAGCAGCAGCACCAGGGCCAGCACGGCCCACATCAGCAGCCTTGGCGCATCAGGCAGACCCAGGGTGCCCAGATCTCGGCGTTCGATGCGGGAGCTTGGTCCGACAAGACTCATGGGTTGTAGCCTCCGCTGCAGGCGCGCGCCAGCACCGCGACCAGTTCCAGGTTGCCGCGCAGTCCGGCGATCTTGGTCGGCACCTTGCCATCGGCCGGGTAGCGCCGTGCGGTGGGCAGCTCGCGACAGCGGTAGCCGAGCCGCGGTGCGCGGTAGCTCAGGTAGGCCAGCAGTTCGTAGCACTCGAATACATCGCGGAACGGTGCCACGCGTGGATCGCGCAGCAGCTGCGCGCTGTAGCCGCGAAAGCCCTGGGTGGTGTCGGTCCAGCGAAAGCCCGAGGCCAGCGACAGGGCCGGCGCGTGCAGCAAGCGGATCGCCCACTCGCGCGAGCGCGGCGTGTGTTCGCCCACGCCACCGGCGATGAAACGCGATCCCTGCACGAAATCCACACCTTCGGCCAAAGCTTCGAGAAACGCAGGAATCGCGTCGGGGTCGTCCTTGTCGTTGCCGTCGATGGTGACGATGCCGGCGTAGTCCTGCTGCAGGGCAAAGGCGTAGGCGCAGCGCAACTGCGCACTGAGCTTGCCCGGACCGGTCTTGCGCAGCATCCCGCGAACGCCGGTGGCATCCAGCAGTTCAGCGGCCAGCGAACCATCGCTGCTGCCGCCGTCAACGATCAGGATGTCGGCTTGCTGCGCAATGCCGAGCGCCGCCATGCGACGCAGCAGGCGGGCGATGCGCTCGCCTTCGTTGATGACCGGAATCACCACGCAGCACGCGGTGGAGCGGCCAAGCCAGCGCTCGACCACGTAGGCCGGCACCTGCCATTCCGCGTTGCCCGCGGTCGGTGCCTGCACGTCGGAGGACGGGCTCATTGCACTTTCCAGGTGATCAGCACCACGCCCGCGACGACCAGCGCGATCCCCAGCACGGTGGTCCAGGGAAACGACTCGCGGAACAACAGGGCCGAGGCCAGCGCCACCGTGGCAATGGCGCCCGAGGTCAGCACCGGATGCGCAATGTTGAGTGGCATGCGCGCCAGTGCCAGCGCATAGAGGAGGAAGGCACCGCCATACATCAGGATGCCGAACAGCAAGGGTATATTGCCAAGCAGCAACCAGGGCTCGTTCCAGGCCGGCAATACGCGCGGTGGCGAGACCGCGATCTTGATCAGGATGCTGGCCGAGGCATTACAGGCGATGCCCAGCAACAGGATGAGCAGGTTCACGATGCATCCCCAGGGTTGGCGTAGTGGCTGCGCGCGGTGCGCAGGGCCTGGTCAATCGCATCGAGGCAAGCGCGGCCGGCCGGCACCAGCATTTCGATCGCGACCACGAGGTCGGGACGCTGGCGGGAAATGGCCGCGGCAAATGCCGCGTGCGGACTGCTGCCCTCGCCCAGTACGGCCAGACCCGGTTCGCTCGCATGCACATGCCCGATCAAGTCGGCGAATTTGGCCATGATCTCATCGGGCCGCTCGTCCGCCATGGTCGCGGCGCCCACGTCGAGTTGCAGCCTGACCGCGGGATGCGCCAGACGTCGCACGAATGCGCCGGCCTCCTGCGTGCTGGTTAGGAAGTTGCAGTGGTAGGCGGGCGGATTCGGCTCCAGGCAGATCACCACGCCATGCGTCTGCGCGACATCGCCGAGTTGCGCGAAGAAGGCCAGCGCGCAGGCGTCGGCGCTGCCGTCGTCCAGCGCGCTGCGGTCGCGATTGCGTGGCGAGCCGAACACCAGGTGACGGGCACCGAGGCCCGCGCCGATCGCACACACCGCATCGAGGTGGGCGAGCATGGCGGCACGCTGCTGATCGGTACCGAACAGGTTCAGGCCCTGGGTTCCGAACAGCAGGGATTGCATGCCGGCAACCCCGATACCCTGATCCGCCCAGAAGCGCCGCACCGCCGCGACATCCGCCGCGCTGGCGCGCGCCGGTTCCGGGAAATATTTCGGTGGCGCGACATCGATGCGGTCCACGCCATGCGCGCGCAAGAGTGCGGCCACCGCGACATCGTCCGACGGATCCCAGGCAATGTTGGAGATCGACAGGCGCATCAGCTGACCGCACGCGGTTCGGACTGGGCGTAGGCCCGGATCGCCAGCAGCGACTCGCGCCGCGAATACTGGTAGCCATCCGTTCCACCGAAGGCCTCGGCATGGCGCGAGCGAAAATCGTAGCGCGCCGGCGGTGCGGCGCCGTGGTTCTTGAAGGCTCGGCCGAATGCCTGGGCCGCGATCTCGCCAATCGACAGCGGCGCCGCGCTCAGGTGCAGCAGGCGCAGGTCCAGCTCCCATGCGTGATCCAGATCGGCCGCCAGGTTCACCATCGGATAGAACTGGAACACGCCGCGGCTGTCCACCGCGTCGAGCCGGTTGTCGTTGTGCAGGTCGAAGATGGCGTTCTTGCGCAGGCCGGGCCCAACCAGGCCGGGCAGTCGAACGATGAGATGGCGTGGGAAGCGCTCGGCGACGTAGCGCTCCAGATGCCGGCGATTGGCGCCGTAGGCATGCAGGTCGGCCGCATCGGCCGGCGTGGATTCGTCCACGCCCAGCGCATCGGCGAACACGTCGACGGTGCTGATCAGGGTGAAGCGTTCGCAATTTGCGGCGTCGAGGTTCGCGATCAGCGCATCGATTCCGCGCCGATCGCCTTCGGGATCGCGGTTGGCGATCCACTTCTGCGCCGGCGCAGCGGCGCAGACGATGTGATCGAAGCGACCACCACGGATCTCGGCAATCGTGCTGGAGCGGAGGCAGGCATCGAAGTGGCGTTGCCGCAGCAGGCTGCTGCCGACGAAGCCGGTGAATCCAAGCAGGGCGTTCATTCGCGGGTCTCGTTTCCTTCAGCGCTGCGTTGGCGCGGTGAGTGGCTCGGCGTCCAGGCGCTCCAGCACATCGTAGATATTGTCGATCTTGCCGCCGAGTATCGAGTACAGTCCGGGCAAGCCGGAAGACTTTTCAAACAGGATCGGCCGGCCGTCATCGATCTCGTTGCGCGGCAGCAAGGTCTTGACCTCATACAGCGATTCGACCGCCTTCAGCTCGGCCAGGCACGGCATGAAGCGCTCGGCATCACGCCGCATGCGCTCGAAGCGGCTCTCGGGCAGCGCGCGAACCAGCTCCGCATAGGGATTCTGCCCGGCCTGATCGGGCCATTGGCGGTGCGGCGTGTAGCGCACATGCGAAAAACTGTGCAGCCCGCGCGCCGGAAACGGCATCAATGAAAAGAACGGTCCGTCCATCACGGTGATGCCGAGCTCACGCAGCACGGCCGGCGGCTCGACCAGCACCAATTCGGTCAGTTCGTGCTTGAGCGGCGCGGCGCTGGCGCCAAATCCGGTCAGGCCGCTGTAGCAGCAGTTGAACAGCAGCGGCGCCACGACGGTCGTTTCCTGCGCGTCGCTGCGCAGTTGCAGGTGCAGACCCTCAGCGCCCTGCGTCACGCCGATTGCTGCCACGCCGCAGCGCAACTCGATTCCGGCATCAGCCAGTGATCGCTGCGCCCAGTCACGCAGTCGGCCTGCATCGAACGCGCATTCCTCCACTTCGAACACTGCCTCGACCCGGCGTGTGTCGAACAATCGCACATGGTCCACGCCGGCGGCTTCGAGCGGTGCACCGATCTCGCGGCAGAAGCGCCGGAACTGGGCCGCCGAGACCTTGGAGTCGTGCCGCGCGATCGCGTAGAGCTTGCGAAAATCGCGGCGCGTGGCGTCCTGGAAGTCCTGCAGGAAGCGCGGCAGGTTGGCGCGGCTGCGGTAGGCCGTGGTGAAACTGCGCGGGTAGTGGTAACCGCCATGCACGCGTGCCTGGTTGCGGAAGGACGCGCGCTGCAGCGGCTCTGCCTCGCGCTCCAGCAGTAGCACGTCGCGCAGTCCCCGCTGCTGCGCGAGGTACAGGGCGACGCTGACGCCGTAGAACCCGGCACCGACGACGATGGCCTGGTAGCGCTGCATCTAGCCGTTCGGCGCGCTTGCACCGGATGGTGATGCCTTGGCCTGGACCGCATCCTCCACATTCAAGCGCTCGCGCCGCGTCATGCGCATGCTGGTGAGCTCGCGGCCGACATGGTATGCCGGGCCCTCGCTCGACATCCGCGCCAGGTGCAGGATGTACTCCGACAGCACCAGCAGCACGAGAGAGATCAACAGAAACATGCCGGACTGCTGCAGCGACAGCGTGACCCAGCCCGCCGCCACATCCTCGCGCAGCAGCGCCACCGCGATCACATAGCCGGAGTACATCAGGTTGGCGAAGGCGCCGAACAAGCAGAGCGCGGTGACCAGGCGCAGCGGTACACGCGTGGTCGAAACCAGCAGGCGCATGCCGCGCTCGACACTCTGCATCAGGCGCTTGCTCTGTTCCAGTGCGGGGCGACCCTGGTACTCGAGATGCACGCGTGAGAATCCGGCGGTCGCCGGCATGTGGCGATACGCCACCGCCGGCAGCGGGTGCTGCAGGATGAAGTTCACCACGCGCCGACTCAGCAGCCGCAACGGCGGCGCCCCGCGCTCCAGCGCCACGCCATGCGCGCCCTGGTAGATGCGATTGAACAGGCGGTTCGAGACGCGATACGCCAGCGAGGCCCGCGGCGCGTGCAGGTTGCTGGCAAACACCATGTCTGCGCCGTCAGCGGCACGCGCCGCCATCTCGGCGAGCAGCATCGCAGTGTCGCTGGCCGGGTCCAGCACGCAGACGAAATCGCCAAGCGAGCGTTCCAGCCCTGCCGCAATCGCCGTGTCTGGATCGACCTCCTCGGTCAAGGCAAAGACCTGCAGATTGGGAATGCCGTCGGCGCCCATCAATCGCTGCAGCACATCGATCGACACGTCATCCGAACCGTTGTCCACGATGATGATCTCCCAGTCGCGCGCCGTGGCCTGCAGGGCGTCGGCGAGACTGGTGAGTAGCGCTTGCAGATGCTCGGCGCGGTTGCGAAGCGGTACCACCAGCGAAAGAAACAAGGGCAAGGGTGAATTGGGCGTTAAAGACATGCAGAGACTGATTCCGAAGGATGCAGAGTACTTCGGCCCCGAATGCAGGGCGGAAGTCCAGAAACGCGAAGTGTAGTGTGCCGGCTGCGGCTGGTGCCCGTCACCCCGGGCGTCAGGACCCGATGCCACGAGCAACGCGAGAAAGGCAGCACTGCGTTCGAATCGTCTGGGTTCACGACGGTTATCCCGAGGACGTGATGTCGCTTCGAATAGGCTTCGGGACCCCGCGAGTCGCGGTCAATCTCGTCAACGAGTTTCCGAAGCCAGCAATACAAAGTCCCTCGCCCTACGGGAGAGGGGTTGGGGAGAGGGGCAGGCCCGCTGCAAGGTTCGTTGAGAACAAGAACCAGGAGCATGGCTTCATGACGAGGGTCCGTGCAAGGAGAACCCTCTAATCACCGTGCCCACGGACGACATCTGCGCAGCCAACTCCCGTAGGTTGGTGCTGAGCGCAGCGAAGCCCAATACTGCGCGAAGCACATGAAACAAGCATCACTCAATCTGCTTCGGGTCTACCTACCAGACTTCACACGTGATCTAGAAACTCCATTCCCCGGCACTCCGATTGCCGGGAATAACGCAAAATCACAGTGCGAATCCAGCACCGAATCCACACATATAACCCAATCAACAGACCTGCATTCGCAAAGCGCATAAGCCACTTTGGGTTGACCCGTCAACTCCCGAGCAGTAAGGTGCGCGCCCCGCTCCCACCTTTCTGCGTGTCGGAGCGGCCTTTGAAGGAATGGAATCCGTCGCATGCCCCGAGGCTCGGCGGTTGATCACTGATCGGGGAATGCAATGCTGCGAGTAATCGGCTCTGCCCTTTTGGCGCTGCTGTTGGCGTCGACCGTGGGTGCGATGGTGTTGGGCGTGGTTCCGGGATGGTCCGAGCCAGCCAAACAACCTGCGACCGAAGCAGCCGAGCCCAAGGCGACGAGCAGCGTCTCGCCGTTCGGCGCGCGGCGCTACAACCTGCTGTTCGGTGCCGATCTGGATGTGATCGGCGCGAGCAAGATTGCCCCTGACATCTCGGCAACCGTGGGTGTCCCGGGCAACCGGATTGCAGTTGGCTATCCGACCGCCGTGACTGCGCACCTGGCCTACATCGAGCAGGAGGATGTGGTCGGCGTATTTCTGCAGCAGGATGGCGGGAGTTTTGCGTCGTTCGGCGTCAACGACAGCCCCTTCACTACCATCCGCACCTGGAGCGCGCCGGGCACGCACCAGCTCACCGCACAGGTCTTCGAGTGGGATGGGTCGATGACCACCTCCGCGCCGCTAAGCGTTGAGGTCTTTCAGAGCCAACTCAAAGGCCGCATCGACGGAATTGTCGCCGGACGCCTGGATCGGTTCATCGAAGGCTGGGCCTGCTCCAGCGGCATCTACCAGTCGATCAACATCAAACTCGCCTTTGGCCACGATGGGCAATCGCTGCAAGAGATGCCGCCGGTGCCGGCAAGTCTGCCAAGCGATACCTTCGTCACAGGGCAGTGTGAGACCGGCGGCAACGGCAAGCCGACCGCGCATCGGTTCCGTGTTCCGATCACCCCAGACATGTACCTGGCGTATTCGGGCAAGCCGCTGCATGTGCTGGCGGTGTCGCCTATCCCTGGTGTGTCAGATCAGGCGGTGGCGCAGTCTGGCCTGTTCAAAATCAACGAACTGCCACTGATCACTTCGTCGACCTGGGAAGCGCCGCTGTACGCCGCGCCCAACTTCGTCGAAGGCGAACCGATTCGCCTGCGCGTCAACGCCGCGGACGCCGATGGCGGTATCGCCAAGCTGGAATTCCTACGGAACGGCCAAGCACTGCCCGCTTGCACTCGAACCTACGTGCCCGCGGTGGCCACAGTTACTGCGGCTGAGTGTAATGACGTGCCAAGCGGCCTCGGTTCCCACACCTACGCGGTGCGCGCCACCGATGGTCGCGGTGCGCCGGGTCCCGAAACCACCATCGGCACTGCCGGTGTGATTCCACCTCAGCCGGATCTGCAGACTGGCCAGGTCGTAGACGGTCCAAACTACCGCGTTCGCTTGCAGGGTACGCGCTTCTTCCAGAATTCCTTCGTTGAATTGTTGCCCGCAACAGGAACCAGCGTTCTCCATGCCGAGAACAATCCCGTTCGCGGAGTTCTGGGCAACCTTCAGACCCTCGAGCTGACCGTGCCGACGGCTCACCGGGCCGCCTTCAACAGCAATGGCCTGCGCTTCCGCGTCGTCAACAACACGCCTGGCTTGCCCTCAGGCGCACAGTGGCGCTCGACTCTTCTTCTCCTGCGCCCGAACCAGCCGCCTACTGTCGACATTACATCTCCAGGAGCCGGCGCCAGCTTTGTGCAAGGCCAGACGATCTCCATCGAAGCCACCGCGACTGATGACCAGGGCGTCGAGCGGGTCGAGTTCTACGCTGGAACGACTCTGCTCGACAACGACACGCAGTTCCCATACGCGTACAGCTGGTCCGGCTCGACACCAGGCAGTCATACCCTGAGGGCCAAGGCGTTTGATGCATCGGGGGAATCGAGCGAGGACACCGTCGGCATCAGTGTGACGGCGGTTCCGGTTGTGCCGATCACGCCGCCCGCACCGCCGCCATTGAACTCAGCCTCCGACAGCATTGGCACCACCGCAGGCGACTTCCGCGTAGACGAATCCGGCGCGGCCACCTACCGGATTCCGATCTTTGCCGCGCCCGGCACGGCAGGCGTTGTGCCGGAGATGGCGTTGGCCTATTCGAGCCAGGCCGGCTCCGGCCCCCTGGGTCGTGGCTGGTCAATCGCCGGCACCTCGTCGATTAGTCGTTGTCGCGCCACACCGGAAGCGGGTGATGCGGAATCCGCGCTAGGCCCCGTGTCGCTCACTTCCGGCGACAAATTCTGCCTGGACGGACAGCGACTGATTGACGTAACCAACGAGCAGATAGCGGCCGTTGCGCCATGTCCGGCGCATTCCGGCACCACGGCAAGACAACTGCGCACCGAAGTGGAAAGCTTCCAGCGCGTTTGCGCATATACCCCCTCTGGCTCGACCGCAGGCCCTCGCTACTTCACGGTGCAGCGCAAGGACGGCGGCACCAGTTGGTATGGCGATCGCGCCGCCGCGGGCGCTGCGGCGATGCGCGAAGACGGCTATCTCACTGCCGACGGCACGACCACCAGCCCAATCTTCATTTGGGCCCAGACGCGCTTCCAGGATTCCACCGGCAACTTCATCGATTACCACTACCGCAAGAACCCGCTGCAGACGCCAGGTCCGATCGGCCAGGATCCCTATTGGTCAGGCGAGCTGCACATCCGGAAGATCGAGTACACCGGCAAGATCAAGCTACCCGGCCAGCTAGAGGATGCTCACGATCCCTACGCCTACATCGAGTTCCATTACGAGGACATCGTCCAGAAGACACAACGTTCGCGTTACTTCCTGGCCGGCCATGATCTGTGGAACACCCAGCGTCTGGAGCGCGTCCGCTCAGTGGGCGACAACGAGGTGGTGCTGCGCGAGTATCGCCTGTCCTATCAGGATGGCCATACGCCCGTAACTGGCGAGCAGCGCTTGGAGTCCGTGCAGGAATGCAGCAGCTCGGCAGTCGGCGCCACCTGCCTGACGCCCACCCAATTCACATGGAGCGGGGCGAAATATGAGACGCAGGCCTTGGTTCAACAGGGCTCGCTGAACCACGGCAGCACGGACAAGTTCGAGGGCATGAAGTTTGCCGACGTTGATGGTGACGGTCTGCAAGACTTGCTCTGGATGAAGGATGGTCAGTCGGCCGAGCCATGCCCCGGCGACCAACTGCGCATTGAAGTTGGCGGGCTCGACGCCGCGGGACGACCGACGTACACCTCGGCCTCGCCCAATCCGGGCTATGTCTGCTTGATGCACGACCTGCCTGACGATCCGAACAGCGGCTGGTTCCTGCTCGATTACGACGGTGACGGCAAAGCCGACCTGTTCTTCCGCGACAAGGTTGGCACCAGCACGATCCGGTGGCGTGGCGCGCGTTCGCTGGGCCGGTCCAATGGCGTTGTCAGTTTCGACATGGTCAATGACCTGCTTGCGACCGTGCCCATCCTCGCGCCAATCGACGATGCCTGGAGGAAGCCCGAGAAGCAGGTCCAGTTGGGTGACTTCAACGGTGATGGCCTGTTGGACATCGTTTACCCGGTGCCCTACGGCGACTCCATCAAACTGATGGCGCGTCTGATGGAGCGCCAAGGCACTGGATTCGGCTGGGGCGCGGAACATGAGCTCGATCTGTTCTCGGGCGAGTCGAATCCCTGTGCAAACGGGCCGGCGGGCTGCACATACGAGTTGCTCGGTCTGTACCGGCGCATGAACTACCAGCAGTTGGTCGACTTCGATGGCGACGGGCGTTCCGATGTGTTGGTCGTCACCCAGCGTCACAATGTCTGCAGCGGCGGTGGAAGCCCGCCTGGCGACCCGACGCCGGTAATCCCCTTTGTCAGTTCCAACCAGGTGAATGGCGGAGGCACCTGTAGTCCAGTGGTGCACGCGCACTCGGTCCGCCTGATCGAGCCGCCGGTTGCCACGCTGCCAGGACGCATCCAGGCGCTCGCCTATGGGCAAAACCCAAGTGGCTTGCTCTTTTACGATGACTCCGCAGACACGGCGTTGACCATCCACTTTGTTGACGTCAACGGCGACAGCCTGTCAGACGCGGTATTCACCGGTACGCTGACCGCGCATCCAACAACCTTGCTGAATACCGGAGCTAGATTCGAGATCAAGGCACCGAACTGTCTCGATTGCTCGGAAATCGCCAGCCACCGCAGCACTCAAGTAGTTGACGTAAACGGCGATGGCCGTGCTGATCTGGTTTATCCGCTGCGCCAGGCACAGCATCCCGAGATCAATCAGTACTTCGTGGTTCGCTATGGCCTGCCGGGTGGTGAGTTCGGCAAACGTGAGCCGCTGTCGGAAAACCGAGTAAAGACGGGTTGTACCGAAGTCGAGTCCGACCAGCCCGGTCGCTGCTTCAGCAAGCGCAGCTTCCTGTTTGGCGACTACAACGGTGATGGCGTGGTCGAGTTCATGCGCATCGAATGGAGTGGCTCGAACTCGCCCATCTTCGCTGGCATCTCCGAGGCTCCGCACCAGCCGCGCGATGTCATCACCACGGTGACCAATGGCCTCGGAGCAGTCACCGAGATCGACTACCGCCCGTTGACCAACAGCGCCGTCTACCGACAAGGTTACGGCTCGCGCAACGACAACGCCTGGAACGTGGGGCGCGGCGCAGCGGTATCCGACTTCCTGGCGCCGATGCGGGTGGTTGCGCGCGCCCGAAGCAGTGCGCCAGTGTTTGGCGCTCCCACTGCCATGGCCGAGGTTTACTACCGCTACGAAGGCGCCCGCATGCAGGCTGGCGGGCGTGGATTCCTCGGCTTCGAGAAGATCCACAGCATCGACAACAACCACGACGGCCAACACGTGGTGACGGTCAGCCTGTACCGGCAGGACTTTCCCTTTATCGGCTTGCCGGACGCAACCGACAGGTATGTGGTCAGCGGTGCCTACCAGCCCGGCGCCTGCTTCGAGACCTTCAGTCAGGCCTGTCTCCTCGACGGGTACACCGCCAGCCAGGGATTCCCGGTTTCCGGCGTACGCATTTCCGAATCGGAAAGCGAGTGGGAAAGCTCGCCGGTGTTCAGCCGCAATGTGCAGCAGCCCTACCAGGTGCGCCAGCGCACGTCCACGGATCGCAGCTACGACCCGGAGACGGGCCTGCTGCTCAGTACCACGGTTAACGACTTCAGTCAGGTGGGTGCCTACGACACCTATGGCAATGTGCAGAAATCCGCTACCCGTACCTATGCAGGCGGGGTATCTGCGGCCAACCTCAGGCAGACCGTCAGCACCAACAACGGCTACACCGACGACCCGATCAAGTGGCATCTCGGGCGCTTGACCAGTAGCGTCGTCACCCATAGCCGGCCCGGGGAAACCTCGCGGGTGCGCGAGACCGCGTTCGGCTACGACCCACTAACCGGCATGCTGGTCAGCGAAACCCTGCAGCCCAACGGCGGCGAGAGCCAGCACCTGCGCACCTTCCATATCCTTGACGGCTACGGCAATCGAAAGAGCAGCCACACTTGCAGCAGCGGCTTGAGCGAAGCGCAGTGCAAGAGTGAGAGCATCGTCTTTAATGATGTGAACAACCCGCTACGCATCCAGCGCTACAGCAAGGAGGCATTCGGTGCGCAGGGCCGCTATGTCGAGGCCGCGTTCCAGCACTTTGGCACTGGCGTGCAGCAGGTCCAGACCATCGACCAGCGCGATCGCTACGGCAATGTCACCCTGGCGCGGGACGTAAACGGCGTCGTCAGCCACGCCGCCCTCGGTGCCTTGGGGCGGCCCTACTACAGCTGGACGCAAACCTCACCCTCCGGAGCCGGCGTGTCGAGCACCGTTACCTACCAAGCCTGCGGGAGTATCGGCTGCCCCACGGGTGCGGTGTATCGCCAGACCGTAACCCCCAGCGTCGGCGCCCAGCAGTGGACCTGGTTCGACGCGCTGGCCCGCCCGGTGATGAGCGCCGCTCAGACCTTCAACACCAGCTCTGGGACAACCAGCCTCGGCAACGAAATAAGCGCCGTTTGCCGCCACTACGACCGGCTCGGCCGCGAAGCGGGCGTGTCACTGCCGTTCTTCGTGGCTGGAACCACGGCGCCGTCGGTCAGCGCCACAAGTTGCAGTGGGCGCGACTGGGCCGAGACGCAATATGACTTCATGGGTCGCGTCACCCAGGTGATCACGCCGGATACACCCAATTCTGCGCTGCGCAGCATCGCCTACATCGGGCTGGAAACCCATCACTTCGATGCCCTCGACAACGAGCGCGTGGAGGTCCGTTCGGTGCTGGGTGAGCTGGCCTCGTCAACCGATGCCGCAGGCCTGACGATCAACTACACCTACGATGCCGCGGGCAATCTGCGCCGCACCCATCGAACCGGCGGCAATAGCGTGGTGATCCAGAACACCGCCGGGTTCGACGAGCTTGGGCGCATGCTATGGCAGATCGACCCTGATGCCGGGCGCGTCGACCACACCTACAACGCCCTGGGTGAGCGCATCAGCCAGACACACCAGGACGGCACCAGCACGCAGAGCTTCTACGACGGGCAGGGTCGCGTATTCCAGCGCGTGGCAAGTGAGGGCAGCGCCACCGTCACCCACCAATTTGGCTTCGACGGCGCTTTCCCGGGCAGCCTGGATGTTGAATCCAGCGAAGGCAGCTATGCCGCCTGGTTGGCCGACAGCAGCCGCGACGTCGACTTCCGTCGCGAGTTCCGCTACGACAGCCTCGGCCGGGCGACGGGCAGCACCACCGTGATTGGCACCGGCAGCACCGCCGGCATCAGTCACCATACGGCCACCCATTACGACAGCCAAGGTCGCGCCTGGAAGAGCCAGGACGCCAGCGGCCGCTGGTTGAAGACCGAATACACAGCGCGCGGTTTTGCCCGTGCCGTGTGCGAATCGAGCCAAGCCGACACCCAGGCCACCTGTGCCAGCAACTCCGCCGACACCTATCTGCAAACCCTCAAGGTCGATGCGCGCGGCAACATCATCGAGGAGCGCCGCGGTGGCGTGACCACGATGGACCTGACCCGCACCTACGACCCCCGCAGTGGGCGGCTTACTCGCGTGCAGGCCGGCGCAAGCGGCAGCATCTACGACGAGCAGTACGAGTGGGATGCCGCCGGCAACCTGACCTGGCGCGACAAGTCGGGCCCGCAGAATGGCCAGTACAAGGAAAGGTTTTTCTACGACGCCCTGCACCGCCTCACTTCGGCCCGCTACATGCGCGTGCTCGGGCAAAACTTCGGCGAAACGGGCCCGTTTGGCCTGGAACTGAGCTACGACAGCCTCGGCAACATCTGCAGCAAGACGATCGGCACCGGTGCCGCGCAGGACTACCGCTATGGCAGCGGCTCAGGCTGTAGCGGCGGCATCGTGGCCGGCGCTTCGCCACACGCCGTAGCCCGGGTCGGCAGCACCACCTATGACTACGACGCGCGCGGCAACCAGACTTACGCCTCGTCCACCGGCAGCGGCCAGGCTCGTCATATCCGTTACAGCGCCGAGCAGCAGTCCTACGAGATCGCCGTGGGTGCCAGCCAGTCCAGTCCGACCCAGCGCGCGCAGTTCTGGTACGGCAGCGATGGTCAGCGCTATTTGCGTGAAGACAGCGGCAGCGGCGTCAGTGGCACGCGTCGAACCCAGTACCTGGGCAGTGTCGAGATCATCACCGAAGCCGGCCTCACAACCATGCGGCGATACGTGGCGGGCGTGGCGGTGCAGGAAATCAAGACCAACACCAGCACCAAGTACCTCTTCCACGATCACCTGGGCTCGGTGGTGCGGGTACGCGACGCCGCCAGCGGCGCGTTGGAAGGCATGGACTTCGGGCCCTTCGGCGAGCGTCGCGGCTACGCCGATCCACGCGGATTGCCGACCTTCTCGACGGCAACCAACCGCGGCTTCACCGGCCACGAAATGCTCGATGGCCTCGACATCGTGCACATGAACGGGCGCATCTACGACAGTCGCATTGCCCGCTTCCTGCAAGTCGACCCCTTCGTGCAGGAGCCCAACAACCCGCAGAACTTCAACCGCTACAGCTACCTGTGGAACAACCCGCTGAATGGGACGGATCCGAGTGGCTACCTCGGAATCGCGGAGCGGCAGTGGTTGGGGGTGATAATTACGATCGCGGCGGTTGTTACGCAGCAGTATTGGGCGGCGGGGTTCGTCGCAAAAACCGCGGCGGCTTACACGGCCTTCGTGTATGCCGGGGTTGGAGCGGTTAGTGGTGGCGTTAGCACGCAGAGTACGTCGGGAGCGCTTTGGGGGGCCTTTAGTGGCCTCATGATGGCATCGATGGGAAATGTCACCTCCGGCTGGGGCGACTTGAGCGCGGGCCTGGCCATGGGTACCACCGCCGGAACGATATCCGTGATGCAGGGTGGGAAGTTTGGGCATGCGTTTGCCTCGGCCGGGCTGGGGCGCTTTGCTCAGCGTTGGATGCCAGAAACGCGCAGTGTTGGCAATACGGTGAAGGCGGCGTTGATTGGTGGGTCGGTGTCGGCGATTTCGGGGGGGAAGTTTGCTAATGGGGCGGTTACGGGGGCGTTGAGTTTTGCGCTTGGCGGTCGGGACTCAAACGACCAAAGCTCGGCAAGTGATGATTCTTCATCATACGCAGCAACATTGCGTACAAATGAAAGGTGGTCGTACCTGGATCATCCACCGGATGGCTTTCTCACCCTGTACTTGGCTCACGAGCCACTTCAAAAAGTAATGTGGATGGTCAGTCATGCCTCCGAAAATTCAAGTTGGCTCCCCAGTATTTTCGGAGGAATCGAGCACGGATTCTATGGACATGGCAGCGGGGTATATCCGTGGGCGCCCATGACCATTGACTACATGCCGCGAGGAACAATGGATGGCAAGAGTATTCCTGAGCACCCAATTCCGTGGCGTCAAGGGATGGATATTCTTGTTGTCAGCCATTCACATCCTCGTGCCTACTGTTCTAATCAGATAAGCTGCGGCGTTCTCCCGGGGGTGGCGCGCAAAGGGCCTTCACCTCAAGACGTAAATTCAGCGCGTCAGATTCCCAAAGCGTTTCATATGATTCAAACTCGCTCAGAACTACTGTTCCATGGTGCGCGCTCAGGACTTAAGCAGTGATAAAGGTGTTCTGCATCTTTGTGCTGATAATGAACGCACTTATCGCGCTGATCCTTTGCATTGGTGCTCTAGACAAGATTGCTTTCCCAGGAGAGTTCAGTGACGACTGGAGTATCCCGATCGTATACTTTTCTCTAGTTCTGTCTCTGGTCCACCTCTTTTCGGTGATTATGGCGATCGCGAGTTCGACGCGCGGATGGATCGTGTTTATGGGTACAACAGCGGTGTATTTTCTGCTAGCCCTGACATCAGACGCAAGTGATCTCCTGCTCCTTCGAGATCACGGCTGGAGTGAAATATATCTCTGGTCGCCGTACGTTGCGATACTCTTGAGTGTGAACTATTTGAGTTTCAGGGCGCGCGGGAGACGATAGGAAGAAACACGGGGGCAGGTCTAGCAAAGTTACATTAAACACGAAAGAAACAAGGGGTCAGGTCTAGCAAAGGAAAGAAACAAGAGGCGAAAACGGGGGTCAGAGTGCCTTTCTTAACAATTCCGGTGAGACCGTTTAGTTCGCGATGAAAGGTCTAAAACCGAAAACCAAAACAGGGGTCAGAGTACCTTTCTTAACTATTCCAACGCGGTAAGGCGGGTTGAATAGGGCGGGTCTTGACCCGCCGAATGGACGATCCGACAACCAAAACAGGGGTCAGAGTACCTTTCTTAACAATTCCAGTGAGGCAGTTTAGTTCGCGATGAAAGCGCTTCCAGACAACAAGACGTCCCCAGCCACCGTAGCGATGCTGCAGGTTCACCGCGCGCGCATGCGGCTGATCTGGCGCGTTCTGCTGTCCGCGCTGGTGACGGCCATGCTGGTCGCCTGCGCATCCGGGCCCCGCAGCAGCTTCAAAGTGCGCGACCCGAACGGCTTTGCCCAGACCCGCGCTCAGAATCTTTCCCTGCGAACCGCCAACGGCCAAGCATTTGCCGTGTCCGCTCCCGTCGACAAGGCCGCCCTGACCGTCGGCGTACTGTTCGGCCCCATCGGCGGCATGATCGGCGCCGCCACCACCGCCGCCAGAATGCAAAAGCGCGGCGCTGAACTGATGAGCGAATTCGACCTGTCCGACCCAGCCAAGGCCATCGCCCACCAGCTACGCGAACGCCTCGCCGCCAACCACCCCAACACCCCCTTGGTCGACGGCGTCTGGATCGAAATCCGCACAAGCAACTGGACCCTCGCCAACAACGAACTGCTCTACAGCAGCCAGTTCACCCTGCAACAACGAGGCGAGAACAAGCCCATCGCATCAGGCAACTGCTACTACGCCTCCGGCAAACCCAAAGCCACCGACCACCCAACCGAATTCCTGCTGACAGACAACGCCGCACCCCTGAAAGCACTATTCACCACCGCCGCCACCCACTGCGCCTCCTACGTCGCCGAACAATTGTTTGGCCAACGTATTGCAGGAGCACGCTGAAAAAAGTTTCCGGCGTATCCAGAGCAGAACTCAGCTTTTGCCTGAATTCCGAGATCCAACAAGGGATACGTAACCTCCAAGCGAGAAATCGCATAGCGGCAAGGAAGACCGCAGGTTGCCAAATGTTATCAATCTGTAGGAGAAACCAGAAGTGAAAATCAAATCTATTGTTGCAGCTGTATTTGCGATTGCCTGCGTGAGCTCGGCGCTAGCTGTATGCGATGTAAGGTCCTGCACTGGCGTCGGTAAGGAGGTGGTAGTAAGTATCTATCCAAACCACACGGGAAAAGTATCATTGGAAGCGCCGGTTGGGAAAGAGTCACTGAACTGCACCTTGGTGGGCAGCGACCCTGCACAACCACAGTTCATGTCGCTCAACCCGAATCACGTGCTCTTCAAGGAAATCTACTCGGCTATTCTTATGGCGATAACAACTAAGAGGAAATTCACGGTTCGAATTGCAGAGAACTCGCCAGACTGCGAAGTGGTCTACGTAAGGGTTTGGACCGAATCCTGAGGTGAATTGGGTTGGAATCATTAAGTCAGGCCGCGAGATGAATGGGAAAGCTGGCCCAATTGCTACGTCGTAAACCCAGTTCGAAATGACGACACCTCAAGGGCCGCGATTCAATCTGAGCGCCCTAAGCGGACAAGCGAATATTTTCTGGGAGGGTTTTCGTCTTTGGGATGCCAGCACGCTTGAACTTTTTAGTACCACGGTTTGCGATAGTTGTGGGTCTGACTGAGTTAAGCCGAAGCTACACCTGACGTAATGATGAAACAAATATTTGACAGTCTTAGGGGTATGGAAATGAAGCAAGCTTTAGCAGTTTTTTGCGTTGGGTTTTTGTTGTTGTCGGTGAATTCCCACGCTGCCGGTCTAGCGGCCGCCTTCGACGTAAAATCAGTTCGTGTCGATAGCGACGGGATCGGATATGTCCAGTTTGAAACGCCATTGACCGAAACGCCGGCTGCATGCGGACAAACATACGCCCGTATGTTGGCTTTCGATACCAATCACGCGTCTGGAAGGGCAATCATGTCGCTGGCGCTAGCTGCCAAATCTTCAGGACGCAAGATATATGCCCGGGGAACCGGCACATGTTCGATCTATACCGTCGTGGAGAGCTGGCGCTGGGGCGAGATTCTGTAGGCCTCAATCCTGACCGGCATCACGCCGCGGAGTCACGAGCCAGGCGGTCTGACAGCCGAAGATTCAGGCTCGCTCGACCTGGCAACCGCGCTCATGTGTGCCAAGTTCGGATTTTCTTTCCTTACAAAATTACGTAGGAGATTGTTTATGCTCATTTCCAGAGTCACGCTAGCCGCGATATTCTCGTCGGGCCTGCTGTTGGGCTTGACGGCCGCGTCACCCAGTTCGGCCAATGAAGGCAAGCCCGATCCTGCAACTGAAAGCGTGGCCGATGTTGAGGCGGCAGCCAAGTCGGGCTCGGTCATGCACGGCTCCAAGGTTCGCAGGGTCAGGATTCATCCGAGCGGAACTCAGTTCTCCTTGTCCCTCGCGACGAATCATGACAGCTGTACGAGCACAAATGACCCGAAAAGATACAACGTAACCGTTGGCCAAGGCGGAGTCACTCAGGCTGGATTTGAAATGATATACGCGGCGGCGCTTGAGGCACTCAATAATGGCCGTGCTCTTTATTTCTACTTTGAATCGGGTACGCCGAACTGTTATATATCTGAGGTGTTCATTGATCTCTGAGTGTTCGAGCCGTTAATTATCCTGCTCGGGTAGAGAATCAGTTAAAGGTGCTATCTTGGAGCACCCTCTACTGAGTCAGCCTGCGGCATCCGGTAAACCAGGATCCGATCGTTTCGACGTTGCTTCACCTCCAGAGTCTCCACTCCTGCGGGAAGCTTGGCAGGATCAAATCTATCGGACTCCTGAAGGGCAAAGTCGACGACCACCAGGTTTCCTGACGCGAAAAGTGCGGCGTCGAATTTGGCTACGAATGGATACTCGGGCGGGAGGTATGCGCGCAGGTTGGGCGCGCGCTGATTCACCCAGATAGCGGTGCCAGGCTTGGCCTGTGCCTGAATCAGCTCGGCCGCTCCCTTCCAGTTGTCA
This sequence comes from Lysobacterales bacterium, assembly GCA_038257155.1. Classification (GTDB taxonomy): domain Bacteria; phylum Pseudomonadota; class Gammaproteobacteria; order Xanthomonadales; family Xanthomonadaceae; genus JANJTY01. The sequence continues at coordinate 25,003 of JBBSJP010000027.1, read as the reverse complement.
TAGGGAAGGTATTGGAATCCCTTGGCGAGTTCAATTGCTCGGCCTGATAGCAGGACCACCAGGAAAATCCCGACCAGTGGCACCAGCAATCCGCCCCAGCGTGCTCGCAACACGATCGACCCGCTCAGGACGCACGCGAAGGCAACCGGAATCACGATGAATGATGTGGTCCTCACGGTCGGCGTCTGCAACCAAAGGCAGGCCGCGAGAAGCGCCAACGAGGAAGAAATGAACACCCTTACTGCGGTTACGCCCGTTGCCTGCGTGGGCAAGGCCATCGCACACACCAACAGCGCGCTGGCGGCGGCGAAGAAGCCGCCGTTGGATTGAAACGGAAACAGATACGCCTTGAAGGTGGCCGCCACGGCATCGAGTGACGCGTAGGGCGTTCCCCATTTGCCCGCCCAGGATGTGCTGGTGGCGGCCATCTGCTCCGCAACGGGCAGGTACACACCGACAATGGCCAGCGTCGTGGCGATCCCAACCGGTATCCAGCGCAGATCCCGAGAGAAGACCAACAGTGCGGCGATCAAGGGCAGCCCGAAAGCCGCATACGTTGGCACCGAGTACGTGCCAAGCAGGGTTGCAAGCCCGATTGCCAGCATCGCCCCGAAGCCGGCACCACGGGTGTACGCGACCACGGCAATACAACTTACCGTCGCGGCGAGCGCGGCGAATCCGTAGCCTCTCGCCTGCAGCAACAGATCGAGCAGATGGTAATTGGTGGAAAGCAGCGCCCACAGTACGCCGACCTCGAGATAGAGCTTTCGCCGGGCAAAATAGATTGCGGTCAGCCCGAACAGGGCAACGACTGCTACAAACGACCATATCCTCGCCGCGAACGGATCGTATGGATCTGCCTTGGGCGTCAAGGCATTGACCAGGTTGAAGAAGATGTGGTTGTTGGAGCCCGAGGTATAGGTCGTTACCGTGGTCCAGGCGCCTTTACTGCTGAACAGCATCACCGTCGCCAACTCGTCCTGCCACAAGGACGCGTGGCTCATCGCGGTCATGAACTGCCAAAACAGCGGCAGGCAACTTATCACCACCACCGCCGCAAGGAGGGCCTCAAGCACGGTGAAGGTTGTCGTCGCTCGGGAGCCGGGCGTATACGACCAGACACGATCGCCGCGTGCCGCCAACCAATTGGCCATGGTGGAAAGAAGCATCGGGGAAGGTCTCATTTACCGCGCATCACTTGTGAACAGCTGCGCAAAGCCAGTCGAAAAGCGCCCTTGCCCGACGGCGAGGGGGAATTGATCCACACGGTTGGTGGTGATTCGGTGGCATCATTGCAGGTAGCTGCAGACCGCCACAAGTAGAAGCACGAGTGCACTTCGAGACTGTCGCCATTTCTGATTGCTTGAAGGCACAATTCACACGTCTCGTGACGGCTTTGACGAACCGGTTTCGCTGGGCTGCGCTCTTCTTGCTTGCACGGGCCGGCCGCCGGTGCCGCGCTCTCAGGTTTGAGCGACACCGCGTTCCGGTGGCGGCAAAGGAACAGGCATAGTGAGTCAGGACAAGCTCCGCTCTTGACTGACGCCAGATCATCTCCAAGGGCAATTGGCTGCGATGCACAAGCGCAAACAACTTATCGAGTCATTCATTGATCCAAGAGGGGCGAGCATCCTGGAGATCGGAGCACTCGATTCTCCAACGTATGGATCGGACGAAGGACGTGTGAAGTTCGCTGACTTCGCGTCACGCGAATCACTGTCGTCGCGTTCCAAAGCGAATCCCAGGTACGAATTTGATCGCTTGGTCCCGGTAGATTACGTCATCCCGGATACCTCCTGCTTCAAGACGATTCCCGAGCGATTTGACCTGATCATCGCAAATCATGTAGTGGAACATGTTCCCGATGTGATCGGCTGGCTACACGAGTTGGGGTTGTTGTTGAGGCCTGGTGGGCTTCTGTTCCTGTCTGTTCCCGACCGGAGATACACGTTCGACATTGCGCGACGGGAATCGAACTTCATTGATCTCGTTCGACGCCACCGTGCAAGGCAATCAAAGCCTGAATTCGCGGACATCCTGGATCACTTCTGGCACCACAAAGACGTGTCCACAGCTGACCTCTGGGCGGGAGGGCAAAATTATGATCCTGGCAGAATGAGATTTTCGCCGGATGAGTGTTTGTTGCATACAACTCGTGCCTCGCTGCTGGACTACGCGGATGTTCACGTGCACGTATTTACGTTTGAAAGCTTTGCTACAATTTGTGACCGCTTGCGTGCCTTGCATTTTCTGGGATTCGGAGTCGCAAGTCTCTTTCCGGTGGAGAGGAACACAAACGAATTCCATGTGCTGCTTTCCAGATTCGACGCATCCAATGCGGGAAGCGTGAGTATTTAGCCCGCCAGGGTTCATAAGGTTAGCCATTCGCGTCGCCCTGAGGCCTGCCTCCGATTCCAGGAGGCCCTGCTATTCAATGCTCCCGTGGTCCGCGCGGCTACGTTGCCATCCACCCAGAAAATGCGAGGGCCAAAAAATATGGACGTCGACTTCAGCCAGTTTGACTTCATCGACTTCGGGTGCAGCGATGGGGGCAGCCTCAAGTTCGCACAGCAGGCTATTCCCAATGCGAAGGGGTGTGGAATCGACATTGATCCGGCCAAGGTGGAGAAAGCCTGCAATGCGGGCCACTTTGCCGTCACCGGCGACATTTTTTCGATTCAAACGCCGAAGATAGTTGATTTCGTGACACTCAGCCACTTCCTGGAGCACCTTGAATCCATCGACCTAGCCAAGCGGATGCTGCAAAAGGCAATCGAATTGGCAACCCATTTCGTACTGGTTCGCCAACCGTGGTTTGACGCGGACGCTCAACTCATGCAGCTTGGACTCAAGCTTTACTGGTCCCATTGGCGCGGTCACAGGAACAATATGGGCTGCCTTGCGTTCCACTCCGCCTTGAACGGGGAGTTGCAGGCTGAGAAATTGTCAGCCTTTGGAGTGTACGGCCACGGACGAATCAGACGATCTTCAGACCCTTGCCTGATTCCGCTGAACGCCGGGATCGATCAGCACAGATACGATCCCTCGGTTCATGGGCCAAAGCGGATGGATCTGGAGTTACCTTTTCCGGTCTATCGTGAAATTGTCGTGGTGGCCAAGATTGCGGAGAGCGAAAAACTGGCCAGCCTTCTGGCAAAGTTTGGGCCATTGGAACCAATCTTCACCACGGATTGAGGCTGGCAACGTCCCACCCGCACCTTTTGACTATCCGGAATTCCGGCTAGACATAGAGACCAATGGCATGAGCCAGGGGCCTTTGCAGACTGGTCCACGTCCCGCCCAGCGCGTAGCGATCAAGGACTTGTTGCCTGCCCTTTCTTCCCATGCTCTCCAGCGCCGAGCGATCATTCACCAGCGCTTCAATGCGAGCCTCCCAATCCAGCGTGGACTCGACTACGAATCCGTTCACCCCCTCATCGACCAACTTCCTGTAAGCCGGGACGCTACTGGCAACCACTGGAAGACCAAGTGCCCACGCATCAAGGATCTTGATGTGGCTCTTTGCCTCGTTGAACGGTGTCCGGGCCAGCGGAACAAGTGCAGCGTGCCAGTCGTTGGTGTCCTGAATCCAGCGGACATAGGCAGGATATTCGCAATCGGGAACGTCCAGAACGTTGATCCAGGGGCGGCCGAAGTCAGCCTTTGACATGCCAACGAGGTCCAACTGGAACTGGCCCGGATGGCGACTCCAAACCGCATCCAGCGCCGGGAGAATTGTTTCCAGATCTGATGTATGAGTGTTGGTGCCCATCGCGACCAGCCGTAGCGGGCCATCAGCGGGTGCCGATCTGGTCGCTTTCTCCGTCCCCCAAAGCGCTGCATCGATTGCATTGGGGACTACTTTGACATTGGGGTTCAGTCGTCCAAGGTCTTCTGCAATCTCTGGCGTGGAAACCAGCACGCCGTCTGCCTCGGCCACGAGGGCCAGCAGCGGAGCAAGCTGATCGGCATACCGTTTCCCTTCTAGATGATGTGCGTCCATTGACCACAGTCGATCGTCTACGTCCACAAAAACCTTGGTGCCGGACTCACGGCTCGCACGAAGCGCGTTGAGGTCCGTCGTAGTAGTTACAGCGGTCCGCTGCACGACCACGATGTCGTAAAGCGAAGCGTCCCCCGTGTGGCTCAGAAGATCTACTTTCCAACCCGATCGCCTGGTGATCTCCTCAAATGGCAGGATCATCCGGATGTAGGCGGAGCCAGTCGGCGCGCCACTTCCCAAACGTGTGCAGATGAGCCCGATCCGCACAGGATTGAGCGCGGTCTCACCGGCGACGCGCCCAAACGGCTCTGCCCCCGCGGCCAAGTCTTGCTTCCTGCTTCGTAGAGCCTTTGCGAAGAGTGACAACTCGCTCAACGCGGCCCGCTCTGCGGTATAGCGCTGTGCGGTAGCCAACGCCGCCTTGATGATCCGTTCGCGCCAGGCACGGTCTGTCAGCACTTCAACGATCCTTCCGGCGATTGTTTCCTCGCTCGATCCGACCGTATCGACCACGATGGAGTTTTCTCCGTCTATCGCGTATTCGTGCGCGCCACCAGCATCGGGCACCACCGCAATACAGCCGGAGGCCATCGCTTCCAAGCCGGTCCTTCCGAAGGCTTGGTAGTCGGAAAGGTCCATAAACAGGTCTACGTCCCGCAGAAGTGCGGCAACCGCTGGTCGGGAAAGCTCACCCTTGCACTCATTGACGAATCCTGCCCCGAGTTCTGTCCAGATTTCGTGGCTACGGTCGACCCCAAAGAAGCGGAACTCGACTTGATCGCCCAACTGAGACTTGATCATCGAGGCAACTCTCAGGGTGCGTTCCGGTGCACGTCGAGGCGTGGAGGGCCGGATCATTGCCGCGATCCGGAGGGGTTGCGAGCCGGCTTCGCGTGCAGCGGGGAAGTACACCGTGTGATCGATCGAAGGCGTCACCTTGCGCATCGGCAACGCGTGTCTGCCTGCGACCTCTCTGCAGAGCCAATCCGTCTTGGCCATTCCGATAGCGCCGGGGATTGCCTCATACGAGTGCAACGCCTGCGCGTGTAAATCTGTCCCCGGCTCGAAGAACCAGGGCTCATAGTCCTGCACGTAGTAGATCGGGCAAACGTCTTCCCGGCCTTCAATGATGCGCGCCACCCGTGCAGCCGAGTGGAAAACTGTGGCGATGACAACGTTGCACTCTGCAGCGAGATGGCGGAGTTCCTCATCGTCACGGAAGTAGGCGACGAAGCCGTTCAAGCCTTCAATATCCGAATAGGTTCGTTCAAAGTGCTCCGACGAGGACTTGGTGACCGCGACGGTGACCTGAACGCCCATTCGGAACATGGCTTGGGCCTCCTGAACCACCGAGTGCGACCCGCCTCCGCCGCCCTTCACCGGAAGTACAAACAGCACTTTCAAGTCTTGCTCAAGGATGAAGTTCGGCAGCTGGCGCGTTCCAAGCTTCCGCCTGATCCGCTCCCTCAGTTCGTCCAGCGCGACCGAGCCCTTCGTCTGGCCGAGCGCCTCCGATACAGCCGCTTCGCCGTGCTTGCTGCGGAGTTTGGCTGAAGACTCCTGGCTCAGCGCCTCCCGTAACTCATTGCCGTAGCTCATGGACTTCCGATGGAACACGTAGACGTCGTCCGCAACCGCCAGTTGAAACCCCTCTCGAACGGCTCGAAGACAGTAGTCGTTCTCCTCGCCGTAACCTCGAGGAAACGAGGCTTCGTCCAATAGTCCAACTTTGTCCAATACTGCTCGCTTGATGCCCAGGCAGAACCCGTTCAAGAGCCCCACTTGCGGGTAGCGACGCTCGGAGGACTCCCGCACAACTCTTGCCATCGCATCAACGGAGCATGCAACCGGCAGGGGATTCACCAGGAATTTTCCATCACGACCCAGGCAACGCGGGACGGACTGCCAACTTGCGGCGTTCGAAAGGGGTCCAACCATGCCAATTTCCGGCGCGCTGAAGGCACATTCAAGGAGACCCTCCAGCCATCCCTGCGGCACCACGGTATCGCTATTGAGTAGCACCACGAAATCAGCATCAGTCATGCGGAGCCCATGGTTTGCTGCCCTCGTATAGCCCCTGCCAACAGGGTACTCAACGAGGCAGGCATGCGGGCAGCTGCGCACAAACTCGCGCAGATCCAAGGTTGTGCCGAGTTCCGAGCCGTCATTGACCAAGATCAAGCGTCGTCGCGATGCAAGGGTCGGGCGCAGCGACTGCAACAATCGATGTATGTCCTCTCGGGCATTGTGGACGCAGACCACGATATCCACGCTCGTCGAGGCGAACCGGTTGGCAGAGATCTCGCCATCGACCCGCAGCTGGCAATCTGCCGCGGATGCCCCGAAGCCTCGCGTCCCGACCTCTCCTGATTGCACTCGTGCTTGCACCCCGGTTGTGCCATTGCCGGGCTCGCGCGCAAGTGCTGCCGGAACCTGATGTGCAACTCCGCGCGCAAGCGTGGAGATCACGCCCAGCTGGTCGTTCATGAGTGAGCGTAAATCGGCCAGGCGCTGCGCAAGGAATTCCAAAGCGGTCCGTGGAGTCTTGCGCAACAGAACGCGCTCCACGGTCACGACGATCAGGCTCCCGATCTTCCACCTCAGGGAGCTCTTCGCCAGGGCAGCGGCCTCAACGCTTTGCTCGAGGATGGCAAATTGCTGGCCTGTGGTTGCGATCACCTGCGCAACGCCTTCGCCGCAATCCCGCACTACCTCCTCAAGCGAAGTCACTCGGTTGCGATTCGCTTCAAGAAGTGCTCTCAATCCACCTCCGAGGCTGGCGTCGGCCGGTGCAACCTTGGCAACGTCGACGCCAAGCGACTGGTATCTAGAGGCCAACCCTGTGCCAATGTCTACCGCAGCCAATAGATCCTGCTTTAGCGCAAGATTATGCTTTCTGAGTGCAGCGGCTTCGGATTCAACCAGCTCCCGAACGCGCGCCTCCTCGGAACGGATTTCAACCAGTTGCATCCTGGCCACACTAGCTTCGGCTGCAAGCGTTTCCGCCCGCGCGTCGGCTGCTGCTCGTTCGATTAGCTTCTGCTGGAGCATCGATCTGCTTCTTTCCAGCTCTTCGCTTGCAGCGGCAAGTTCTTGGTCGCGCTCTCCAACCTTTTGCGCCAGGACTTTGGCCTCGTTCTGGGCAGCTACGAGTTTCGCCTGACAAGCCTCGGCCTCCTCGACCGTGACGAAAGGAGCCGGGCCCTGTTCGCGAATCTGGTCGAACAGAGATGATAGATCGCGCCTTGCCAGCTCGAATCCAACACGGGCTTCATTCAAGTTTCCAACCAAGCGCAAGTGCCTGGAACCAGCCGGACCTTCGCTCGAACTTGCCACAGGTCCATTCGAACCTTCGGCGACCAACTCGGCCCTCAGCCTCACCAGCAGCTTCTGCCGAATTTGCTCATGTCTCTTGAGTGCGGCGCGGGATTCGTCGCTCAGACTTGCAGTATCGAAGTCGCCACTCGCCATCTTTTCATAGAGAGTGAGGGAGGGGTGATCGAGGAATCCTTCTGTGCGACCAGACAGCTTTGCCCTGTGCAAGGTTGGATCGACGAAGCTTTCAATTTCGCGAGGGGTTGGCATCCGCAACCCGTGCACGCTAAGGACCTCCAAACCTTCCTTCAATCGTTGGCTTTCTTCCATCGGAGAGCTTACTAGCCTCCCATGTTCAACCGTCAGCAAGGGCGCCGACTTCAGGGCATTCAGCGCGGAAACGTGGTACTTCTCCCACAGTGCCAGCCCAAGTTCCAGCGGAAACTCGTTGCGCGAGCTAAGTGAGACCGCCACCTCCAGTGGATGACGGATAATCAGCACTACAACTGGCGTCTCTAGAACTGCCAACCAGCGATCCAGCGTGAGGCAACACCTCGGATCCTTGATCACCCAGGGTCGATTCGTATCCAGTCGCAAAGCAATGGTTCGGGCAGCCTTTGCAAAGTCACTTTCCGCTTTGGCAGGGATTGCTCGCTCTCCCCAGCTTGAAACGTTCTCCCAGTCGCACCCGGCAGCGGCGAGTAGCCGCTGGTTCGCATCACGTACGTCGGAGCGCTCCCAGAATCCCTTCGGATTCTCCATGCCAATCCCAACGTCAGTCATCTCACCCTCAGCGCCAGCGTAGGCGCCCATGAGGTTGAGTATGCGAGTCAGCATCGAAGTCCCCGAACGATGCATGCCAACAACCAGAATCTGCATTGCTTTTTTGCTCCATCTGTTTTTCTTGAACGGTTCTAACGGCTCTCTGAATGAGAGCCTTTCCGGGTCGAGCGACCCATGTGTGGCGTGCCCGCCAGCTACAGCGCGTAAGCCCCCATTGTGCTGCAATTCCGGGATCTACATCTATCAGCACAGCACCGTACTGAAAGTTGAGCGATGGGAGTCCTTCGGCATGGCGGAGCTGATGAGGTACCGGAGCGGTGCATTCCTACGACAAGAATCTGCATGGGTTTCCTGGATGCAGGTGGGATCCGTTCACCGGTTTGGTACGTGCACAGGCAGCGAGCGCGCAAGCGCATTCCATTTCCTTGATGCTTCCAGCTCCAATCATGGGAACCCGCTTGTCTGTTGGTCGGACCCGAAACGCCCAAAAGCAGCGTTGTCACCAGGGCTGATGCTGCTGGCTTGGCAACAAGCTAACCGCCAACCAGTTGTCTGAGCGCGTCGCGAACGTAGCCGCGATCATAGAATTTGCGGCTCATGCGGTCAGCCATACCCGATGGCGTTGCATGCCGGGTCGCTTGGATACGCTTTCGCTGCTTGATGCATGCGCCCAGTCCCAGCCATGCATCAAGATAGAGCCGCCACACCACGCGCCACTTGCCCATTCGACCATGCCGTAGCGGGATCGCGAGGTGCATGGCGGCAATCCACGGCGCGCATCGAAGCAGCAGCTGCCACGGCATGCCCTTGACCAGTACCCAGATCGAGTTGCGGATGCCGTGGTAAAGCACGAAGTCGTTGAATCCGCCGCCGCTGCTGGCCTGGCCGCCGTGCAATGCAACGGCCTGATCGAAGTAGGTTGTTTCGAAGCCGAGCAACAGGGCGCGCAGTGCAAGGTCGGTGTCTTCGGCGTAACAGAAGAAGCCGGGGTCGAAGGCGTGCCCGTGTGCTTCAAGCAGGGCCTCCAGCACGCGCCGCGAATACACTGCGCAGCCGCCGGTTGGCCCGAGCAGGGGCTCGTCCGTATCCAGGCGGTTTGAAGCCAGGCCAGAGCGGTACATCACGATTCCCAGCGAGTCGATGCGTTGCGGATCGTCCAGTTGCATGACGCGGGCGGCGCAGAGGTCACCTCGTGCCTGTGCCAGCCAGTTGCGCAGCGCCGGCAGGGCGACGGCATCGTTGTTGAGCAGCAGGAGGCGCGCCACGGTGGGATCCTCAAGCAATTTCCTTACGGCAAGATCGCTGGCTCCGGCGAAGCCAAGGTTCTGCGAATTGCGCTGCAGTTCCAGCGGCAGGTCGATGCCCGCCAGGCCGGCCTGAAGACGCGCAAGGTCTTCGTCTTCCGAGGCATTGTCGATCAGCAGCACCCGCTGCAGGCCGAGGTCCAGGTCGGCGAGGGAGCGCAGGCAAACCAGCGTATGCGTTGCAGTGTTGAAGTTGATCACCACCGCAGCCACGTCAGCGCCGGGTTTGGCCTGGTCTGCGGTACGGTTGTCGAAGCCGGGTGCGGTGTTCATGCGCCGCCTTGCACGGTGTGCCAGGGCATGGCGATGCGTGGCTTGGGATCACGCAGCAGGGCGCCGTGCAGCAGGGTCAGATGCGGGCTGTAGTACGGATCGGCTTGCAGGTCGTCAGTCGTGGCCTGCATGGCAGCAGAATCCGGCGCATTAGTCCCGGGCCAATACCAACCCTGGCGGGCGCGCTGACGGCTGTCGCAGACCGGATCAAGCAGGTCGATGTCCGGCGCGACCAGCACGCGATATCCCTGTTCCGCCAAACGCTGACAGAGGTCGATATCGAAACCGTGCTGCGCGTACTGGACGCTGTCGAAGCCGTGCAGCGCGAGAAAGCGTTTGCGGCGCAGCAGCATGCCGGCAGCACTGACAGCCGACGCAGCACGCAGCAGGGCGAGCTGTCCGAAGTAGCCGTGTGACTCGGTCGGGTAGGTTTCGTAGGGCGAGCCGACACTGCCGAACAGGCCAAGCACATAGCCTGCATGCAGGAGACGCTTGTTGGCATCGTGGATGCGGGCACCAACCGCAGCGACGTCGTCGCAGTAAAGCAGGGCCGCGAGTCGGCCCAGCCAATCCCGCTGCTGTGGACGCAGAATCGGGTCGAGGCAAAGGATCAGTTCGCTTTCGGCCGCCTGGGCAAGACGGTTGAAGCGTTCGGCCAGGCCGCAGGACGCTTCGATTGCGACTACGCGGACGTCCGACGCGGCAGCACTCGCTTCCTGCGCTGGGCCGACCTCGGCCACCAGCACGCTCAGCTGTCCGGGATACGCATCGAGTTCCGACTCGCGCCGCCAGGTTGCCCAGTCGCGCGGCGGCGACGGCAACAGGATGGCCAGCGACGGTGCTGCGGCCGGCAGACTGGGCTGGAAGCGATAGCCGCCGGGAAAGGGACCGGGCTGCATCTCGCCGGGATAGCCGCAGGCGTCGAGATAGTCCTGTAGGGCGCGCTGTGCGGAATCGGCCGCGTAGGACTTGGCCGACATGGCGCGCGCAGTTGAGCCGGGCAGGGCGCGCCAGTGGTACAGCACATGCGGGATATGGCGCACTGCGCCGTGTCCGGCCAGGCGCAGACAGCGCAGCAACAGATCGTAATCCTGGCTGCCCTCGTAGCCTTCGCGGAAGCCGCCTGCTGCCAGCACCAATTGGCGCTCGAACACGCCCAGATGCGAGAACATGTTCTGGCCGAGGATCAGCTCCGGGTTCCAGTCCGGCTTGTGGTAGGCGCCGTAGCGGTTGCCTTCGTCGTCGAGCTTGTCTTCGTCCGAATAGATCAGGCGCGCCTCGGGATGGGCATTGAGGCAATCGACGACGGCGTGCAGGGCGTAGCAGGGCAGCAGGTCGTCCTGGTCCAGCAGGACGACGTACTCTCCCTGGCACAGGGCCAGCGCCGAGTTGCTGGCCGCCGAGATGTGTCCGTTATGTTCGCGGTAGACAACCTTGATACGCGGGTTACGCTGCGCGCGGGCCTCCAGCCAGCGGCGTACCGCCGGGTCGGTGGAGGCATCGTCGGCGATGCATAGTTCCCAGTTGCGGTAGGTCTGCTGCTCGATGCTGACAATGGCTTCCTCAAGCAGTTCGAGGTCCGGGTTGTAGGCCGGCATCAGCAGCGAGAAGAACGGCCGTCGAGCGAAGACTTCGCCGGCCGCCTTGAGGCGGGCAATGTCCTGTCGCTCCGGCTCGTCAGGGGGCGGCATAAGTGCGCGATAAGCCATCTGGAAATGCGGCGAACCGGGTTCAGCCATCACCACATCGACCAGGCCGCGCAATCCGCGATAGCGCCAGCCGGCGGCGAGTCCTCCCAGCGTTTCATTGCGCGCTGCACCCTTCTTGATTAGTTGCCCAAGTACGTGCCAACTGCGCTCCAGCAACGCGCGCCAGCGCGGCAAGCGAGTGATGGAGAATCGGTAACGACGCTTGCGATGGGCGTCCAAAACGCACTGCAAGCGCCAGTCGCCGGGAATGACCCACAGTACGACAGACTGTCGCTGCTTCGATTCGTCCAGGCGCAGGCGCAACAGTTCGGCAGTGCCGGCGGCGCTACCCAGTCGGATTCCCAGTTCGCCGCGTGTCTTGTGACCTGCACCCGCATCGATGGCGATGCGGTACCAGCCGGCCGCCGCCGGCTGCTCGAAGACCAGCGCTTCGGTCTCCGCTGCCGCTTCGACCTTTGCCTGCTCCGGTGTGGAGCTCACCCCAGGCTCTCGCTGGGGTCCGCGAACGCCGGATTCAGCGCGGCTGCGTCCACACCGACCTTGGTATAGGCCGCCAGCACATCCGCAGTTTCGCCCATCATCACGGTGCGGCCATGCTCCAGCCATAGCGCCTTGTTGCACAATTGCCGAACGGTCGCTTCACTGTGCGACACCAGCACCACGGTGTGCTCGCCTGTGAAGCGCTCGCTCAGTGCCTTGTGCGACTTCAGCCTGAACTCGTTGTCCCCCACGCTCAGCACTTCGTCAATCAGCAGCACGTCGGGTTCGAGCTGCATCGCCACGGAAAAGCCGAGGCGCGCCGCCATGCCGGAGGAATAGGTATTGATAGGCTGTTCGAAGAACTCTTCCAGCCCTGAATACTCACGGATGTCTTCCAGCTTCGCGTCGATGCTGCGGCGATCGAGCCCTTGCAAGAGGCCGCTCAGGATCGCGTTGTCCCGCCCACTGAGGTAGGGCACGAAGCCGAGGTTCAACGCAAGCAGTTGGACGCTGCCGTGGTCGCGATGGATTTTTCCCCGGTCGGGGATCAAGGCGCCGCCAAGCACGCGCAGCAAGGTGCTCTTTCCGGCGCCATTGCGTCCGATAACGCCGAGCTTGTCACCGTGTTCCAGACGGACATCCACAGAATCCAGCGCCCAGAAGCGATCGGTGAAGATACGTCTGCCTCGGGGAAACCCCAGGCCAACGCCCTCGAGTTGAATGGCCATACGTGACATGCGCTACCTCGGCAACTTGGGGTAATAGCGCCGCATGCGTTCAAGCATGTACGCCCCGGCTACGCAAACCACCAGCGAAATGGAGAAGATCAGCAGTAGACCACCCCAGTCAGGCCAGCGCTGAAAGAGCAGCACTTCACGACCCTGCTGGATCAGGAAGGCCGCAGGATTCAGATAGAAGTAGGTACGGATTGGCTCGGGCAAGGTGCTGGCGTCATAGAAGATGCCGGAAAGGAACATCATCGCCATCAGGATGTTGTCGGTCACGAAGCGCAAGTCGGGAACAAACGGAATCAGGGCCGACATCCAGATCGTGATAGCGCAAAGCAGGGCGAACTCCGCCAGCAGCACCGCTGGCAGGGCCAGCACCGTCCAGGAATGAATATGGCCGGTGATCAGCAGCACGATCAAGAGCATGCCCAGCACGAAGCCAAACTTCACCGAGTCGCTGAGCAGGGTGACCAGCGGAAAGATCACCGGTGGCAGGCGTACCTGCTGGATCAGTCCCTTGGCCTCCAGCACTGAACTTGAGCCGTGCGAGATACCCGATCGCAGCCACTGCCAGAGAATAAGACCGACCAGTACGAAGGGCACGAAATCTTCCGTGCCACGTGCCAGCACCTTGTCGAATACCAGCCAAAACACCGCCATGAACATCAGCGGCTCGAAGAACCACCAGAGGAAGCCCAGGTAGGTTCGCTCGCGCTCGGCGCGCAGGTCGGCGTAGGCCTTGAAGAGAATGATGTCGACAAATCGTCGGAACGGCATGCCGGTCATAAGACTTGATTCTTCGCTGGCCGCACTTGGGGGTGCATAACCCGTGCGCACGAGAAGTTCCCCTGTATCAGGAACTGCCGCGATGCGAGTTGATGCAAATGGTTTCGGTGCGTAGGTACGATGATATGCGTTGATGCGTGCAAGTTGGTTGGCGCCAGTGAAGTGGGCAGGGAAGCAATTTCGATGTCTTGGACGCTGCGGCTAACCGGGCAGCGCAAGACTGCGAGCAAAGAGTGGCATTCGGCGCATCAGGATCAACCCTCGCCCAGACAGGACAGCGCCCGCTGCCAGCGGTGCCGGAAAGCCATGCTGGACCGCGATGTGCTGTGAATGTGGAACGCATTGTCGCCGATGGCGGCCAATTCGGCACGGCGCGCTGGGAGGCCGAGCAAGGTCGCCAGCCAAGCTGAAGCGCTGGGCTTAACCACCAGGGCGTCGCTGCCGCCTGCCAGTCCGGCGGTTTCGGCATCCAGTTCGACAATGGGACACAGGCCCAGTGCGGCGAAATGGCGTTGCCACATCAGGCTCCGCCCCCCGCCGGAGGCGCCACGGGAGATGCTGGCAAAGGCGGCGTGCCAGGGTGGCTGGGCCGCCAACCAGGCGCTCAGTTCGTGCGGCGTGTGTGGGGCGCTTCTGACCAGTGTGTCACTCAGCCTGGGCCCGCTGTCGCGCTCGGATCCAATCCGAACCCGGTCGAAGTGCACCGACGACCCCAGCAGCTCGGCGGCAGTCTGCATCGCGATGTGCGCTGGGCCAGGCACTTTATTGTCGGTGTAGTCGATCCACAGCACACGGATTGCTTCGTTGTCGTCGGGGCGACGGCCAGCGCCAGCCCACCCATCCAAGTCCAGAAGATCGGGCAATCGTTCCACCTTCGCCCCCAGGCCATGCAGACGTCGTTCGACGGCGCGTCCCGCAACCAGCACCACGGCGGCATGCCGCAGAAGCGTGATCAGCGCGGCACCCTGCACGCTGCACAGCGCGGCATCGAGTGCATCCAGGTCCGCCGTATCGGCACCGTACTGCAGCACCAAGGGCTGGCCGCGCTTCGCGAACCAGGTACGCAACAGGTCCAGATCGTGGCGCTGCATGAGCTGGTGCAGGGCGATCAGCACCGGCCCCTGGCTGTCGACCAGTTCGGCGGGCGTCGTGTCCTGCAGCTCGAAACTGTCCGCTGCCGCGAGTGCGGCCGAGCGAAGCAGCGAATGCGTGTCGCCGAATCTCAGGCGGGTCAGATTCAAGCGGTCATGCGGTTTTGCTTCAGACATTCGCCCGCGCTGGTCCGCGAGCGCCGTCGCCATGACCTCCAGTTCGCTGATCGCAGCCGAGCGGCGATCAAACGTCGCCGCCGTGACGAGTCCGGCCGCACGCAGCCGGGCCCGCCGGGATTCATCCTCGAGCAAGGCCAGAGTCACGGCGACGCAGGCGTCTTCCGACGTGGTATCGACAAGCATTGCGTTCACGTCGTGGCTTGCGAACTCCGCGCAGCCGCCCTCGATCGGCAGCACCGGTACGCAGCCGCAGGCCATGGCTTCGAGACCGGTACGGCCGAAGGCCTGGTAATCGGACAGATCGAGGAAGATCTGAGCCGACTGCAGTACTTCGGCTACCTGATCGCGGCGAAGCGGCCCGAGCAGCTCCATGCCTTCAACCAATCCGGCCAGCTCTGGCGACAGTTCGTCGATGTCACAGCCGAACAGCCGGATCCGGATGGGGCTGGTCCAGGCGGAGCGCACCCTGGCCAGCACGCGTGCCGTCCGCTCGGGCGCACGCCGAGGCGTGGAGGGTCGCAGCATCGCCACCAGGGTGGGCGGTTCGGCCTCGGGCGCAGCGCTGGCCAGCCGATACAGGCTGTCCTCCAGACTCGGCCGAACCTTGCTGACCGGCACTCCATGCAGCGATTCGACCTGAGCCCGGATCCAGTCAGTCTTGGCGAAGCGCAGACCGCAGCGCGGCCAGTAGTACGAAGCCTCGGCCTGCGCCCGGCCTGGCGTTCCTGGCTCATAGAACCGCGGCTCGTAGTCCTGGATGTAGTAGGCAAACAATGCGTCGCTGTCGGCGGGGATCGCTTCGTCGATGATGTTGATCGAGGTGAACACGGTGGCCACGATGACTGCCACGCCTTCGGCCAGCGCACACAAGGCCGAGGGGTTGGCGAATGGCTGCAGCCAGCGGTCGAGGTCGCCCAGTTCCGGATAGGCTTCGATATAGCTATCAAGAAACGGAGCAGGCACCGTGATGCGGGCATCGAAGCCCAGTTCGCGCATCGCCTGGACTTCCTGCACGACGGAATGTGCCCCGCCACCACCGGCACGCGCCGGCAATACAAAAAGAATGCGCTGTTCGAGACCAAGCGGGATGGGCTGTGGGTGCTGAATGGCCAGCGCCAGTCGCGCGGTGGCGCGCGCAGCCGCCAGGCCTGGAGCTTCACGGCACTGTCGAATGGCAGCCGCGACTCGCGCGTCGCCGTGGCGCAGGCGCAGCATGGCGTCACCGCGCTGGCTGAGTTCGGTGCGGCGTTGATGACCGAAGCTGGCAGACTTGCGGTGCGCCACGTAGGCATTGTCGGCGACTGCCAGTTCGAACCCAGCATCGCGCGCGCGGAAGCAGTAATCGTTCTCCTCGCCGAAGCCCACCGGAAAGGCCTCGGCATCGAGCAGCCCGATGTGATCGATGACCGCTCGGCGGATACCCAGACAGAATCCGTTGAGCACTTCGACCCTTGGATAGAGGCGCGGCGAGAGCTCGGCAAGCCGCGCGCAGAGTCGATGCAAGGCTGCGCCGCTGGGCATCGGATGGCGGGCAAGCGATCCGTCGGGGTTCAGCGCGTGGGGCACGGATTGCCAGGAGGCCGCATTCGACAAAGGGCCAACCAGACCGATATCGGGCGAGCTGAGTGCGCAGTCGATGAGGGCCTGCATCCAGCCGGGCGCCACTTCAGTGTCGCTGTTGAGCAGCACCACGAACTGTCCGGAAGCGTTCGCCAGTCCGTGATTTGCCGCGGCGGTATAGCCCAGGTTCTGCTCGAGCCGCAAATGCCTGACGAAGTCGTGCCTGTTGGCATAGGCCTGCAGCATGGCGGCACAGCCAGGCTCAGAAGCGTCGTCGACCAAAATGATTTGGTAGGGCAGGCTGCGCGCCAGGATCAGCGAGTCGACGCAGGCACGGGTTGCCTCGGGCGCGTTGTGCACGCAGACCACCACGCAGGGCGCATCGCTCGGGTCAGCGTCGCCCCGTCCCGACTGCCAGGCCATCCACCAGGATCCAAGCCGGTCACGGCTGCCGGCCGGACGCATCCGATCCGCGCTCACGGACTATCGCTTCTGGCCAGTGATTCGGCGGCATCCAGCGCCGTCGGTCGTGATTTGCGCAGCAGCAGGCGCTCGGCCACGGCGACCACGGCGTGGCCGATCCGCCAGTGCAGCGAGCCTTTGAACGCGCCGATAAGGTCAGCGATCTGGTCGAGCTTCTGCCGCTGGCGGCGCGGATCCCAGGGTGGGCTGTCGTCTTCGCTGGTGGCGTTGGCCGCACTGCCTGCTGCGGATTCACACGTTGCTTCGACCATGCGTTCACGCCACTGCGCAGCGTCCAGCTCGGCGCGTGCGTGGGCACTGCGCAGGCGACGGACTTCCATTGCCAGCAGCAGATTGGTCGCTCGGCCGAGTCGCGCATCGTGGTCTTCGTCGTTGCTGCGGCCGCTGTCCAGCACCGCCAGGGCCGAGGCCAGCGCCACGCTGCGCTCGAAGGGGCGGTCGGCGTGGCTGTCCTGCGCTGCGATGGCATCCATCAGGCTGGCGCGCAGCGCCGGCGTTGACCTGGCGCGGGGTGCATCGCCCTCGGGTTGATCGGCCAACAGCCGGTCCAGCAGACGATCCAGTTCCGCGATGTCCTTTGCATCCATCATGCCGACGCGCGCAGCGCCTGCTCGAGTTCGGCCTTCAGATCCTCGACGTCCTCCACGCCCACACTCAGCCGCACCAGGTTGTCGGCGATGCCAAGCGCAGCGCGGCGTTCGGGCGGGACCGAGGCGTGGGTCATGATGGCGGGGTGGTTGACCAGGCTTTCCACGCCGCCCAGCGATTCGGCCAGGGCGAACAGGTGGCAGCGCTCCAGCATGCGGCGCGAGGCGTCGAGGCCACCCTTGATATAGATCGTGACGATGCCGCCGAAGCCGGACATCTGGCGCTTGGCCAGCTCATGCTGCGGGTGCGAGGTCAGGCCTGGGTAGATCACTTTTTCGATCGCCGGGTGTGTTTCCAACCACTGCGCCAGCTCCATCGCGTTGTCGCAATGCGCACGCATGCGCAGGTGCAGGGTCTTCAGGCCGCGCAGGGCGAGGAAGCTGTCGAACGGGCCCTGCACGCCGCCGACGGCGTTCTGCAGGAAGGTCATCTGTTCGGCCAGTTCGGGCTCGTTGCCCACCACGACCATGCCGCCGACCATGTCGGAGTGTCCGTTCAGGTACTTGGTGGCCGAATGCATGACCATGTGTGCGCCCAGTTCCAGCGGGCGCTGCAGCATCGGCGTGGCGAAGGTGTTGTCGACCACCACGATCAAGCCACGCTTGCGGGCGATGGCGCTGATGGCGGCGATGTCGACCAGTTTCAGCAGCGGGTTGGTCGGGGTTTCGATCCAGACCAGTTTGGTGTTCGGCCGGATGGCGGCTTCGAACGCGGCAGGGTCGGTCAGGTCGACCCAGGAGAAATCCAGTCCGGCGCTGCGTCGGCGCACGCGCTCGAACAGGCGGTAGGTGCCGCCGTAGACATCGTCCATCGCGATCACGTGGCTGCCGGCATCGAGCATCTCGAGAATGGTCGAGGTGCCGGCGAGGCCAGAAGCGAAGGCATAGCCCTGCGTGCCACCTTCCAGCGCCGCCACGCAGCGCTCGTAGGCAAAGCGCGTGGGGTTGTGGCTGCGCGAATACTCATAGCCCTGATGCACGCCGGGGCTGCTCTGCACATAGGTGCTGGTTGCGTAGATCGGGGTCATCACCGCGCCGGTCGACGGATCGGGCGATTGCCCGGCGTGGATGGCGAGGGTGGCGAGGGCGTGGTTGCTGGCAGTGGTCATCGGTGTCAGGGGCGCAGTAAGGTGAAGTCGCTGGAATCGAGCAGACGGGAGAAATCACGATCGAAGGTGACGAGGTGCAAGCCCTTGGATTTCACCGTCGCGGCGATCCAGGCGTCGGGGATGGCGTTGCCGGCGAGCGACTTGCTGCGGCAAAGCTGATGCACGGCCGGCCATTCCTCACCCAGTGTCGTCATCCCCACGCCAGGCGACTGCAGCAGGGTGTCGACGAAGTCCAGCGCGAGTTTGGACGGCGTCGGATCGGGGAATACCTTGGGATGAGTAACCAGACGCAGGAAACCCGCCGCGACCATCGGCAGCAGATCAAGCCGTCGACCGCGCTGCGCTTCGTGGCGCGCTTCGCGCAGCCAGCTGGCGGCCGCGGCGTGATGCACGTGGTCCGCTCGCGAGGCGGCGACCAGTACGTTGACGTCGGGGGTCACGCGTGGTCGGCCGCGTCGAACAGCGATTTGTTGCTGGTCGGGTCGATGTCGGGGTGGAGTCCGCCGGTGCCCTGATACACGGGCAGCTCGACCGGTGCGCGGCGTGTGCGTGCCTCGTTGCGCCGCAGTCGCAGCGCCAGGCCTTCCTCGATCAGACGGGTCAAGGTCGAGCGCTCTTTCGCCGCGACGACCTTGGCCTCCGCGATCAGGCGATCATCGAGATTCAGCGTGGTTTTCATGGCCGGCGAAGTATACAGATATCTGTATCGCGCTCAAAACACTTCGTTCAAATTGCACGTCAGAATTCGACTGGCGGCAGCCGAGCTGCCTACACGCTCCTGCACGTCCGGGCTGCCATAGCCCTCGGCGCGGTTTCCATGAACGGGTGGTGGGAATGACGCGCGGTTTGTACCGGTGGGTGGTTCGATCCGCTGTCTCGTTCGGACGCTTAGCGTCCGCCTCGACAGCGGCCTCACCACGAACGGGTTTGGATATGGTCACAGGCATTGACTGCAGTGGCGGCGGATCACGACTGAAGGGGCGGATCAGGGTGTGTCCTCCCACCCGTTGTTGTAGGGCGGATCTCGATCCGCCGTGGCCAAGCGCTGACCTTCTCGCAGCGGCGCATGTCGATGCGGGCTCCGCGCGGGGGCTGCGCGTCCTGCGAGGTGGTTCGATCCGCTGTCTCGTTCGGACGCTTTGCGCCCGCCTCGACAGCGGCCTCACCACGAACGGGTTTGGGTATGGTCACAGGCCAGGACCGCAGCGGCGGCGGATCACGACTGAAGGGGCGGATCAGGGTATGTCCTCCCACCCGTTGTTGTAGGGCGCATTTCGATCCGCCATGGCCAAGCGCTGACCTTCTCGCAGCGGCACATCTCGATGCGGCCTCCGCGCGGGGGCTGCTCGTCCTGCGAGGTGGTTCGATCCGCTGTCTCGTTCGGACGCTTTGCGCCCGCCTCGACAGCGGCCTCACCACGAACGGGGGTTGGTAAGGTCACGGGCATCGACTGGTGGGCCGGCGGATCGAGATCCGCCCTACCTCTTCCAGGCATTGCCGCAATCGCTTACTGCACCCGGCGACGCAGGTAATTCAATAGATCAATCCGGGTAATCAGGCCGAGGAAACGCGCGCCGTCCATGATGATCGCGACGTGGCCCTTCTCGAACAGCGGCAGCAAGGCCTCGACCGGCGATTTCACCTCGAGTTTTTCCAGTTTGCTGACCATGGCAGTGGACACCGGATCACGGAAGCGGCCTTCGTCGCCGTAGACGTGCAGCAGCACGTCGGATTCGTCGATGATGCCGACAATGTCGTCACCTTCCATCACCGGCAGCTGGCTGACGTCGTACAGCTTCATGCGCTGGTAGGCCACGGTCAGCGCGTCCGTTGGCGCCACCACCACGGTGTCGCGCTGCGAATAGGGTCGCAGGATCAGGTCGCGCAGGTCGCCGTGTTGCTGCCGCTCGATGAAGCCGTTGTCGAGCATCCAGTAGTCGTTGTACATCTTCGACAGGTACTTGTTGCCGGTGTCGCAGACGAACACCAGCACGCGCTTGGGCTCGGTCTGTTCCTTGCAGTATTTCAGCGCTGCAGCCAGCAGGGTGCCGCTGGACGAGCCGCCGAGGATGCCCTGGGTACGCAGCAGTTCGCGCCCCGCGGCAAAGCTTTCTGCATCGGAGATGGCGTAGGCCTTCTTGACCCGGGTGAAGTCGGAAATCGGTGGCAGGAAGTCTTCGCCGATGCCTTCTACCAGCCAGCTGCCCGACTTGGTGCTGAGCACGCCCTCGTTGATGTACTGGGTGAGGATCGAACCGACCGGATCGGCCAGGATCAGTTCGGTCTGCGGCGAGCGCTCGGCGAAGCAGCGCGACAGGCCGGTCATGGTGCCGGAACTGCCGCAGCCGAACACCACGGCATCCAGCCGTCCGTCCATCTGCTTCAGGATCTCCGGCCCGGTGCCCTCTTCGTGTGCACGCGGGTTGTCGGGATTGCCGAACTGGTTGATGAAGTAGCCGCCCGGCGTTTCGCCCGCAATGCGTTCGGCCATGTCCTGGTAGTACTGCGGGTGGCCCTTGGCGACGTCCGAGCGGGTCAGGATCACCTCGGCGCCCATCGCCTTCAGGTTGAAGATCTTCTCGCGGCTCATCTTGTCGGGCACTACCAGCAGCAGCTTGTAACCCTTCTGCTGCGCGACCAGGGCGAGGCCGATTCCGGTGTTGCCGGCGGTGCCCTCGACCAGGGTGTCGCCGGGTTTGATCTTGCCGGCCTGCTCGGCGGC
The DNA here is from genome assembly GCA_038257155.1 of Lysobacterales bacterium. Lineage (GTDB taxonomy): Bacteria > Pseudomonadota > Gammaproteobacteria > Xanthomonadales > Xanthomonadaceae > JANJTY01. The sequence goes on along the minus strand of JBBSJP010000027.1, from coordinate 3,830 downwards.
TTCGATCATCGCCAGGCCAATGCGGTCCTTGATCGAACCGCCCGGGTTTGCACTTTCCAGCTTGAAGAACAGCTCGCACGGACCGGTGTCGAGATTCCGCGCACGCACGATCGGCGTGCTGCCGATGAGCTCAAGAACGCTGTTGTGGATCGTCATGCCTTTCCCCGAATGCGCAGTGTGGCGCAGGCTTGCCGGCGCCTGCGCGGCGGCCCTTGCGAAGTCGGGGATGATACGGGCGTGAAGGCGCGCGGTCCAAGGTGGATCGCGACCACCCGAATCGGTCAGCGGTGCTGACGTGTGCTAAGCGATCCTTGGCAAGCCCTGTGCGCGGACTGCTTTCGTAGATTGGTGCTGAGCGAAGCGAAGCCCAACATCGCGCGATCAAGAATGTCGCCAGCAGTCACAAGCGCGCAGCGTTGGGCTTCGCTGCGCTCAGCGCCAATCTACAATCGGAACTCAAGAGATTCCGCGACTCCCGCCACCCCGTCGCAGTGGCGGCGGGGCGTCGGAAGGCGGTTTGCAGCGGTACCCGGCCCAGGCATGCCTGACGCATGCGGCTGGCCGGTCGTGCTGCCAGTCAGTGCGTGGGCTGGCGAATCTCGAACATGCGCGTCAGCCGGTCCTTGGCAAACAGCTTCTCTTTCTTCATCTTGACGAGGGTTGCGTCGTCGAGTGGCAGAACGCCGAGCTCAGCGTCGAGCACTTGCTTGTCGAGCTCACGGTGCCGGTGATAGAGCTGGCGAAACTCGGTGTCGCTCTTCATCAGGGCCTCGATTTCGTTCTGCGATTGATTCTCGAACATCAGTCGACCTCCTGTGGCATGAACGCAAACGCCCCGGCCGGTTGCCCGGGCCGGGGCGCTTTGCGATGGGTTGGAATTGCGGTGTGTGAGTGTGGCTTGCTTGGGCGGGCCTGGCGCGTGCTGCCAGCACCCGCCCTCGTGTTTGAGGCGGCGTGCTCCGGCTGCTTTATCGCGATCTTCACGGGCCTGGCTTCCTGACGGCCGCGCAGACTTTTCTGCGCGGTTACCTGACCCTACTCTTCCTGACATTCGGGAGCAAGTGGCGCCTCATGTTATTGATTGGTAACGATTTATGCGGCTTTCGATGCGCCGGCCATCAGTCCAGCACGACGATCTCGACACGCCGGTTCTGGCTTCGCCCCTGTTCGCTGGCATTGTCGGCCAAGGGCTGATCCTGGCCAAAACCCACCGCCTCCAGACGCGCCGCACTGACACCCTCTTCCAGCAGTGCGTCGCGTACCGATTCGGCGCGGCGCTGCGACAGGCTCTGGTTGAGGTTGGCGCTGCCGCGACTATCGGTATGGCCTTCGATTCGCACCGGCTTGTCCGGATAGCGCTGCACGAACTCCACGACGCGATCCAGGTTGGCGCGCGCTTCGGGCAACAGCTGGTGCTGGCCGGAAGCAAAGGCCGCACCCGAAAGGGTCATGACGCGGCCGCGTGCGTCGCGCTGTTCGGTCATCGATTGCAGTTGCATGCGCAGGCTGTCGGCCGCCGCCATGGCCAGATCGGCCTCGCGACGTGCCAGCTGCGCCTCGCGCGATTGAGCCTGGGCGAGTCGTCGGGCTTGATCGGCCTCGGCCATCGAGGCCTCGCTCTCCGAACGCGCTGCCTCGGCGGAGAGCTGGGCGCGTTCGGCCTCCTCGGCTCGCGCCAGGCTTTGCAGTCGAAGTTTCTCCGCTTCGATGCGCGATAGCTCGGCATCGCGCTGGGCGGCCTGCAGCAGGATCTGGTTGCGCTCGCTCTGCAGCTGCGCCAATTGCTGCTCGGACAACTCCACCTGGGCGACGGCCCGGGCCAGGTCGACGCGGCGTTCGGCGACGAACAGGTAATGTCCGCGTTCGCGTCGGCTCGCGTCCGCCAGGGCCTGCAGCGCCGTGCGAGCCTGTAGCCGCTCGACAGCGGCCAGGCGGCCGAGGGCAGGATCGGCTTCGAGTTCGGACAGCTGGGCCTGCAAGCGGCTGAGATCCGGGTCTTCGTCACGGGCCTGCGCGGGCGAAGCCAGCGTCAGAGGCATGGCAAGAAACAAGGCAATCACGAATTTCATCGGCGTGCACCTCCGCCCAGCAGTTCGGCGCGCAGTTTGGCGTTTTCCGCGGTCAGTGCTTCGACCTCGTGGCGCCGTTCGCCGGCACGCTGCCGAGCATCGGCGACCAGCGCCGCCAGGCGCGCTTCGTCAGCCAGCTGCGCGGCGAGTCCGTAATCACGTTTCGCGAAAGCCGCCTCGGCCTGCCGCATGCGCGACTCGGCCATTGCGTAGGCATCGAGCCCGCGCGCGGCGCTGGCGCCTTGCAGGGCCTGCCGGGCTGCATCGAGCTCGGTTCGTGGTGGTGGCGTCGAGGCGCAGGCCGAAAGCGCGAGCAGGGTCACGAGGATGGCGTGGATTTTTCCGGCTGTTAGTGTCATAACATGTGTGTCTTGCGGAACCTGGGGTTTCGCTGAAGTGAATAACGAGGGCGGGCGCAGCAGCTGCAGTCCGCTTGGAACAGTATCAGAACGCCGCGGCGGACAGGGGGCTCAGGCAATGGATATCGGCTACTTCCTCAAACTGATGACCGAGAAGAACGCGTCGGACATGTTCCTGACGACGGGCGCCCCGGTGAACATCAAGGTCGAGGGCAAGCTCTACCCGCTCGGCAATACCGGCCTGCCGGCCGGCATGGTGAAGAAGATCGCCTACTCGCTGATGGATGAAGGTCAGGTACCGCAATTCGAGCGCGACCTGGAAATGAACATGGCGATCGCGGTCAAGGATGCCGGCCGCTTCCGCATCAACGTGTTCAAGCAGCGTGGCGAAGTGGGTATGGTGATCCGCGCGATCAAGAGCGAGATCCCCAGCATCGAGCAGCTCAAGCTGCCCGACATCCTGAAAGAAATCATCATGGAGCCGCGCGGCCTGGTGCTGGTGGTCGGCTCCACCGGTTCGGGCAAGTCGACCTCGCTGGCGGCGATGATCGACCACCGCAACATCAACGCGGCCGGCCACATCCTCACCATCGAGGATCCGATCGAGTTCCTGCACAAGCACAAGAAATCCATCGTCAACCAGCGCGAGGTCGGCCTCGACACCCACGCCTTCCACAATGCGCTGAAGAACGCCATGCGCGAAGCGCCAGACGTGATCCTGATCGGCGAGATCCTCGACCAGGTCACCATGGAAGCCGCCATTGCCTTTGCCGAAACCGGCCACCTGTGCCTGGCAACGCTGCACTCCAACAATGCCGACCAGACCCTGGAGCGCATCCTCAACTTCTTCCCGGAGTCGGCGCACAAGAACATCCTGATGAACATGGCCCTCAACCTGAAGGCCGTGATCAGCCAGCGCCTAGTCATCGGCAAGGACGGCAAGCGCCTGCCGGCAGTCGAAATCCTGATCAACACCGCCCTGATCCGCGACATGATCCGGCGCGGTCAGGTGCACGAGATCAAGGAAGCCATGGATCGCTCGCTGCAGGACGGCATGCAGACCTTCGACCAGGCCCTCTACCGCCTGTTCAAGGAAGGCAAGATCGAACTGGAAGAGGCGCTGCGCAAGGCCGACTCGCGCGATGGTCTGGCACTGAAGATCCGCCTGTCCGAAGGATCAACCGGCGAACACGATCCCTACGCGGACGCGTTTGCGAACAACGAGTAGCCGCGAACGCACCGGCGCTCAAAGACGGGCCTCGGCTCGCGTGTAGGTCGGATCAAGCGCCGCCATGGCGCCGATACGGGCGATAAGGCGAATCGGCGCGGATCCGACGTCCTGGCACCGCGAATCGTCGATCCCGGTTGTGCGCAGCGCGCTTATCCGAGCAACGGGCATACT
>JBBSJP010000026.1:0-55287 GCA_038257155.1 Lysobacterales bacterium | reverse complement strand
CCTGATCCGCCGTGGAATGGAATGGCTTCGACGGACCGTGCTTCCGCCAGGTATCCAAACACGCTTGGGCCGTGAAAACCCAGATGAAGTGTGGAGTCGAGCAATGGCACAGCGATGAAAAAGTGGGGAGACCTCAGGCCAGGGCCCACCCTATGTATGGACTCGCAGGAGAGTCCATCGAATTACAAGAGCCGACGTGCGGTGGGCCCCAGGCCCCACTGATCCAACGTAGGGTGGGCCTTGGCCCACCGTTGCACAATGCATCAGCAGCGCGCAAACCATGCCCACTCTCTGCTTCCTCCGCGTGTCTCCGCGTCCTCCGCGCCTCCGCGCCTCCGCGCCTCCGCGTTGGTTCCTGATGGCAGCTACCCGAAACTGAAATGCAATCAGCTGGCTGACACCGCACGACTCAGATCATGCACCGCATCCACCAACACCCCGACATGCTCGGGATTCATGTCCGGCGACATGCCGTGGCCCAGGTTGAACACGTGGCCCGGTCCTGCGCCATAGCTTTGCAGGGCGCGACCCACTTCGCTGCGGATCGCATCGGGTGAGGCATACAAGGTGGCCGGATCCAGATTGCCTTGCAGCGCGACACGGTCGCCGGTGCGGGCGCGGGCATCGGCCAGACTGACCGTCCAGTCCACTCCCAGGCCTTCCGCGCCACTGTGGGAGAGCTCTTCCAGATAGGGCGCATTGCCCTTGCCGAACAGGATCAGCGGGGTACGATCCGCGCCCTGGCCGCGCTGCAGCTCGGCGGCAATGCGGGCAAGGTAAGGCAGGGAAAACTCGCGATAGATGTGCGGTGCCAGCACGCCGCCCCAGGTGTCGAACACCTGCAGGGCCTGCGCGCCAGCGGCACGCTGCGCGGCAAGGTAGGCGATCACCGCGTCGGTCACCACGCCGAGCACGCGATGCAGGGCGGCCGGCTCGTTGTAGGTCATGGCCTTGATGCGGGCGAAGTTGGCGCTGCCACCGCCCTCGATCATGTAGCAGGCCAGGGTCCAGGGGCTGCCGGAAAAACCGATCAAGGGCACGCTGCCGTCCAGCTCGCGGCGAATCAGGCGCACTGCGTCCATCACGTAGCGCAGTTCGCCTTCCATGTCGGGCACCGCCAGCCGATCGATATCGGCAGTGCTGCGCAGCGGCCGCTCGAATTTCGGACCCTCACCCTCCGCAAAGTACAGGCCGAGGCCCATGGCATCGGGCACGGTGAGGATGTCGGAAAACAGGATCGCCGCATCCAGCGCATAGCGGCGCAGCGGCTGCAGGGTGACCTCGCAAGCCAGCTCGGGATTGGTCGCAAGATCCATGAAGCTGCCGGCCTGGGCACGGGTGGCGCGATACTCGGGCAGGTAGCGCCCGGCCTGACGCATCAGCCAGACCGGCGTGCAATCTACCGGCTCACGGCGCAGTGCGCGCAGGAAGCGATCATTCTTCAACGCGGCATTCGCGGTCACTGCGGCGCTCCTGCGCCTTGGGTAAACATCACCTGGAAGCCTTTCTTGATGTGTTGGTCACGGGATCGCTCCAGCGCCGCAATGGCGGCCTCGCGCTCGAGGAACTGTTCGCGTTTGAGCTGGCTGCGGCCGCCCAGCTGGCCGACCTCGCGCAGCAGGATCCAGCCTCCCAGCAGATCCTGCTGCAGGGTCAACTGGACAAAGCGTGGGGATTCGGCGCCGCTGGGGCGCTGCTGAAGAAGTAGACGCATCCCGATAGTGTAGCGGGGCCGCTCGGTTCAGGCGTGTAGCGCTAGCATCCTGGGTGAGACCGTCGACGCGGAGACATCCGACGATGAGCGCATTCAAGGATCATTTCTCCGGCCACGCCGCGCACTATTCCGCGGCACGTCCGGGCTATCCCGAAGCATTGTTCGACTGGCTGGTGACGATCACCGACCCCCTGCAGCTGGCCTGGGACGTGGGCTGCGGCAATGGCCAGGCCGCCACCGCGCTGGCCGAGCGCCTGGTCGCAGTGCAGGCGACCGATCCCAGTGCCGCGCAGATCGCCGCGGCGCACGCCCATCCCGGGGTGCGCTATCTGATCGAGCCCGCGGAGCAAAGCTCGCTACCTGACGCCAGCGTCGACCTGATCACCGTTGCCCAGGCCCTGCACTGGTTCGAGCATCCAAGCTTCTTCGCCGAGGCGCGCCGCGTGCTGCGCCCTGGCGGGGTGATCGCAGCCTGGAGTTATGGCCTGTGCCGTGTCTCGGCCCGCGTCGACCGGGTGTTCGCGCACCTGTATGACGACGTGCTGGGCCCGTACTGGCCACCGGAACGGCGCATGGTGGAAAACGGCTACCGCGAACTGGAATTTCCCTTCGAGGAGATCAAGGCACCGGGACTGGCGATGCACTGCGAATGGACTCTGCCTCAGTACCTGGCCTATCTGGCCACGTGGTCCGCCAGCCAGCGTCACCTGAAGGCCACGGGCGTGGATGCGGTGCAGCAGGAGGCTGAGAGTTTTGCCAAGGCCTGGGGCGACCCCAGCCGCATCCGCGCGGTGCGCTGGCCGCTGGGAATGCGTGTCGGGCGCAGCGCTTCGTAGGGTGGGCCTTGGCCCACCGTCGCCGAACGCCCGTGGCTTCGGTGGGCCAAGGCCCACCCTACGTGGAGCGGATGCCGCGCTTCTGCCGCATCAATCAACTTGCAGGCACTTCAACACCGCCGCCTCATCAACGCCGGACACGATCTCGGCCTTGCCCAGGCCGCGCCACAGGATCAGGCGCAGTCGCCCGGAGAGGTTCTTCTTGTCGAGACGCATGTGCCCGAGCAGACGCTCGGCCTGCAGTGCTGGCGGCATGGAAACCGGCAGCCCCAGGCGGGCCAGCAAGCCGGCAAGCCGTTCAGCATCCTGCATCGGGGCCATGCCCAGCTGCGCCGACAGCCGTGCCGCCAGCAGCATGCCGATCGCGACGGCTTCGCCGTGCAGCAGCCCGCCATATCCCTGCTCGGTCTCGATTGCATGCCCGAAGGTATGGCCGAAGTTGAGCAAAGCACGCTCGCCCTGCTCGGTTTCATCGCGCGCCACCACGCCCGCCTTGAACCGGCAGCTGCGCTCGATCGCTTCACCCAGCGCGTCGCCATCGCCGCCCAGCAAGGCATCCGCCTGGGCTTCCAGCCAGGAGAAGAAGGCCGCGTCGAAGATCGCGCCGTACTTGAGCACCTCGGCAAGCCCGGCGCGCAGTTCCCGCGGCGGCAGCGTGGCGAGCGTGTCGGTATCGGCGATCACCGCGCAGGGCTGGTGAAAGGCGCCGACCAGGTTCTTGCCTTGCGGCAAATCGACCGCGGTCTTGCCACCCACCGAGGAGTCGACCATCGCCAGCAGGGTGGTGGGCAGCTGCAGGAACCGGATGCCCCGCATCCAGCAGGCCGCCGCGAAGCCGCCCAGGTCGCCAACCACGCCGCCGCCGAGCGCGATCACTGCAGCATCACGACTGGCGCGCAGCTCGGCCAGTGCCGCGAACACCGCTTCGGCGCTGGCCAGATTCTTGTGCTGTTCGCCGGCCGGAATGCTGTGCACGGCGACAGAAAGCCTGGCTGGCAGTGAGGCCAGCACGCGTTCGGCGTAGAGCGGGGCGACATTGCTGTCACTCAGCAACAGCGCGTGGCGCCCCGGCAGGGCGGACTCGAACGCCTCGGTGTGCCCCAGGGCACCCGGCCCGATGCGAATCGGGTAGCGGCGTGTGCCCAGTTCAACATTCAGCTCGCGCATCAATCGGATTCCCTTGGATGCCAGTGCTGCTGGATCAGCGCCAGCAGGCGCTCGGTTGCAACGCTGACCGAAAGCCCATCCGAGCAGAAACCCAGATCGGCCAGTTGCCGGTAAAGCGGGCCGCGCTCGACCGCCATCGACTGCAGGCGCTCGCGCCGGTCGGGAGTGCGCAGCAAGGGCCGGCTGCGATCCCGGTCCAGACGCCGCAGCTGCTGGTCAACGCTGGTATGCAGATGCACCACGTATCCGCCCGCGCTGAGCTGCGCGCGGTTGTTCGGATCCAGCACGATGCCGGCGCCGGTGGCGATCAGGCGCTGGCATCCGGCGCAGGCCGATATCAAGGCCGCACTTTCGCGACGCCGAAATCCGCCTTCACCCTCGACCTCGAATATCAGTTGAATCCTCGCACCGCTGTCGTTCTCGATCTGCTGGTCCAGGTCGATGAAGTTCAGTCCCAGGCGTGCGGCGAGACGCCGGCCAATGGCGGACTTACCGGCGCCGGTGGGGCCGATCAGGATGAGGTTGGAGGCAGGATTCACGGGCCGGATGCTAGCATTGCCGCCCTTCCACTCCTGTTCCCCGCATGGCTCGCTTCTTCTTTACTTTCATGGTGCTGCTGGTAGGGCTGTTCGCCCTGCGCATCACCACGTTCGTGCGCGACAGCGTGACCCTGCCATTCACTGGCCTGCTCGCCGATGTCAGCGCCTTCATCATCATGCTGTTCGACAAGACCGTGCACGCGGAAGGCGTGATCATCCGGAGCCTGGAGAATGGTTTCGCGGTGGCGATCGCGCCGGGCTGTGACGGTATCGAGGCGGTGATCATCCTGGTCAGTGCGGTGCTGGCCTTCCCGTCGCCCTGGAAGCACAAGCTGGTTGGCATCACCATCGGTTTCTTTGCCATCCAGGCGCTCAATCTGGTGCGCATCATCAGCCTCTTCTATATGGGCCAGTGGAGCCAGACCTGGTTCGACTGGTTTCATCTGTATCTGTGGCAGGCGCTGATCGTGCTTGATGCCCTGGCGGTTTGGCTGATCTGGTTGCGCTATCTCCCGCCGCCGTCTGGGGCGGCCAGGCCAAGGCCTGCGGCGCCCGCCACCGCGTGAAGTGCGCCGAGCGCGTCCTGATAGCGGGCTGCGGCGATCTGGGCACACGCCTTGGGCTGCTGCTGGCCCAGGACGGCCACGAGGTTTCCGGACTGCGCCGCTCGATCGGGCAGCTGCCGGCCGCGATTCACGGCGTTTCGGCCGACCTCACCGACGCCGCCAGTCTGCGCGGCCTGGCTCGGGACTGGGACACCGTGATCTATGCCGCAGCTGCAACCCAGCGCAGCGAAGCGGGCTATCGCGCCATTTACGTGGACGGCCTGCTGCGATTGCTCGATGCCATCGGCTCAGCGCCGCGTCTGCTTTTCGTATCATCCACGGCGGTGTATGGCCAGGACGATGGCAGCTGGGTTGACGAAGACAGCCCTGTCGAACCGTTGAGATTCAACGGTCTGCTGCTGCTGGAGGCCGAACAGCGCCTGCGTCAGCGTCTTCCGCAGGCCATCGTGGTGCGGCCTTCGGGACTGTATGGACCCGGCCGCAGCCGCCTGATCGAACGCGCCCGCCGCGGCGAAGCGGCGGAGCCGCGCTGGACCAACCGCATCCGTATCGAGGACGCCGCCGCGGCGATTCGCCACATCCTGCGTCTCGCTCACCCGGCGGATCTCTGGCTCCTCAACGATGATCAGCCGGCCACCGAGTCCGAGGTGCTGAACGCGGTGCGGGACCTGCTTGGCTTGCCGCCGATCACCCCGCATCCGGAATCGATTCGGGGCCGACGGGTATCCAACGCCAGGCTCCGGGCCTCCGGTTTTGTCTGCCGCTTCGCGGGATTCCGTCAGGGTTACGCGGAAATGCTTTGTTAGCCGCTGTGCTTCGCGAGCATCGCTCTTTGCTATAGTCCAGTGACACACTTCGCAATTCACACAGGTGGGGCTGTGCGAAAGGGGATGGCAGGTGAATCACACGCAGCAGCGTCGAACTCGCGTTGGCTTCGGCGTCGACTCCCGCCCGCAGGCACGCGCGAAGTCATTGATCGAGTAATGAATGCCCATGCAGTCCGAACAGTTGCCAACGCAGCCTGAAACCAGCCTCACCATCGGCCTGCTTGAGGACGATGCCGACCAGTCCGCGCTGTTTTGCAGTTGGCTGTCGCAGGCCGGTTTCAACTATCGGTTATTCACCCAGGGCATGGACCTGCGCCGCCGGGTGAGTTCGGAACCCATGGATGCGCTCATCCTGGATTGGAACCTGCCCGATGAAGAGGGCATCACGATTCTGCGCTGGCTGCGCGAGAGCGGCTTCCGCCAGTTGCCGGTGCTGTTCCTGACCGGCCGCGACGATGAATCCGATATCGTCGCGGGTCTGTCCGAAGGCGCCGACGATTACCTGGTCAAGCCGCCCCGCCAGGGCGAACTGCTCGCCCGGCTCAACGTGCTGCTGCGCCGCATTGGCCTGGGCGACGATACCCAGTCGCTGGGCGATATTTCGCCGTTCGAGATCGACTCGGCGCGGCGCAAGTTGAGCCTGGGTGGCAAGGAGATTGCCCTGACCGACCGCGAGTTCGATCTCGCCCAGTACCTGTTTCGCCGCCGTGGTCAGGTGGTGAGTCGCGAATCGCTGTTGCGCCACGTCTGGAAGATTCACAGCGCGGTGGCAACGCGCACGGTGGACACCCACGTCAGCCGCCTGCGTCGCAAGCTGGAGCTGGGTGGTGAGCATGGCTGGCGCTTGACCGCTGTGTACCAGCACGGCTACCGGCTCGAGCAGATCTAGGGCTCGAGCAAGGGCTGCAGCGCGGCAATCAAGCAGCGCAGCCTGCGCAACACGACGTCATAATGGACGGATCACGGCCGCAGCTCGCGGCTGCACAGTAGCCAATCCATGCACGACGACATTCTTCAATCGGACCCGGGCGATCTGTACGCCGAAGCCTTGATGACCTTCACCGAGTTGCTCGACGAGGCGCGCGTTGCTGGCGACCCCGAGCCCACGGCGATGACCCTGGCCAGCGCCGGTCCTGACGGCCGCGTCTCGGCTCGCACCGTGCTGCTGAAAGGCTTCGACGAACGCGGCTTCGTCTTCTATACCAACCTGGAAAGCCACAAGGGCCAGCAGATGGCGGCCAATCCGCAGGTCGCCCTGCTGTTCCTGTGGAAGGGCCTGCGGCAACAGGTGCAGGTCAAGATCGAGGGACAGGTTGAGCCGGTCAGTGAAGCCGAGGCGAATGCCTATTTCGCTTCGCGCCCGCGCGCCAGCCAGCTGGGCGCCTGGGCTTCATTGCAGTCGCAGACGCTCGAATCGCGCGAGACTTTCGAGCACCGCTTTGAATCCTTCGAGGCGAAGTTCGGCGATGCACCGGTGCCGCGGCCGCCGCACTGGTCCGGCCGTCGCGTCGTGCCGAACATGATCGAGTTCTGGTACGGCGCGCAGTATCGCCTGCACGAGCGGCAACGCTACGAGCGCGGCACGGACGGGAACTGGGCGCGGCGCATGCTGTATCCGTGAACCGGCCTGCGCTGGCGCTGCAGGCAGCTTGGCGCTAACATCCTTGGTCCTGTTTACTTGGGAGGGTGCGGGAATGGATCAGATTCTGGAGCGCCGCGCTGGTGAGCGTCGGTTGGGAGAGCGCCGCGAGGCCGACAGCGGGCGCCGCGAAATCGAACGACGCGTCACTATTGAAAGCGCCTGGGCCGGCATCGAGCGTCGCGTCACGGGTGAACGGCGCACCGCGCCACGCCGCGCCGAACTGCGTCGCGACAGCGAACGGCGCAATTCCTGAGCGTGGGTCCACGCCGCATCGTCTGCCTCACCGAAGAGCCCACCGAAACCCTGTACGCGCTGGGCGAGTCGGAGCGCATCGTCGGCATCTCCGGCTTTACCGTCCGGCCAGCGCAGGCGCGGCGTGACAAACCCAAGGTCAGTGCGTTTCTGAGTGCGAAGATTGATCGCATCCTGGCGCTCAAGCCGGATCTGGCGGTCGGCTTTTCCGACATCCAGGCAGATATCGCCCAGGCCTTGATCAAGGCCGGTGTCGAAGTGTGGATCGCCAACCATCGCAGCGTCGCGGGCATCCTTGACTATGTGCGGCGCTTGGGCGCCTTGGTTGGCGCGGCTGCAAAGGCCAACGCCTATGCCGACGAATTGCAACGCGGGCTGGACGAGATCGCCGCCCGTTCGGCGCAGCTGGCGTGTCGGCCGCGGGTTTATTTCGAGGAATGGGACGAGCCGCAGATCAGCGGCATCGCCTGGGTCAGCGAACTGGTGGGCATCGCCGGAGGCGACGATATCTTCCCGGAACGGGCACGCGAGCCGCTCGCCCGGGGCCGCATTCTTGAAGATCCCCTGGAAGTGGTGCGCCGCGCCCCCGACATGATCCTTGGATCGTGGTGCGGCAAGCGCTTCCGGCCCGAGCACGTAGCCGCACGCGCTGGCTGGCAGGCCATTCCTGCGGTGCGGGATGCGCAGCTGTTCGAGATCAAGTCGCCCATCATCCTGCAACCGGGCCCCGCCGCGCTGACCGACGGCGTGCGCGAGATCCAGCGCCGCGTCCTTCAATGGAGCAGCCTGCAGCGCGCTGCCTGAGGCGGGTTGCGTCGAGCCGAATTCATGCCGCTGCGCAGGCCGGGCCTGCGTCGGCAGCACAGGCTGTCCCGAACGACTGTGCACGGGCTAAGCTTGGAACATCGCCTTCGCTCAGCATTCGCCATGAACTCATTGCCGCGCTACGCCGTCTTCGGTCACCCGATTGCCCACAGCCTCTCGCCGTTCATCCACGCCGAGTTCGCCAAGCAGGTCGGCATCGGGCTGCGCTATGAGGCGATAGAGTCCACCGCCGAAGGATTCGCTGAGGCGCTTGAGCAGTTCGCCGTCGCCGGAGGCGTCGGCGCCAATATCACGCTGCCGCACAAGGAAGCAGCCTTTGCGCTGTGCCGGGAGCGCAGCGAGCGCGCCGAACGGGCCGGCGCCGCGAACACCCTGACCCGGGTCGGAGACGCCTGGCACGGCGACAACACCGATGGCGCAGGCCTGGTGCGCGACATCACCGAGCGCCACCGACTTGATCTGCGCGGCCGGCGTGCGCTGATGCTGGGCGCTGGCGGCGCCGCACGCGGCGTGGCACCGGCCCTGCTTGATGCGGGGCTGGCCGAGCTGGTCATCGTCAACCGCTCGCCGGATCGCGCCGATGCGCTGGTCGACATGCTGGGCGAACCGGGCCGGGCCAAGTCACGCTACTGGAATGACCTGGGTTCGCTGGGCGATTTCGAACTGGTGATCAATGCCACGTCTGCCGGCCGCGAGCAACGCAGCATGGACCTTCCCTTCGGGTTGGTCTCGGTGCGCTGCCTGGCGATCGACCTCAGCTATGGCGAAGCGGCGATCGCCTTTTCCGCCTGGGCTCGCGCGGCCGGCTGCAGCCATGTGATCGACGGCCTTGGCATGCTGGTGGAACAGGCCGCGTTGGCGTTCGAGCACTGGCACGGCAAGCGGGTTGACACCACGCCGGTTTTTGCCGCCCTGCAGGCCCGCACGGTAGCCTTGCACACCGCCGACTGAGGTGAATTGCCGGGACGCCTGCGGCGCCTGCTGCATCGCGCCGTCGATTACTTCGCCGATTCCCGGCATGCCGCAGGGCAAGCCGGCTGGCGTTGCCTGCGTGCAGCTCGATGAGTCGCTGCGCTGCCGGCTTTTCGGCAAGCCCGAGCGGCCGGCGTTCTGCGCCTCGCTGCGACCGTGCCAGGACATGTGCGGGAACAGCCGGGACGCGGCCATGGCCATCCTGGTCCAGCTGGAGGCCGTGACCGCCCCTCAGCGGACCTGAGCGCCGCGTTGCGTCGGTTCCGCCGCTTTGCAATGTCGGCTCCGCCGCTTCGCAACGTCGGCTCCACCGCTTTGCGGCTTGAGCCGACCTACGCCGATCTGCGCCGACCTGTTGTGACCTTGTTGTCGTAGGTCGGATCAAGCGCCGCAGGAACCTTGGATATCGCGGAGGCGTCCATCCGCGGATCCGACTAACTACGCCGATTTGCGCCGACCCGTTGTGACCTTGCCGTCGTAGGTCGGATCAAGCGCCGCAGGAACCTTGGATATCGCGGAGGCGCCCATCGGCGCGGATCCGACGAACGGGCGCCCCCAAGCCGCGCATGACCTTTGACCCATGTGATTAGGTGTTATAGGTAACTACACTACCAACACTGATCACGAAGGCCGGTTCCGGCCATGGGGCATAAGGTGTCGAACTGCGAGCTGCGGCTGGAAGATGTGGGCTTTTGCTATCGGAACGGCCACCAGGCCGTGCGCGGAGTGGATCTGGACCTGGGCCCGGGCATTCTCGGCCTGCTGGGCCCGAACGGCGCCGGCAAGTCCAGCCTGATGCGGGTGCTGGCCACCCTCGCCAAGCCCACTTCCGGAAAGGTCAGCTGGTGCGGCGTCGACACGGCACGCAGCCCCAATACCCTGCGTGCCGCGCTGGGCTATCTGCCGCAGGATTTTGGCGTCTACGAGTCGCTTTCGGCGCGCGAATTCCTGCATTTCCTGGCCGCGGTCAAGGGCTTGCCTGCGAAGCGTGTCGCCAGCCGGGTCGACGAGTGTCTGACCGCGGTCGGCCTGGCGGAAGCGGCCGAGCGCCGTCTCGGCGACTATTCCGGCGGCATGCGCCAGCGCGCCGGCATTGCCCAGGCCCTGCTCAATGATCCGCGCCTGCTGATCGTCGATGAGCCCACGGTCGGGCTGGACCCGGAAGAGCGCCTGCGCTTTCGCCACCTGCTCACCGACCTGGCCGACGAGCGCCTGATCATCCTGTCGACCCACATCGTGTCCGACGTCGAGGCCAGCGCCAACCAGCTGGCGGTGATGGCGGCCGGCGTGCTGCGTTTTTCCGGCACGCCCGAGCACCTGATCGGTCGCGCCCGCGGCCATGCCTTCGAATGGACTGTCGCGCCGGCGCGCCTTGCCGAGCTGCGCGGTCAGCTGCATATCAGCCGCTCGCTGCGCAGCGAGCAGGGCGTGGTGCTGCGTTGCGTGGCCGAAACCGCGCCGTCGGCCGATGCCGTGGCAGTGACGCCGGATCTGGAGGACGCCTACCTTTGGCTGCTGAAAGCCGAAGGCAACGCCTGATGGACGCGATCCGGCGATTTCTCGCGGTGCTCGGCGCCGACCTGCGCCAGCGCAGCCGCAGCCCGCGCTTCTGGGTGGTGATGGTTCTGGTTGGCTTTGCCAGCTGGTGGTGCTTTCCCGGCGTCGAAGCCGACTACCTGACCGTCTCGCTGCGTGGCGGCGAGCGCGGCGTCTATTCCAGCGCGTGGATCGGCATGGTGCTGGCGCTGGTGCTCTGCGTGCTGCTGTCGCTGGTCGGCTTCTATCTGGTGCGTGGCACCGTGGCGCGTGATCTGGAAACCCGTGTCTGGCAGCTGCTGGTGGCTACGCCGATGACCCGCGCCGGCTATCTGCTGGCCAAGTGGGCCAGCCACATGACCGTGATGGGCCTGATGGTGGGCGTGGGCCTGGCGGTGGGGCTGGCGGCGCAGTGGATCCGCGCCGAAGACCGCAGCATTGATCTGATCGAACTGCTCAAGCCGGTGCTGATGCTGTCCCTGCCCTCGCTGGCCATCACCTGCGCCTTCGCGGTGTGGTTCGACCTGGTGCCCTGGCTGCGGCGCAGTGCCGGCAACGCACTGTTCTTCGTGGTCTGGCTGGTGATGACCTCGGCCACGATGAGCCAGTTCGACCTGCAGAAAGACGCCGAGGCGCAGAACGACTGGATGAGCGATCCGAACGGCATCGCCCTGGTACTGCGCGACCTCGACCGCCTGCATCCGCCGCAGAACGAGAAAGAACGCTACAGCCTGAGTGTTGGCAGCCAGTCGCTCGAGGGCCAGCCTCCGATCCGCTTTGACTGGAGTTACTGGCCGCTGCAGGCGCGCGACATCGCCGGCCGCGTGTTCTGGCTGGGTGCGGCGCTGGCATTGCTGTTGTCGGCCACGCCGTTTCTTGACCGTTTCGCGGCGCGCAGCAGTGGCCCGACCCGCAACCACCAGGGCGGTCGTCGACTGCGCTGGCTCGATCGTCTGTTGGCACCGCTGCAGCGTCTGCCGCTGGGCTTGCTGATCAGCAGCGAAGTTCGCCAGGTACTGCGCCGGCGTGCCTGGTGGTGGTGGCTGGCGGCCTGCGTGTTCGCCGCCATGCAGCTGTTCGCCAGCGGCGCGGGCCTGGTGGTGGCTGTGCTGGGCGCGTGGTTGCTGTACCTCGATGTGTTCTCGCGTCTGGCACTGCGCGAGAGCGAGCATGGCACCGCCGCGCTGGTGATGAGCGCGCCGGGAATCCGCTGGCGCCTGCTGGCCGCGCGCAGCCTGACCGCGGTCGGACTGGCCTGGGCAGCGAGTGCACCGGCCCTGCTGCGCCTGGCCTTCAGCGATCCAACGCTGGCCATGGTGGTGCTGTGCATCGGCGCTAGCCTGGCCTTGTGGGGCCTGGCGCTGGCCGCCCAGCTGCGCTCCCCGCGGCCCTTCGAGCTGATCGTTCTGGTGCTGTCGTACATCGGCATCCAGAACGATGGCCCCTTGAATCTGCTGGGCAACCCCGCCGACACGCTGTCCCTGCACGGTCTGGGGCTGCCACTGGCGTGTGGCGTGCTGCTTATCGGTTGGCGGGCACTGACGGCAGCGGACCACGGCCGCGCCGCACGAACTGCCACCGGGGCGCTGTCAACGGCAACGAAGCCAGCGCCCGCCTACCCTGCCGGCAGCCTGGTCGAAGCGCGACTGCGCTGAAGGAATGCGCGGCGGGCGACTGCGCTACAGGCCTCGTACCCGACAGGCGAGCAGCAGCAGGCCAAACCCGATGATCCAGCTCCACATGACGATTTGCGCATCGATCTTTACCACGCCGAACTGGGCGGCGAGCGCGACGATGTAGAGCACCAGACAGATGACCCACACGATGGTGGTTGGTGCGCTTGCGGGAATTTTCATGGTGTCTGATCTCTCTGGTGGGTTGATGGGTGCATCTGCTGACGGGTGGGCGACGTGCGCGCCGCAAGATCCAGCCATGCGCGCTTCAGCGGGAGCTGATCACTTCATTTCATTGCAGTGAGGCCCCGTCAGCCGACACGCTCCCCGCGTGTCTGCGCAGCCTAGCCCGGGCCCTGGCGCACGTCCGTGCGCTGCCACACACAGGTTGTCAGACCAGCACTCTGTCCTGCCCGCGGCAATCGCGTGGCGCTGCGCGTATCGGACGCCAAACGTGATGGGTTCGGTGGCGACCAACCCCACCCCGTTCGCATTCAGAAGCCCTTGCCGCTTCTGAATCCGCCACCCTTGAAGCCGGAGCCGCTGCGAAAGCTGGAACCGCCAAAGCTCGAGCTTTTGCTGCCGCTCGATCGCCAACTGCTGGAGCCGGAGCTGGTCGGGGCCGGACGCTGGATGCGGTGCTGCGCGGTGAGGGTTTCCCAGAATCTATCGGTGCCGAGCGTACCGCGCTGCAGCTTGACCAACAGGTCCAACACTTCCGCGGTGCTGCCGAAAACCGAGTAGGCATCATTCAAGCCGCGCGCAGGAAACTCGCGGACGACATTCTTGACGGTGACCAGCTCGCTGCGCAGGTGCTCGATTTCCCCGCTCAGGGTTTCGGCTTCGGTGGCCAGGGCTTCCAGTTCACGGCGGCGCTGACTGAGCTCAATGGCGAGTTGGTCATCCTCGGTACTGCGCGTGTCGGTGACGGCACGATGCAGGCTGGCCTCGTCGCTGCCGTGCAGGCGCGCGACCAGCGCGTCGAGCGCCTGCAGCGAACGCCGATCGGCATTGCGTTCGATCGCTTCCAGGGCCGACTCGATCCTGGCGACCTCGGCTTCTGAACTGTGCAGCGCGGCCAGGCGGCCAGCGCGGGTTTGCGATGCCTCGACTTCCGCCTCCAGCAATGCGCGCGCCGGGCTCGCCTGAACCGCAGCGATTTCGGGGGCTTCGCGCGCGGCGACGGCGGCGTCGATCTGGGCTTCGGCGATCACTGCAGCCTGCTCGGCGCGTGCGTGCTGCGCCCGCGCCAGAGCCTGCCGCACGCGCGTTACGCCGAAATCACAGACTCCGGCTACCCAGCGATCCAGCAGTGCAATCGGGCCGCGCGCCGCATAGTCGTCACTGCCATAACCGCGCTGCAGCAAGTAGGCCGCCAGCGGATCGCCCTGCAATTGCTCGCTGCTGGCCTGCAGCAGCCTGGCGCAACGCTGCAATTCCTGCTGGGCCGATTCGCGCAGCGCTTCTGTGTTTTCTTCGGTATCCAGCAGGGCCTGCTGGGCCGGCGTGGCACGCAAGGCCTGCAGTACGGACTTGACCGCCTCACCGGCAGCGGCTACGGCCTGCTCGTGGGCCTGCGCGGCCTCGTCATGTTCACCGCTGCGCTGCTTCTGCATTGCCTCGGCCTGCTGCAATTGCTGTTGCAGCGCGGCCTGCTCCTGCGTGCGTTCGGCCACCAGACGCGCGACTTCGTGGTCGGTCTCGCCCAGTGCCTGCAGCGGCTCGGCTTCGGCGAATGCAGCGAGGCGCTGCTGTGCGAGACGCTCGATCAGGCTGCGCTCGGTCGTACGCAGATCCGCAGCCCGCTGGCGCTTGGCCTGCAAGGCATTGCCGCGGTCGGCGATGGCACGGTCAGAACTTGCTTGCTGCGCCTGGATCGCCGCCAGGACATCCTTTCCGCTGGCCATGCCTACCACTCCGTGATGGCGCCGCCGCTGGCGGCGATGCGGTATTCGGGATGCAGATGGCCGGCGGGCTTGCTGCCCACCTTGCGATCGGCGATGCGGCCACTGGCCTGTTTTTCACTGCGCACCGCATTGAAGGCGTCCTCGGAAACCCGGATACCAAACTTGCTCACCCTGCTGCGCTGCTGGGTCTCCTCGTTGAGCACGGGAATCTCCAGCACCTGGCCATCGGCCGTTATGGCCTCGACGATCAGGTAGTAGGCCGCGGCGTCCGGATTGTCCACCGGGTAGCGCGGCACGCCAGACAGCTCTCCCGGGCGGTCAACGATGTGCACCGTGTAGGGCGTGGCGATCAATCGCTTGAGCGAGGTTTCGGCCTGCAGCGCGGCGCTGGCACGCTCGACGTCGGCATCGGCCAGGGCCGTTGCGACCGCCGCTTCGGCAGCCGCGAGGGCGTCGCGCGCAGGACCATCCAGGGCGTCGACCTGGGTACGATTCTGCAGGCCTTCGTGCAAGCCTTGCAGTGCGTCGCGCTGCTGCAGTGCTGCTTGCGCCGTGGCCAGATCGGCCTGTTGTACGGCGCGTTGCAGGCGGTCACGCAACTGCGCCTGCACCGCTGCCAGCGACTCATGCAGGCTGGGCTCGACCGACTGCAGCTGCGCAGCAATAGCGTTCCACTGATCAAACTCGCGTTTCGCGGCCTGGGCCCGCGGCGCAAGTGCTGAGAATGGGCGCGGGGCAGCGCTCTCGAGACCGGCCAGTGCCAGGCGCTGGGACTCGATGTCGCTGCGCAAGCTGTTGCGCAGCTGTTCCAGCGGCGCGGCGACGATCTCGGCAGTGGGGCGAGCCGCGAGTTCGCCGAGGACGGCCTCGGCCTGCAGCAGATCGGCCTGTGCGGCGTCCCGCGCTGCCTGCGCGGCAACTTCGGCGCGCAGACGGGTGCGCTCGATCTGGCCCTGATACACCGAATGTCCGCCAAACAGCAATACCACCAGCGTGCCAGTCGCCGCGATGCTTATCAGCGCCTTGCGACGCCAGCGATGACGGGTGGTGTAAAGGCCGGCCAGCGCGCGTGCCACCGGGCGACGCGGCGGTTCTGCAATGAAGTCCTGCTGGTCGAGGGTTGCCGCAGCAAACACCGCCAGATCCGATGCGCTGCTGATCGAGTGGCGCTGCGCGAAGTCCTCGGTCTGCAGTCCGAGTGCGCCAAAGCGTGGCCGGTGCTCGGCGCTGGCCTCGAACAACTGGGGGGTTTCAGCCATGCGCGCAACCGTCGCGAGTGCGTCGGCCAGGGTGCGGCTGTCGGCTCTCGCAAGCCAGGCGGGGGATTCAGGTGTCATGGGCATGGCTCGGTGGCGAGGCTGCGACAAGCAAAGATCTCTGCTCTTGAAAGCGGCAATGGTACTTGGCGAGCGAAGCTGTGTAGTCGTAGGTCGCGCTCGCGATGCTGAACCCGGTGATCGCTGACGTCCGTCGGCGGGTCGAGACCCGCCCTACAGCAGCCTCAGCGCTGCGGCGTGATGTCCGGCAATGATTCCAGGCCCGCCATGCGATTGCGTCCGGCGTGCTTGGCACGGTACAGGGCGCGATCGGCGGCTTCGATCCATTCGCGCAGCTCCAGTTCACCATCCGGCGCGGAAGCCAGACCGATGCTGATCGAGCAGTGCAGTCCGGGATAGCGGTGGAAGTCCAACTTTTCGACTGCTGCACGCAAGCGCTCGGCAGATGCCGCGGCGCTGGCCAGGTCAGTCGGCAAAACCGCCACGAACTCGTCGCCGCCCAAGCGACCGGCGTGCGCCTCGGCGGGAAGGCTGCGCCGGGTCAGCTCGGCGATACCACGCAGCACATCGTCGCCGACTGCGTGACCGTAGCGATCGTTGATCGCCTTGAAGTGGTCGATGTCGATCAGCAGCAGGGTAGCGTCACTGGCGTCACTTCGATGCCGCTGCAGCAGTGCCTCGGCCTGCGCTTCCCAGTGCCGACGGCTTTGCAGGCCGGTAAGGGCATCGACGCGGCTGAGTTCATCGAGCTGCAGGTTCTGGCGTTGCACGCGGCGCACCAGTCGGTAGCTGCTCATGCTGACGGCCAAGGTGTGGATGACCAGGATCGGCAGGCTCGCCAGCAGCACGGTCATGCTGGTGTAGGGCTGCAGCGCAAAGCCGGTCAGCAGGCTGACGCCGAGCATCGCGAGCAGCATGCCGGGCAGTGAGCGCAGCCACAGGCCGCGCACCCCGGAGTGCACCTTGTCGGCGCTTACCACGGTAAGCAGCACAGCCGATGGCAGCACATTGAAGTGCATCAGCGGCACCCAGCTACCTGCCATGGCCGAATCGATGACGAAATTGCGCAGCTCGGCATGAAAGGGATCGCGGTGACGAACCGCAAGAAGGTAGGCCAGATGCGGCCACAGCAGGCCGCTGAACACCAGCCACAGCCACACCAGCCAGTGCGCTTGCAGCTCCCAGGACACCGCTGCCAGCGGCAGGAAGGCCAGACCCATGCCCAGCACACGCAGCCGATAGGTACGCTGCGGCAGGCTGCCCAGACTGCCCGGACGCAGCGCATCGCGCTTGGCGGCCTCGGTGACGCTGATCGGCGCTTCTGGCATGCAAGCCTCCAGAGTGAACCCGCAGGATAGCGGTCTGGGCGGCAAGCTGCCGTGCGGGAGGTCGCGCTGCAGGGAATGTGACCTGTCGGGCTGGCATGAGACTCATCGCAACGGTCTACTGCGTAGCGGCGCTGGCCGCCTTCGGTCACTGTTCACACCCCTCTCCCATCGGGAGAGGGGTAGGGGTGAGGGGCGAATCGAGCCGAGACTTCCGTGTCGAGCCGAAATTCCGGGTGCAGGTTGGTGGCGACCGGTCGCCCAATTGAGCTTCTGTCGAAACCCACCCCTCACCCCCACCCCTCTCCCGATGGGAGAGGGGCTCTGTCACGAACGTCGACGCAGGCCACGCCATCCGCATGGCAACGCGGCCAGCGCAGATCATTTAGAAGACGCAGCCATCGACAGGTAACGGTCCTTGAGCTTCACGTAGTGCTTGGCGCTGTAATAGAGCGCCTCGATTTCCGCATCGCCCAGCTTGCGCGCCGGGCGCGCCGGATTGCCGAGCCACAGCTCGCCCTCGCCCACTACCTTGCCGGGCGAGACCACCGCGCCGGCACCCACGAAGCCGTGCTTGCGCACCGTGACGCCGTCCAGCACGGTGGCGCCCATGCCGATCAGGCAGGCATCCTCGATGGTGCAGGCGTGGATGATGGCGCCGTGCCCGATGGTGACATCGCTTCCGATCACGGTCGGAAATCCGCCTGGCCGCGTATACGGTCCTTCGTGGGTGACGTGCACGATGCTGCCATCCTGCACATTGGTGCGCGCGCCAATGCGGATGAAGTTGACGTCGCCGCGCACCACCACACCCGGCCACAGCGAGGCGTCCTCGCCGAGTTCGACGTCGCCGATCAGGCAGGCGGCCGGATCAACATAGGCGCGCGCGCCGAGGATGGGGTGCTTGTCGAGATAGGGTCGGATGTTCATGGCGGCATGATACCGGTCGCCCGCGACGCTTTGCGTAGGGTGGGCCTCGGCCCACCCTACAGGGCTTCGAGGACCGCGGCGCCGTAGCGTTCCAGCTTGCGTGCACCGACGCCGGAGATGGCGCCGAGTTCGTCGAGCGAATCCGGCGCGGCACCGGCGATCGCCATCAGGGTAGCGTCGTGGAAGATCACGTAGGCCGGCACGCCCTGCTCCTTGGCCAGGCGCGCACGCAGTGTGCGCAAGCGCTCGAAACGGGCCTGCTCGTCAGCATCACCGCTGAACGCGGGACGCTCGCGTGGACTCTCGCGGCGACCTTTGCGCGGCGCATCAAGGCGCAGGGTGAGCTGTTGCTCGCCGCGCAGCAGCGGTCGCGCGGCGTCGGTCAGGCGCAGGCTCCCGAAGCCTTCGATATCGACGTCGAGATAGCCGCCAGCGATCAGCTGACGGAACACGCTGCGCCAGCGCTGCAGGTCGAAGTCCTTGCCCAGGCCATAGGTGGAGATACTCTGGTGACCCCAGCGTCGCACCGCGTCGCTGTCGGCGCCGCGCAACACATCGATCAGGTGCCCGACGCCGAAACGCTGCCCACAGCGGTAGACGCAGGACAAGGCCAGTCGCGCGGCCTCCGTCGCGTCCCAACCTTGCGTCGGCCAGAGACAGTTGTCGCAGTTTCCGCAGGCCTGCGGGTAGGCCTCGCCGAAGGTTTCCAGGAGTACCTGGCGACGGCAGCGCAGGCTCTCTGCATACCCGAGCAGGGCGTCGAGCTTGCGCCGCTCCAGGCGCTTGCGCTCTTCGCTGGCCTCGCCCTTCGCGATCATCTGGGCCAAGGTCACCACATCGCCCAGGCCATAGGCCATCCAGGCCTCCGCCGCTGCGCCATCTCGCCCTGCGCGGCCGGTTTCCTGGTAGTACCCCTCCAGCGATTTGGGCAGGTCGAGATGCGCTACGAAGCGCACGTCGGGTTTGTCGATACCCATGCCGAAGGCGATCGTGGCGACCATCACGATGCCGTCCTCGCGCAGAAAGCGGCGTTGGTTGGCGGCGCGCACGCCACTGTCCAGGCCGGCGTGATACGGCAGCGCACTGATGCCCTTGCTGACGAGGTAGTCGGCGGTGTCCTCCACCTTGCGACGCGACAGGCAGTAGACGATGCCAGACTGGCCGCGGCGTCCCTGCAGGAAATCCAGCAGCTGGCGCCGCGCGTCCTGCTTGGGCGCGACCTGGTAGCGGATATTGGGCCGGTCGAAACTGGACAGGAAACAACGCGCGTCCTGCAGCTGCAGGCGTTCGACGATCTCGCGGCGGGTCGGGGGATCGGCGGTGGCAGTCAGCGCGATACGCGGAATCTGCGGCCAGCGTTCGTGCAGCAGGCTCAGTTCGCGGTACTCGGGACGGAAATCATGGCCCCATTGCGATACGCAGTGCGCTTCGTCGATCGCGAACAGCGCGATGCTGGCGCGCTCGAGCAGCCCAAGAAATCGTGGTGTCAGCAGTCGCTCCGGTGCCACGTAAAGCAGGTCGAGTTCGCCCTGCACCAGCTGCCGCTCAACCTCAGACGCGTCGCCGGCATCGAGGCTGGAGTTCAGGAAGGCTGCACGCACACCGAGCTGGCGCAGCGCTTCGACCTGATCCTGCATCAGCGCGATCAGCGGCGAGATGATGATGCCGGTGCCCGACCGCAACAGGGCCGGAAGCTGGTAGCACAAGGACTTGCCACCACCCGTGGGCATCAGCACCAAGGCATCGCCACCGTCGCTCACGTGCTGCACTACCTCGGCCTGTTGGCCGCGGAATTCCGGGTAGCCGAATACACGCTGCAGCTGATCGAGGGCGTTTGTGGGCTCAGGCTTCAGGACGCGGACCTTGCGCTGTGGAGGGGTTGGCATTATCCCCCACGGCGCACGCCCGAGGCTGCACCCGTTGCGCTACCGGTGTAGATTGGAAAGCTGCCGCCTGAGAGAGTGCCAAGATGGAGCGCATCGTCACCTTGCACGTTGAACGATTGCCGGAGGGCGTGTTTCTCGCTACGAGTGACAGCTTGCCCGGACTGGTCGCACAGGGCAGAACCCTGACAGAAACGCTGGAAGTCGCTCGTGACGTAGCGCGAAAGCTTCTGGAAGCGCACGCCGAGCGCAGCGACGACTTGAGCGGACTGGAGTCCGTTCGCGAAGCCTTTGACTACCCGTTGGTGATCGGCGGCTAAGCATGGGACGCCTCAGCGGGCACCGTTACCGGGACGTAGCTCGCAAACTGAAGTGCCTGGGTTTTGCGGTTTGATCGCCAAGCCGCCGGCAGTCTCGAAATCTGGTTCAATCAAACCACGCGCCGCTACACCACGCTGCCCAATCATCCCGGCGACCTTCCGGAAGGAACGCTGCGTGCCATTCTTCGACGGGCTGGCGTGTCGATTGAGGATTTTCTAGCCGCCTGAGCTGGAGACAGGGCAGGCGACCGGTGTAGATTGCCAGCAGCCTGATACGGGAGCACGCAATGCGGACCATCCTGGTGGCCAGTTCGAAGGGCGGCGCCGGCAAGACCACGCTCGCGACCAACCTTGCCGCGCATTTCGCGCTGGAAGGCAAGAACACCGCGCTGGTCGACTGCGACCGGCAGCGCTCCTCAGCCCACTGGTGCCAGAAGCGCGTCGAGCTGGACAGCGCCGTGTTGCCGATCGAGTGCAGCCGTCGGAACTGGCTCAAACTGGTGCCTGCTGATACCGAGCGCGTGGTGATCGATGTGCCGGCCGGCTGGTTCCGCGAGGAACTCGAATCCTTTCTCGACGCCGCCGACGCCGTGCTGGTGCCGGTACAGCCTTCGGTGATCGACCTGGAGGCCACCGTGCCATTCCTCGACAGTCTTGCCGCACATCCGCGCATTCGCAAAGGCAAGCTGCCGGTGGGCCTGGTCGCGAATCGCCTCAAGCCCTGGACCACGGCTTCGCAGCAGGCTCTCGACCTGCTGCGCCAATGGCCGTATCCGGTGGTCGGCCAGATCCGCGACTCGCAGGCCTACGTGCTGCTGGCTGGCCTTGGCAAGAGCCTGTTCGATTACCACTCGGAAAAGGTACGCGAGCACCAGGAAGACTGGCAGTCGCTGCTGAAGTGGGTCAGGAAGGCCTAGCAGCCTGTCGGACTTAGGTGGTTGAGGCGAAAATCTGACTGCGTAAGGACAGATTTTCGACGATTTGCAGGCGCGTAGCCGCGCTACGGGCCAAGAATCGGCGGATAGTGGACCGCGCAGGCGGATTTGCAGCCCGGGCCGACCTAAGTCCGACAGGCTGCTAGAAGCCTGCAGGAGCAGGGCGGGCGCTGCTGCGGCATAAGGATCTCTGCGATGCCCACCATGACCTGCGGCACATGGCCGCCAGACATTTGCCACTAACATATGTGGCTATGACTGATATCGATACCCGTCCGCTCGACCGGGAGATGAAGAAGGGCTCGGCCGAGCTGATCATCCTTTCGATCGTCGAGGGCCGCGCCCGGCATGGCTACGAGATCAGCAAACTGATCGAGTCGCGCTCGGGCGGCCGACTCGCGTTCCACATCGCCTCGCTGTATCCGCTGCTGTATCGGCTGGAAGAGCGCGGCTGGCTGGAAGGGCGCTGGGTCGAGAAGCCGGGGGAGCGCAGGCGGCGTTTCTACACCCTGACCGCGCTCGGCGCGCGCGTCCTGGCGCGGCAACGGGAAACCTGGCGCAACTTCGTCGAAGCCATGGCGCTGATCACCGGAGAGCAAAATGCCTGACTGGAAAACCGCGTTGCGTGCCCGGCTCGGCGGCCTCGACCTGCGCCCGGAACGCCTGGCTGAAGTGGTCGAAGAGCTGTCGCAACACCTCGATGCGCGCTTCGACGAACTGCGTGCCGAGGGACTGAGTGCCAGCGAAGCCGAGCATCAGGCGAGGCAGGAAGCCGAGTCGGTGGAACTGCCCGAACGCCTGCAAGGCCTGCGCCAGGCCCGTCAGCCGCAGCCGCCTGATCCGCCACCCGCGCCGCGCGCCTGGTGGCGGGACATCCGGCACGACCTGCGCTATGCACTCTATGCGTTGCGCCGGCAACCGGGCTTTGCGCTGGTTGCGATCCTCACCCTTGCGCTTGGCATCGGTGCCAACGCGGCGATCTTCGCCCTGGTGGATGCGACTGTCCTGCGGCCACTGCCCTTGCCGGATCCCGAACGCGTGCTGTTCGTTTCCGAAAGTACCGACGTCACGCCACGCAGCACTGTCTCGCCAGTCAACATGCTTGACTGGGCCGAGCAAAGCAGCAGCCTCGAAGCCATCGGCGGCTACCAGCCGAACGTCGCCAGCATGGTGATGACCACCCCCGAAGGCCGCGGCGAGAACGTCGCCAGGCAATGGGTCACCGCCGGCGTGTTCGATGCGCTGGGGCTGACGGCCTTGCAGGGCCGCAACTTCAGCGCCGAAGACGACCGCAGCAATCTCGATGTCGTCGTGCTCAGCGAAGCTTTCTGGCGTGATCGCTTCGCTGCCGACCCGCAGATCGTCGGACGCAGTCTGAGCCTGGATGGCCAGCCGTACACCGTGGTCGGCGTGATGCCGCAGGCGGCAACGCTGATCGGCAGCAGCGACCTGTGGGCGATGGCATCGCTCACCGATCTCCCTCCGCGCGCGCGCAGCGCCTACTTTCTCAACGTGGTCGCCCTGCTCAAGCCGGGCGTGGGTTTCGATGCGGCCCGCGCCGACCTGGACGCCGTGGCGGCGCGCCTCGCGCAACAGTTTCCGGACAGCAACAGCGGACGTGGCGTTCGCCTCGATCCGTTGCATTCGCAACTCGTCGGAACCGACCTGCGGCGTACCTCGATGCTGTTTCTGGCGGTGGTGGGCCTGGTGCTGCTGGTCTGCTGCGCGAACATCGCCAACCTGCTGCTGACACGCGCCAGCGCGCGTGCCCGCGAACTGGCGATCCGCGCCGCCCTGGGCGCGTCGCGCGGTCGCATGGTTCGCCAACTGTTGACCGAAAGCCTGCTGTTGGCGATGTTCGGCGGCGCGCTGGGCCTGCTGCTCGGCGCGGCCATCCTTGGCGTGGCGCCGTCTCTGCTGCCGCCGGGGCTGTTGCCGGAGGCCGTCGAGCTGCAGGTGGACCTGCGCCTGGCCGGCTTCTGTCTGTTCGCCGCCCTGCTCACTGGCCTGCTGTTCGGCATCGCACCAGCCTTGCAGGCCAGCCAAGCGGCGCCGGGGCAGGCAATCGGCAGCGATGGCCGTGGCCTGGTCGCTGGCGGTGGTCGGCTGCGTGGCGCCCTGGTCATCGGCCAGGTTGCCATTGCGGTGGCGCTGCTGTTTGCCGGTGGCCTGTTGCTGCGCTCCGTCGTGGCGCTGGACGGCGTCGAGCGCGGCTATGGTGCCAGCAATGTCCTGACCCTGATGGTCGACCCACTGGGCAGCCGCTATCCGACACCGGCCGACATCCTGCGCTTCTATGATGAGGTCGGCCGCGAAGTGCGCGAGGTGCCGGGCGTAAGCCAGGCGGCCTGGGCAACCACCCTGCCGATGGGTGCGTCCAGCTTCGGCGATGCCTTCGTCAGTCCGGAAGGGGCGCCGGCGGCGGATCCGTCCTCGCGCCCGAGCAGCGACTACCAGATCGTCAGCGAGGGCTACTTCGACACCGTCGAAGTGCCAATCCTCGCCGGTCGCGGTTTCGATGCCCACGACGACGCCGATGCGCCGCAGGTCGCCGTGGTCAGCGAGGCCTTTGCGCGCCAGCACCTGCTGAGCGGGTCTGCCGCGACGGGCGGATCAAGCATCGATCTCAACAGCGCGATCGGCCGCCGTGTTGCCGTGCAGACCTCCTCTGCGCCCGATGCGCCGCAGGTACTGCGCGAGGTCATCGGCGTTGCCGCCCAGGTCAAGGCACGACCCGACGAAGTGGAGGAATTCGTCCAGCTTTACGTGCCGCTCAGGCAGAACCCGATTGGCGACATTTTCCTGCTGGTGCGGCCGCAGGCCGGCCAGGCCGAGCGACTGGCGCCACAGGTGTTCGACGCGGTACGTCGCATCGATACCGAGCAGCTGGTCAGCCTGCGCGAGGTCAGCACGCTGGAGCAGATCGCCAACAATGCCACGGCGCGCCACCGCTTCCGTGCCGTGCTGGTCGGCGGCTTTGCCGCCCTGGTCCTGGTGCTGGCGATGATCGGCGTATTCGGCGTGCTCGCCTTCACGGTGCAACAGCGTCGTCGCGAGTATGGCCTGCGCATGGCGCTCGGCGCCCCGCCTTCGCAGATGCTCTGGCTGATCGGTCGCAGCGTCTCGCACCTGCTCGCCGCCGGCGCCGCACTGGGACTGCTGGCCGCCCTCGCACTCGGCCGCGCGCTGGACTCCCTGCTGTTCAGCGTGCCGGTCTTCGACCCGCTTACCTTTATCGCCGTGGTGCTGCTGATCATCGGCGCCGCGGTTCTCGCCACCGTCGCACCAGCGTTGCAGGCGCTCAAGCTCGATCCGGCGGAGAGCTTGCGGGGCAGTTAGCGGTAGGACGCCCAGCCGGCTTCGCCGGCTGGCGGCGGACAGCCCTTGGGATGGCGATGACGGCCCGGGGAATCGCTGGATGCGTATTCGCCAAATTGGGCCCTCAGGAAACTATGGCAGTTTGTTCGATCCCACTTCTCTTCCTTTTCGCTAGCGATACTTGTCACGCCACGCTCACTGCGTGACTTCACCGCCTTAGGTCTTCTTTTGGCCAGGATGCGACATTGCACGTGCTTGAGCCCCTCTCCCCCAGGGAGAGGGGTTGGGGAGAGTTCGGCTCTTGGCGACGCACTCCGCGAGTTCTGACCCTCATCCGCCCTGCGGGCACCTTCTCCCACGGGGAGAACGAAGAAGCTCGGCTGCTACGACCGCATTGGGTCGAGGCTGCCGCTCGCGCTCCGTCTGCACCTTTCCCGAAAGTGCTGGTCGCAGCGCCATCGAACCCGGCATGGCCAGCGGCCACATGCACGCAAGTCTTTCGCCCGACTGCTTTCCAGGAAACAGAAAGGCCCCGCATGGGGGCCTTTCGTGTGGGGCTTGTTGCGCGGCGGTCAGGCGACGAACAGCGCCTTCATCTTCTTCATCGCGCCGGCTTCGATCTGGCGGATGCGCTCGGCCGAGACCCCGTATTCGGTTGCCAGATCCTGCAGGGTGACCTTGCTGTCGTCGTCCAGCCAGCGGCGACGGATGATGTCGCGCGAGCGCGGGTCGAGCTTGGCCAGGCCTGCGCGCAGCATGTCGAGCTGGTTGTCTTCCTCGTCGGCCAGTTCATAGGTCATCGAGGGGTCGTCGCTCTGCGCCACCAGATAGCTGGCGGGCGCCGGCGGACCACGCTCGTCGTCCTCCTCGCTGGAGGCGTCGAATCCGACATCACGGCCATTGAGGCGCGATTCCATTTCGAGCACTTCGGAAGCGGGCACGTTCAGATCGCGCGCCACGGCCTGCACTTCGGCATGGGTCATCCAGCCGAGACGCTTCTTGGCGCGACGCAGGTTGAAGAACAGCTTGCGCTGCGCCTTGGTGGTCGCGACCTTGACGATACGCCAGTTCTTCAGGATGAACTCGTGCATCTCGGCGCGGATCCAGTGCACCGCGAAGCTGACCAGGCGCACGCCCTGGTCCGGGTCGAAGCGCTTGACCGCCTTCATCAGGCCGATATTGCCTTCCTGAACCAGGTCGCCCATCTGCAGGCCATAGCCGTTGTAGCCACGCGCCACATGCACCACGAAGCGCAGGTGCGACATGACCAGGGCCTTGGCCGCGTCCAGGTCTTCCTCTTCGCGAAAACGCCGCGCCAGGGCCTGTTCTTCGTCCAGGGTCAGTACCGGCACGCGGTTCACCGCGCCGATATAGGCGTCGAGCGAGCCCAGCGCGCTGGGGATCGGCAGATTGTGTGCAACCAGGGCTTGACTCATGGAAGTCTCCGTCATGGTCGGGATTTTAGCACTCAGGGCCATAGAGTGCTAAGAACAGGGTGCAGTTCCCGTGCACGCGGCCCAGCGGTTCAGCCGCGCGCAAGACTTCCCCTGCCCGATGTGGGTGTGTTGACCCCTCCATGGCGACGCTGAAACCGAATTACAAGCCCGGGGCTGAGGCCCGCCCAGCGTCAGGCATCCGACTCCAGTGCAGCGCTTACCGCCACCTGAAGCTCCTCCATGCGCTCCATGGCGTAGCGATAGCCGATCGCTTCCGCCGTATCGAACTGTTTCCAGCCGAGCAGTTCGATGCCGGTCAAGGGAGGCTGCAGCAGACAGGCGGCCTGCTGCTGGCGACGGCGCCGGGCCACGTCGGAGTTGATCATGCCGGCACGCAGCAGCAGCTGCCCAATGCTTGGGCGACGTCGATTGCCGAAGCGTTCGCCCAGCAGCTGCCACCAACCGGGTAGATGGCTCTCTTCCAGCTCGCTCTTGGGCGGGAAACCGCCACTGACGTCAACGGCGACGCAGGCGCCGCGGGTGCGGCGGCGCATCTCGCCAACCGGGAGATTGTCGATTACCCCGCCATCAACCAGGATGCGCTGCTGCGAAAACACCGGCGGCAGCAGCCCTGGTATTGCCGACGAAGCGCGCAGCGCCAGCCACAGCGGTCCGCTGTCGTGAACCGCCAATTCGCCCGTGGTGAGGTCGGCCGAGACGCAGAAGTAGGGCCGCACCAGATCCTCGATGCTGCGCTCGCCGAAGGCTTCTTTCAGCAGATGGCTGGCGCGGCGGCCGCGGGTCAATGCCACCAGGGGCAGGGTCCAGTCGGAAATCGGCCGCTGTCGCACGAAACTGTGGCGCAAGGCCTCCAGCAGGCGCTCGTACGGCCAATCCGCAGCCATCCCGGCGGCAATGATTGCGCCGATGCTGGTTCCCGCCACGCAATCGATTTCGACTCCGGTTTCGCGCAGCGCCCGGATCACCCCCAGATGTGCGAAACCGCGCGCGCCACCGCCCGACAGCACCAGCGACAGCGCACGGCCAGAAACCAGGCGCACGATGCGTCCGGCGTCGCTCAGGGCACGGGCATGGTGCACCGTACCGAGTTCGGGCCAGGCCACGCGCCAGGCCGCCGCATGGCCGCGCTGCACGCGACCGTGGTGAAACAGCACCACATGGCGGTTACGCGGTCCAACCGCAGCCGGCAAGGTCGGGTCAAACGGAGCCTGCAGCGTATCGGCCAGCAACAGCACGCAGTCACTCTGGCGCACGCACTGGCTGCGCCAGTCGGGATCGAAATCGCCCAGCAGGATCAGATACGACAGGTTCGCTTCGCGCTCGGAGAAGAACGCCGGCGAGCGGCCGCGGCCTTCCTCGGCGCCAATGATGGCGCAGACGCCATGCCGCGACAGCTGCGCGGCCATGGCCTCGGCGAACTCGCGCAGCGGCAACCCCTCATGCGCCGGCAGCAGGGCAAAACACTGCGGCCTGGGCGGGCGATGGGCCATTTGCGCATAGCGCCGCAACGCCGTGCGGGTGAGATCCAGCATGGCCTGCGGGTGGCGCGTCAGCAAGCGATCGAAGGCAGCACGCGGCAGACGCAGCAATTCGCTGTCGCGCAGCGCGTAGACGCTGGCATTGCGCGGCGCATTGGCAATCATGCCAGCCTCACCCACGCATTCGCCCGCTGCAATAAGTCCAACCGATGCGTTGCGGCCATCGCCCTGTCGACGCCGGGCAAGCAATCGCCCAGCCAGCAACACAAACAGTGCATCGGAGGGTGCGTCCTGTTCGAACAGCAGCTCGCCGCCGTGCAGGGTCAGGCTTTCGCCTTCCTCGACCAGATCATCGAGCAGCGAGGCCGGCAGGCTGCGGAACACCGCCACATTGGCGAGTCGCTCGGCGAGTGCAGCGCGATCCTTGGGCGAGGGGTGCGATCCGGCTGGCATCGCCGATCTCCTGGAAGCTGCCTGCGATTATGCGGGGCTGAGGGCAGGAATGCCGATCCGGCTAATGCCTCGCCTACCTTGCGAAAAATCCGGGCGTGTTCTGGCTGTGGCGAGTCGACCGCGGCCGAAGTCGGCCCTGGCATGCGGGCCGACTTGGTTCCTGGGTGCCGATCGATGCTGAGCTTTTTGCGATGAGGGAGGTGCTCGACCGCGCGGCGAGGCCGCGCGACCGGAGTCTCCGCGCGCGACTGGCTCCTACTCTCCCGCCTCGAACCCGCTGCTGAAGATCGCGGTGCCGGATTCGGTGACGGTCCAGGTGAAGCTGTCCGAGACCGATTCCGACGCGTCTTCAGCCGTGACAACCACCAGATACTCGCCCGCAGCGCCCGGCGTGATCACGCCATCGATGGTTCCGGTGCCACTGATATTGAGTCCCGGCGGCAGGCCGGTGGCCGAGAAGCCCAGCGTGTCACCATCCGGATCATCGAAGTTGCCCGCCACATCGAGCAGCACGGCCGCGCCTTCCTCGCTGCTCTGGTCCGCGATCGGAGCGACCAGCAGCGGCGCTGCGTTGGCCGTTACGTCCCAGGTGAACATGCCCTCAGCCTGGTTCAGTGCATCGGCCGCGGTGACGGTGACGATGAACAGGCCGGCCGAACCGGCCTGGATGGTGCCCTGGATCAGTCCGGCCGGAGTAATGTCGAGCCCGGTGGGCAGTCCCTGGGCGGAGAAGGTCAATACGTCACCTTCCGGGTCGTCGAAATTGCCCGACACATCGAGGGCAATGACGGCACCTTCCTCGCTCTGCTGGGCGCTGAGTGGCGCCACAACGAACGGCGCCCCGTTGCCGGTCACAGTCCAGGTGAACTCGTCGGAGACGCCTGAGAAGCCGTCGTCAGCTGACACGCTGACGTTGTAGACGCCCGCTGCGCCAAGATCGATGGTGCCGTCAATCAGGCCGTTGGGGCTGATCGTCAGGCCCGGCGGCAGGCCAGTGGCGTCGAACTCGAGCGGATCGCTCTCTGGATCGTCGAAATTGCCTGCGACATCCAGTGAGACGCTGTCGCCAGCATCATTGAGCTGGTCGGCAATGGGCGCCACCACGAAAGGCGGCTGCGACTCGGCACCCGCCAGGCGCCAGATTTGCGAGCCACGTGCCACGTACAGATGACCAACCTCGTCCTCGCCGAATGAGGTGACCAGGTCGCCCATGGTCTGGAACGGCGTGCCGCCGACCGGCTGGGTCCAGGTGGCGCCATTGAAGGTCGAGGTCCAGATCTGTTGCGAGCAGTAGTCGGCAAAGAAATACCGGCCCTGGACATCGAGCACCGGCCCCCGGTAGCGGTAACCGCCGGTGATTGCGCAGCGACCGCCCGAACGCGCGTACGTGATGATCGGTGCAGTCAGGCCGACTGTGCCGCAGCCGCTGCCTGCGTGAAATGCGGTTCCCTCGCACAGGTTCCAGCCGAAGTTCAGCCCGCCACTGCTGGCGGCCGGCTCGAAGCTCACCTCTTCCTGCGTGCCCTGCCCCACGTCGCCGATGAACAGGTCGCCGGTGGCGCGGTCGAAGGACCAGCGCCAGGGATTGCGCAATCCCCAGGCCCAGATCTCGTCGCAGCCCGTTGCCGGGTCGGCACCGACGTAAGGATTGTTGGCCGGAATCGCGTAGTTGGCCGAACCGCCTGCGGCCGACGCGCACAGGCCGTTGGCACCGGCCGGTGTGCTGGCGTCGATATCGAGCCGCAGCATCGAACCAAGCAGGGCGCGCGAGTTGGAATTGCCACCGCTGCCGGTGAAACTTGCGTCGGACGGACAGCCAAAATCATTGCCATCATTCGCGGCGAGCTGGGTTGGGCTGATGGTCTGGCCTCGCTCACACGGATCACCGCCGTCGCCGCCGTCGCCGAGGCCGAAGTAGAGATAGCCATCCGGACCGAAGGCAATGCCACCCCCGTTGTGGTTGCTGTAATCCTGATCAACCCGCACCACGGTGACGCAGGACTCCAGGTCAGTCGTGGTCATCACATTGGCGGTCGGGTCGGCCATGGTGTAGCGCGACACATAGGAGTCGCCGCTGGAATCGGTGAAACTGACGAAGACCTGGCCATTGCTGGCGAAGTTCGGATGGAAGGCCAGGCCCAGCAGTCCGCGCTCGCCGCCATTGGTGAATCCGACATTGGCCAGCGGCGAGGCAGGCGCGGCCCGACACTGGGTGATCGGCGCCGAATTGCGCAGGGTCAGCAGCGGCGGCGTCTGCAGCACATTGTTCACCACCACGCGCACGGTACCGCTCTGCTGGATGATGAACACGCGCCCGCTGCCATCGCCCGCATGCATGATGCCGATGGGATTCGACAGACCGCTGGTGATGTAGGCGACAAAAGCCGGCGCCACGCCTTCAGTCGAATCCTGTGGCAGTTGTCGGCTGGAAGCCGACGCCATCGGCGCGGCGCCAAGGCTAGCCAAGGCGAGACCAAAGGCAAGGCGAATCATTGAATTGCGGCTCATCGGAAGCTTCCCGGTTGTCATGCTGAGCGCGAAGTCTCGCACGATCTCCGCGACCAGATGGGGCATGTTGCAACTCGTTACACTTCGCGCTGAGTCCCTTCGGGAGGATCAAGGCCATGCAACAGTCCCGTTCCATCCCCGCAGGTACAGACAACGGCATGCCTGCCGTGAGCGTGACCCGCGGCGAGGGCCTGGGCCTGCTGATGACGGTTGGCGCTGTCCTGATCTGGTCCGGGATCACGCCGCACGACCGTCTGACCTGGATCATGGAGGTAATCTGGGTCATTGCAGCGATTCCGCTGCTGCTCGCCACCCACCGGCGCTTTCCGCTGACCCGCTTGCTGTACTGGCTGATTGCCATCCACAGCCTGATCCTGATCTATGGCGGTGCTTATACCTATGCCGAGACGCCGCTGGGCAACTGGGCGCGCGAGGCTTTTGACCTGGGCCGCAACCACTACGACCGGCTCGGCCACCTGGCCCAGGGCTTCATTCCCGCGATCCTGGCGCGCGAGCTGCTGCTGCGCCTGAGCCCGCTGCAACGTGGGGGCTGGCTGTTCTATCTGGTGGTATCGGCCTGCCTTGCGTTCAGCGCCTTCTTCGAGATGATCGAATGGTGGGCGGCGCTGATCATGGGTGGTGATGCCGACGCCTATCTCGCCACCCAGGGCGACATCTGGGACACCCAGTGGGACATGTTCCTGGCGATGTGCGGCGCAATCATTTCGCTGGTGCTGCTGTCGCGCCTGCACGATCGACAGCTGCCGCGCGTCTGAAAAGCCCCGCAGATTTCGACGCCAATGCGAGAGTCAGGCATGTCGTCGCCGACCCGTCTGCACTATGCTTCGCGCACGATCAGCGGGCGTCGATTGCCATGGACGAACAACGCTTCACCGAACTGCTGCAGGCCTGGGCGCGCGGCGAGCGAAGCGCGGAGGAGGCGCTCTACAGCGACACCTACGAGGAACTGCGCAACATTGCGCGGCATACGCTGCGCTCGCAGGGACGCGCTGACCAGCTCAGCACCACAATGCTGGTCAACGAGTGTTACCTGAAACTCTCCGGCAGCGGAGCCAACGCCGAGAGCCGCCATCATTTCCTTGCCCTCTGTGCGCGCGCCATGCGGCAGCTGATTGTGGATTCGGCGCGTCGCGCCCTGGCCGACAAGCGCGGTGGTGGCGAGGTGTTTGCTGTCACCCTGCAGGATGTCGGCGGTCAGCATGCCTTGCGCCCCGAGTCCGTGGCCGCGCTGGACCAGGCGCTGACGGCGCTCGACGAACGCGATCCGCGCCTCGCGCGCATGGCTGAGTGCCGCATCTTCGCCGGCATGGAAACTGCCGAGATCGCGCAGACCTTCGGCCTGACCGAACGCAGTGTGCAGCGCGAGTGGAATCGCATTCGCGCCCTGCTGACCATGGTGCTGGAGGGCGCCGAATAAGCGCCCGAACGCGGCGTTGCTACAGCCTCGCTAGCCTCCGTCTGCCGGCTCCAGCCTGGCCTGCCACTGCGCCGCCTTGATGTCATGACCTGCGCGAGGCTGGATTTTGTGCCAGGCCGTATAGATGGACACCAGCAACTCAACCGAGGCACGCGTCACGTGGTGCGCGTCACCGTGAAGTGCGCGGTTGCTGGCTTCGTTCTGCAGCGCCACAGTCTCAGCCTCGGCATATTGGCCAGTATCGCGAAGCAGCGTCGCCAGGCTGAAGCGGGAGGCGCCGACCTGCTCGTGCCGCTCGCCGAGGATGCGAAGTCGCAGTGCCAGGGTGTCGCGCGCGACGCGTTCGGCGTCCTGCCAGCGGCCTTGCGCCTTGAAGAGCCTGGCCATGTTGCCTTGCATTGAGAGGGTGTCGGGGTGTTCATCGCCGAGCACCCGCCGATGGCCTTGCAGTGATTCCAGATACAGGGCCTCGGCACCGGCGATGTCTCCCCGATCCAGCAACAGGCCGCCAACGTTCTGCATCGAGCCAAGCGTCTCGGGGTGGTCGTTGCCCAACACACGGCGGCGGGTCTGCAAGGCCTCGATCTGCAGCAGTTCGGCCTCTTCGTTCCTGCCCAGGCGCTTCAGCAGCACACCCAGATTGTTGATCGAATGCAGGGTGCGCGGATGCGCGTCGCCCAGCACCCGTCGGCGCGACGCCAGCGTCTCGCGGAATAATTGCTCGGCCTCGTCCAGCCGCTGTTGGGTCCGCAGCAGCATCGCCATGTTGTTGCGCGCGCCGAGCGTGTCGGGATGGTCTTCGCCGCGCAGCCGGCGATAGCCTTCGAGCGCCTCCGTCCACAACGGCTCCGCCTCGTCCGCCTGCTGAAGTCGCCACAGCGACACGCCCAGGGCGTTGAGGGTGCTCAGGGTGTCGGGATGCTGATCGCCAAGCAGGCGGCGACGCGCATCCAGCGCGGTGCGAAACTGCTCGGCGGCTTCGGCATATTTGCCCTGGGCGTTGCGCAGGGTGCCGATGTTGTGGATCAGCTTGATGGTGTCGGGGTGA
This sequence comes from Lysobacterales bacterium, assembly GCA_038257155.1. Classification (GTDB taxonomy): domain Bacteria; phylum Pseudomonadota; class Gammaproteobacteria; order Xanthomonadales; family Xanthomonadaceae; genus JANJTY01. The sequence goes on along the minus strand of JBBSJP010000026.1, from coordinate 22,461 downwards.
TCGTCGCCGAGCACCCGGCGCATCGTCTGCAAGGTCTCTGCGAACACCGGCTCGGCCTCGTCCAGCCTGCCCTGCGCCACCCGCAGCAGGCCAGTGCCGTTGAGCGAGGCCAGGGTTTCAGGTGCTTCATGGCCAAGCTCGCGCCGCCTGATCGCCAAGGCCTCGGCCTGCGGCGCATCGGCCTGTTCCAGCAGACCCAGGCTGCGCTGCGTACTTGCCACGGTCTGCAGCAGACGCGCCCGAACCTGCGGCTGCCCGGAAAACGTCGTGTCAATGGCGGCGAGGGCACGCGCGAAGATGTTTTCGTCAAGCGTGCCGAGTGCCACGTTGGTGAAATTCACGCCGTCCAGCGCCTTTTCCAGCTCGGCCATTCCCTGCTCAATGACTGCCGCCTCGGAACCCTTGTCCTGCAGGGCGGTTCGGCGCTGGTCGATGATCGCGCGACGCAATCCGGCGCCCATGGCTTCGGTCTGGATGTCCGCCAGCTGGCTGGCCTGGAAGTCGGCCACTTGTTCGAGCTCGGCGGCGCGCTGGCTGGCCTGCGCTTCGGCACGCAGGGCGCGATCACGCTGCGTGGTGGCCACATGGGTCTGCCAAGCAAACGCCGCCAGGCCGACCAGCAAGGCCAGGGCCGCGGCGCTGGCCGAACCCACCGCCACCCGATGGCGGCGCGCGAACTTGCCAAGGCGATAGACCGCGCTGCTGGAAGCCGCCAGCACCGCGTCGCCGCGCAGATGACGCTGGATATCCTCCTTGACCTCCACCGCCGAGCGATAGCGCCGGTTGGGATCGAAGCGCAGGCAGCGCAACACGATGCAGTCGAGGTCGCCGCGCAGTGCGCGCTTGCGCGCGGCATCCTCGACCCGCTCGCTCGGCGCGATCGGCTCGCTGTCGGGCTGGGTGCGCAGGGTGGGCAACTGCTGCGCGCTCTCATCCCAGGGCCAGGCGCCGGTGAGCTGCCGGTACATCAGCAGGCCGAGCTGGTAGATATCGCTCGGAACACCTACCGGCTGGCCCAGCAGCTGTTCCGGTGAGGCATAGCGCAAGGTCAGTGGCGCAGCACCGGTCTGTGTGGCAGCTGCACCCACTTCCTCGACCAACAGCTTGGCAATGCCGAAGTCGATCAGCTTGATGTGGCCCTCGGCATCGACCAGCACGTTGTCGGGCTTGATGTCGCGGTGCACCACCAGGTGCGCATGAGCCAGCTGCAGGGCGTCAGCGATCTGCACGACCGCATCGAGCACGGCCGCGACCGGCGCCGGCGGCGGCAAGGCACGATCAATCGGCTGGCCTTCGATCCGTTCCAGCGCCATCCAGGGTCGGCCGTCGATGCTGCCGGCATCGAGGAGGCCGGCAATGTTAGGATGCGAGAGGCGCGCCAGGATGCGCTGCTCGGTCAGGAAGCGGCGCAGTTCGTCCTCACCGAGCAGGGCGCGGCGCAATACCTTCACGGCTACCGGCTGTTCGATGCCGCCCAGGTCGCGCTGCGCCTCGTACACCGCACCCATGCCGCCGCGGCCCAGTTCGCGCTCGATCCGGTAGCCGGGAATCTGCGGCGGCGCGGCATCGTCGCCGTTGGTCAGGGCCGCCTCGCCGATCGCGCGCAGGCCGCGGGTATCGGAGGCCTGCGCCAGCTCCAGCAGGCGCCGCAGGCTGCGCGCCAGCTTGGCATTGGCAACGTCGATCTGCGCCAGACGCATTTCGCACTCTATCTCGGGCAGCGCCAGCAGCTGCTCGAACAGGGCATCGATCTCAGCCAGCGGCGAACTCAGCGTCATGGCCTGCCAGCGCCAGCTTCTGGGCAGGATTCATTGTGGCAGCAAGCGCGCCTCGCGGGCAGGGTGCGCGTCATGCGCGCGGCCACCAGCGTCGCGCCGCACGACGCAGCCGCAGATGCTGCTCGTCACAGGCCGCGCAGTGGCGCGCGGCCAGGCGCAGGCTCATCGCGATCACGAAGCGCTGTGCCAGGCTGAAGGCCGAGAAGTACATCTGGCGATGGCCGTCGTCGAGCTCGGCCGCCACCGCAAACAGGCTCAGCCAGGCGCGTATGCCATTGCGCTCGGCGCGACGCAGCAGTTGTCCGAGGGCAACGCACAGGATCGAGGCGGCGTGCCGCTGCAGCAGTGGCAGACAGGCAGCGTCGAAGTCCGCCGGCGCGATCTGGCCGTCGCGCATGGCGATCTCGAGGCGATGGTGGTCGAGTCGATCGAAAGGCGCAGGCAGGCGGGTGTTGTGCTGCGGCCCAAGCGCCTCCCGCCGCGCGACGCGCCGAAAGCTTGGCCGCACCAGGCTGAGCAGTTCGTGCACGATTTCCAGATCCACGCCCGGCTCGGTCGGATGAGCGGGCGCCAGATCCACTACCGTAGCCACTTCGGAGCATTGCTCGCTCATGCCGCAGTGCCCCCGCGGAGCGGCTGATCCAGCCGCGCGAAAGCGTGCCGCGGTTGCCCATGCAGCGACCTGCGCCGCGGCTTCCGCCAGCGTCGCAACCCAGCGCGAACAGCTCGCGCGTTCATCCACCCCGTTGGTAATTGCGCACTCATCGATCCCTGCTCCCCCGCGAGGCTGTGGCCTTGAGTACGCGAAACGGCGACCAGAACGACATGCGGACATGGCTCCGTTTTGATTGCGCCAGACCGGCAAGCGATGAATTCGTTGATGCAGCCGCGATGGCGGCATGGGATGCCGCCCTACAAAGCTTGCGCCGCCGTAGGTCGGCACCCCTGTGCCGACATCGAGTTCGCCGCAGTCGCATTCAGATCAAACCCTGCCCCAATGGCGCCTACGACGCGCCTCGCTCAGCGGTATCCTGCGGCCTGCAATTCGAACAGCTCCGCATACCTCCCACCGGCGGCCAGCAACTCCTCGTGCGTGCCGCTGGCCTCCAGCCGGCCCTGCTCCAGCACCAGGATGCGGTCGGCCATGCGCACGCTGGAGAAGCGGTGCGAGATCAGCACCGCGGTGCGCCGGTCGGAGAGTTCCTTGAAGCGCTGGAACACCTCGAATTCCGAGCGCGCATCCAGCGCCGCGGTTGGCTCGTCGAGGATCAGCAGCTGCGCGTCTCGCATGTAGGCCCGCGCGATGGCGATCTTCTGCCACTCGCCGCCGGACAGGTCGACACCGCTCTTGAAGCGGCGTCCGATCATCTGGTCATAGCCCTTGGGCAGGCGCGAGATCACTTCATCGGCCATGCCGCGCCGCGCTGCTTCCTCGATGCGGACGCGGTCGTCGCGCGCGTCGATCTGGCCGACCGCGATGTTCTCCGCCGCACTCAGGTTGTAGCGCACGAAGTCCTGGAAGATCACCCCGACGTTGGCGCGCAGGGCGTCGACATCGAGCTCGCGAATGTCGACGCCGTCGAGCAGGATGCGGCCCTCGTCGGGCTCGTAGAGCCGTGCCAGCAGCTTGACCAGGGTGGTCTTGCCGGCACCGTTCTCGCCAACCAGGGCCAGCACTTCGCCGGCGCGCAGCTCGAAGCTCAGGCCACGTACCGCCCAGCGCTCGGCATTGGGATAGCGGAAGCCGACGTTCTCGAACACGAAGCCCTGCCGGATCGGCTTCGGGAACGGTTTGGGATTGGCGGGCGAACGGATCTCCGGCTGGATCTCGAAAAACGAAAACAGGTCGTCGAGGAACAGTGCCTGGCCGGCGACCTGGGTGAAACCGATCAACAGGCCTTCGAGCAGGTTGCGCAGGCGACGGAAACTGCCGGCCAGAAAAGTCAGATCACCGATGCTGAATTCGCCGGTCACCGTGCGCCAGGCGATGTAGGCATAGGCGACGTAGTAGCCACCGGTGCCCAGCATGGTGAGGAAGCCGCCCCAGGCCGCGCGGCTGATCGCCAGCTTGCGGTTGGCACGATAGAAGCGCTCGGCCAGCAGGCGGTAGCGCTCCACCAGAAAGGCATGCAGGCCAAAGATTTTCACCTCCTTGGCGGTTTCCACGCTGGCACCGGTCTGGCGCAGGTATTCCAGCTGGCGGCGCTCGGGCGTCCACTGGAAGTTGAGTGAATAGTTCAACGCGCTGAAGTGCGCCTCGCCAATGAAAGCGGGCACCAGGGCGATCAGCAGCAGCACGATCAGCCAGGGCGCGTAAACCACCAGGCCGGCCGCGAAGGTGATGACGGTGAGCACATCCTGGGCCTGGCCGAACAACTGGCTCATCAGGGTCATGCGTCCCATGGTCTGGCGCCGCGCGCGATCGAGCCGGTCCTGCAGGTCGGGATCCTCGAAATCCTCCAGATCAAGGGTCGCGGCGTGCTGCATCAGCCGAATGCTGGTGGCATTGGTGAACAGTTCGGTGAGCAGCGAGTCGGTCAGCGACACCAGGCGTCCCAGCACGTCCGACAACACCGCCAGACCAAACTCCAGCATCAGCAACCAGAACAGTGGATCCAGCAGGCCGCTGTCCCACCACGCCATTAGTCCGTCCGGAGTGCCGGCCAGCCCGACCAGGCGCAGCGCCTCGTCGATGATCAGCTTGCCGACATACAGCATCACCACCGGCAGCACGGCGCGCAGCACCCGCAGGCTGATGCTGGTGAGGGTCAGCGACGGGCTGGTCTGCCACACCAGCTTCAGGAAGGGCCGCAGGTTGCGGAGCGCCCCGAAGCGCTCGCGCAGGCTGCGCTGCTTGACCTTGTCGGTGGCGCCCGAGTCGCGATCGGGTGCGGCGCGCTGCTTGGGCATGGCTGGGTTGGGGCTCAGTGGGTCCGTGCGTCAGGGCTCAGGGCTCAGGGCTCAGGGCTCAGGTCAGAGCATAGCGCCCGCGGCCTGAGCCGCCGGCAATCTTGCTGCACGAGTGTCTGGGCGTATGTGCTCCCCCGGACAGGCGAGCCTGCGCCACGCATCCCGCAGCGGCGCATCAAGATGCGCCCTTCAAGCGGTTGCGCGCTGGCTGCTGTGTTGTCGCGAGACTGCCTTGTAGGGCGGGTCTTGACCCGCCGCTGCGACGGCTCACATCGGTGCCGCTTCCGTGCCGGACGCTCAGCCCAGCAGGCGCTGCAGCAAGTCCCGGCAGTCCGGCGAGTTGAGCCGCGCTTGCATGCCATGCAGCACGTCGCCGATGGCCGCCCGACGCTCGTCATCCAGCCGTCGCCAGCTTTCGAAAGCCGTCAGCAGGCGCGCGGCGACCTGTGGATTGATCGCGTCGAGCGCGACGATCTGTTCCCCGATCAGCGCGTAGCCGGCGCCTTCACTGCGATGGAAGGCGAGGGGATTGGAACGCGCCAGGCTGCCGAGCAGGGCGCGCACGCGATTGGGGTTTGCCGGTTTCCAATGCCCAGACGCAAGCAAGCCGCGCACGTTGTCGAGGGTTTCGGGATGCGGACGCGTCGCCAACACCGCGATCCACTTGTCGGTCACCAGGGGATCTGCTGCATGACGCCTGCGAAACTGTTCCAGCGCATCGTCAGCCGCTGGCGCGTCGAAGTGCACCAGACAACGCAGCGCGGCGATTGCATCGCTCATCTGGCTCGCGGATTCAAACTGGCGGGTGGCCAGTCTGGCCTCGGGGTCGAGCCGGGTGAGCTGGACCAGGCAGGCATTTCGCAGTCGGCGTGCGGCGATCGCTGATGCGAGCATGCCGCCCTGCGCCGCATTGGCCAGGGAATGAAAGCGCGTGTCCAGCGCATCGGCCAGGCTCTCGGCGAGGAAGTCGAGCAGGTCCTCGCGCGCGGCGAACAGGCCGTCGACATCGATGCGCGCCTGTTCGCCGGCGAGTGTTTCGAAATCGGGCAGTTCCAGGCATTCGGCCACCAGCGCGGCATCCGCGACCTCGCTCTGCAGCAAGGCGGACTGCGCATCGCAGAGCGCGTCGCGGGCGGCTTCGCTATGTTGCAGGAGGGCCAGCATCGCCAGGCGCTGCATGGCCTCCCAGCGATTGAAGCCGTCGCTCTCGCACTGCGCCAGGCGGGCGAGCTGATCAGGGCGATAATCAAATCGCAGCCGGATCGGCGCCCCGAAACCTTGATTGAAGCTGGGCAGGGGCTCGCTGTCGATGCCATCGAACACGAACTGCTGCTGACCGGCGGTGAGCTCAAGCAGGCCTTCGACCTGCCCGCCTTGCGGGCGCTGCGCCAGTGCGAGGCCCTGTGCATCGAACAGGCAGTAGCGCAGCGGAATATGCAGGGCCTCCGCCGCCATGTTGCCGGGCAGCGCCTGGGCAATGTCGAGTACATACTGGCGCCGAGCAGGATCGAACTTCCCGGTCACCGTGACTTGCGGGGTGCCGGCCTGCGCATACCAGCGCGCGAACTGGCTGAGGTCACGTCCCGAAGCCTCCTCGTGCGCGGCGAGAAAGTCCTCCACCGTCGCGGCGCGTCCGTCATTGGCGGCGAAGTAGCGGTCCATGCCGGCGCGAAAGCGGGTTTCGCCAAGCAGGGTGTGCAGCATCCGTACGATCTCGGCGCCCTTCTCGTAAACCGTGGCCGTGTAGAAATTGTTGATCTCGCGATACTCGGCCGGGCGCACCGGATGCGCCAGCGGGCCGGCATCCTCGGCAAACTGGCGGCTGCGCAGCATGCGCACGTCTTCGATCCGCTTGACGCTGCGCGAGTGCAGGTCGGCGGAAAACTCCTGGTCACGAAACACCGTCAGGCCTTCCTTCAGCGAAAGCTGGAACCAGTCGCGCAGGGTGACGCGATTGCCCGACCAGTTGTGGAAGTACTCGTGCCCAATCACCGACTCGATCGCCATGAAGTCTGCATCGGTGGCCGTCGCGGCATCGGCCAGGATGTAGCGCGCGTTGAAGATGTTGAGTCCCTTGTTCTCCATCGCGCCCATGGTGAAGTCCTGCGCCGCGACCACGTTGAACACGTCGAGGTCATAACAGCGTCCAAAGCGCGCCTCGTCCCAGCGCAGCGCGCGCTCGGTGGCATCCAGGGCGAAGCTGCAGCGCGGTACATCGGCATGCGCAGCCCAGATGTTGAGCCGCACGCGGCGCCCGTCCATCGCCACCAGATCGCGCGAAACGCAGCCCAGATCGCCAGCTACCAGCGCGAACAGATAGGCCGGCTTGGGGTGTGGATCATCCCAGCTGGCGTAGTGGCGGCCGTCGGGCAGTTCGCCCGACGCCACTGGATTGCCGTTGCCGAGCAACACCGGAAAACTGCGTTTGTCGGCACGCAGGGTGGTGCGCCACAAGGCCATCACGTCGGGTCGATCAACAAAGAAGGTGATGCGGCGGAAGCCCTCGGCTTCGCACTGCGTCAGCAGGGTCGTGTCGCTGGCATAAAGGCCTTCGAGGCGAGTGTTCTGCGCCGGGTGGATGCGCACCCGGGTCCGCAGACGGCAGCGAGTACTGACGCCGTCGATGCGCAGGCCGTGGGCATCGTGCTGGAATCGCGTGGGATCGAGGGCCACGCCATCGAGCTCGATCTGCAGCAGTTGCAAGGCTTCGCCATGAAGCTGAATCGGCATCAGGGCCTGCGCCGGATCCGGCTCAAGCTCCAGCACGCAGTCGACTTCGGTTGCGTCGCGCGCCAGGTCGAAGCTCAGATCGACACGCCGCACATGCCATGCGGGCGCATGGTAGTCGCTCAATCGGATGCTTGCTGAACTGCTGCTCTGCACGTCTTGCTCCCGGCCACGGCGCGCGAGTGTAGCCCGCCCAGGACACGCAGCGCTTGCCCGCGGTGGGTGAAGCGAACGTATACTTCGGCAGGAGCGTCGACCTGGGGAGGGTCACGGTGGCACTGGGACTGGACAGGGGGTTCCCGCCGGATGCGATCGAACTGGCCCTGCCCGGGCCAGCGCAGGCGCGCGAACTGGTGTCGCAGCGTCACCCGGTCGCGATGCAGCTGCTTGGCCAGCGCCGCAGCCGGTTTCTGGACACTTTTGGCCCCGCCTGTACGGCCGAGATCGGCCGCTGCGAGGATGCCATTGTGCTGGGCCTGGCGCGTTTCGGCGCACGTCACGGCAGCTGGGGCGACGACTTCCACCATTATCACAACGAAGAACACGCGCTCGAGATTCTCGGCGGACGCCTCGAGCGCGTGATCCAGTGCGTCGGACTCGACGCCCTGCCGCTGGGCGACTGGATCGCGCTGTCCCTGTTCTCCGTCTGTCACGACCTGCGCCAGCGCGAGACAGCCGATTACGCCTTTCCGGTCGGCAACAACGAAGCCGCCAGCGTGATGGAAACCCAGCGCATCCTGGACGCCTGTGGCTACAGCCGCGACGCAGACCGCGCGCTGTATCTGAAGCTGGAGTTGTGCATTGCAGGCTCTACCTTCGATGCTCGACCGGCACCGTTCAACCCCGCTGAAGTCGTAGCCACCGGCGGCGCCCTGGCACCCAAACTCGCGGCCGAGCTGGACCGCGTCTGCCCGGGTTGGCGCGCCGATGCCGGAATCGTCGCCGCCCAGCAGCTGGCCCTGATCGCCTCGGATCTGGACACGGCCAATGTGGCCGAACCCATCCCCCAGCTTGGCGAAAGCGCCCTGCGCCTGTGCCGTGAACGCGAGAAGCTGGCAGGGCGCGACCTGGATGATCAGGCGTCCGCCGAACCTTGCCTGCGCTTCCTCAGCAATGGCCAGGAACGTTATTTCTTTGAGCTCCACCGCTTCTGTTCCGAGGTCGGCGAGCGAACCTTCGCCGCCGCCAAGGCCAACAATGCCCCGCAGGTTCGCGCACTGGCCGACCGCCTGCGGCGCAAGTTCGGCAGCAGCGGCGAGCTGGCCAGCAATGGGGCCGAGGTGCTGGCTGGATTTGAGGGCCTGCTTGCGCAAGGCTGAGGCAGAACCATCGTCGGTTGAGTTCAGCCTGGCTTTCCATCGTCCCGCACAACAAAAGAGAACGGGCCGGCAATGCCGGCCCGTCCTGGTTTGCTGTGACTGGCGGGTCTCGCCGACTGCCTTACGGGCTGGGGATGCGCACCGTCCAGCCAGCCGCCCAGTTGTCGTTCGGGCCAGCGAAAGCGCCGCGGTAGGTAGCAGGACGGAAGAAGACGTTGTCCGGCGCTTGGCCACCGCTCATCAGCGGCGAGCCCATCGCCGGCTGGAAGCCACCGGGCTTCAGCATCGGATCACCCGCACCATTGCCGGTGCCGGCTGCGTACCAGGCGCTGACCGCATAGGCCTCGGCTGAATTGTCATCGAACTGACCTCCACCGCAGGTACCAACCCAGGAATTGCGCATTCCAAGCTGGTTGCTCTGGGCGGTGCTGGTGGCCAAGGCATAGGTCTGCGCATTGATCAGATTGACGCAGCGGTCGCGGAAGTTGTGTACAACCACGTTCCAGTAGTTGGCGCCGGAACCGCGGCGAACGCGGATGCCTTCGTTACCAGTCTCCAGGTTGCCGATCAGGCTCAGATTGGAAATATTCGGCGTCGTACGCGGCAGCGCGTCGCTGGCGGGATTGTCGTTGTCGGACTCGATTCCGTTGGAATCCGAGCCTGCGTCGGGGTTGCTGCCCTGCCAGCCCAGTGCGAACTGCAGGCGACCGGTATAGCCCTGGTCGAAGTCGAAGCAATCGTCACCCATGTTGGAGCAGACCAGGTAGCGCCCATCGACCGTGCCACCAAAGAACTCGAAACCGTCGTCGAGACCACCGTCGACCTGCACGTACTCCATGACCGTTCCGCGGCCGACGCCGAGCAAGGTCAGCGCATTGAGCTCCTCATCCTGCGAAATCGACTGGCCGGCCCAAAGAACGCGCACATAGCGCAGGCGGCCCGAGCTGTCGTCCGGCTCGTCGCCACCGTAAACGATCTCCGGCACTGCCTCGAACTGGCAGCCGCCATCGACGCCAGGCGCGTCGTTGCAGTCGGAACGGCCAGCGATGACCACGCCGGCCCATGAGCCAGGCGTCGCTTCCGGACCGGTGAAGGTGATCGGCTGGTTTGCGGTGCCCTCAGCATAGAGGCGTCCACCCTGCTTCACTGCGATGAAGTTGGGCTGGGCATTGTCCGCCGAGCCCTGCACGGTCACGCCCGGGGCGATGGTCAACGCGCCGCCGTCTTCGACGGTAACCTGGCCGAGCACGATGTACTTTCGGCCGGCCGGCAGCATCAACTCGCCCTCGATGTCGCTGGGAAGCTGGCAGCCTTCCTCGGTCGAGGTGGTGCCAGTGGGGCAAGTGGCGACCGGCGAGTTGCAGTCCTGCGTGGTGAGCGCGTCGATCGGACGGGTGAAGTTGAAGTTCGCGCCAGTCAGCGGCTGGCCGTCGGCCGGAGTGAAGTCAGCAACGACTGCGCCGCAAGTGAAGTTGAAGTTGATGCTGCCGACGATCTGTTCAACCGGCGTGCCTGCCGCAGCTGACTCGCCGCCGGTCAGGGCCACGGCATTGATCGTGTATTCGGTAACCCCGTTCTGCACCGCAAATGAGTTCTGCACCCACAGCTGCTCGCCTTCGTCGTTGTAGCTGAACATGGCGAAGAACAGGATGCCCGGACCCGGGATGTAGTCGAGCAGCAGGCCCTTGCGGGCACCCAGGGTCGATGTGTCGACCCATGCGCCGTCGAACGACTCGTTGATGTGGGCGGCACTGACAGCCGAGCAGCTGGCCGCGGCGATGCAGCTGGCGAGCAGGGTCTTGCGCATACGCTTCATGAAAACACCTTGAGCTGAGGAGAGAGTCGACGGGCCGACAGGTGGCCTTGCCGCGAGAGTTTGCTTCGCCGGTGTTACAGGCAGGCGGACTTCGCGTTACCGGAATGTTGCAGTCGGCCCGGAACTTCCTTCAGAGCCTTCAGTAACGCCACTCGACCGAGATGGCGATCTCGCGACCCTTGCGGGAACGCCGGTAGGCTTCGCCACCTTGGGTAAACAGCACTTCGGGGTCGAGCAGGTTGCGCAGGCGCAGTCGCGCGCTCCAGCCATCCCAGGGCAGTCGGCTACGCAGGGTGAAGTCGAGCTGGCCGAAAGGCTGTTCGTACACGTCGGGCAAACCACTTACGCCAACCTGGGAAATGCGCGCGCCAGACACGTTGTAGAGCAGGGTGGCCTCGTGCGCTCCCTCGGGATGCAGGTAGGCGAGCGTCAGGTTGGCGACGTAGGGCGATTGACCCTGCAACGGCCGGGTGGCATTGGTCTGGATGCCCTGGTTGGCACCGAGATCGATTTCGGAATCAATCCAAGCGTAGTTCGCCCCGATGAAGACATCCTGCCACGGCAGGCGCGACAGAAAGCCAGGCATCCAGCTACGACCCTGGAGCAGATCGAGACTCTTGTACCCGTCCAGCTCGATGCCCTGGTTGGTAGCGAAATCGGCGTTGCGGATCTGCAGCAGGTTGCCCGAAGCGGGAACACTGACCAGTTCGATCGGGTTGGTGAAGTCTTTGCGGAACAGTGCGACGGAAACGCTCTCGGTCGGATTGAAGTAGTACTCCCAACGCAGATCGAGGCTTTCAATCTGTGCCTGCTGCAGATCCGGGTTGCCTTCGACGCGGATGTCGAGCTGCGGATCCACAAAATTGGCACGGGTCTGTTCGCGGATGTCGGGGCGCGACAGGGTCTTGCTGTATGCCAGGCGCAGTTGCGCGGCATCCGAATAGGCCCAGGTGAACGTGCCGGCCGGCAGGCGATCGGATTCCTCCAGCAAGCCGACTTCTGGCGTCGCATTGGGAATGAAGGGCCGCAACGTGGTGACGGCCTGGAACATGTCTTCCTGGCGCATGCCGAGGTTAAGCCGGAACTTGCGCCAGCTGGCATCGAAGGCGAGATAGTAGGCGTTGAGTTTCTGCTCGGCAGTGTACGAATCGGTTGCCAGCGTGGTCTCCTGCAGTCGCAGTCCGCCGGGGCCGATATTGACGGGCTGCAGCAGATCCTCGAAATCGAAGATCGGTCCCGGCGGACGGTTGCCCGAAAAGCGAAAGCGGCGGATGCTCGAATCGCGTTCGCGCTGCATGCGCGCGGCACCTGCCTGCAGGACGGCTTCAATACCGCCAGGCAGGCTGAGCGGGTACTTCAGGTCAAGCCGGTAGTCGCGCGAGTCATCATCCAGTTGCTCAAAGCGTTGCTCGTTGAAACTCTCGAAGATGTAGTCGTTGACCTGCTCGTCGAAAGCAAACCGGTATTCGCGCGCATTGGGTGAGTAGCGGCTGGCGGCGGAGTTGGTGGCCTGCCAGAACACCCCCAGATTGCCGAACTCCGGCAGCGCGTGCTCACCGGCAAGCTGCAGGGCCGACAGACTGTTCTCCACCCACTCCAAGGAGGTGGTCCGGTCGTTGTTGCCCGAACCGGTCAGGCCCTCATCGATCTGGGCCTCGTCCGTCGTCTGGCGCAGCTGCAAGCCGGTCAAGGTAACCCGATGGTGCTCGCCAATCGCAAGTCCAAGCGCGCCGAAGCCACTGACATCGATGGCACGCTCGGTCTTGCTGCGCTGGAAATCCTGCTCGGGCAGCAAGCCACCCTGGAACAGGCTGAAGGTCTTGCGCGCCTCATCGCTGGAATCCCACGAATTGGCATAGCGCACCGCGGCGATGTAACCCAGGCTCCAGGCATTCTCGGCAAAGCTGAAGTCGTCGCCCATCGCAATGCCGAAACCGGTGTTCGGACCAATCTTTCGGTTCTCTACGTTGTAACCCTGACTGGCCAGGGCCTGGCCGACTTCCTGCAGCTCGGTGGCATCGGTCGGCAGGCGGGGCTGGGTGGAAATTCCCGGTGGCGCATCGCGACTGCCATCGTCGTATCCCAGCCAGTCGCTGCCACCGCCGTCGTAACGCAGGCCGTCGTCACCGGTGGTGCCGTCGCCGAAACCGATGGTGGCACTGGTGCGCAGCAGGAAACTGTCGGGAACACCGCGAGTGCGCAGCTGGATCGTGCCGCCGCCGAACTCGCCCGGCATGTCCGCGGAATAGGTCTTCTGCACCACGATGCCACTGAGGATCTCGGTCGGGAACAAATCGAGCGGAATGACGCGACGCGTCGGATCCGGGCTGGGAATCTGCGCGCCGTTGAGCAATGCGCTGGAATAGCGCTCGCCAAGGCCTCGCACGTAGACGAACTTGCCATCGACCAGGGTAAGGCCCGTTACACGCTTCAGTGCGCCCGCCGCATCGGAGTCGCCGGCGCGCGAGATCTGCTCGGCGCCCAGGATGTCGGTTACGGCGGCCGAGGTGCGGCGCTCTTCCACGAAGGCGGCCAGCGAACCCTCGACATAAGGTTCGAGCACCACGAACTCGGGCAGCTCCAGGCCAGCCGGGGTGAGTTCGATGGGGCGTTCAGTGGTCTGCTCGGCAACGATCTCTACGCCGTCGAGGGTCTGTGTCGCATAGCTCGCAGCGACGACGGAAATCGAATAGGTGCCCGATCCGAGGGTCGCGGCGAAGCTGCCTTCGGCATCGGTGATGATGTCGACCGGCAGGCCGCTGACGAACACGCGCGCGCCGACTACCGGCTTGCCGTCCTCGCTCGATACGATGCGGCCGCGCAGTTCGCCGGGCGGGCCCGCATCGACCGGCGCCTCGGTCTGCATCGCGCCGCCGCCGTCGCGGTGGGTGCTTTCGAGGAACACGCTGGGGGCCGCATCTGGGTAGATCGTGGCAATGACTTCTGCGTTCTCGTTCTCGGCCAGATCCAGCCGCAACTGCAGAAGCTGCTCACCATTGCGCAGCACGCGCAGCACGCGGGCGCCGGGTTCGATGCTCAGGAGAAGAGCACCTTCGGCGCTGGTGCGGCCCTGTGGCTGGCCATCGATCTCGACTTCGGCCTCGGCCAGTGGCGTGTTTTCTTCGAACACATACAGCGATACCGCCGCCGGATCCGCAGCCAGGGCCAGCCCGATGCCGAGCGCCAGCGTGCTCGCGGCCAGTAGGGCGCGGGTCTTGAGGCGGGCGATGGGCATTTTGGTGGCGGTAGACATGGTAGTCAGAAGCGGAAGGTGAGTGGATCGGCACAGCGACACGCTTGTCCCCACTGTCCGCCCGTCAAGGCGCAAACCCGTATGGGCCGTCGCGGACCGCAATGTCGGCTCCACCGCTTCGCGGCTTGAGCCGACCTACGTTGGTCAGCCCGCGGTACGTAGGTCGGATCAAGCGCCGGCGAATCATTGGGTGCTGCGACGGTTCGTGCCGGCGCGGATCTGACGCCGGTCGGAGCCGCAGTCATGCTTCGCCGACGGGTCGGCCTTGGGCCGGGCGTGAGGCTGCACCGGCAGGGCGGGGGCGATCCGAATGCTGGCATCAGCTGCACAGCCAGGGCGCGGCGGCGCAGTCCTGCATCAGGCGGCGCAGTTCGGTGGCGCGGCGGAACAGTTCGGGACGGGTCAGGGCCTTGAGGTGGCGTTCGGTGGCGACGTAGTCGCTGGCCTTGAAGTAGGCGTAGGCCAGCGCGTAGCGGATGTCTTCGTCAGTCAGCAGGCCGACGCGGGCCAGTGCGTTCTCCATGCCGGTGACCTGATCGAACGCGCCCAGCTCGACCAGCAGGCCAACGCGCTGCTTCAGCTTGCGGCTGCCGTCCATGATCCGCGCGTTGAGTTGCAGGGCGCGCGCATGGTGGCCGGCACGGCGGAACAGCTCGGCGGCTTCGGCAAACAGCGCCGGCTCCAGCTCAGCCTGTTTGGCCAGCACCTCGGCCGCGGCCAGCGGCTTGCCCGACTCCAGCCAGGTCTGCGCCAGTGCCTTGGCGATGTTGCCCTCGTCGGGGAACTGCAGGCGGGCGCTTTCCAGGAAGGCCAGGGCTTCGTCGTAACTCTTGCTGCGGCGCAGTGCGGTGCCGATGGCGAGGTAGTCCTCGGCCTTGCCCTCGGCGCGCTGCAGGTACTCGCGGCCGAGTTCGCCCGCTTCGCGATACAACCCGGCATCGACCAGATAGAACACCTGGCGGCGCAGGAACGAGGTGTTGCCGGGGAAGCGCTCGGTGGCCTGCGAAAGGGTTTCCATGCAGGCCTGACGCTGGCCAGTCATCCAGTAGGCATGCGCGCGCAGCAGCCAGGCGCCGGACAACGCCAGCACCGTATCGCCAGCGGCATCAAGCGCCTCGATGGCGGCGTCGTAGCGCTCCAAGCCGAAATTGGCCTGCGCGCGCAGCAGGTGGATCAAGGGATCATCCTGGCCGGCAGCGATGGCCTTGCCGAATGCCTCGGCAGCGTCGGCGGGCCGCTGCCGTTCCAGCGCGATCAGTCCGACCACGGTGTGGTACTTGGCCAGATCGATGCCTTCTGCGGCCGGATCGACCTTGCCAATGCTCTCTTCGGCGCGCTCGTACTCGCCATCGCGCACCAGCAGGGCGGCGAGTTCGACGTAATCAACTTCGTCGACCGGCTGCTTTGCCATCACCGGCAGGCACAGCGTCACCAAGAACGCGAGGATCAGCGGAACAAAGACGCGATTCATCGTGCTCATCCCAGATCGAAGCGCACGCGCTGGCGGGCCCAGACGCGCACGTTTTCGCCCTTGTAGGTGGCCGGCTCGAACTTCCAGTTCTGCACGCCGGCTGCGGCGACTTCGTCGAACACGCCGGCCGGCGAGGCTTCCAGCACCTTGACCTTCTCGACCTGGCCGGTCGGGCTGATCAGCAGGCTGAGGATCACGTAGCCGGTCACGCCCTGGGCGCGGGCGCGCGCCGGGTACTGCATCGGCGTCTGCATGATGGGGCGCGGCGCCTGGTCGACGGTGTCGTCGGTCATCACCACATCCTTGCCGTCACCCAACAGGCCCTGGCCAAGATCCAATTCGGACGCATCGAAGGCCGGCAGACCGAAGTCGAGGCCGGACAGTCCAGAATCCAGACCAAGGATGGGTGAAGGTGCCTGGCGCTGCGGCGTGCGCTTGGGCGGTTCCGGCCGGCGCACGGGCTCGGGCGACTTGGGCTTTTCCTTGCGCACCACGTCGATGCTGGAACCGACCTGCCCATCGCTCTCGTCGGGGCGATTGGTCTGGGTGTTCATGAACACCATCAGGAACAGCACCATGACCGTGCCGATCGCCGAGGCGAGCAGGCCAGCCAGCTGCGGGCGTGAGCGGATGCTCATGCGCTGCGACTCAGCCTTCGCCGGCTTCGGCAACGGTGGCCACGCCGACATCCTCGGCGCCGGCCTGGCGCGCCTGGTCGACGACTTCCACCAGACGTCCCGCAGGCACGATTTCGTCGGTAACGATCAGCACCGACTTGCTGGTCATGCCCTTGAGCAGGTCGCGCACGCGCGACTGGATGGTCCACAGCCGCACCGGCTCGCCTTCCAGATAGGTCTCGCCGGCCTTGTCGATGTAGAGGCGCACCGCTTTGGTCGAGGCCACCGTCTGGGTCTGCGCACCGGGACGGTTGATGTCGAGCTTCATGTCCTTCACAAAGGTCGTGCTGACCATGAAGAAGATCAGCAGGATGAAGGTCATGTCGATCATCGGGGTCAGATCGACCGGGGTTTCGACGGCTTTTGATGAGCGGCGCTTGAGCATGGCGTGGCGTTATTCCTGATCCGCGGGCGCGGGCGCGCTGACGAGGATGTCCTTGAGCTGGTCGAGGTCGTGCTGCAGCTGCTGCTGGCGACGGTCGAGCAGGGCTTTGACGATCACCCCGGGCACCGCCACCACCAGGCCAAGCTGGGTGGTGAACAGGGCCGTGGCAATGCCGCCGGCGATGCCGCCGGTCTGCGAGAACAGGCTCATGTCGCCGAGTGACTCAAAGGTCACGATCATGCCGCTGACGGTGCCCAGCAGGCCGAGCAGGGGCGCGATCGCTACCAGGGCGGTGATCGGCGTGGCCCAGCGCCGGATATCGCGTTCGTAATCCGCGAAGGCCACATCCAGATGGCGGCGCAGGTAGGCTGGATGGCGCTCCTGCACCTCGACGCCGCGCGCGATGGCCAGATCGACGATGCCGTCGGCCGGCTTGGCGCGCCCGTCACGGTAACGCTTCAACAGCACTCGCACATTCTTCTGCGAGCCGCGCTGCAGCAGGGCCCAGCGCGTGCCGATCGCGTACCACAGCACCACCGAGACGAGCAGCAACGGCGGCATGACGAAGCCGCCGGACTCCAGGTAGAAACCCAGGGTCTCCAGCCAGCCGGCCAGGCCTTCGGTGGTGGCGCTGCGGGTGAACATGGCGGCTTAGGCGGCAGCCTTGGCGAGGCCAGCACGGTGTTTCACTTCGCCGGCCAGGTTGACCACCTTCAGCGCGGCCTTCTCCATGTCGTCCTTGATGCGCTCGGCCCAGCCGTTCAGCAGGCTGCCAAGTAGCAGCAGCGGGATCGCCACGATCAGGCCGAGCTGGGTGGTGACCAGGGCCACGGCAATGCCGCCCGACAGCAGCTTCGGATCGGAGGTGCCGAACTCAGTGATCACGTCGAAGGTCTGGATCATTCCGGTAACCGTACCGAGCAGGCCAAGCAGGGGCGCTACCGCGGCAATCACGGTGATCACCGCGCCAAAGCGCGACAGATGGGTCGACTCGTGCAGGATCGATTCGCCGACGATGTCCTCGAGGTGCTCGCGGTCGCGATCGAGGTTGCGCAGGGTTGCCGTCACCACGCGCGCCGCAGAACCCTTGAAGCGTTTGCAGGCGGCGATTGCATCGTCGATACGATTGGCGCGCAGCGGGCCTTCCACGCCCTCAAGGATGCGCGCGATGGAAGCGCCGGCCTGCTTCAGGAACACCGCGCGCAGCACCACCAGGGCCAGGGCGAACAAGCCGAGCGCGACGATGATGTAGCCGATCAGGCCGCCCTTGTGCACCTCGTTCGCCAGCGTCTTGGCTTCCGGCTCGGTCACTGCGGCGTTGAGGTTCTCGTACAGGTACACGCTCAGCACCGGCGGCACGCTGCCCTCGGCCAGGGCTTCGGCACTGTCTGCAGCCGGCGCATTCCACAGCCGCAGGCGACCGCCACCGGCCGGTGCCAGTGCACCCGAACCCTGCGGGCTGACGCCGAATGCCGCGACATTGCCATAGCGCACGATGGTGCCCTGCACTTCCGAGCCGTCGGCGAGGAAGAAGCTGCCCGGTTCGCTGCGTACCTGCGACAGGGTGGCGAGGGTTTCGGCGGCATTGGCGAAGATCTGGCGAACTTTCTCGTCATCGTTCAGCGCGGCGAACTCGGTCGACTCCAGGCGGTTGTCGCCAAGCTGGCCAAGACTGATGCGGGCCTGCTCCACGGTCGCCGCGATCAGCTCGCGATTGCCTGCGGCCACCTGGGCACGCTCTTCCACTTTCAGCAGTTCATCGGACAGCGATTCGGCTTCCGAACGCGCTGCCAGGGCACTGGACTCAAGGCTTGACAGTTCGCGCTCGAGCTTGCCGCGCTCGCTGTCCAGCGAGTTGCGCACCTGGCTGATGCGGGCACTCAGTTCGCGCTTCTGGGCTTCCAGGAAGGCGAACTCCTTCTTGTAGGCATCTTCGATCGACACGCGCGGCGCGGCTACGACCGGCGCCGCAGGCGGTGCGGGTGGCGTGGCAGGCGGGGTTTCCTGTGTCGCGGCGGATCCTGCGAAGGCCAACAGCAGCAAGGCGAGAACGGTGCGGCTCATCGTGCACCTCCCGTGGCCAGCGGCAGTTCAAAGAAGCCCTGGCGAATCTGCTTGCGGTAGGCGTCGAACAGCGCGTCGATGCGCGCGATGTCTGCCGCGTCGGACAAGGCCGCAAAGCGCCAGCTTTCGCCAGTGCGCTCGGCGCGGCCGACGCGACCATCCTGGGTGCGGTAGTACAAGGCCAGCGAGCCAACCTTGGCGACTTCAGCCAGCACACGTTCGTCGCCCAGGGCAATGGTCTGGCTGTACAGGCCGTTGTCGCGGGTCAGGCGGATCTCGTCTTCGAAGAAGGCCCAGAGCCGGTTGACCGCGCGCATCGGCGGCAGGGTTCCGTTTTCGACCTGCGCCCAGAAGGCATCCAGTTCGGCAAGGCGCTCTTCGGTCTTGAACGGCAGGCCGGCACGAACGTGCGCCTGCAGCCCGCGCAGGGCGGTTTCCAGCAAGGGCTTCAGCTCCTCACCTTCGACGCCGGCCTCGGAGGCTTCAGCCTGCGCAGCGTCCAGCTTGGCGCGAACTTCGCGCGCGGCAAGCTGCTGGCGATTGAGTCCGGCTTCCAGTTCGGCGCGCTGTGCGTTCAGTGAACCCAGGCTGCTGCGCTGTTCCTCGCGCAGCAGCTCAAGTTCGCTATTCAGCTGCTCGACCTCGGCACGCAGCCGGATCAGACCCTCGGACAGGGCATCGGCCTGCGACTGGGCCGTCGCTGGCGAACCGCCGAACAGGCAGGCCAGCCCGAGCAGGGCAGCTAGCCGCAGGGGGGCGGAATGGGAAGTCATGCGCGGAAGGCTCCGGATGGTGCAGGGAAAGGCAAAGCCGCCGATGGACAGGCCGCGAAAGCCTATGACGGACTGGTTACAGGGCTGTTACAGGCGATCGGTCCGGAACCGCAGCGCACGGCCAGGGCATGAAGCAGAGCTGCAACGCAGAGGCGCAGAGGACGCAGAGACGCGCAGAGAAGAGCGGAGAACGGGTTGGAGCGAAATCGTGAATGGCTGATTCACAAGCGAGGGCCCGCGCACCGATCCGGCGACGCGGATGATGTTCCAGACTGCACAGGAACCGCAGTGCAACTCCTGACCCTGCAGGGTTCCTGCGCCCGCCTTGGCTCCCGCTTCACCACTCTCTTTTGCTTCTCTCTGCGCGTCTCCGCGTCCTCTGCGCCTCTGCGTTGCAGCTCTTGATCTGGCTCCGGCTTCGGGCAATTCAGCCGCCAGAGGGACCTGTGTCGGCTTAATCGGGTCTCGCAGCCGAGAGTTGCCCCACCCCTGTTATCATTGATGGTTTTCCGCGACCCAAGCCGACGCCCGTGAAGGACTATCTCCGCGAACTGCTGCTGCAGGCCCTGCTCGATCTCAAGCGCGGGGGCAAACTGCCTGATCTTGGTGAGCCCGAGTTCGCCATTGATCGCGGCCGCTCGCGCGAGCACGGCGATTACGCCAGCAATGCCGCCCTGCTGCTGGCCAAGCCGGCCGGCATGAAGCCGCGCGAGCTGGCCGAGGCGCTGGTCGCCAACCTGCCAAAATCCCAGCACCTGGCCCGGATCGAGATCGCCGGCCCCGGCTTCATCAACTTCCACCTCAATCAGTCCTGTCGGCTCGGCACCCTGCGGCGCGTCTTCGAACAGGGCGAGCGATACGGCAGCCAGCCGGAAGAGTCGCGTGAATCACTCACGGTCGAATTCGTCTCGGCCAACCCGAACGGCCCGCTGCACGTAGGCCATGGCCGCGGCGCGGCCTATGGCGCGACGCTGGCGAACCTGCTGGAGGCCATCGGCCACCGGGTGCAGCGCGAGTACTACGTCAACGACGCCGGCCGCCAGATGGACATCCTCGCAGTCAGCATCTGGCTGCGCTATCTGGAGCTGTGCGGCGAGAAGCCGCGCTTCCCGGACAACGGCTACAAGGGCGAGTACGTGGTCGAGATCGCGCGCGAGCTGCGCGGCGAAGTCGGCGACGAGTTCCGTCATGCCGCCTACGAGGTCGAAAACGGCCTGCCGCCGGATGAAAGCCAGGGCGGCGACAAGGAACTCCATGTTGACGCGCTGATCGAGCGCTGCAAGGCCCTGGTCGGCTACGACCCGGCTTCGACGAAGTCCGGTTACCGGCGCGTCTTCTGCAAGGGCCTGGGCTGGTGCCAGAAGCTCATCCGTGAGGATCTGCAGGCCTTCGGCGTGGTTTACGACAGCTGGTTCTCGGAAGCCTCGCTGACCACCGATGGCTATGTGAAGCGCGCAATCGACAGTCTCGAAAAGGGCGGCCATCTTTACGAGGACGAGGGAGCGCTGTGGTTCCGCGCCTCCAATTTCGGCGACGAGAAGGATCGCGTGGTGCGCCGCGCCAACGGCGCCTATACCTATTTCGCCTCGGATCTGGGTTACCTGCTGTCGAAGTTCGAGCGCGGCTTCGAGCGCGCGCTCTACGTGTTCGGTGCCGACCATCACGGCTATGTGGCTCGGCTCAAGGCAGCAGCACAGGGGCTCGGCCTCAATCCCGCTCACATCGAGATCCAGCTGGTGCAGTTCGCCATCCTGTATCGCGGCAGCCAGAAGGTGCAGATGTCGACACGCGCCGGCCAGTTCGTCACCCTGGCGGAACTGCGCGAAGAAGTCGGCAACGATGCCGCGCGCTTCTTCTACGTGATGCGCAGCGCCGACCAGCACCTGGATTTCGACCTCGACCTGGCCAAGAGCCAGTCGAATGACAACCCGGTGTTCTACGTGCAGTACGCCCACGCCCGCGTTTGCGCACTCATGCGGCAGCTGGCCGAGAAGCACTGGACCTTCAACCGCACCGCTGCGGACACGGCGCGTGAACGCCTGGTCGAACCGCAGGAAGACCTGCTGCTTACCGACCTGATGCGCTATCCGGAAGTGGTCGAATCGGCCGGCTTGTCGCGTTCGCCCCAGGTGCTGGCCACCTACCTGCGCGAGCTGGCCGGCAACTTCCATAGCTACTACAACGCCCACGCCATCCTGGTCGATGACGAAGCCCTGCGCTCGGCGCGCATGGGGCTTTGCCTGGCCGTGAAGCAGGTGCTGGCCAATGGCCTGAAGCTGCTCGGCGTGAATGCACCGGAGCGCATGTAATGGCAGCACGACGTGGCAAATCGCAGGCAAAGCGCAGCGGCCAGCGCAGCACACCGGCCTGGATCTGGCTGGTGGTCGGCGTGGTGCTGGGACTGGGCCTGTCGGCCTTCCTGCTGCTGCGCGACGGCTGGTCGCCGCGCGACCTGATGCCGCAGCCGGATCCGGCAGCCAAGGCGCCGACCGTCAAGGATGAACCGGTGGCGCAGCGCCCGGAGCCGGCCAAGCGCAGCTACGATTTCTACACCGTGCTGGCCGAGCGCGAAGTGGCGATTCCTGATCAGGAACTGGCCAACCGTGCGCGCGACGAACGCGAGAAGGCCAGCGAGCCGGACGCACCGGTGGAAGGCCGCTACCTGCTGCAGGCCGGCGCCTTCCGCCAGGCGCCCGATGCCGATGCGCTGAAGGCAAAACTCGCCCTGCTCGGCCTGATCGCGCGGGTCGAGGTCAGCCAGATCGACGGCAATACCTGGCACCGCGTGCGGCTGGGACCTTACGCCAGCGCCGGCGACCTCGAGGCAGCCAAGCGCAGCCTCGGCGACAACGGCATCGCGGCGATCGCGCTGCGCGCGAACTGATCCAGCGCGCGCTGCGTGCTTGGCGTTCGACCCGGACTCCTGCAAAGCAACAAAGCAGAACATGCTCGCATGGGAGCACATCTGCGCGAACGCGGGACTCCTAGTAGGTCGGATCAAGCGCCGCCGAAACGCCCAACTGCACGATATACCTTGGCGGCGCGGATCCGACGCAGGTCATCCCATTCTCGGCAAGCCTGCAGCACCTCGATGTCGGCTCCGCCGCTGCGCGGCTTGAGCCGACCTACGACAGCCTGCGCGAACGCGGGACTCCTCGTAGGTCGGATCAAGCGCCGCCGAAACGCCCAACTGCACGATATACCTTGGCGGCGCGGATCCGACGCAGGTCATCCCATTCTCGGCAAGCCTGCAGCACCTCGATGTCGGCTCCGCCGCTGCGCGGCTTG
>JBBSJP010000025.1:0-58213 GCA_038257155.1 Lysobacterales bacterium | reverse complement strand
GTCACTTTCTCTTGCTTGTCCAAGAGAAAGTAACCAAAGAGAAGGACACCCCAGTCTCGCGCCGCGCGGATGAAGCC
This sequence comes from Lysobacterales bacterium, assembly GCA_038257155.1. Taxonomy (GTDB): domain Bacteria; phylum Pseudomonadota; class Gammaproteobacteria; order Xanthomonadales; family Xanthomonadaceae; genus JANJTY01. The sequence continues at coordinate 58,136 of JBBSJP010000025.1, read as the reverse complement.
CGCGCGGTCCCCTGCGCTGCTCGCCATGACCGGGCCGGCGCGAACTCGCACATCCATGTGCTCGAACATGCGCGCCTTGCTCCCGGTCCTGACTCCGGTGCTCGGCACGAGCCGATGGGGACCCAGGAAGCCAAGAGCAAGAGCAAACAGCAACAGCAACAGCAGAAGCAGAAGCGGAAGCAGAAGCAGAAGCGGAAGCAGGAGCAGGAGCAGGAGCAGGAGCAGGACAAGCTCCGGCTTCCTTCAGTTGGTGGCGAGCGAAGCGATGCCACCGACCGGCCGAGGAAGCGAGTAGAGCCGCAGCAGAAAGCGAGGCGGGCTTTTGGCTCTTCGCTCTAAATCCCCGTTCATTTTCCGCCGAGTAGCGGAAGAATCCGGCGGGGAAAGGCGCGCATGTCTGAGCGCATGGATGCGCGAGTTCGCGCCGGCCGACGGATTCTGAGCAACGCAGGGTACCCCGCGCGCGCTCTTTGCGCGGGGCGGGAAATCCGGGGTGCCCTTCTCTTTGGTTACTTTCTCTTGGGCAAGCAAGAGAAAGTGACTCGCGCCCCGAAGGGGCACGAAAGCTGTTGATCTTGATGTTGATTTTGCAGTTGCTGTTGCTGTTGTTATTAGGGCGAGAACATGACCACCCCCGCAATGGCGGATCAAGATCCGCCCTCCAAGGAACATCGAGCGCTGCCCGAGCCGCGGACAAGTTCACGCCACAACCCCCGAATCCACCAACACACCCTTGTCCAGATGCACCGTCCGCGACGCGTACTCCGCCGCCTTCGGATCGTGCGTGACCATCACAATGGTCTTGCCGTACTCACGATTCAGCGTCTGCAACAGACTCAACACCTCATCGGCAGTCTTGCGATCCAGATCACCCGTAGGTTCATCGCAGATCAGGATTCGCGGGTCCGAGACCAGCGCCCGCGCAATCGCGACGCGCTGCTGCTGGCCGCCGGACAGTTCGTTGGGCTTGTGCCCTGCGCGGTCTTCGATTCCCACCAGGCCCAGCGCAAGACGCGCGCGGCGCGCGCGTTCGCGCGCACCAAAATCGGTCAGCAGCAGCGGTAGCTCGACATTGCGTTGCGCGCTCAGCACCGGCATCAGGTTGTAGCTCTGGAAGATGAAACCCACCGTGTCGGCGCGCCACGCCGCCAGTTCGTCGCCGCCGAGTTCCTCGATTGCCTCGCCCGCCACGACCAGACGACCGCTGCTTGGCGTATCGAGCCCGCCAATCAGGTTCAGCAGGGTGGTCTTGCCCGAGCCCGATGGCCCCATCAGCGCCACAAAGTCGCCCTCCGGGATATCCAGATCAATGCCGTGCAGCACTTCGATACGCTGTGCGCCGCGCACATAGTGCTTGCGCAGGTCGCGGATCTCGACCAGGGGACGCGGCATCGCCTCAGCCACCCTTGGGCACGACGCGCGCGCCGTCGCGCAGACTCTCGCCCGGCGACAGCACCACCTGCTGGCCGGGCTGCAGGCCGGCGCTGACCAGGCGGTCGGCATCACGCACCTCGCCGACGGTCACGTTGACGCGCTTCGCCTGGCCTTCTTCGACCACGAACACTGCGCTTTCCACCCCGCGCCCGACGATGGCGCGCGACGGCACCCAAACGCCAGTCAGCGGCGCGGCATCGGCAGCGCGTTCCTCCAGGAAGCTGACCCGCACGCCCATGTCCGGCACGATGCGTGTGTCCTTCGAATCCAGCGCAATGCGCACCTTGACCGTGGCCTTGCTGCGATCCGCAGCGGGAATGATGGCGATCACCGAACCGGGAATTCGCCAATCGGGATAGGCATTGAGCACGGCCTCCACCGGCATGCCCGGCTGCACGCGGCCGATGTAGGCCTCGTTGACATCGACCTGCACTTCCAGCGACTCCATGTCGACGATGGTGCCGATGCCGGTGCGGGTGAAGCCGCCGCCAGCCGAGATCGGCGAGATCATCTCGCCCGGCTGCGCCGCCTTGGCAATCACCACGCCGGCAAAGGGAGCGCGCACCACGGTGTTCTCGAAGGCGTTCTGGGCCACCGCCAGGGCACTCTCGGAAACGTCGACATTGCGGCGAACCGAATTGAGCCGCGCGCGCAGGCTTTCGACTTCGGTTTCGGACTGATCCAGTACCGCCTGCGATACCAGCCCCTTGCCCAGCAGTTCACGCTGCCGGGTGCGGGTGGTCTGGGCCAGGCGCAGCTGCGAACTGACCTCGCCGGCCTGCGCACGGGATGCTTCAAGCTGGGCACGCGACAAGGCCAGTTGCGCCTCGGCATCGGTCGCATCGAGTCGCGCCAGAATCTGGTCGGCGGCAACCCGCTGGCCCTCTTCGATCAACACTTCCAGCACCTTGCCAGTGATCTTGGAAGAGACCGTGGCGATGCGGCGCGGCGTGACGTAGCCCGAGGCATCGAGAACCGACATCGGGCCGGACTCGGCCGCGCTGCGCGCGCTGGCGGTTTCCACCGCGGTCGGTCGCATGCCGCCGAACAGCGACCACGCCACGAGCAACAGTACGCCTGCGCCAAGTATCCAGGGCCAGCGGGCACGCCGTGGCGCACCACGTTTGCTGCGGTCGATACGCAGTTCCTTGAGGGCACTGGCAGTGTCGTTCATCGAGAATCCTGGTTGACGGGCAATTGCAGGTGGAGAGCAAGAGTATGCAGCCGGGCCGTGCAGGCCGCGTCTGTCATGCTGCGTGACCCGCCGCCGAAACTGTAGTGACGGAAGTCAACTTGTGCGTGTGAGGGCTATGGGCTCAGTGATCAGGGAGTCAGGGAGTCAGGGAGTCAGGGAGTCAGGGAGTCAGGGAGTCAGGGAGTCAGGTTGATGATCCTTGGGCTGGAACCAAAAGTGCTGCTCAGGCAGCCGCGGCTGGCTGTGGCCTTGTGTCGCGACTGGATTCAGCTGATAACCTGAGCCATCCCTCCCAAAGCGTTTCGCAATGAAGATTCTTGTCACCGGCGGCGGCGGCTTTCTTGGCCAGGCACTGTGCCGTGGACTGCGCGCCCGCGGGCATGAGGTGCTGAGTTTCCAGCGCAGCCATTCCGCGGCGCTTGATGCGCTGGGCGTTACGCAGGTGCGCGGCGACCTGGCCAATGCAGGTTCCGTGCTGGATGCCTGCGCGGGCGTCGACGCGGTGTTCCACAACGCCGCCAAGGCCGGCACCTGGGGCAGCTACGAGAGTTATTTCGACGCCAATGTGCGTGGTACCCGGCATGTGCTCGACGCCTGCCGTGCACACCGCATCCGGCGCCTGGTGCACACCTCCTCGCCCAGCGTGGTGCACCGCGGGCGCAATCCGGTCGAAGGCGGCAATGAAGGCAACACGCCCTATGCCGACAACTTCCTGGCGCACTACCCGGCGACCAAACGCATCTCGGAAGAGGAAGTTCTGGCCGCCAACGGTCCGGAGCTCGCCACGGTGGCCTTGCGACCACGGCTCATCTGGGGGCCGGGCGACAATCACCTGCTGCCGCGCCTGGCGGCGCGCGCGCGCGCCGGACGACTGCGTTTCGTCGGCGGCGGCAACAATCGCGTCGACACCACGTATATCGACAACGCGGCGCAAGCGCATTTCGACGCCTTCGACCACCTCTGGCCCGGCTCGGCCTGTGCCGGCAAGGCCTATTTCATCTCCAATGGCGAGCCACGTCCGATGCGGCAGATCGTCAATGGCCTGCTGGCGGCGGCCGATGCGCCGCAGGTGCAGGGCAGCATTCCTCTTGGGCTCGCCTATGCTATCGGTGGGTTTCTTGAAGGCATGTGGACCCTGTTCCGTCTGCGGGGTGAGCCACCGATGACGCGCTTCCTCGCCGAGCAACTCGCCACCCCGCACTGGTACGACATCTCGGCCGCGGCGCGCGACTTCGGCTATCGACCGCAGGTTTCGATGGATGAGGGTCTGGCGCGACTTTCGCGCTGGTGGCAGGAGCAGCCGCGACAACCCGATGCCCACTGATCCGGACACGCTGGCGAGTTCACCAACCGATCCGGTGCAACACTGCTGGGCCGGGTTGAGTGCGCCGCATCGTGGCGTGAAATCGCTCTGGCGCGATGCGGCACTGCCGGATGCCGAGGCCGGCAGCCTGCTGGCCTACGGCAACGGCCGCAGCTACAGCGATGTCTGCTTGAATCCGCAGAACACCCTGCTGGCAACCCGACGCCTTGACCACTTCCTGCAGTTCGATGCGCAGACCGGCACCCTGCACTGCGAGGCTGGCCTGCTGCTTGGCGAAGTGCTGGCGGTGACCCTGCCTCAGGGCTGGTTCCTGCCGGTGCTGCCGGGCACGCGCTACGCCACCGTGGGCGGCGCCATTGCCAACGACGTGCACGGCAAGAATCACTGCCAGGCGGGAAGCTTCGGCCACCAGGTGCGCGCGCTCAGCCTGCGTCGCAGTGATGGCGAGGTGCAGCAGCTGCATCCAGGCGATCAGCGATTTGCCGCCAGTGTCGGCGGATTGGGTCTGACCGGTCTGATCAGCGCCGCAGAATTGTCGCTGCGCCGTGTCGGCGGACCGATGCTGGAAGAGCACGCCGAGGTTTTCGGAAACCTGGACGAGGGCCTGGCGCTGCTGCAGCAGGCCAGCGAACGCACTGAGTACGCCGCAGCCTGGCTGGACTGCCTGCCGCGCCGCGAGGGACAGGGACGCGGCCTGCTGCTGTCTGCAAACCACTGTGATGGTGAAGGCGATGCCACTGGTCTGGGGCGCGCGCCACGCCTGGGAATGGCCGGCCTGCCGCGACTGCCGCTGATCAACCGGCTCAGCGCCCGCGCCTTCAACGCACTGTATTTTTCTGCGGCCAGACGGCGGCCGACGCTCGCGCGGGTGCATTGCCTGCCCTTCCTGTTCACCCTCGATGCGCTGGGCGACTGGAATCGCCTCTACGGCAGGCGAGGTCTACGCCAATACCAGTGCGTGGTCCCGCCCGAGGCCGCTGCGACCGCGCTGCGCGATGTCCTTGCCAGCGTGGCAGACAGCGAGGAGACCTGCGCGCTGGCGGTGCTGAAGCGTTTCGGCGAACGCGAAGCGGCCGGCATGCTGTCGTTTCCGCGCACGGGATTCACCCTGGCGCTGGATTTCCCCAACCGCGGAGAAAGGCTTCTGAACCTGTTCACGCGACTCGACGCCATCGTGCGCGGTGCCGGCGGTGCCCTCTATCCCGCCAAGGATGCGCGCATGCCCGCGGCAATGTTCCGCCACAGCTTTCCGCGCGCCGAGGCCTTCGCCGAGCACGTCGACCCAGGGTTTTCGTCTGGCTTCTGGCGTCGCGTATGGCCATGACTCCCCAGCGGATCGCGCTGTTCGGTGCTACTTCGGCCATCGCCGAGTGCTGCGCCCGGCGCTACGCGCAGCGCGGCGCGCAGCTGTGCCTTGTGGGTCGGGACGCTGAGCGACTGGAGTCGATTGCCGCCGACCTGCGCGTTCGCGGCGCTTCAGAAGTCGTGGTGCTGATCGCAGACCTCGCCGATATGGCCGCCTTGCCAGCTCTGGTTGGGCGGGCCTGGTCGCACTGGCAGGGACTCGATCTGGCCCTGCTGGCGCACGGCAGCCTGCCGGATCAGGCGCGCTGCGATCGCGAGCCCGCCTACGCCCTGCAGCAGCTCCATCAGAATGCCGCCGCGCCAATCGCGCTGCTGCTGGAACTGGCGCTGCGCTTCGAGACGCAGGGCAGCGGCACGCTGGCTGCGATCGGCTCGGTCGCGGGCGATCGCGGTCGCGCAAGCAATGGCCTTTACGGCAGCGCCAAAGCGGCCGTCGAAACTGCGCTCAGCGCGCTGCGCCAACGCCTGCTGCGCCGTGGCGTCACCGTGCTGCTGATCAAGCCCGGCTGGGTTGATACGCCGATGACCGCGGATTTCCGGAAGGGTCCGCTGTGGGTTGGCCCGGAGCGCGTGGCCGGCGATATCGTGACGGCCGTCGATCGGCACTGGCGGGTGATCTACACGCCATGGTTCTGGTGGCCAATTGCGGCACTGATCCGCGCCCTGCCGGAGTTCGTGTTCCAGCGCCTACGATTCTGAACCGTCGGCGCGGGGCGGCGCGGCGATCTGGCCGTCATGCTCGACGATCAGTGGATGGCGAACATGGACTGCCGCGATCAACAGCAGCAAGCCGAGGCCTGCCCAATGCAGCGCGCCGAGGCTCTGGTATTCGATACGCAGCAGCGCATCGGCACCAGCCAGGCATAACCAGGGCATCAGCACCAGGCGATAGCGCGAGCGGAAATGCACCATGATCAGGGCCAGCAGCACCGGGGCCGCGGCCAGCAGGTAGTCGGGCAACCGCCCCACGACGATCAGCGACCAGAGCGTCAGGCTTGCCATCAACGGAAAACTCCAGCGCAACATCAGTGCCAGAGGAGCGGCCCGGTTCGAGGACAGTTCCGGATAGGCCTTGCCCATCGGCGGCAGCAGTCTCCCGCTGACGAAGGTGTCCGGCCCGAAGCAGGCTAACAGGCGACGCAGCATTGAACCCAGCACGGCCGGCAAGCTGCCCAGCAGTTCGGTCAGGCGCGGCGCAGAGGCGTCCCCGGCACGTTGCTCACGCACCAGTGATGCGATCGAGCGCTGCACGCGGATCGGGCCGGCCTGTGGATCGCTTACCTGGCCGTGCAGGATGCGCAGGTTGAACAGCCAGGTCGTATCGGGCAGGGCAATTCCGTAGCGGCGCTTCGCAATCAAGGTCCATATGGCCAGGGCGAGCAAGGAAGGGACCAGCAGGCAGGCCGACAGCAAGAGGATCTGGCTGGGCTCACGCCAGCCCATCACCAGCAGCAGGCCGAGCGCCAGGGCAAGCTGCTCGATCCGCACCAGGGTCGCCAGCATCGCCACCGCGCCGAGCAACACGGCGAGGCCAGTCGAGCTGGGGAACTGCAGCAGATGCAGGGCCAGACAATGCAGCGCACAGAGCAGGCCGTCGGGCCACAGGTGCGCAGAAAGCAGCACACGCTCGACCAGCAAGAGCATGAACAGACCGGCCAGCAGCGCCAGCAATGGACCGCCCAGCTGCAGGCCTGCGAGTGCAACGAGCAGCGCCGACGCCGCGCCCAGGAGCGCGCCTCCGCGGCGCAGGGACGCTTCCGGGCTAGGCGAAACGCGTGCTACCAGCCGCACCAGCGAAGGAATGGCAGGAACACGCAGGAACAAGCGCGGGCGATGTGGATCAGCCCAGCTGCCACGCTCCAGGTAGTCGCTCTCGTCGCCCAGCGCCTGGCGCGGCGCGAGCGCGTAAAGCACCCACAGGTGCAGTCCAAGCGCGCTCATTCCGACAGCGAAAACAGCCAACAAATTCAATGCCCATCCCCTTCGGTCTCGGCCCGCGAGCCTGAACAGCAGCGGATTCTGGCACGCTCGACGTGGCTTCCACACGCCAGGTCATGACGTGACGTGTGCTAATTTGCCCTCCCGCGGCGAACGGTATCTAGGCCTTGCCGCATCTTCGCCCTCTTTCTGTTTCCCAGCACATGTCCAGACGTCTGACTGCCCGACTCCTTTCGCTCTTGCCCGTTGCGCTGATTCCGGTCGCCCTTGCGGCCCCGCTGCAGCTTGATCTTCTGGTCGAGCAGGATGCCGTTCACCGGGTGAGCTTCGAACAGTTGGCCGAACATGGCCTGAGCCCACAAGCGCTCGCCACGCTCAGCCTGAGCCGCGACGGCGAACCGGTGCCGGTGTGGGTCGATACCCCCGTGGCGGAGCAGTTCGGTCCGGGCAGTTCGCTGACCTTCGTGGGCCAGCACCGCCGCGGTCCGCATGGCCACTACGACGAGCATTCGCGGCACAATGTCTATCGGCTGAGTTTCAAGGGCGGGACACCGGCCTGGGGCAACACGCTTGCGCCGCAGCCTGCGAAGGACGATGCCCCCACGGCAACGGTTGCGCGTCACGTGGAAGAAGACCGCGTGCGGGTGCGTTTCACCCAGGGCAAGGTTGGACCAGGCAGCGAAGTCTGGTACTGGCAACGCCTCAGCGTGCTGGACAAGAAGCCATTCGAGCTGCCGGTTGATGTCGGTGCAGTTTCTGCGTTTCCTGGGCAGCCGCTGCGGCTGCGGCTGAGTTTCCGCGGCTGGTCGTTTACCTTCGGCAAACAGCCCGTGCCAGACCACCGCGTCGAAGTGCTGTGGAATGGCCAGATGATCGGGGCCGCCGAATGGAACGGGCAAGCCGAGCATGTGCTCGAACTGGATCCGCTGCCCCATGAACTGCTGCGCGACGGCAGCAACAGCCTGCAGCTGAGAGTACCGATGCGACGCAGTGGCGCCAAGGATGATGTCGTCGTCGATGTCAGTCTGCTCAACTGGGTGGAGATCGAGCACGCCTTTGATGGCCATGTTGAAACGGGCCAGCTGGGCCTGAACGTACCGCAGGGCGGTGTCATTCCGTTGGCGGCATCCGAGCGCAATGATGTCGCGCTGTATTCGATGAACGGCGAGCGGCTGGAGGTTGCGCCACGCTCCCGGCGCGTGGCGGCAGGGTTTTCCCAGGCCAGTGAAGACTTGCTGTTGCTGGTTGGCGCACCGCTTTCGCCGGCACTGATCCGCCCTGACCAGCCCTCTGACCTGCGTAACACGGCGCAGCAAGCCGACTATCTGATGATCGCCCATGGCAGCCTGCTGGAGTCGGCCAGACCGCTGGCCGAGTTCCACCGCCAGCGCGGCCTGAAAGTGGCCCTGATCGACGTGCAGGACATCTACGACGAATTCAACCATGGCGTGCTGTCCCCCACCGCCATTCGCGACTTCGCTGCGCACGCCTATCACTCCTGGGCAAAGCCGGCACCGAAGTACGTGTTGCTGGTCGGTGACGCCAGCTGGGAGAACCACGGCGAGTCGCTCGACGACAGCAATTACGCCGACTGGACCTTCCAGCACCACGAGACCTCGCTGGGGCGCTTCGTCAAGAATTCCAGCACTGCCTATGCGGACAAGACACGTAGCCGCAACCTGATACCGACCCTGCAGGTCGCGACTCCGGAAGGCGACTCGGCCAGTGATTCGGAGCTGGTCGCCGTGGACGGCGACGACTGGATTCCGGACATGGCCATTGGCCGACTGCCTGTGGCGGATCCCAAGGATGTCAGTTCGATCATCGCCAAGATGATCGACTATCAGATGCAGGCCCCGGTTGGACCGTGGCGGCGCTCGTTCCTGCTGATAGCGAACGAAGATCAGTACATGCAGAAGTTCACCAACGCGGTCGCGCTTGGCGCCAATCAGCACGGCATCATGCCCACCAAGGTCTATCCCAAGGCCAATTCTCCGGACAACAGCCTTTACCAGCGGCAGTTGATGGACGAGCTTGATGAAGGACGCCTGCTGGTACATTTCCTCGGCCACGGCGGACGCTATATCTGGCGTACCGGCCCGCCCGACCCGCGCAAGAACCATGACCTTTTCACTCTCGATCACATCGATCAGCTGACGCCGACAAGTCGCCTGCCGGTGGTGCTGAGCATGACCTGCTACAGCGCCCCGTTCGACCACCCAACGGCAGATTCGATCGGCGAGAAGTTCCTGCGTGCCGAGAATCGCGGCGCCGTCGGCGTGCTTGCGGCTTCCTGGCGCAACAACCCGACCCAGGCCTTCAGCGACGCGCTGGTCAAGCACCTGATGCGGCGGGAACTGAGCGTGGGCGAAGCCATCCTGGAAGCGAAGCGGGGCACCAAGGACCGTATCCTGGTGCAGACCTACAACTACCTGGGCGATCCCGCAACACGGCTCAACCTGCCGGCCGGAGCGCTGCGCGCGAGCCTGCTGGGCGAGTCCGGCAAACTGCATGTCGACATCGATCTGGAATCAATGCCGGAGCTGCGCGGCGGCCGGGTGATGGTTGACACGTTTGATGCGCAGGGCAATCGGCTGAGCACGGCCGAACACGCGCTCGATGGGCAGAACATCCTGCTCGAAGCGCCTCGTGAAGGCGAAGCGATGGCCGCTTCGGTCTCGGTTTACGCCTGGCACGAGGCCCGACGCGTCGACGCCATAACCCGCCTGGCCATTCCGCAACCCGAGTCGCCGGCAGGTTCCGCCAGCGACTGAGATCGGGAGAGAGCAGTTCGCGGCAGCGCTTGGATGCCGCCAATCGTACTGAGCAGGATCGCGTCGGCAGCATGAGCCATTCCGCCCGGGATAAACTAGGCGAACGCTACCCGGCAGCGGTTCCGGCCTCCGATCCATCGTTACCTTTCGGAAAGATCATCATGCGTAACGCCCTGCTCCTCGTTCTGATCGTGCTGCTGACGGCCTGTGCAACGCCACAATCGGGCCAGCGCGACAGCGCCGGCAGCGCGACTGCAGCGCCCATCGAGAACGTAATCCGCTGGAAGACCGCGAGCGAAATCGACAACTTCGGCTATGACGTGTTCCGCGGCCCCTCCGCGGAAGGCCCATTCGAGCGTGTCAATACCAGCCCGATACCCGGACACGGCACGACGGATGTGCCGCAGCAATATGAGTTCACCGACTCCAGCATCGCGCCGAACACCGCCTACTACTACTACGTCGAAAGCATCTCGCTGCAGGGCGTGCGCGAGCGCTTCACACCCGTGTTCCCCTCGCGACCCAAACCCTGATCCAGCCTGACGGGTGATCGCCTCGCCGGCTGACCCACGGTTCGATCTTCAACCTGGCGTTGCAGGGTAGCCAAGATCGCGTGCGGTCGGTCCGCAGATCGCCATGATCCGCTGCCGCTGCGGCGCATCGAATGCGGCCTGGTAATACGTCGGCGTGGCAAGTTGGCCGGCCCAGTCGCTGATCAGCGACTGCGCTGCCTGATCGTCCAGCAGGCAGTGCTCGGCGATCTGTTGCAGTGAGGCCTGCGGCTCGGCGCAGAGCTGTTCGTAGCGCAGCAACAAGGTGGCACTGGCAAGTGGCGGGCTGCCGTGCAGCTGTTCCAGCAATGAACCATAGCTGCTCGACCATTGCCGCGCGTAGCCGGAGACATCGTCGCCGCCGGAAAAATCCGCCGCGGTGGCAGCAGCTTCGGCAAGGTCGCCCAGGCATTCGACGCGCCGCTGCGGACCAAACTCGAAATGCCCGGTGCGCGCAAGATGGGCGGCGACGCTGGAGGAAGCCTGCGACAGTTCGCAAAACAGCCGGTGCTGCTTGATCAGCGAGGCCACGTGGGCCACCGGTTCGCGCACTGGCACCACGAAACGCGCGCCGGGAAACAGGGACAGCAGATAGGGCAATCGCGCCAGGTTGTAGTTGCCCTTGCTCAGGTAGCGCGACCGACCGCGAGCCGCCAGCAGCTTGCGGATCTGTTGCGGATAGAAGGCCTCGAATCGCGGGTTGCTGGTTGCGGCGCCCAGGCGCTGATCCAGGCCCGGATCATGGCGCCCGGCGAAGAAGTGCATCCAGAACACTTCATCGAAGGCCTCGGGGCTTTCCGGCGTTACCGCGATGCGGTCGCGATGCGCGCGTTGCTGTGGCGGCACGGTGGGAAGCGGGAGGCGTTCGCGCAACTGGTTCCACCACCAAGGAAACCAGACCACCGGATAGTCGCAGTAGCGCAGGCTCGCGAACGTCTGCAGGGAAGCCAGCGCTTCCAGCAGGATGGTGCTGCCGGAGCGTGCCAGGCCGGCGATGAAAACCGGCGACCGCACCTCGATGCCGGCGATGTGCTCGTCTGCAACGCGCGTTTCGAGCGCTGCCAGGCGCTCGCACAAGCCGCCGGAGGCATGCACCAGCCAACCGGCCAGGCGCATCGGAATCGATGGCGCGTTCATTCGCGCCGCTGCCAGCGCCAGAGGCTCCAGTCCGCGTGGGCCGAAGTTGCAGTGAATCTGGCTGTCGTCATGGATGCTCGCGGGTCGCCGGGAATGACGGCGCCCGCAAGGATACTGTGCATGCGGGCGGCCGCGGGTGGCGAAGCCACTCCGGACCGGCGATGATCCCGCCTCGCCCCCGTCCAGATCCCGCGCATGCCATCGCTCGACAGCACCCCGCCCGCACCGCCGGCAACGAACCGCCGCATTGAAACGCTCGACGTGCTGCGCGGCGTCGCCCTGCTCGGCATCCTTCTGGTCAACATCGAATTCTTTACCCGTCCGATCAAGGCGGTGGCGTTGGGTTTCGATTCCAGCCTGGAGGGCGTGGATCATGCCGTTGCCCTGGCCATACACATTCTGTTGCAGGGCAAGTTCTACAGCCTGTTCTCGATGTTGTTCGGCATGGGCTTCGCGATCATGCTGGCGCGCGCCGCCGAGCAGGGCAGTGGCTTCTTTGCCCGCTACGCGCGCCGCATCCTGGTGTTGGGCCTCATCGGCCTGCTGCACGCGCTGTACGTCTGGTCGGGCGATATCCTGCTGACCTATGCGCTGTTCGGCGCGGTGATGCTGCTGTTTTTTCGCCGCACCCCGGCCCGCCGCCTGCCGATCTGGGCCGGCGTTTTCCTCGCCGTACCGCCGGCCTTGCTCTGGCTCATGGCGCTGGCCCTGTCGGGCCCCAATGTCCCGCCGGAGATGGTCGAGAGTATGCAGCTGCAGCACGAAGGCTTTGTTGCCTCGGTCGCCAGCGCCGACCAGGTCCTCGCGCTGGGAAGCTTCTCCGAGGTCAATGTCCAGCGCCGCGGGGACCTCGATTTCATGCTGTCGTCGCTGGCCTTCTTCGGTATCAGCATCCTTGGCTATTTCCTGATCGGCGCATGGTTCGTACGCTCCCGCCTGATCCTGGACAGCGCTGCCCATCTTGCCTGGTTCCGGCGCGTGGCGGTGCTCGGTATCGGACTTGGCCTGCCGCTGTGCATCGCGGGCTTCTGGCTGATGCAGGGCGAAAGTCCCATGCTGCCGACTCGCGGCATGGCGGGCGCCAGCACCCTGTCCCTGCTCGGCAATCTGTTGATGTGCCTGGCTTACCTGTCGGGGATCGTGCTGCTGGTGCACAGCCAGCGCATGCAGGCCATGCTGCAGCGCCTTGCTGCCGCCGGACGCATGGCCCTGACCAACTACCTGCTGCAGTCACTGGTCTGGACCTGGGCCTTTTATGGCTATGGGCTCGGCCTCTACGATCAGGTACCGCGCTGGGCGATGGCGCTGGGCGCCGTGTTGTTCTTCGCGTTGCAGGTGATTTTCAGCCAGAGGTGGCTGAGCCACTTTCGCATGGGGCCCCTGGAATGGCTGTGGCGTTGCCTGACCTATCTGCAGCTGCAGCCTCTGCGAGGCAAGCCGAACGCGACGGACTGAGCGAACTCGCGCTGACCCAGCTCAGCCGCGATCACCGATGCGCCGTTTCCATTCGGCGTGCAATGCCTCCATCGCCGCGCGATCGTCGGGATGCCAGTCACGAATCGTCTGGTTAAGACCGCGGGTCGAGCCCCAGCCGCTTGGATCAGAACGCACTGCCACCACGAAATAGCCGATCGCGGCGTCCTGATTACCCGCCACCCACAGGCCCAGCGCCATCGTGCCAGGCACCCAGCGCGGGCTGCCGCCATGCAGGCGCGCGGCCGTGTCCCACTCCTGCACGGCACGCTCGGCCTGGCCCATGCGCAGCAGGGCCCAGCCGAAGTTCCAGTGCAATTGCCGCAAACCACTGCTGTCAGCCGGTGCATCGCGGATGGCGGCTTCGAATTCCAGCACGGCGTGCTGCCGCTGCCCGCGTGCCAGCATCAGCCGGGCGTGCTGGATGCGTGCATTGATGTTCTTCGCATCGTATTGCAGCACCTGCTCAAGCTGGCTCACCGCCATGTGATTGGTCGGCTCGATCTCGCGCGGCATGACAGCCGCCGAATCGTCCTGGTAATAGGTCTCCTGCGGTTCACTGACCGGGGACTGGGCTGCTGCCAGCGACCCAATCAGGACCATCACCAGACTCAGGATTCTGCGCATGTTCGTTCCCCCGGCGCCGCTACGCCATCATTCAACCGAAGGCCCAGCATAACAAGGCTTTCACATGAGCGAACGGGGTACAGGGCGCAAATCTGGCTGGGCACCGGCCCCTGATACAATTCGCGCCTTCCGCTGCACCTCGTCCCACTCGCCTTCCGAGTCTCAAGCCATGTCCGCAGTTGCCGAACATCTCGACCTTGCCTACACGCTGGAGGACAAATACACCCGCCAGGAAGGCCGCATTTATCTGTCCGGCGTACAGGCCCTGGTGCGCCTGCCGCTGATGCAGCAGATGCGCGACCGCGCCGCGGGGCTGAACACCGGCGGCTTCATTTCCGGCTACCGCGGCTCGCCGCTGGGCGGCTTCGACCTGGAGCTGTGGAAGGCCAAGAAGCATCTTGCGGCGTCCGGCATCGAGTTCACCCCGGGCCTGAACGAGGATCTGGGCGCAACCATGGTGTGGGGCTCGCAGCAGACCCACCTGTTCCCCGGCGCCAGGGTCGATGGCGTGTTTTCCATGTGGTACGGCAAGGGCCCCGGCGTGGACCGCTGCGGCGACGTGTTCAAGCACGGCAATGCCGCCGGCACCAACAAGAATGGCGGCGTGCTGGCGCTGGCGGCTGATGATCACGCCTGCCGCAGCTCGACCCTGCCGCATGGCTCCGAGCATGAGTTCGTCTCGGCCCTGATGCCGGTGCTGAACCCCGCCGGGGTGCAGGACATCCTCGACATGGGCCTGCTGGGCTGGGCGATGAGCCGCTATACCGGGCGCTGGGTCGGCTTCAAGACCATTGCCGAGACGGTGGAAAGCTCGGCCTCGGTCAACGTCAATCCGCACCAGCTCGACATCCTTCTGCCGGGCGATTTCGAACTGCCGCCAGGCGGCCTCAACATCCGTTGGCCGGATCCGCCGATGGATCAGGAAATGCGCCTGCACAAGTACGCAACCGATGCGGCGCAGGCCTTCGCACGGATCAATCACCTCGACAAGATCGTGATCGATTCGCCTACCGCGCGGCTCGGCATCGTCACCACCGGCAAGAGCTATCTCGACGTGCTGCAGGCGCTGGAATACCTCGGCCTGGACCGGCGCGCCTGCGAGGACATCGGCATCCGCGTCTACAAGATCGGCATGACCTGGCCGCTGGAGCCGGTCGGGATCCGCGAGTTCGCGCGCGGCCTGGAAGACATCATCGTGGTGGAGGAAAAGCGTGCCTTCATCGAGGCGCAGATGAAGGAGTACATGTTCAACTGGGCCGAGCGGCCGCGCGTGGTCGGAAAGTACGACGAGAGCGGCGAGTGGATCCTGCCCAGCACCTCCGAACTCACCCCGGCGATCATCGCGCGTGTCATCGCCAAGCGCCTGGCGCGCTTCTTCACCTCCGACACCATCGCCGAGCGGCTGCGCTGGATCCAGGCCAAGGAGCAGGAACTGGCCCTGCCGCGCGCCAACTTCCCGCGCGTCCCGCATTACTGCTCGGGCTGTCCGCACAACACCTCGACCGTGGTGCCGGAAGGCTCGCGCGCGCTGGGTGGCATTGGCTGCCACTACATGGTCACCTGGATGGACCGGCGCACCGACACCTTCACCCAAATGGGTGGCGAAGGCGCGACCTGGTGTGGCCAGGCACCGTTCACCAGCACCCAGCACGTGTTCCAGAACCTCGGCGACGGCACCTACTTCCATTCCGGCTCGCTCGCCATCCGCCAGGCCATCGCCGCGAAGGTCAACATCACCTACAAGATCCTCTACAACGATGCGGTTGCGATGACCGGCGGCCAGCCGGTCGACGGCACGCTCACCGTGCCTGATATCGCGCATCAGGTGCGCTCTGAGGGCGTGCAGACGATCGTGTTGCTGTCGGACGACATCGCGAAGTGGTCGCGGCCGGAGATCTTCCCGTCCGGCGTAGAGTTCCATGACCGCAGCGAACTCGACGCGGTGCAGAAGCGCCTGCGCGAGGTAAAGGGCACTTCGGTGCTGATCTTCGACCAGACCTGCGCGACCGAGAAGCGCCGCCGGCGCAAGCGCGGCAAGGCGGTCGATCCGCAGAAGCGGGTGATGATCAATTCACTGGTCTGCGAAGGCTGCGGCGACTGCGGCAAGAAGAGCTTCTGCGTGTCGGTGCTGCCCAAGCACACCGAGTACGGGCGCAAGCGCGACATCGACCAGAGCAATTGCAACAAGGACTATTCCTGCGTCAAGGGTTTCTGCCCCAGCTTTGTCACGGTGCACGGCGGCAAGCTGCGCAAGCGCAAGGGCTCGTCGGCTGACGAGCTGATCGCGAAACTGCCGCAGCCGCAGTTCAAGTCGAATCTTGAGCAGCCGTGGAACATCCTGATCACCGGCGTCGGCGGCACCGGTGTCGTCACCATCGGCGCCCTGCTCGGCATGGCCGGCCATCTCGAAGGCAAGGGCGCCTCGGTGCTCGACCAGACGGGTCTGGCGCAGAAGGGCGGCGCGGTCACCACGCATGTGCGTATCGCCAGCAACCCGGCCGACATCCACGCCGTGCGCATCGCCGCCGGCGAGGCCGACCTGGTGCTGGGCTGCGACCAGGTCGTGGTGAACGACTACTGGGCGCTGTCGAAGATCCGCGCCGACCGCACCGAAGTGGTGATCAACACCTACAAGGCCATGCCCGGCACCTTTACCACGCGCCCGGACATGCAGTTCCCGTCGGAAGGCATTGTCGATGCGATCAAGCTGGCCCTGGCCGGACGCGATCCGCTGCAGATCGAAGCCACCGGCATTGCCACCGCCCTGCTCGGCGATGCCATCGCGGCGAACCTGTTCATGCTCGGCTACGCCTGGCAGAAGGGCCTGGTGCCGCTGTCCTTCGAATCGATCGACCGCGCCATCGAGCTCAACGGCGCCGCGATCCCGATGAACCGCCAGGCCTTTGCCTGGGGCCGCATCGCCGCGCACGATCCCGAAGCTGCCCGCGCCGCCGCGGGCCTGACAGGTAGCAGTAGGTCGGATCAAGCGGCGTCAGCCGTGGATCCGACATCCGGCCACGTCGGCTCCACCGCTGCGCGGCTTGAGCCGACCTACGCCGATTCGCTCGACGACCTGTCAATCTCCAGCAATCTCGACGAACTCATCACCCGCCGCGAGCGCTTCCTCACCGACTACCAGAACGCCGCCTACGCCGCCCGCTACCGCGGCCTGGTCGATCGCGTGCGCGCCGCCGAACAGCAGGCCGCGCCGGGTTCGACCGCCTTGTCTGAATCGGTCGCGCGCTACGCCTTCAAGCTGATGGCCTACAAGGACGAGTACGAAGTCGCGCGTCTCTACACCTCGGGCGATTTCGAGCAGCGGGTGAAGCAGCAGTTCGAGGGCGACTACAAACTGCACTTCCACCTTGCCCCGCCACTGCTGGCCAAGCGCGATTCCGAAGGTCACCTGGTCAAGCGCGAGTACGGCCCCTGGGTGTTCAGCGCGTTCCGATTGCTGGCGAAGTTCAAGGGACTGCGCGGCAGCAAGCTGGATATTTTCGGCTACAGCGAAGAGCGCCGCAGCGAGCGCGCCCTGATCGAGGAATACTTCACCACGATTGAGGACCTTCTGAAGGGGCTGAAAAGCGACAACTTCGCCCTCGCCGCGCAAATCGCCAGCGTGCCTGAGCGCATACGCGGCTTCGGCCACGTCAAGGAAGCCCACCTGGCCGAAGCCAAGACCCTGCGCGAGCAATTGCTGGAGCGCTGGCGCAATCCGGTGAAGATCGCGAAAGCGGCCTAGGCTCCTTGCGCGGGGGACGCTAGTCCCGCTCCGCCACCAGCTGCTCGCCGCTGCTGGCGCGGATCAGCAGCCGTCCCTGCGCATCGAAATCATGTTTTGGTGCGTCAGAGAGAATCGCAAGCAGGGCCTGCTCTTGCTGCATGACCGGTTCCTCGCAGGCCATCTTGGTGGTCGCAAGCGGGGTGAGGCTCAGGCCCTCGCCAGTCAGGCTGAAACGGCCGCCTACACTGTTGCAGGAGGCCTTGCCAACGAGCGAACCATCGGCCTTGAAGTGCAGGTTGGCGGGCACGCCGGGCACGACCGGCGCGCCATCGACTTCCACAATGCGCCACTCGGCCCCGACCAACAGGGACTCAGGATCGCCGCCGCAGCCGCTCCAGTGCTCATCACCGAGGCTGACTTCGACACGATCCGGGCGCGGCAGTCCGCTCATGCTGTCGCGACAGATCTCTTGCGTCACCGTGGCC
Source organism: Lysobacterales bacterium (assembly GCA_038257155.1). Classification (GTDB taxonomy): domain Bacteria; phylum Pseudomonadota; class Gammaproteobacteria; order Xanthomonadales; family Xanthomonadaceae; genus JANJTY01. Next base: position 40,109 of record JBBSJP010000025.1, on the reverse strand, counting down.
TGCATCGGCGCGTCACCGGCTCGCGACGCAAATTGCTGCGTGCCCTCGCGCGAAATACGCAGCAGGGGCGACCCTTTGACACGACGCTGACCGGCGTCGAGCACCAGCACCATCGCGGCTGGAGCCACCTCCAGCGACCAGGCCGGCTCGTTGCCGCTGGCCTCATACGATAAATCGTCGACCGTGCTGGTAGGCTCCGCACCGCTGGAGGAGTCTGGCGTTTCCTTTGCCTGCCTGCAGGTCGGATACCTGGTATCACCAATGGTGAGTATTGCCTCGTCGCCTTGCTTCATGAAATCCACGGTTTCGGCGCCACTTTTGCCTGAGTAGCGCACTGCGCCAGCTTCCTCAACGAGCGTCAGCGGAATACTCAACCCGTCCATTTCCAGTGAGGCTGAACCCTCTGCTGGCCGAAACGCGATATCCAGCTGGCCACAGCGCATCTGCTGGATCTGATCAACCGGGACTGACGAAGCACTGGTTTCGGGCTTGGCAGCTGCTGCTGGTTCGTCTTGCGTCGCAGGTTCGGCTGCCGGCGCCTCGGGCACGGCATCCTGCTGCTGGCTGCATGCCACAAGCATCATCACGGCGAAGACGGTGGCGGGGACAAGCATCAGGTGTCGAGTCATGGTGTGGGCTCCGGGCTGGGTCTACATTGTGCATACGATCGCCACGTTGCACGACCCTGAGCCACTTGCCTGGCATCAGCCCCTCACCTCAGGCAGCCTTCGATGCACCAGACACCGATCATCCATTCGAGTCCATCCGATGAATATTTTTTCCACGAGGGCTGCCACATCACTGAATGGTGGAATGCCACGGCCGATCCGCGGGTCTCGATTGCTCGCGCACGGGTTGAACCGGGCATGACGACACGCTGGCACCGCTTGCGTGGCGTGACCGAGCGCTACGTCATTCTGGCGGGCGAAGGCCGGGTTGAGGTCGGCGAACTGGCGGCGCAAGACGTGGCCGTCGGCAGTATCGTGTTGATTCCCCCTGGCGTGGCACAGCGCATTACCTGCGTGGGCGAGGAGCACCTCGTGTTCCTGGCAGTGTGCACGCCACGTTTTGAAATGGGCTGCTACGAAGACTTGCAGGGCGCGCCAGTTGCCCCGACGGCGGCGGGTTCGTCGTAAAGTCTGCAGTGCCCGGATCGTCCCGGGCGCCAGCCGCGCGGAGTACGCCATGAGCTATGTAGACGGTTACGTTTTGCCGGTTCCGAAGACCAAAGTGGCCGAGTACCGCGCCCTGGCGCGCAAGGCCGGCAAGATCTGGATGGAGCACGGTGCGCTGCAGTATGTGGAATGCGTCGAAGACGACGTCAAACCTGGCAAGCGAACCTCGTTTCCCCAAGCAGTGAAGCTCAAGCCCGACGAGGTCGTGGTTTTCGCCTGGATCGTCTATCGCTCGCGCGCGCAGCGCGACAAGGTCAACAAGCTGGTGATGGCCGATCCACGCCTGCAGTTCATGGTCAACGGGGACGTGCCATTCGATGGCAAGCGCATGTTCTGGGGCGGGTTCAAGTCCATCGTGCAGTTCGACAGCAAGGCATGAATCATTGATCACCGCAGCGCTGACCGCTTGCGACGTGCCTGGCTGAGCTCGCGTTTTTGCTATGCCTGGATCGCGTGCTCAAGAGTCCAGCTCAGGAGAGTCACCTGCAGCAGCCGTCGTAGGTTGGCGCTGAGCGCAGCGAAGCCCAACGCGGCGAAGCGGTGAATGCTCGCGTGGTTTTGGATCGCACAACGTTGGGCTTCGCTACGGCTCGGCACCAACCTACGAGAGCAATCTGCGCCCAGGACTCTGGCGCTCATCGCACATAGCTGGCGCCATTGATATCGATGCAGGCGCCAGTGGCGCTGGCGCAGGCGCCGCTGGCGAGGAAGGCGCACATCGCGGCGACTTCCTCTGGAGTGGCCATGCGGCCGATCGGGATCTCTTGCCTGGCCGCCGCAAGACCTGCCGCGTTGTGCGGCGCCATGCGCGTGTCGATCCAGCCGGGCGCAAGCGCATAGGCCAGCACGCCATCCTTGCCGTAGGCCCGCGCCAGGGTCTTGCTCAGTGCCAGCACGCCGCCCTTCGACGCCGCATAGGCAGTGTGCTCGCCATCATCACCGCGATAGCCGGCACGGCTGGCGATGTTGATCAGGCAGCCGCCGCCACGTCCAGCAAACGCGGCGACGGCGGCGCGACAGATATCGGCCACTGCCAGCAGGTTGACCTGCAGCACCTCGGCCCAGGACGCATGCCAATCGGCGGCAGCGCCGGCCATCGGGCTGGCCCGATAAATGCCGGCATTGTTCACGACCACGTCCAGGCGGCCTTCGGCCAGCGCGTCGGCCTCTGCGAAAAGCCAGTCGCCCTCGCCCGGCAGCGCAAGATCGGCAGCGACAACCCCTAGCGCACGCGGTCCGATGTCGCGCGCGGTTTGTTCGGCCAGGGCAACGCTGCGATTGGCATGCAGCACAAGCTCGGCACCTTGCGCCGCGAACAGCCGCGCCGCAGCCAGGCCAACGCCGTGACTGGAGCCGGTGATCAGTGCCCTTTTTCCACTCAGTGGCAGTGACATGGCGAGGTGCTCAATCCTCCGTACTCGCCCGCCTCTATTCCAGACCCACGTTGCGCGCGGCATCCAGCAGGCGCTCGCGGCCACGACGGCTGCAGCGATCGGTCAGGTTGGTTGCGAACTCCTCCAGGCTGTCGAAGCGCAGCACCGTATCACCGGACACGCCACTGAGATATCCGTCCAGCCACAGCAGGACGGCTCCCGCGTCATCTTCGCTGGCACGCGAGAGATCGTCCATGAACTGGGCGCAGGTGATGGTGCTGAAATCGATGTTGTCGGCCTGCGAGGTTTTCCGCGCGTCGACGGGTACAGCAATCGCCAGGCCGGCAGCAACACAGGCCGCGAGCAGTATCTTGTTCATGCCGTCTCCAAAGGGCGATCCGCCCAAGTGATTGCTGCATAAGGATTCGCGCCAGGAACCAGCGCAATGGTCGACCACCGGTAAAGCCAGGGCTTCGTTGGCGGCCGCAGTGATCCTAGCCAAGTTCAGCCAACCCCACCAGCCATGCCCGTCACAGCTGCGAATCACAGGGCACAAGCTGCATCGTCCCGATTCAAGACGCTGCAGCGATGGAAGGTCTGAACAAGTCCATCCTGGACCCTTCGTCAGGCTCAGGACAGGCTTGTCAGTCCACGTCGAGTCCGGCACAGGTCCGGACTCGACTCCGCGAAATCAATCGCTTGCGCGATTGACCCGCGGGCCGGCCATCCATGACCGGCGGAACCACTGAGGTATTCCGAGGTTCCCTATCGAGGCAACGCCACAAAGCGCACTGCCTGGCCACCGCCTGGCGCCAGGCGCAGGGTGTACTGGTCGCGACTCTCCAGTTCGCGCGATTCGTGGCTGAACTCGAAGGGCGCCGTCTCGAAGTGCGCGGCATCGCCATCGCGATAGATCTCGGCGCGATAACGTCGTCCCGACTGCAGAAATGCGAGGGAGATCGACAATGAGCGACCATGCTGGTCGGTGATCGCGCCGATGTACCAATCCGCACTGTGCCGGTCCTGTCGCGCGATCACCACATAGTCGCCGACCTCACCGGCCAACACGCGGCTCTGTTCCCAGTCCACCGGCACGTCCTTGATGAACTGGAAGGGCACCGGAAACCTGGCGTAGTTCTCGGGCAGATCCGCGGCCATCTGGATCGGGCTGTACAGCGTCACGTACAGCGCAAGCTGGCGCGCCAGGGTTGAGGGAATGGCGCTGCCACCGCGACCCTTCAGGCTGAGCACGCCGGGCGTGTAATCCATCGGCCCTGCCAGCAGGCGGGTGAAAACCAGATTTACCTCGTGCTCGGGCGGGTTCTTGGGATTGCCCCAGGCGTTGTACTCCATGCCGCGCGCGCCCTCACGCGACACCCAGTTCGGATAGGTCCGACGCAGGCCGGTGTCCTTCACCGGCTCGTGCGGGTTGACCGCGATGCGATGCTTCGCGGCCTGCTGCACCACACGCATATGGTGGTTCACCATCCACTGGCCGTCGTGCCATTCGCGCCGCACCGGCTCTCCCTCGGAATCCTGACGTTCGATCTGGCCGGCATCGCAGACATAGCCGGTCTTGACCTGGTCGACACCGTTCTCGGCGTAAAGCGTGAGCGCGGCTTTGAGCTGTCGCTCGTAATGGCTGACCGCGCAACCGGTCTCGTGATGGCCGACCAGATGCACACCCTTGCGCTCTGCATAGGCGGTGACGTCCGCGAAATCAGATCCCGGCACGCCACGGCTGAAATCGAATTCCCAGCCATTGCCGAACCACTGGCCATCCCAGCCCGGGTTCCAGCCTTCGATGAGCAGGCCACGAAAGCCGTGCTCGGCGGCGAAGTCGATGTAGCGCTTGGCGTTCGCTGTGGTCGCGCCATGCTTGGCGCCGGTGGCCCAGGATTCGGTGTCCAGATGCAGGGACCACCAGATCCCTAGGTACTTGGATGGCTTGACCCAGCTCACATCGCCCAGCGCGTTGGGCTCGTTGAGATTGAGGATCAGGCTTGATTCGACCAGGCCGCCGGCGGTGTCGCTGATCTGCAAGGTTCGCCAAGGCGTGACGAAAGGCAGCGCACGGCGCACCGCAACGCCGTCCGAAGCCGGCGAAAGGTTTGCGCGAAAACGCTGACCCTCGACCCGCCGCAGCCACATCGCGGAGTAATCGACCAAGGCCGCCTCATGCAGGCTGATATGCAGGCCATGCTCGCTGCGCAGGGTAATCGGCGTATGCGCCATGCTCACTTCGGCGAGCGGCGTGCGGCTGTAGAGGTACTCGTATCGGTTCCATTCGCCGGCCGGAATCCACCAGGCGGTGGAACGCGGCACGATGTCGAACTCGGTCAGCTCGTCCTCGATCAGCGCTACGGTCATTCCTTCCTGTGCGGGGAAGTCGTAACGAAAGCCGAGGCCATCGTCGTAGACGCGAAACACGATGTCGAAGCGGCGCCTGGCGCCGATGGTTTCGCTGAACTGGGTTCGCAGTTCGTTGAAGTGGTTGCGGGTGAGGCGGCGTTCGCCCCAGGGTTGCTCCCAGGTTTCATCTTTCGTGCTGAGCTTCTTGCCGTCAAAGCGCAGGTTTCGTTCCAGTTTCTCGGCGCCGCGAAGCAGGAAGCCGAGGCGGGAGTTGGCGATCACAGGATCGCCGAAACGTTTGATGGCGTAGTAGGCGCGGCCTTCGACGAGGTGGACTTCGGCGGTGAGGATCTTGTTTGGTGAGTCGACTGTTGCGACCAGTTCGGATCGGGCCTGGGTGGCGGTCAGGGCGACTAGCAGTGCGAGTAGGAGTCTGATCACTTACGGGCTCCGGGGTCGGTGGCATCAGCTGCTTGTGCGGGGCAACTGGTCAATGAGCGAAAGCTTCGCTTGATGGAGGGCGGATCTTGATCCGCCAATGCGGGGTGGTTGGCTTGCCCTCCAACACCGTGGCAACGATCAACATCAACATCAAGATCAAACGCTTTCGCGCCCCTTCGGGGCCACGAGTCACTTTCTCGTACGTCGGGCATCCTGCCCTCCGCCCTTCGGGCCGCCTTCGGCGTTCGGCCTCGCTCCTGCTCAGCTCTTGCTTGCCCAAGAGAAAGTAACCAAAGAGAAGGGCACCCCGGATTTCCCGCCCCGCGCAAAAAGCGCGCGGGGTGCCCTGCGTTGCTCGAAATCCGTCGGCCGGCGCGAACTCGGCCATCCATGGCCTCGGACATGCGCGCCTTTCCCCGCCGGATTCTTCCGCTACTCGGCGGAAAATGAACGGGGATTTCAAAGCCAACAGCAAAGCGCCAAGAGCGCGCCCCGCTTGATGCTGTGACTTCCCTCGCTTCGGCAAGGTGCGTGTGGCGTCGCTGCGCTTGCCCCGAGACCAGGGAAGCGGAGGCTTGCTGTTGCTGTTGCTGTTGCTGTTGCTGTTGCTGTTGCTGTTGCTGTTGCTGTTGCTGTTGCTGTTGCTGTTGCTGTTGCTGTTGCTGTTGCTGTTGCTGTTGGCTGTTGCTGTTGGCTTCAAGGGTCCCCATCGGCTCGTGCCGAGCAGCGGAGCCAGGGCCGGGAGCAAGGCGCGCATGTTTGAGCACATGGATGTGCGAGTTCGCGCCGGCCCGGTCATGGCGAGCAGCGCAGGGGACCGCGCGGGCTTCATCCGCGCGGCGCGAGACTGGGGTGTCCTTCTCTTTGATTACTTTCTCTTGGACAAGCAAGAGAAAGTGACTCGCTGCCCCGCAGGGGCGCGAAAGCTGTTGATCTTGATCTTGATCTTTTTGTTGATGGCGATGTTGATGTTGGAACAGCAAACCAGCCACTCCGCAATGGCGGATCAAGATCCGCCCTACAACAGCAGACGCTTCGGCACGATACGCACCGGTCCTGCGCGAAACAGAATCGCTCGTCTCGCACGCCGATCTCATAGGCTAAGAAGCCACCTTCATCGGCTTCGCCTCTACTGGCGCAGCAAAATGCCGAGCGATAAGCGCCTCATGCGTCGGCATCGCCTGAACACAATTGGCGATCACCGCCCGCACGGTCTCAACATGACTGACAACCACGTCATCGGGCAATGCATCCCCCAACCCGTGATAGCCGCGCGGCTGCAGACGCTGACCGTGCATCACCTGCACCCAGCTGACCTCGGCGAACAGCTCCTCGGCCTCGCGGAATACCCGCCCGTTGGCGCGGAACAATTCCATCCGTCGGGTCAGTGATTCGGGCACCTGCATGGTGCGGCAGTACTCCCAGAACGGCGTGTCGCCGCGCTCGGTGGCGTGGTAGTGCAGGATCAGGAAGTCGCGGATCTTGTCGAATTCGAAGTGCGCGTGGCGGTTGAACTCGTCGATATCGGCCTGCTCGAAGCCATTGTGCGGATAGAAGGCAGTGAGACGCGCGATGGCGGTCTGGATCAGGTGGATGCTGGTCGATTCGAGTGGCTCCATGAAGCCGCTGGCCAGGCCCATGGCGATGACGTTCTTGTGCCAGAACTTTTCGCGCTTGCCGGTGGTGAAGCGCAGGATGCGAGGATCCATCAGCGCCTCGCCTTCCAGGTTGGCCATCAGCTTGGCGCAGGCCTCGTCATCGCTGATGTGTTCGCTGGAAAACACGTAGCCATTGCCTACCCGATGCTGCAGCGGGATGCGCCACTGCCAGCCGGCCTCGCGCGCGGTGGAGCGAGTAAACGGAGTGAGCGCTTGACGGCTGACACACTGCACCGCCGCGGCGCGGTTGCAGGGCAGCCAATGGGTCCAGTCGACATAGGGAATCTTCAGCGTCTGGCCGAGCAGCAGGCTGCGAAAGCCGGAGCAGTCGATGAACAACTGCCCGGCGACGCGTTCGCCCCGATCGAGCTTTACTGCGGCAACGTGGCCACTCTCGCCGTCCAGTTCCACATCCACTACCTTGCCTTCGATGCGCTGCGTGCCGCGCGCTTCGGCGTACTCGCGCAGATAGCGCGCGTAGAGACCGGCGTCGAAATGGTAGGCGTAGGCGATATCGGCCAGCGGCGACTTGGGTCGGTCGGTCACCGCCGGCATGAACTTGTTGTTGCGCGCGGCCCAGGTGTTGATCGAATACTGGTCGAGCTCGGCGGCGCGGCCCTGCTGTCGCAGCTTCAGCCAGTAGTGGTAGAAGGCCACCGTGCCCAGGTCCTGGCCGATCTTGCCGAAGCCGTGGATGTAGCGGTCGCCGATCCGGCTCCAGTTGACGAACTCGATGCCGAGCTTGAACGAGCCCTGGGTGCGGCGCACGAAGTCCTGTTCGTCCAGATCAAGCGCGGTGTTGAACAGCTTGATCATCGGGATGGTGGCTTCGCCGACCCCTACCGTGCCGATTTCCTCGGACTCGACCAGGCGGATCGAGTAGTCCTTGGACAGCACCTTGGAGAGCGCGGCTGCTGTCATCCAGCCGGCGGTGCCACCGCCGACGATGACGATTTCACGAATGCGGTTGTCGGTCATGGGAGCCTGGATCTGTCTGCGCGGGATGATTGCTTGATATCACTGAGCAGCACCCTGAGGAAGAGCGCTGCCACGGAAAACTACTCCACCACATAGACCACCGCGCTGCGCGCCGGAATGGTGAACCGCCCAATGGCCGAATCGACCTCGGCCAGCTCGCGCGGCCGCGCATCGGCAGCGTCGGTGCTGGCCTGTAGCGGATGCAGGGTCCAGGCCTTGCCGCGTTCGCTCGGCAGGGTGAGCGCATGCGCTTCGAGGTCGACATTGATGAAGTAGAGCAGCTCGCGAAATCCGGCTCCGACATATCCCTCCCCGTTCACATGCCCGACCAGCACGGTGGCGATCTGCTCCGGGCCGGTATTGAGCAGGCGCAAGCGTTGACGGATGTCGGCGGCGCTGCGCAGCCGCAGCAAGGTGGTGCCGGCGCGGATGCGCAGCAGGTCGAGGAAGGCATCGCGCATCCAGACGATCTCGGCCGGTGCCGGCTTGATGCCGGCTTCGCCCAGCAGCGGACGCATCAGGTCCCAGTTGCTGCCGTTGTCCCAGGCCGGCGGCAGACCGACGCCCCAGTTGTTGTCGCGATAAGTCCAGTCGAGCCGATTGAACCAGTCGCCGGAATTGAAACTGTTGCGATCGAGCGATTTGCTGCGCAGAGCCTCGATGCCGGCGTGGTAGTAGGCGATGCCCTGACTGAAGGCGACGATCGCAGCGCCAAGCAGCTGCACCCGCGCGCGCTCGGCCGGTGAGGTGGGCCGCGGCAGCTTCAGCGCATTGATGTCGAACAGGGTCGGGTTGTCGTGATTCTCCACGTAGTTGACGACCTCAAACGGTTCGCTGACGTAGCCAGCCGGCTGGCCGGCATAGTCGATCTGCGCCAGGGTGAGCTGCTCACCCCGATGGTCCTGCATCACGAAGTCGCGCAGCGAACCAGCCAGGCCGACGCGCACCAGATCGGCGGCGCGCAACAAGTCAGCGCGGCTGTGCAGACCAGCGGCCATGGCATTCGGTGCGTAGTGCAATCCGTTCAACCAACCCTGGCGGATCACCAGGTCGTCGCCGCCATCGCAGCAACCACCGCCGCGCACCGCGTCGCGTGCGCGATCGGAGAAGGTGGCGATGCCACTGCCATTCAAGGAAAGCTGTGAGGCCTGCTCGAATCGCGAACCATTTTGCACCTCGCCGAAGTTCCATCCTTCGCCGAGCAGCTCGACGTGATGCCCGACCGCCTGGTTCACGGCCAGCTGCAACTTCTCCATTACGGCGCGCGGCTGATGGCCCATCAGATCGAAGCGGAAGGAATCGATGTGGTAGTCGCGCGCCCAGGTGACGACCGAATCGATCATCAGCTTTGCCATCATGCGGTTCTCGGTGGCGGTGTTGTCGCAGCAGGTCGACGTCTCGACATTGCCGACCAGGTTGTAGCGCTGGTAGTAGTCGGGCACGATGCGGTCGAGCACCGAGCGCAGGTGTTGTCCCGAGCTGGAGGTATGGTTGTAGACCACGTCCATGCCGACGCTCAGGCCAGCTTCGTTCAGGGCCTGGACCATGGCGCGGAACTCGTGGATGCGCACCAGCCCGTCGCCCGCATCGGTAGCGTAGCTGCCTTCGGGCGCGGTGAAGTGGTAGGGATCGTAGCCCCAATTGAAGCAGTCCTGCTCGCGCACAGCGCCCACTGCAGCCTGTTGCGATTCGCCGTTCGGCACACCGCTGGGCGAGGGTGTGACACAGCCGAACTCGGGAATGGTGGCGATGTCGAACACCGGCAACAGGTGCACATCGCTGAGGCCTGCCTCGGCCAGGGCACGAAGGTGCCGCATGCCGTTGGAATCGGCCTCGGTGAAGGCCATGTACCTACCGCGGTAGTCTGGCCGCACGCTGGCGTCAGTGATCGAGAAATCGCGCACATGCAGCTCGTAGATACTCATGTCGACTGGCGACTCAAGCCGAACGCGGGCGCGCTTGTTTCTCCACCCTTCGGGCATGGTCGGCAGCGCATCCAGATCAACGATAAGGGCGCGGCTGGAGTTGGTGCTCAGGCTGAGCGCATAGGGATCGGTGACGCGGTTGCGCACTACGCCTACTCCGCGCACGACTACATCGACCAGGTACGTGTAGTAGCGACCCGATAGATCCTGTGCCAGCTTGCTGACCCATACACCGCTGGCCGGATCACGCAGCATGGGAAGCACGGATTGGGCCGGGCTGCTGCCGGACTCGTACAGGCACAGCGCGACCTGCTGCGCAGTCGGTGCCCAGAGCCGTAGCATGGTGCCGGATTCGGCAGGGTGTGCGCCAAGCTCGTCGTGCTCGGCGGCGGCCGCGTATAGCGCGTCGATCGCGCCGGCGATCTGCGTCGCCGTGGCGGCTTGCACCTGGCCCGAGTTCGATTCCTGCACCAGCAGCAGTTGCTGCCGATGCAAGGCATCGAGACGCACAAGATCGGCCGCGCGCACCGCCAGCACCACGCCGCCGGTCACCCAGGCGAATCGCATGGCGGCGGACTCCGGAATCTCGCCGGTGTACACGTCAAGGTTGAGAAAACCATCGGCACCCGACACGATTCCACCCTGCTGGTGACGTATCTGGCCCTGGGCCGAATGGTAGAGGCGGAAACGGCCACTCTCACTGCGTCCCGGCCATCGCAGCAACTGCGCGTCGAGCCACACGGCGCGCGCTTCACGCTCGCTCTGCGGCGCGCCATGCAGGACGCGCTGGAAGGATGTCGCATCGCAGTCAACCAACGTGGCAGGAGTACTGGCCTGAGCTGCAAGCGGCGCGAGCAGAAGGACAACAAACGGTCCGAACAGCACACCAAGGAAGCGCCGCAGAATCGTCTCGCTTGTGCTGAAAGGCGGGTCCTGCACCCGCCGCCTGGCAATCGAACCATCGCCACAAATCGAGCTACGGCGGGTACGAGACCCGCCCTCCAAAGCCCACTCGGCCCAAGGCCTCACGCCAGCGCTTCCGCGGGCACTGCTGCGCGCGGCAACAGCCGGTCAACCAACACGATCACCGCCATGCTGCAGGCCAGGGTGATCGCCATCAAATGGATGTAGTGCAACGGCGACCAGACAAACGTGAAACCGGCGTACATCAGCACGCCGAACAGCAGTCCGCTCTTGATCGCCGCACCGCGCACCCGACGCATCAGCACCACGGCGAGGAAGGCCGCCAGCACTGGCATCGAATACAGGCCGTTCAAGCGCTGCAGCACGTCGATGATGCTACGGGCGTTCTCGAACAAGGGCACCATCGCCACGCCGACCACGCTGCACAGCACCGCCACCGATTGCCCGATGCGGCGCACGTTGGCCGAGGGATTGAAATACTTGAGGTGGATGTCGCAGGTATACAGCGCCGAGGCCGAATTCAGGCAGGAGTTGAAACTGGACAGCACTGCGCCTGCGATGACTGCAGCGAAAGCACCCGCCAGCCAGGGCGGCAGCACATCGCCAACCAGGCGCCCATAGGAAACGTCGCCGATCTCGCCGTACAGCTTGTAGGCGATGATGCCAGGCAGCACCACGATAAAGGGGATTACCAGCTTGAAGCCGACCGCCACATAGATGCCTTTCTGCGCCTCACGTACTGACTTGGCGGCCAGCGCGCGCTGCACGATCACCATATTGGTGCCCCAGTAGAAAATGTGGATGAACAGCATGCCGGTCAGCAGCGTGTGCCAGGGGATGTCGGAGTTCGAATCGCCCCACAGCGAGAGCCGTTCGGCGGGGATGCCGGAAAAGTCATAGTCGATCGCAGCCAGGGCAAACAGCGTGACCACGCTGCCGATGACCAGCAAACCCAGGCCGTTGAAGGTGTCGGAGATGGCAATCGCGCGCAGCCCGCCGAAGGCGGCGTAGGCCAGCCCTCCAGCCGCGAACAGTGCAGCGATGACGATGATCGGCAGATCGAGCTGGAACATCGACTTCATGAACACCGAACCGGTATAGAGCACCACCGGCAGCAGGATGAACAGGTAGCCGCCCAGGAATAGCAGCGAGACCAGGGTACGCACGCCGGCATCACCGCTGCGCCGCTCCAGCAGCTCAGTGGTCGTGGTGCAGTTGTGCTGGTAATAGAGCGGCACCAGCACCCAGGCCAGCACCAGCAAGCCGGCGGCGGCGCCAAACTCCCACCAGGCCACCAACAGCTGCTGCGCGCCATTCATGCCGACGATCTGCTCTGCGCTGATATTGGTGAGCAGCAGCGAGCCGGCGATGAAAGGCCAGGACAGGTTGCCACCGGCGAGAAAGTACTCGCGCGAGGCGTCGGCAGAATGCACGGCGCGGCGACAGCGCCACCAGGTCAGCAGGGCAACGCCCGCAGTCAGTGCAATGAAGATGCCCAGCTGTACCGCGTAACCGCTCATGCTGCCTCCCCAGCACCGATGTGGCCGCAACCCTAACGCCATGCGACGCAGCGCGAGCGCGTCGCGCGCATGAATACGTATGCAGGTGCAGGGGCGCATTGCAGTCGTTCGTTAAGCTTCCTTGCCTACCGACAAGCCGCAGCGCGAAGGACCCGGAAACCGCATGAGCGAAGCACCTTGGTGGCGCGGCGGCGTCATCTACCAGATATACCCGCGCAGCTTCCTCGACACCAACGGCGACGGGGTGGGCGATCTGCCGGGCATCATTGCGCGGCTCGGCCACGTTGCCAGCCTGGGCGTCGACGCGATCTGGGTGGCGCCCTTCTTTGCGTCGCCCATGGCCGATTTCGGCTACGACATCGCCGACTACCGCGCGGTCGATCCGCTGTTCGGCACGCTGGAGGATTTCGATCGCCTGCTTGCCGCTGCGCATGCAGCAGGCCTGAAAGTCATGATCGATCAAGTGCTCAGCCACACCTCAAACGAACACGCCTGGTTCAAGGAGAGCCGCAGCAGCCGCGACAACCCAAAGGCCGACTGGTACGTCTGGGCCGACGCCCGGGGCGACGGCAGCCCGCCCAACAACTGGCTGTCCCTATTCGGCGGGGTGGCGTGGAAGTGGGAGCCGCGGCGCGGCCAGTACTACCTGCACAATTTCCTCGCCAGCCAGCCTGACCTCAATTTCCACAATCCCGAGGTGCGCGCCGCCACGCTCGACAACGTGGAGTTCTGGCTGAAGCGCGGCGTCGATGGCCTGCGCCTGGATGCGATCAACTTCTGCTTTCACGACCGCGAGCTGCGCGACAATCCGGCCAAACCGCCACATTTGCGCACCGGGCGAGGCTTCTCGCCGGACAATCCTTACGCCTTCCAGTACCACTGGTACAACAATACCCAGCCGGAGAACCTGGCTTTCCTAGGCGAGCTGCGTGCCCTGCTTGACCGCTATCCCGGTACGGCCACGCTGGGCGAGATTTCCTCCGAAGACTCGCTCGCCACCATGGCTGAGTACACCTCCGGCCATCGCTTGCACATGGGTTACAGCTTCGAACTGCTCACCAAGGATTGTTCGGCGAGCTACATCCGCAGCACGGTGGAACGCCTCGAAGCGGCGATGAGCGAAGGCTGGCCCTGCTGGGCCATTTCCAATCACGATGTCGAGCGGGTGGTGAGCCGTTGGGGCGGAGCGACGCCAGCGCCGCAGCTCGCCAGCCAGCTCACCGCCCTGCTCTGCTCGCTGCGCGGCTCGGTCTGCGTATACCAGGGAGAAGAGCTGGGGCTGACCGAAGCCGAAGTGCCCTTCGAGTCGCTGCAGGATCCCTACGGCATCGCCTTCTGGCCGAACTTCAAGGGCCGCGACGGCTGCCGCACGCCCATGCCCTGGGACGACAGCGACAGCGCCGGCTTCAGCGCGGGCAAGCCCTGGCTGCCGATTCCCGCCGCACACCGCAAACTGGCAGTGGCGCTGCAGGCCGCTGATCCCGATTCGGCACTGAACGGCTTTCGCGCCTTCATGCGCTGGCGTCGCCAGCAGCCCGCGCTGCGCTGGGGTTCGATCCGCTTCATCGTGACGCCCGAACCGGCACTGGTCTTCATACGCGAGTTCGAAGGTGAGCGCTTACTGGTCACGTTCAATCTGTCGCAGGAAGAAGTCAGTATCAGCCTGCCAGGCTTTGAATCTGCGCAGGTTCTCGACGGCCACGGCCTGCTGCAAGGTCGATTGCATGCCGGCAAGCTGGAGCTGCCGCCGCACGGCCTGCTGTTTGCGTCACTCCCGTAGGGTGGGCCTTGGCCCACCGTGGCGGTCCGGCTCGGGTGCCCCTGACTGCCGCCGGATTGCAGCGCCTTGGTGGGCCAAGGCCCACCCTACAAACCAGGGAATGGTCGTGCAAGCCTCCCGGCCCATCGCCGCCCCGTGCGCGCTCCCGTGCCATATCCTGTGACCCACACCTTCCCGGATCCACGACGTGACCCACCCCGCTTCCCTGCTCGTCCTGTTTGGCGCTACCGGCGACCTGGCCCAGCGCATGCTGCTGCCTTCGCTGTATGGCCTGCATCGCGATGGCCTGCTGCCTGGCAACTTCCGCATCCTCGGAACTGCGCGCAGCGAGATGGATACCGAGGCTTTCCGCCACCTGGTGGCCGATTCCATCACGCAACGCGTAACGCCCCAGGACCGTGACGCGGCCAGCGTGCAGAGCCTGCTGGAACGACTCGATTTCCTCAGCGCCTCGATCGATGACCCGACCGCCATGCAGGCTCTGGCTCAGCGAGCCAGCGAACTGCGCAGTGGCGACGTGGTCTGCCACCTCAGCACCTCGCCACGCTTCTACGCGCCGATCTGCGCCGCGCTGGGCCAGGCCGGGCTGAACGATGCCGGCACCCGCGTGCTGCTGGAGAAGCCCATCGGCCACGACCTGGCCAGCTCGATCGCCATCAACGAAGGCGTTGCCAAGGTGTTCGACGAGGAGCGCGTATTCCGCGTCGATCACTACCTCGGCAAGGAAGGCGTGCAGAACCTGCTGGCGCTGCGCTTCGGCAACGCCCTGTTCGAGCCGCTGTGGAATGCACGGCATATCGAGCAGGTGCAGATCACCGTGGCCGAGACCGTTGGCGTGGAAGGCCGCGGCGACTACTACGACCACAGCGGCGCGATCCGCGACATGCTGCAGAACCACATGCTGCAGCTGCTTTGCCTGACCGCGATGGAGCCGCCTTCGCAGTTCGATCCGGCCGCCGTGCGCAACGAAAAGATCAAGGTGCTGCGCTCGCTGCGCGCCATTGGCGCCACCGAAGTTGCCGGCCACACCGTAGCGGGCCAGTACAGCGCCGGCGCGGTGGCCGGCGTCGCGGTGCCTGGCTACAGCGAGGAGCTGGGTCGCAGCAGTGGCACCGAAACCTTCGTCGCGGTGCGCGCGCATATCGACAACTGGCGCTGGAAGGGCGTGCCCTTCTACTTGCGCACCGGCAAGCGCATGCCGCGGCGCTGCACCGAGATCTACATCCAGTTCCGCGCCGTGCCGCATTCGATCTTCGCCAACAACGGCGCCGCGATCGAACCCAATGCCCTGGTAATCCGCCTGCAGCCGGAAGAGCGCATCGCGTTGCAGCTGATGAACAAGACGCCCGGCCTGGACCGCAGCGGCCTGCGTCTGTCGCAGGTGGCACTGGACCTGGACCTGCACGACACCTTCGCCCACCTGCCGCACCGCATCGCCTACGAACGACTCTACCTCGATGCGATCGAGGGCAATGGCACCCTGTTCGTGCGACGCGACGAGGTCGAGGCGGCCTGGCACTGGGTCGATGGTATCGTCGGTGGCTGGCAGGCCAGCGGCATGAACCCGAAAGCCTACCCGGCCGGTACCTGGGGGCCGAGCAGCGCCGTGGCGCTGACCGAGCGCCATGGCCATAGCTGGCGTGAGTAACCGATGAGCTGGACGGAAACCCTGCACCGTGATGCGGACGCCCTGGCGACAACGCTGGCGGAAGAACTGGCGCGCATCGTCGCCGATGCAGTCGCGATGCGCGGCAGCGCCAGCCTCGCGCTGGCCGGTGGCAGTACGCCATTTCCGATTTACCGTCGACTGGCAGCGATGGAGCTTGGCTGGTCTCGAGTCAGCCTGATTCCCACCGACGAGCGCTGGGTGCAGGCCGAGCATCCCGCCAGCAACCTGCGCGCGATGCGTGAGGCCTTTGCGGCGGCGTCTGGTGTGCGCCTGCTGTCGCTGACACCGATCGAGCCGCACAACTCCGCCAAGGCCACCTTTGCGTTGAACGCGCTGGTGGAGCTGGCCAATCCGTTTGATGCGGTACTGCTTGGCATGGGCGGCGACGGCCATTTCGCCTCGCTGTTTCCCGGCGCCTCGGAGCTTGAAGCTGGCTTGCGCGGCGATGCCGGGGCACTCGTCGTGCATCCTGTTCCGCTGCCGTCGGAAGCACCCTTCGCACGCATCTCGCTCAGCCTGGAGCGCTTGCTCAACAGTCGTCGCGTGTTGCTGGCGGTCACCGGCCACGCCAAACGCGCCGTGCTCGATCGCGCACAGACGGCCAACGAACCGCAGGCACTGCCGATCTGCGCCATGCTGCACCAGCAGCGCCTGCCGCTGGAGATCCACTGGAGCCCGTAATGTCCCTGCACCCCGTCATTGAACGTGTCACCGCACGCATTCGCGAACGCAGTGCCACCACGCGCAGCGCCTACCTGGCCCGACTCAGCGCCGCGCGGTCCGAAGGCCGCAGCCGCTCGCGCCTGTCCTGCGGCAATCTGGCGCACGCCTTCGCCGCATCGGGTGAGGACAAGCCCGCGCTGCGCGCCAGCCGTGCGCCAAACATTGGCATCGTCACCGCTTACAACGACATGCTCTCAGCGCATCAGCCCTTCGAAAACTACCCGGCGCTGATCCGCATGGCGGTGCGTAACGCAGGTGGCACCGCCCAGGTCGCTGGCGGCGTTCCGGCGATGTGCGATGGCGTAACGCAGGGCCGCATCGGCATGGAGCTGTCGCTGTTCTCACGCGATGCCATCGCGATGGGCACCGCGATCGCGCTGTCGCACGACATGTTCGATGCCGTGCTGATGCTCGGGGTCTGCGACAAGATCGTGCCCGGCCTGCTGATCGGTGCGCTCAGCTTCGGCCATCTGCCGACCATTCTGGTGCCTGCCGGACCGATGCCCTCCGGCCTGCCGAACAAGGAGAAGGCGCGCGTGCGCCAGGCCTATGCCGAAGGCAAGGCGACGCGCGCGGAGCTGCTCGATGCCGAGGCGGCGTCGTACCACAGCCCCGGCACCTGCACTTTCTACGGCACGGCCAATTCCAACCAGATGTTGATGGAGGTGATGGGCCTGCACCTGCCGGGCACAGCCTTCGTCAATCCGAATACCACACTGCGTGACGCGCTGACCGTGGCGGCCGCTGCGCGGGCCTGCGCCGAAGGCTTGCCGGGCATTGGCGAAACCGTCGATGAAAAGGCCATCGTCAATGCCATGGTCGGTCTGGCCGCTACCGGTGGCTCGACCAACCATGTGATCCATCTGGTCGCGATCGCGCGCGCCGCCGGCCTGCTGATCGACTGGAACGACCTGGATGCACTCAACCACGTCACGCCGCTGCTGGCACGGGTCTATCCGAATGGCCAGGGTGACGTGAACCACTTTCATGCCGCCGGCGGCATCGGTTTCGTGATCCGCGAACTGCTCGATGCCGGCCTGCTGCACGGCGATATCGCCTGCGTGCACGGCGGCGACCTGCGCGCCCAGGCGCAGGAGCCCTGGCTCGACGACCTCGCGTTGCGCTGGCGCAACCCTCCCTCTGCATCACTCGATACCACGATCCTGCGTCCGGTCGCCGAGCCCTTCGACGCCGAGGGCGGCATGCGCCTGCTGCACGGCAATCTGGGCCGCGCCATCGCCAAGGTGTCGGCGGTAACGCCGCAACACCGGCGCATCGAGGCGCCAGTGCGTTTGTTTGATTCGCAGAATGCCGTGCTCGAGGCCTTCAGCGCCGGCACGCTGGTCGGCGATTTCGTCGCCGTGGTGCGCGGCCAGGGCCCGCGCGCCAATGGCATGCCCGAGCTGCACAAACTCACTCCGACGCTTTCCCTGCTGCAGGCGCGCGGCCAGCAGGTCGCCCTGCTCACCGACGGGCGCATGTCGGGCGCTTCGGGCACGGTGCTGGCGGCTATCCACCTGTCGCCGGAGGCGGCGTGTGGCGGACCGATTGCCAAGCTGCGCGACGGCGACATGGTGCGGATCGACAGCGATGCCGGCGAACTGGTGGCGCTGGTGGATGCTTCGGAATGGGCAGCGCGTGATTCGCACGCGCTAGACCTGACCGGCAATCACTTCGGCATGGGTCGCGAACTGTTCGCCCTGATGCGTGCGCATGCCGAATCCGCCGAACACGGCGGCAGTGCGCTGTGGGCGGGCGAAACACTTGGAACCCCTCTCCCGACGGGAGAGGGGTAGGGGTGAGGGGTAGGTGATACGACTTCGCTCCGAATTGCCCCTCTCTCCACCCCCTCTCCCGCAGGGAGAGGGGCTTGAATGTGTCGCGTGTCCCGAATGACCACAGCCCTCGCCCTGATCGCCGACATCGGCGGCACCAATGCCCGCTTCGCACTGACCGATCCGACCGCGGCACAGGTTGAGATCGTCGAACAGCGTTCGCTCCCGGCCGCCGAGTTCGCCAGCCTGCACCACGCTGCCGAGCACTACCTGGCCGAGCTTGGTGTGACGCCCAGGCGTGCCACGATCGCCGTCGCCTGCCCGGTGAAGGGTGACGAGGTACGTCTGACCAACCGTGCCTGGGCCTTCAGTCGTGCCGAGCTGCAGCGCACCCTTAAGCTGGAGCGACTCGGCGTGATCAACGACTTCGGCGCCGTGGCCTGGTCGGTGCCGGCGCTGACACCGGCGGACCTGCAGCATCTCTACGGACCAAATGAACCCTCACGGCGTGGCCCGATCACCCTGATCGGACCGGGCACGGGGCTTGGTGTGGCGCTGCTGGCCGGTGAGGCGCAGCGCGGCTGGACCGTGGTCGAAACCGAGGGCGGCCACGTCAGCTTCGCGGCGTTGGGCAACGAAGAGCAGCTGATCGCTGCCTGGGCGCAGGCGCGCTTTGGACGGGTTTCCACCGAGCGCCTGCTGTCCGGCGCGGGACTTTCCCATATCGATGCCGCCTTGCGCGCCAGCCAGGCGCGCACCACGCGTGAGGCGGCCAGCATCGAGCTGCGCGAAGCGGCGCAGATCGTTGCCGCAGCACTGGAAGGTCACGACCTGATGGCGCGTCGCGCCCTGGCGCGGTTCTGCGCGATCTTCGGCAGTGTGGCCGGCGATGCGGCACTGATCCAGGGCTCGCGCGGCGTGGTGATCGCCGGCGGCATCGTGCCGCGTTTCCTGCCCTTCTTGCGCAGCAGCGCCTTCCGTGAGCGCTTTCTGGCCAAGGGCCGTTTCGCTGATCATCTGGCAGCGGTCCCGATCCATATCGTCACCCACCCCAATCCCGGCCTGCTGGGCGCCGCCATGGCGCTGCGCAGTTCCGCCGGCGAGGACATTGAATGAACTGGACCATCGAATCACGCGCCTTTGCTGTCGACGCCATCCTGAGTCGCGCTCCGGTGCTACCCGTGCTCAGCGTGGACAGCGTCGAACAGGGCGTGCAGCTCGCGCAGACCCTGGTTGCGGCCGGCTTGCCGGTGCTGGAACTGACCTTGCGTACAGCGGCGGCACTGGACGCCCTGCGTGCCATGGTGAAGGCCGTGCCGGGCGCCGTCATCGGTGCCGGCACCGTGCTTGATGCCGAGCAATTGCAGGCTGTCGCCGAGGCTGGTGCGGCCTTCGCCATCGCTCCCGGCTGTACCGAGACGCTCTACGACGCGGCCGACGCAGCCGATATTCCGCTGATTCCCGCCATCGCCACCGCCAGCGAACTGATGCGCGGGATGGAGCGCGGGCACTCGCGCTTCAAGTTCTTCCCGGCAGTGGCGGCCGGCGGCATCGCCACGCTGAAAGCCTTTGCCGGGCCGTTTGCTCAGGTTCGTTTCTGCCCGACCGGAGGTATCGACGCGGCCTCGGCGCCGGGCTTTCTTGCCCTGCGCAATGTCGTCACCGTGGGCGGCTCCTGGATGGTGCCGGGCGACGCGCTGGCGGCGGGTGACTGGCCGCGCATTGCCGCGCTGGCGCGGGCCTGCGTGCAGGCCTGATTTGGCAGTATCCGTCGTGAGTCGGTTGGCTCCGGTGCGCCAAGGCGCACCCTGCGGCGCACCGTCATGCGCCTGACGGGTAAACTACGCGGCCCCACTGATTCGCTGCAGCGCATGTCCGACCTCGAATCGCGCGTCCTCGACAAGACCTGGTTCTACCGCTTCACCCTGCCTTCGGGAAGGGTGACCCGTACCTACGATGACGGCGCCCTGGATCTCATCCACACCACGCGCCGGCAGATGCTCGACAGCGCCATCGATGCCGAGTTCGGCGCCCAGTTCAAAGGCCTGCGCGCAGTCGATCTAGCCTGCCATCAGGGCTGGTTCGCAGCGCACCTGGCACAGCGTGGCTTTGCCGAAGTGCAGGCGGTGGACGCACGCGACGAGCATGTAGCAGACGCCAGCCTGATCCGCGACACGCTCGGCTACTCGAACCTGTCCGTCATGCACGGAGATGTGCATGCCCTGCCGCTCGACGCGCTCGGCACATTCGATCTCTGCCTGTGCTTCGGACTGATCTATCACCTGGAGAATCCGGTTGGCGCGCTGCGCGTGGCGCGTGCACTGACGCGCCGCCTTTGCCTGATCGAAACCCAGGTCGTGCCGGGCCTGACCGGCTGGGTCGACTACGGCAGCTACCGCTTCGTGCGGCCCTTGAAGGGCAGCTTCGGCATCATTGACGAGACCGAGGAAACCCACGGCCCCGAGGCCAGTACCACCGGCATCTGCCTGGTACCGAGCAGCGAGGCCCTGGTCTGGATCCTGCACAAGGTCGGGTTCTCGCGCGTCGAACTGCTGCCGGTGCCGGAAGACGGCTACGAACAGCTGGTGCACCGCAAGCGGGTGATGGCCGCGGCCTGGGTCTGAGCCAAAGCCGGGGATTTCACGAACCCGGGTTGGGGCTTGGGCGGCGGCAACCGGCCGGGCTGCGAAGCCGCCTGCACGACCTCGATTTCCGCCCCTTGCCTGGCCCGTTGGGCGGCGAACCGTCGAACATTCCTTCGTGCGTTGGACGCTCCGCCGCGATCGTTTCAGGCTAGCCGCCGAGCTTCTGCAGGAAGCCAATCAACTGGGCACGCTGACGGTCGCTCAGCAGGCGCAGCAGTGGCAGGAGACGGCGTACCAGCTGGGGCAGGCGCTCGGCAGCGGCGCGTGCCCGCCCCGCTTCAATGTCCAGCAACGCCGCATCCACGCTGACCAGTTCCTCCTGGGAACCTGCCGCGGTGGCCGGAGTTTGAACGGGCGCCGATACCGGCTGAGGTGCAGGCGCGGTGGGCGCATCGCCTGGCAGAGCCGCTGCCGGCCTCGTCGATTCGCGTGGCTGAGCTGGCAGAGCCGTCTGCGCGGAATCATCATCAGGCGGCGGCGCGAGCACGCTGGGCTGATCGTCGTGCATCAGGGCATCGAGCTTGGCCAGATCAAGGCCCAAGGCCGATTGAGTGGATTCGCTGCCCGACTCAGGCTCTTCCGCAAACCCCAGGACACGGTTTCCGCCCGCAGCCTGGGCCTGCTTGAGCAGGTTTTCAGCCTCGTCAAGCGCACCGGCCGCATCCGTTTCAAACTGGGTTCGCGGTGTGCAGACGGCGGCGCTGATGGTCAACGCAATGCGCTGTCCTTCAATTTCCGGAGGATGTGCGACGATCTCACAGCGCAATCGCTCGACCAGGCTGCAACTGCCCTCGTGCTGACCTGCTGGCAATGCCAGGGCAAACCCGGACAGGCCCATGCGCGCAGCGCTGTCTTCCTTGCGCACACGTTCGCGTAGCACGCCGGCCACGTGCCGGATGACGCCTTCCGCGACGGGTTTGCCATGCCGCAGGAAAAGATCGCGAAAGCCATCGATCTCGATGCGCACCAGGCTAAGCGGAGCACCGTGGCGGCGCGCATACGCCAAGTCCTGCTGCAGCCGATCCAGGAAGCCTGCCTTGTTGGAGAGTCCGGTCAGTTCATCCAGGGTGATCTGCTTTTCGAGCCGCTTTGCAATGCGCCGATAGTTGGCGTGAGCGCGCGCCCTCGCCAGCAGATCGATGCTGCCAAACGGCTTGGTGATGAAATCCGTTGCGCCCAGATCAAGCGCCTTGCGGCGCGCCTTTTCATCATCTTCAGCGCCAGTCACCACGATGACCGGCATGTTCACCGTGCCGTCGTCGTCCGCCGCACGGATTTTCTGCAGCAACTGGTAACCATCCATCGCCGGCATCGACAGGTCGGTGAAGACGACCTGGATGGTGGTATCGGCAGTCAGCGTCTCCCACGCCTCGACACCGTCCTTGGCCACCAGCACGTCGAACTCCTCGCCCAGCATCTTGCTGGCGGCCTTGCGCATCAGCATCGAATCGTCGACCACCAGAATCCTGGTCTTGTCGGCGTTGGCAGCCGTCATGAGTGAAATTCCGCAGGTACGGAAGAAACGTGCTCCACGCGCCACTCCGCAGTCATGTCAGAGGCGATCATCACCGATTCCGACCTCTGACGCACTTTTTGGCTGGATCAGCTCCTGTCCCTCGCCCCGGCGATCGGACGCTACGGCATGGGACTGCCGGTCCACCCGAGGGCGAACGACGGACCCCATGGATTACCGGGTATGGGTGCGACTGGGCGACGGGCCTCACTCGCGCGACAGATGCGCCAGCTCAGCCGCACTGTGCTCCCAGTTGCGTCCGTCAAACGCTTCGACGGTGAGGCGGGTGATCGTTGCAGGGTCGAGGCAGCGCACATTGACATCCACGCCATCCGGGTTCGAGCGCGGCGTATAGAACGCCTTGACCCCGCAGACCCGGCAGAAGGTGTGCCGGGCAACACCGCTGCCGAAGCGGTATTCGCTCAGCTCATCCTCACCGCTCAGCAGTCGAAAGCGCGAGCGCGGCACGATCAGATGCAGGAACCCGCTCTTGCTGCAGATGCTGCAATTGCAGTCCAGCGCGTCGATTTCGGCAGGCGCTTCGATCACGAAGCGGACCCGTCCGCAGTGGCAGGAGCCGGTGTGGGTGGGCATGGTTTGGGGGCGGGGAACGGGGACGGGGACGGGGACGGGGAACGGGGAACGGGGAACGGGGAACGGGGAACAGTTTAAGGGCTCGGGAGTGTTTCTGCGTCGGCTGGAGTTTGCCGTTTTCGCCTGACAGAAACACGCGTGATGGCGATCAGGTCTGGCTGCCTGAGCACGCAGAACCCTACATCCTTGCCATGACGCGTTCGATGCCTTCCCGGTCCACGGCGCGAAGCAGGGGCGATGCCCGTCTGCGCAGCGCGCCGTAGTCGCTTCCGCGCACGGCTCGTCGCACTTCCAGCAGACTGGAGGGATGCAGACTGAACTGGGTCAAGCCCAGTGCCAGTAGCAGACGGGTGTACTTCGGATCGGCAGCGATCTCGCCGCAGATCGTGACAGGCATCTGCCAGCGCCGCCCGGCGCCCAGCAACTCGTGCAGGACGCGCAGTACGGCAGGGTGCAGCGGGCAGTAGAGCTCCGACACCGCGTCGTTGTTGCGGTCCACAGCCAGCAGGTACTGCACCAGGTCATTGGTGCCGATCGAGACGAAATCCATATCGTCGCGCAGACTGCTCAGGGCCATGGCCGCTGCCGGCACCTCGATCATGCCGCCGAGCTGAACCCGGTCGCCAAACGCCAAGCCATCCTCCAGCAGGCTGACCCGGCATTGGCGCAGCAGTCCATTCACATCACGCAGCTCCTGCCGCGTACTTACCATCGGCACCAGGATTCGCACCGGCCCAAATGCCGCAGCCCGCAGAATCGCGCGCAATTGGGCGACGAATAGCGGGCGACGCGCCAGCGAAAGGCGGACGCCACGCAATCCCAGGGCCGGGTTCGGTTCCCGAGCCAGGGCCAATCCCGTGGCGTCGGCCTTGTCGGCGCCAAGGTCGAGGGTGCGAATGGTGACCGGACGCCCTCCCATGCCCAGTACCAGGTCGCGGTAGATGTAGAACTGCTCGTCCTCGTCGGGAACTCCCGGACGTTGCAGGAAAAGAAACTCGGTACGGTAGAGTCCGATGCCATCGGCACCCAGGGCGAAGGCTTCGGCGACATCCTCGCTCGACTCGGCGTTCGCGAACAGGCGGATATCCACCCCGTCTACAGTTCGTGTTGGCGAGGTACGCAGCTTCGCCAGGCGCTTGCGCTCGCGTTCGCTCTCCTGGCGGACGCGCTGGAAGTCGGCGATGTCGGCGGCGTCGGGCTCCACCACCACCCGACCACTTTCCCCGTCAACCAGCAGCACATCGCCATCGTTCACGCGTCCGAGCAGATCGTGTACCGCCACCACCAGGGGCAGGTGCAGCGAACGCGCCAGGATCGCGCTATGCGACAGCGCACTGCCGGCCGACGTCAGCACGGCCAGTACGCCCCGGGCACTGAGCTGGGCAAGCTCCTGCGGCGCCACGCTGTCGGTTACCAGGATCTCGCCAGCCTGGCCGTCCTCCGTGCTGCGGTCGCGACGCCGATGCAGCTGGGCGTAGATGCGTCCGACAACCTGGTCAAGATCTTCGCGTCGACTGCGGAAGTAGGGATCGCTGATGCTGTCGAACACCATCGCCAGCCGGTCGCGCTGCAGCTTGAGCGCGTAAATTGCGCTGTAGCGGCCGGTGCGGATCAGTTCGTCGATGCCGTGGATCAGCTCCGGGTCATCCAGCAGCAGGGCATGCAGGTCGAAGAACTCGCCCAGTTCCGGCGCCACCGATCCCTGCAGACTGCGGCGCAATACATCGAGTTCTTCACGCGCTGCGGCAATCGCATCGTGAAGGTGGGCCACCTCGCCGGCCACAGCATCGGACTCGATGCGCTGCTCTTCAACCTCCAGCGCCTGCGGTTCGCGGATGCGTGCCCGTCCCAGGGCCAGTCCACGCGATGCGACTATGCCGGCCAGTTCGGCGCGCATGCTCATTCCGCCTCATCGAAGCGGCGTGCAAACAGGTCTTCGGCAGCCTGCAGAGCGGCATCCGCCTGCTCACCTTCGGCACGGATGGTCAGTCGGGTTCCCTGACCTGCGGCGAGCAGCATCACGCCCATGATGCTCTTGGCATTGACCTCCCGGCCCCGCAGGACGAGCATCACCGTGGCCTTGAACGGTGCCAGGGTTTGCACCAGGCGTGTTGCGGCACGCGCATGCAGGCCCAGCCGGTTGATGACTTCGATCTCGCGCTCAGGCATGGCCGTGGATCACGCCATTGCGGGCACCGTTCGATGCGGTTCTGGCCAGCTCTGCAAGCGGCAATTCGGCATAGTTGCAACAACGCAGCAGCATGGGGAGATTGAGGCCCGCGACGCGCTCAACCGGCGTTCCCAGTTGCGCCAGGCGCGATGCCAGATTGCTGGGAGATGCCCCATACAGGTCGGTGAGGATGAGCACACCGTCGCCCTCATCCACACTTCGCAGTTGTGCGCTGGCTGCCGGCAGGATCTGCTGCAGGTCGGCATCGAAGGGGACTTCGAAGGTGCCGACCGGCAGCGGCATCCGCCCCAGCATGCGCGTGGCAACGCCCAGCAGCGCCGGGCCGAGATCACTATGCGTAACGAGCAGGATGCCGACAGTCATGGGCAAACGTTAGCACGCCGCTGGCCGCCCTTTGCAGCGCATGCAGTTCAACCTGGATTCAACGCCAGATTGCCAGCTGCTCCTGCTCGGCGCGCAGCAAACCCTTGCCGCTCTCGCAGGAAAAGGTCGCCGCGAAGGCCGGGAAGTTTGCCAATGGGCCATTGATCCGCCAGCGCGGCGGGGCGTGCAGCTCGCTGGCCAGGGTCAGATGCAGGACCTCGTCACGCACCGCACGTCGCCCGGCCTGGGCAAACGCCAGGAAGAAGCGTTGCGAAGCGCTGCGCCCCTCCGCATCGGGTGGCGCAGTGAGGCCGAGGGTAACGAAAGCCTCGAAGGCAATCTCCAGACCCGCCAGGTCCGCGAGGTTCTCCTGCAGGGTCAGGCGGCCGTTCACCGAAACCGGACCCACTGCGGGATACGCTGCGTACTGCGCCGTCATCGCGCTGGCGCGGGCCACGTAGGCGGCCTCCTCTGCGTCGCCCCACCAGGGAGCCACCTGCCCTTGCGCGTCGTAACGCGCACCCGTGCGATCAAAGGCGTGGCTGAGTTCGTGGCCGATCAGGCTTCCCAAGGCACCGAGATTGGCCGCGTCATCAGTGGCCGGATCAAACAGGGGCGGCTGCAGCAGCGCCGGGCTGAGCGCCAACTGGTTGCGCTCGGGTCGATACATGATCCACGGCGAGGCCAGTGGCGGCAAGGGGTCGGGAAGCGCTTTGACCGGACCGATCCGCTTGAGCTCGAGGCCGCGTTCGAATGCGAGCAATGCCAGCACATTGGCGAACGGATCGTCACTGCGCAGACGCGGCAATGGCCGCTCGCCCGGCTCTGGCAAGACGATGGTGATGCGCAGGGCATCGAGTTTCGCCAGCGCCGCAGTGCGGGCTGGTTGATCCAGCCATTCCACGACTTCGACTCGGCGGCGCAGCGCCGCGCGCAGCGCATCCACCAGGCGCTGTGCCGAAGCCAGGCGATCGACATCCAGCCTGGCCTGCACGTAGCGCTGGTCAAGCTCGGGCCCCAACAGCGCCTGAGCGGTATCGAGAGCCTGTTCCCAGCGTGCCGGTGGCGATGCCTGTCCCGCCACCGCGCGCCCGAACAGGTCGAAGTGCGCCTGGCGCAGCTCGCCATCGCGCAAGGGCGTGAACACGTGCAGCAAATGAAACCGCAGGTAGGCCCGCCAATGCTCGACCGGCAGCTGTGCCAGCAGCGCATTGACTTCGGTGAAGAACGCGATATGCCCCAGCGAAACGATATCCAGCTTGCGCAGGTCCTGGGCACGCAGATAGCTCCGCCACTCCATGTTTGGATACAGCTTTTCCAGTTCGCGTACCCGGCTGAGGCGTCGCGAGTTGGCAGGATCGCGCAGTTGCTGCAGGCTCTGTGAAGCGCGTGCCAGACGCGTCTCCAGTTCCATGACCCGCGCCGCGTTGACCTCCGGCTGACTGTCGCCGGATTTGGCCAGCACGGCCTGGACGTAGCGCAGATAGGCCTCACGCACTGCCACCGTGCCCGACTCGTGACGCAGGTAGTAATCCCGTTCGGGCAGGCCCAGGCCGCCCTGCAGCGCGTAAGCGATGCGGCGGTCGGATTGTCCCGAATCCACATCGACCTGCAGACGGAACAGCAGCGGGATTCCGGCGGCATGCGCTGAACCCAGCAGTCCACCGATGTCGCGCGGCTTCGCAATCGAATCAATGCGTTTCAGCCATGGGGCCACGGCAGCCTGCAAGGATCCTTCAGAAACAGGTTCATGCAGAACGCTGGTCCACAGTGTGCCCAGCGCGGCATCGATGTCATCGCGCGGCGCAGCGGCCGCAGCTTCCAGCAAAGTGCGACGATCATTGCGGCTGCGCTCGGCAAGCAGTTCGGCTGCACCAAGGCTCCGAAGTCCGGGCGGCACCGGGGTTTGCGCAGTCCACCGGCCGTTGGCGTGGGAGTAGAAGTCGTCGCAGGCCGCGGTCGTGGGCTGCATGAGTTCCGGATCGAAAGCCGCACAGGGATCAGCCAGTGCAAAGAGCAGGGTGAAAAGCAGGATTCGCGTAAGCACGGTCGCTGGAGGCAATTGGAAGGTGTCCAGTGTACGCATCCGGCCGGCCCGGTGAGGTCACGTCCATTGCTTCGCGGTTGTCTGTGGCGCGCTGGCGTTGCGCCTTTTGAGCCGGGGTTGTGGCAACCGGGAATGCGCATACGCGGATCACCCGCGCAAGCGATCGACGCCACCGAGTCGGTTCCACCGTGCGCAGCCCGGCGCGGGCACACAAATCCGGGATGGATGTTTTCAGATCTTCCATCGGCAGTGAGACAGACGATTCAAATGATGCTATTTGTTGATGATCACCCCACAACCCGGTTCGGCAACAGGAGAAGTATCGATGCAGGTCAGCGTCTTTGGGGCCGCCGGCGAAGTCACCGGATCCTGCTATCTGATCACGGTCAATGGCTATCAGATCCTGCTGGAGTGCGGGCTGCTGCAAGGCAATGAAGAGCGGGAGGAGCGCAACGCCGACCCCTTCCCGTTCGACCCCAAACGTCTCGACGCGGTCATCCTGAGCCACGCCCATATCGATCACGCGGGACGCTTGCCGCTGCTGGTGAAGCGCGGCTACAGCGGGCCGATCTGGACGCACCAGGCCACCGCCGACCTGCTGCGGATCATGCTGGAGGACTCGGCCTCCCTGGCCGAAAGCGACGCAGCCTACGAGAACCGTAAACGCCACAGTGGCCAACCCGAGAAGCAGCCGCTTTACCGCAAGCGCGATGTGGCCGAGACCCTGCGCCAGGTACGCGGGCTGCCTTACGACGCGCTCAAGGAAATCCTGCAAGGCGTCAGACTGCGACTGCACAATGCTGGCCACATCCTGGGCTCGGCCAGCGTGGAGCTGCAGGGCGGCGAGCCGGGCAAGGTGCGTACCCTGATCTTCTCGGGTGACCTGGGAATGCGCGGCATGCCGATCCTGCGCGATGCAACCCCGCCCTCGCATGCAGATCTGGTCATGCTCGAGTCGACCTACGGCGATCGCGCGCACCGACCGCGTGCAGAAACCCTGCGAGAGATCGAGGAAATCCTGCGCCGCGCCCGAGAGGACGGTGGCAACGTGCTGATTCCTGCGTTTGCCGTTGGCCGTACCCAGGAAGTTCTTTACTGGTTTGCCCAGCACTGGGAGGAATGGGAGCTTGCACGATTCCGGATCTTTCTTGACAGTCCGATGGCAATTCGCGTGCTGGATGTCTACAACCGCCATACCGACATGTTCGACCGGGAGGCGCAGAACGTCTGGGCCAGTCACCCGCATCCGTTTCGCCTGCCCAACCTGAAGCTGACATCCGACACGGCCCAATCGCAGGAGATCAACAACATGCGGAGCGGCGCAATCATCATTGCGGGAGCCGGCATGTGTAGCGGCGGGCGCATTCGCCATCACCTCCGCCAGAACCTTGGTCGGCGCGAGGCGCATGTGATTTTTGTCGGATACCAGGCCGCCGGAACGCTGGGTCGTCGACTGGTGGATGGCGCGCCGCGAGTGCGGATCCTGGGCGAGGAGATCCAGGTGAACGCCCACATCCATACCGTCGGCGGGCTGTCGGCACACGCCGATCAGACCGGACTGCTCGACTGGTACGGCCATCTGGCGGACGCGCCTCCGGTGCTGCTGGTGCACGGCGAGGATCGCGCTCGAGTGCCGCTCGCCGAAAAGTTGCGCGAGCGCTTTGGCTGTCGGGTCGAACTCGCGCAACCCGAACAGGTCATCGACGTCTGAAGCGATGTTGCCACACTTAGCCGGCGGGCATCGCTGAAGCGCAAGCGCTTGTAGCGCCGAGCCATGGCATCGGTGCCGGTGCGTAGTCCGCCGAAAGAAGTTGCTTGTGCGGGTCAGAGGCTCGGGCAACGCGACGCCCTGCCCCAAGCCCACCCGACTCAGGGTGGGCACCACAAGCAGCGGAGCCCGCCAAAAAAATTCGCCCGGGGCAAGCCCCGGGCGAATGTCTTCTACAGGAGGCTGTTCAGTCGGTGCTGAATCAATCCTCAAAGCCGCTCAGGAAGATCAGGTCTTCGACCGGAATACCTTCAACCTGCACGTCCAGGCTTGCCAGGTTGTTGCCGGGCACGGAGTCGTCGCTCTCAGTACTGGACACTGTGGCCGACAGGCTCATGGTGCCAGCGCCACCAGCGGTGTATTGCAGTGTAAGGACACTGCTGGCCGCACTTGCCAGGCTGCCGGCCAGTTCGCAATCCAAGTCACTGCCGACTACTACGCAGGTCCAGTCCGTTCCCAAGAATCCGTCGTACTGGCCGTCAGCCGGCAGCTGCATCGCCACACTGATGCCACCAGTGGCATCGGGCCCAAGGTTGTCTACCGAAACCTGGTAGGTAAAGGCCTGCCCCTCGCCCACCGGATCGGCGGATGCTTCCAGGGAGATAGCCAGGTCGGCATCAAGCACCACGGTCAGGGAGACCGGAATCTCGATGCTTGAGGTGTTGCCATCGCCATCATCGATCGCGATCAGCACGCGCGCATCGTAGGTGCCGGCGGCCAGCTCCGGCAGTGCGTCGAAGTCAATGATCACATCGGTGCTGGCGCCTGCCAGCACGCCACCCGAAGCCGGCGTGACCTCCAGCCACGGTGCATCGAACGGATCCACCGCCAGGAATTCAGCCGAGTTGCGGAGCAGCTCGGCGAACTGGCCGGTCCAGATGAAGCCGCCGGTGATATCGCCAACCAGTGCGTTCATAGAAACCACCGTTCCATCGGCATTGGCCGCAACCAGCGGATCGTTGTTGTTCCAGCGCGCGATCTCGGTAGCACCAGGACGAATTCCTGCGGCCTGCACGGCCGCGCCGCCGCTCACCGACAGGCTGGTAATGCCATTCATCACCGGATGCCCGGGGCTGACGACTGTGCCCAGGGTAAAGGTGCCATTCGGGCGATCCGCAGTTGCGGTGAGGAAGGGCAGGTAGCCACCCGTGATGAAGCGACCGCCGATTTCCCAGCCGGTGAAGTCGTTGACGTAGTGCGCCGCGATCACCCGCCCACCGGCGTCGACGTAGTCGGCCAGTACATCGCCCACCAGCACTGGTGAAACGCCGCCGGTGGTCTGCCACTGGTTGTTGTTGCTCACCAGCACCACGTCGAACGGAGTCAGTGAGGCAACACTCAGGCCGGGCAGGCTGGCCGCCGGAATCACCGTGGCGGCAATCTCCGGGAATGCGGACAGCAGGCTGGCCAGATTGTTCGGCCGCAGGGTATCGGGCGACAGGATGCCCACCGAGATCGAGCTGCCCATCGGCTGCGCGTTGATCGGCATCAGCTGCTGGTGGCTGCCCTGCGCTGCCGAACGCAGCGTCCCGGTAGCAACCCGGGTGTCAGCCGGGCCCATGTCGATCATCAGCTGGGTGATCGGCGCGGCTTCTGCAGTGGAGAAATCCGAGTCACCAAGGCCACTGTTGTTCAAGCTCACGATCTCGGAGGCCGAGCCGCCCGAATTCAGGGTCACCGAAATCGGCGCACTGGGGCCGCTTGTGCAGCCCAGCAGGGCTCCAAGATCGAAGTCCTGATCGCTCACGCCGCCTGCAAGCAGCGGGACAGCCAGTACGGCGCTGGATTCATGGCCGTTCGCGGTGACTTCGATGTCCACCGGCCCTTCGGAGGATTCCAGGAACAGTGAATAGTTGCCGCTGGCGTCGGTGGTCAGCGGATAGGTATCCGCATTGCTGGTGACGGTAACGCTTGCGCCTTCCAGAGACACCGGGTTGACGCCGCAGTGACCGAGACTGCTGACCGTACCGACCAGCTGTCCAAAGCTGGCAGGCGCGGTGACCGTCATGGTCACCGGAACCGGCGGCACCGGATTGGGCGTGTTGTGCTCGACGAAGATCTGCGTGGTGTAGACACCCGGTGCCGGCACCTGGCTGGCATCGAAGGTTACATTGCTGACCAGTTGCGGCCCGCCGAACGGGGTCACAAAGGTGCCGGCGTCCGGATCGATGCTGAGCCAGGGCACGCTGGAACGGATGTCGACCTGGTCGATCACCGCCCACCAGTCAAACCCGCCCGAGTAACGGAAACGGATCCGGGCGTTGCTTTGCCCACCCAGCTGGGTGCTCAGGTCAATGCTCTGCGGGCTACCCGGCCCGGTCGGATCAAGGCTGGCCGAGTAGGTCTGGACCGTGCTCCAGTTACTGCCGCCATCGGTGCTGACCTCCAGACGCAGCGCGCTGCTGCCCAGATGCCGGTAGGCGACGACATAGTCGATGCCCACCGTTCCGCTAAGACCGAAATCAAGCGGTGGCGAAATCAGTGACGAATTGGTGGTGGTGCCAGTACCGCACTGGTCGGAATTGGCCGCCGCCGCAAAACCGTCACCGCCTGCGTAGTTGTCCACTTCAGCGGCGTCGTTGCGCTTCCAGCCACAGCCAGCGGTGGTGCCGGGTTCATTGAACACAGTCCAGCCGCTCGGCGGGAACGCCGTCTCGAAATCTTCCGGTTGCGACCCGATTGCCGCCAGGCTGACGGTGGCGGGCGCGGTGCCGGAATTGGTCACGGTAAGCGGTACGGTGGTGCTGTTACCCAACTCGACGCTTTCCGAAAGGCTGCTCGGATCCACGCTGAGATTGCCCGTGCCGAGCGCCAGATCGATGCGCTGGTTGACCGTATCGACCACCGTGACGGGAACTGGCGTGTGGCCATAGAGCGGATAGCTGGCGCTCAGGGTCTGGCTGCCGGCAGCGACCCAGGACAGGTAGAAGCCATCGCCCTGCGCCGGATCGGCGGAGGTCGCCGAAACGCTGAGGGTGCCTGCGCTGGGGCTCACCGTGACGCCGTTCAACGGGTCATTGGTGTTGGCATCGCGCGTGGTGCCCAGTACATAGCCGCCCGGTTGCGGTGCACAGTCCGAGGCCTGAGTTACCTGCACATCATCAATGAACCAACCCGGGTGGGTCACACTCGTATCGGTCGAGAAGCGGAACTGCAGCTCCAGGGTGGAACCGCTGAAGGCCGCAATATTGAAGGACTGCTCGGCCCAGTCAACGGCCGCCGTCGCACTGGGATTGCGCCACATCTCGACCCAGGTGCCGCCATCGATGCGGTACTCGGCGAATGCCTTGTCGAACGTGTGGGTTTCGATATGGTGAGCCTGACGCCAGGAGATTCGCGCATCACCAGACAGGCCCGTGGTGTCGATCACCGGCGAGCTGAGGGTCTGGTTGGCGCTGTTAACGTAGGGGCCGGCGAGGTTGGTGCCCCAGCAGTTCGCCCCGGATGCGCAGTCGTTGGGCCAGGTCGATGGTGCGCCCCACTGCCACGGAGCGGGTGTCGGCCCCGACAGGGTAAAGCCACCGTCATTGGCTTCGAAATTCTCGCTGAAGAACGTGGTAGCGACGTAACCGGGTGCGGCGCAGGAAACCAAATCGGCGCTGATGCCGAAGTCTTCCGTGGCCGGCGCCGCCAGCGGACCGACGGCGCGTGCGGTGGAGTCGTAGCCAGGTACATTGGCGGTGACGCTGAAGGTGTATTCGATACCGCCAGCCAGATCGATGCTGTAGGCACCGGTGACCGGATCGGTCCAGACTGCATCGCCGGGGAAGCCATCGATATCGATCCGTGCATGCAGTGGCCAGCCGCCGGCGGCGTCGGTCACGATGCCCGACACGGTGAACATCGGCGCAGGCGTCAGCGCCATGTCGACCGTGGTGGTGGCGTCTTCGAGCACCGTAACGCCGGTGACCGTATCGGGCAGGTAGCCATAGCGGCTGTACTCGATGGTGTAGGTGTCGGGGCCCTGAGTGATGCCCACCATGCGCTCGTAGCTGCCATCGGCACCCGAGCTGAGTGAGTAGCTCGGCGGCGGCGGTGCCGGATTGATGATGGTGATCGCCACGCCTTCGATCGGATTGGTGGTGTTGATGTCCGTAACGGTGCCGGCGATGGTGCCGCGCGGTCCGCACATGCCCACTGCGGCGATCACCGCGGCTTCGGCATCGATCTCGCCCCAACCGGTGGCGTAGTTGGGAACATTGCCCGGACCAGGCGCCGGAACGCCGCCCGAGTTGTAGTCAATCGGCACCGCGGTTTCCATGATGATGGTGCCGAGGATGCCGTACTCACCTTCCAGGCAAGGCGCGGCGCTGATCATCTGCGCCACAAGCCCGGCCACATGCGGCGCCGACATCGAGGTGCCAGTCCAGCCGCTGCTCTGGTACGCCGTATCGCTGCTGCTGACCGAGGAAAGGATGTTCACGCCCGGTGCGATGACATTGGGCTTGATGCTGGGATAGCCGCGTGGATCGGGCAGATCGGGCGTACCCGGGTTCGGGTTGTCGGTCGGGCCCCAGTTGGAGTGCGTGGCGTACGTGCCGGTGTTGTTGCTGCTGGAACCGATGCCCAGCACGTTGCCATAGCGTCCCGGGTTGCCGACCGTATTCAAGCCGGGCGGCGAGCTGTATCCACAGTTGCTGGCATTGCCGTTGGAAAACACCGGCACGATGCCGGCAGCGATCCAGCTATCCACCACGCCCTGGTACCAGCCGTCGTAGGTCTGCTGACAGCTGCCCCAGGAGTTGTTGATGACGTGCGGGCGCAGGTTGGGATCGGGATTGGTGAAGCTGAGGGTCGTCGGCGCCGCCATGAACTGGGCGCACTGCAGCAGTTCCGGGCCGCCACAGCTGGTGGTCGCACAGCCGCGGCAGCCGATCCACTTGGCATCAGGCGCCATGCCGATGGTCTGGGTCGGGGTGCTGCCGATGGCCGAACCGGTCGTGTGAGTGCCGTGATCACCAGGCGCGCCAATGGTGCCAAGGCCGTAAGGATTCAGGTAGTTGTAGTCGTGGTCATAGTTGCCGCCACCGATGTTGCCTCGATAGGCCCCGCGCAGCGCTTCGTGCGAATGCCGGGGACCCTGGTCGATGATGCCCACCACCGCATTGGTGCCGGTGGCTCCCAGTGCCCATGCCTCAGGGGCCTTGACCCGGATGAGGTTCGTGATGGGGTTGATGGTTTTCTCCGAGCTGAAGGGCTCGGGCGCGGGATCGGCCTTGGGCTCGAAAAGCTCGACATCTTTCAGTTGGGTTACCCGCTTGACGCCTTCAAAGCGGCTGAGCGAATCGAACAGGCCGATGTCGGCGTTCTCGACCAAAATGACATTGTCGATCCAGAAGCTCTTGAAGCTGTAGCCGCTGGACAACATCTGCTCACGCAAGGGTTTCTGGCTGCGCTCGGCGGCTTCCTGAAGCGTTTCGACCACGAACCGGCCGCGCGCTTTCCAGTCCATGCCGTGCGCTGCGGATAGATCCGGGCGCTCAAAATAGATCGCCAGTTCCTGCGGCTTGCCGGACTGCAAGGTTGCCAGGAGCTCCGGTTCAATGACCGGTCGGGAGCGCACCTGCTCGGTCGCCAGCATCTGTGTCTGTGCCACTGCCTGATTGGCAGCCAGCGCCGCGGCGATGGCGTTGGCTTCGACTTGCGGCGAAGCGCCAATCCCGGCCAGGGCGACCAGGCCGGTAACCAGGCTGCTGATTCCCCAGCGCCCGAATACGCCCCGGCCCAAGCGGGACCGCATGAACTGTGAAGTGACTGCCATGGCGCGCTCTCTCCCGACGGTGCAGGCCCCATTGGCGCGTTCACCTGCCCCCGCAAGGGCGCAGACAGACTGGCCAGCCGCTACTGGAGCGGCATCACTTCATCCCCGAAAGAAGTGCGACCTGCTTGGATGGTCTATGGAATGCCGGTCGGCATCCCGTCGGGAGACTAGGCCTCGTCCTGAAGCTCTGTCAAGCCGGCGTTCAGCTAGTGACGGCCAAGCCGATGCCCGACCGAAAACTGGCTGCACAGGTCGACACAATCGCCTGGTTCGGCCCGATTTCGGCAGGGATCAGCCATCGCTTGTGCAGGCGGCTGATTGACCCTGCATGCAGGAATCGACGCGTGCGCCTCGCTGCCTCATCGGCCTGTGGGAGGAACCGCTGTGGCACGCGACCTGCGGTTCGAGCCTCAACGAGGGCCGGAAGCGGCGGACAGTTGCTCGGCAGTGCGAAACGGAATGCTTTCCGGGCTAACCGCGCCACCGGAGATGATGAAGGCCATCGCCTGGTCAACCGTCCAGTCAGTTGGAACCAGATTGTCCACTGGCACGATCTCCAGGTAACCGGAGGTAGGGTTGGGAGTGGTCGGCACGTATACCGCAGCCAGTTCGCGATCACTGCCTTCCTCGCGCAAGGTGCGGGTGACGAAACCGATCACCTTCATTTCGCTGTGCGGGAAGTCGATCAGCACGACCCGGTTGGAACCCGATGGCTTGGTCTGCAACGCGGCCAGCAGTTTCTTGGTGCCGCCGTAAATGCTCTGCACCAGTGGAATTCGACTCAGCAAGGAATCCAGCGTCGCAAGCAGGCGCTTGCCAACCACGCGATTGGCGAGCAGGCCGAGCAGGTAGAGCGAAACCAGGGTCACGACCACCGCCAGGGCAAAGCGAAGCCATTTGACATCCAGCAGGACTCCGAACAAGGGAATCGAGTTGGCGGCGCGGGTAAACAATGCATCAAGCAGCGGCGCGCTGAAGCCGCTGAGCTGGCGCAAGACGAACTCGAACACCACCCAGGTCAGCCAGAGTGGAAAAACCGTGAGAATCCCGGTCAGGACATAGCGTTGAATATGCAGATCGCGTTTCATCCCCGGATTGTAGGGCGGAACGCGAATCGGATTCGGGTTGGCGATGCAATCGTCCTCTCAGGTGCTGATCACCCGCGTCGCCGGCGAGTCCGGCGCGACCGGCCGCGACAGTTCGATCACCCGCCTCGCCATGAGGATCGGTATGCCACTGCGCAGCGCCAGAGCCATTCCGTCGCTGGGACGCGTGTCGACACGCAGCAGGCTGTCGCTGCCGACGCGATTCAGCTCCAGCGCGGCAAAGAACGTGTCGTCGCGCAGTTCATCGATCACCAGACGCCTGAGTTTCACAGAGCCCGCATCGAGCAGGCTGAGGGCAAGATCGTGGGTCTGCGGTCGCGGGGGGATCTCGCCGCGCAGCGCCTGCTCGATGGCCATGGCCTCGAACACCCCGACGAAGATCGGCACCATGTCGCCGCTGACCGGGTCTCGCAGCAGCACGGCCGGCGTATCGATGCCGGGCAGTACCACCACCGATACCACCTCGACCGCAAGCAGCTCGTCCTCGTCAGCCGCCAGCTCCCGCGCGGCAGCCGACCCGCAAGCCAGAAGGAGCAGCGCCAGCAGCCCTGCTATGCATCGCTTCATGGCACGCTCCTCGTTGATCACCCGCCCCGATGGTACGCCCGACGCAGGTGAGCGCGCTCGACGCAGCGTAGAATTGCGTCATGTCTATCTTCATTCCTGGTCAACGCTGGTTTTCCGTCGCCGAACCCGAGCTGGGTCTTGGCACCGTCATGCGCCTGGTCGGGCGCAGCGTGCAGTTCGTCTTCACCGGCTCGGGCGTAGTGCGTCAATACAGCCTCACCGGTGCACCACTGGCGCGCGCCGAATTTCGCCCCGGCGACCGCCTGCGCAAGGACGGTGTCGATCTGGACGTTCTCGAAACCAGCGAACAGGACGGCCTGCTGCGCTACCGAACCGCGTCGGGTTGGCTGAGCGAAGGCGAACTGGACGCCGAGCAGCCGGTTTCGCAGGCCGATTCGCGACTTCTCGCAGGCCGGGTCGATCGCAACGACCAGTTCGAGTTCCGCATCGACTGCCTGCGCCAGGTCGCCACGGCGCGCGCCAATCCCGGGCACGGCATGCTGGGCGCGCGCATCGAACTCATCGCCCACCAGTTGCGGGTTGCCGAGATCGCCGCCGAACGCCGTCAGCCCCGCCTGCTGCTGGCCGACGAAGTTGGCCTGGGCAAGACCATCGAGGCCTGCCTGATCATCGCCCAGCAGCTCGCGTCCGGGCGTGCCGCGCGGGTACTGGTGCTGGTGCCGGAGAGTCTCGTACACCAGTGGTTCGTCGAGCTCAAACGGCGCTTCAATCTGGCCTTCGCGATCTACGACGAAGAGCGCTGCGAGTCGCTCGAACTAAATGGCTCGGTCGACAACCCCTTCGATGATGCTCAGCTGGTGATTGCCAGCACGGCGTTTCTTGCGCGCCTGCCCAAGCGCGCCACGCAGGCCGTGGAGAGCGGTTGGGACTTGCTGGTGGTGGACGAGGCGCATCATCTGGAATGGACGCCCGATGCAGCGAGCCCCGAATACGCGCTGGTTGAACGCCTCGCCGAGCGCACCCCCGGCCTGGTGCTGCTGACGGCCACACCCGAACAGCTCGGCCGTGGCGGCCACTTTGCCCGCCTGCGTCTGCTGGACCCGGCGCGTTATGCCGATCTGGACAGCTTCAGCGCGGAAAGCGGCCACTTCGTCGAGGTTTCCCAGGCGGTAGGCCGACTGCTGGACGACGAGGCGCTGGACGCCGCCGGCCGTCAGCGCATGCTCGACCTGTTGGGCAGCGAGGCCGAGCATCTGGCGCCGCTGATTGGGCGCGCCGAAAGCGGCGACCCGGCAGCGCGCGAACAACTGCTCGACGCACTGATCGATCGGCACGGTACTGGCAGGGTGATGCTGCGCAATCGTCGCGCCGCTGTTGGCGGATTTCCCGCCCGAATCAAACATCTCGATCTGCTGCCGGCGGATCCGGCCGAGCCGACGCTACTGGGCCGGCTGCTGGCGGAATTTCTTGATGATGCGGGACGCAGCGAGGCCGAGCCTGAGCATGACTACGGCAGCGACCCGCGCTTCGAATGGCTGCTCGGCAAACTCGACGCGCTGGCGCCGGCCAAGGTGCTGATCCTGTGTTCGAGCCGCGGCAAGGTGCAGGCCCTGGAGGATGCCCTGCGTCTGCGCAGCGGCGTGGCCTGCGCGCGCTTCCACGAGGACATGAACCTGCTGCAGCGCGACCGCAACGCGGCCTACTTCGCCGACCCGGCCGGCGCACGCGTGCTGCTGGCCTCGGAGATCGGCGCCGAGGGGCGCAATTTCCAGTTCGCCCAGCATCTGCTGCTGTGGGACCTGCCGCTAGATCCGGACCAGCTCGAACAGCGTATCGGCCGACTCGACCGCATCGGCCAACGCGGCGACGTGAACCTGCACGCCTGCGCGGTGGAAGGCAGTCCGCAGCATCTGCTGCTGCGCTGGTACGACGAGGGCCTCGATGCATTCGCCCAGGTCTGCCCGGATGGCCGCCAGCTGGCCCTGCGCTTCGCCGACCAGTTGGTGCTGATTGCGCTGGACGAATCTCCCGGCGACGAGCGCAGTGCGCTGGCCGACCGCCTGATTGGCGAGACCCGCGCCGCGCATGCCGAGCTGTCGGAAGCCATCGCGCAGGGCCGTGACCGTCTGCTCGAGATTGCCTCGCAACGCGGCGCGACGCAGGGAGATCTGTTGCGCGCGCTGCGCCAGGATGACGAAGACCCGCTGCGCGCCGACTTCGTGCTCCGCTTGCTGGAACAGCTTGGAGTGCACAACGAACCGCTCGGCCGCGGCCTGTATGCACTCGACCCCGAGTACATGGTGACCGAAGGCTTCGAAGATTTTCGCGATGGCCCGCGCCAGGCCTGCTTCGACCGCGCCCACGCCCTGACTCGCGACGATCTGCTTTACCTGCGCAGCGATCATCCCCTGGTGGCCGGGGCGCTGGAGCTGCTGCTGTCCGGCGAGCAGGGCAATGCCGCCTTCCTGATCGATGAAGCGCAGCCGCAGCGCAGCGTCGTGCTGGAAGCGGTGTTTGTGCTGGAAACCGTCGCCCAGCGAAGTCTGCATGTCGAGCGTTTCCTGGCTCCGCTGCCCATGGTCGTGGCCGTCGATACACGACTGAGCCCGCGCGATGGCTTCATGCCTAGCGATCGCGCCCGGCAACGTGCCTCAGAACGCAACGTCGACTTGCTCAAGTACCGCAAGGTGCTCGGCGCCCTGTTGCCGCCGATGCTCAAGGCCGCCAGCGGCATTGCCAGCACACGCGCCATGAAACACATCGAGCAGGCGCTGCTGATTGCCAGCACGCGCCTGGACGCCGAGATTGCGCGACTCAGCGAGCTGGCACGCATCAACCCCGCCGTGCGGCAGCAAGAAATCGATGCGCTGCAAGCGGAGCGCGAGGCGGTGTTGAAGTCCTTGCAAGGTGCGCGCCCGCGGCTCGATGCGCTGCGCCTGGTCGCAAGCCCGGATTTTCTCGCGCTGCGCGCGTAAGGCAACGTGGGACCGGTGGGCCAAGGCCCACCCTACGTGGTCCGATCTCCGTAGGGTGGGCCTTGGCCTGAGGTCTCCCCAGAACTTTCCTTTACTGATCAGTTTGTTGCAGCTATCGTCGGCAAAAACAGCGCGTGCATGACGCGGTTTTTTCCTCGGGGTGTCGAAACCTGAGGACCACGCCTTGCACGCCAGCCGTATTTTGCGCCGTTGTCTGGATTCAGTGTTGGGGCCCATGCACAAGGCTCGATCAGGCCGACTCTTGTCGGCGGTCGAAGCGCTGGTTGCCGGTAGACGGCTTACGCTGACCGATTTGGCCAGAAGC
>JBBSJP010000024.1:0-59534 GCA_038257155.1 Lysobacterales bacterium | reverse complement strand
GTGGAATGGAATGGCTTCGACGGACCGTGCTTCCGCCAGGTATCCAAACACGCTTGGGCCGTGAAAACCCAGATGAAGTGTGGAGTCGAGCAATGGCACAGCGATGAAAAAGTGGGGAGACCTCAGGCCTTGGCCCACCGCTGCTGGCGCGGCAAGTCGCACCCTACTGTCAACCGTCCGATCTATACCCGGGCGCTCAATCGGGCCGTCGCCTGAACGGCCAGCGCCCACGCCAATACTGGATCAAACCGAATCCGAAGAACATGCCGCCCAGGTGGGCAAAGTGCGCGACGCCGCTTTGCGTGCGAGTCACACCCAAGACGAGTTCCATCAGTCCGTAGAGAATCACGAAGGTGATGGCGCGCATCGGAATTGGTGGAAACAGCAGCATGATCCGGCGATTGGGAAACATCATGCCGAAGGCCAGCAGCACGCCGAACACACCGCCTGAAGCGCCTACCGTTGGATAGATCTGCCCGCCCTGCTGAACGGACAAGGTTGCGACCAGCAGTTGCACCAAGCCGGCGCCGATCAGGCAGGTGAAGTAGTAGATCGTGAATCGCCGCTGTCCCCAGACCTGTTCGATTGCCGAGCCGAACATCACCAGCGCGAACATGTTGAAGAAGATGTGCATGAAACTGCCATGCATGAAGCCGTAGCTCACCACCTGCCAGGGCAGGAAGCCGACGCTGATTGGCTGCGAATCGACGTAGCCCTGGAAGTAGTCGCCCCACGGCCACAGCATGAAGTCGAGCAGGGCCAACTCTCCGAGCGTCATCTGCATCAGGAAGACGAGGCCGTTCGCGATCAGCAGGGCGCGGGTGGCGGGCGGCAATGTAGTGGGCACAGGCAGGCTCGGGTAGACAAAACTAAGCGAATACTAACGCGCACCCGGCGATGCGCTGGTCGCGCCTGCGCGCTCCCGACAGGCTTCAGTCATCCTGTCCCCATAGCTCGCGATCGAGGTCGGGCGCGCTGGATCCGCGCAGGCGCAGGGCAGGACCGGGCTCAACGCCCTCGGCCCTCAGCAGGGCCAGTTGCCTGATGTATCCATCCGAACCGTCGGCAAAGGCGATACGCCCATCGGCACGAAGCACGCGATGCCAGGGCAGGTCGGGTTCGTCAGCCTGGGCCAGCACGCGCGCCACCAGGCGCGCACGGCGCGGCAGTCCGGCGAGGCGCGCGATCTCGCCGTAGCTCGAGGTTTCGCCAGCCTGCAGCGCGCGCACCACCGCCAGAATCCGGTGTTTTGAATCGTGGGACTGGTCCATGGGAAACATCAGACAGGGGATTTGCGGTTAGCATAGCGATCCCATCCCGCATCAGACCGCCATGCAGAGTTTCGAGCAGATCCGCAGCCATGTTCTCAGCCAGTTCACGGTCGGCACCAACGAGCCCTACCTGCTGGCAGTAGAGCTGAGCCTGGACGGCGGAACCCGCCACCAGGGCATCTTCCTGGCCGAACTCGAGGGCGAGGACGGACGCAAGTACTTGCGTATCTCCACCACCATCGCACCGCCCACCGGGCTGGATCTCAAGCGCGCGCTGTCGTTCAACTGGGAACAACGGGTCGGCTACCTGGCGCTGTCCGATCTGGATGGCGTGCCCTACCTGCACCTGTGCGAGAACCGGCCCTATGACGGCCTCAATGCTGCGGAGATCGACCGCATGATCTTCGAGATCGGCGGCCTGGGCGACAAGCTGGAAAGAGCGTTTTCAGCCGGCGGCGATTTGTTCTGAGGAGCAGGCATCCGGCGGACGTCGGATCCGCGCCGGGAAGTGACCGCATCGCTCCATCTGCGCGGCGGCGCTTGATCCGACCTACAAACCTACGCTGCCCTTGGCGCCATGGTGGCACTTGATCCGAACTACGAACCCGCGTTTGTAGGTCGGCTCAAGCCGCGCAGCGGTGGAGCCGACGCTGCGAGGTGCTGAAACCGAAACGTCGGATCCGTGCCGAATCACCCGACCGCCCGTCTTGGCGCCACGGCGGCGCTTGA
Organism: Lysobacterales bacterium; assembly: GCA_038257155.1. GTDB lineage: Bacteria > Pseudomonadota > Gammaproteobacteria > Xanthomonadales > Xanthomonadaceae > JANJTY01. Next base: position 57,534 of record JBBSJP010000024.1, on the reverse strand, counting down.
TCCGACCTACGTGCGCTTTACTGGCCGCCTCTTAGCGCTCCACCTTCGGGTGCCGCACGTCGCGACCCTCCACCAGATAGAATACGTATTCGCTGATGTTCTTGGCGTGATCGCCGACCCGCTCCAGCGCCTTCAGCGCGAAGGCCAGTTCCAGTGCCAGCGGAATGCTTTGCGCATCGGCCGCCATCAGGCTGCGCACTCGGGCGATGCCGGCTTCGAAGTCCCGGTCCAGACCCTTGTCCAGATCCTTGACCCGGCGCGCCTGATCCAGATCCAGGCGCACCAGTGAATCCAGCGCGCGGTGCAGCATGTCCTGCGCGTGACGGGCCATGCTGCCGATCTCGTCGCCCAGGGACAGGCTTTCGCCCTGGCGTGGATCTTCCTGCAGCTGCACTGCCAGGCGCGCGATCTTCTTCACCTCGTCGCCAATGCGCTCCAGATCGTTGACCGTCTTGGAATAGGTCAGCACGGTGCGCAGGTCTACGCCCATTGGCGAACGCAGCGCGAGCAGCTGGGCGATTTCCTCATCTGCCTTGAGTTCGATACGGTCGATGTCGCGGTCACGCAGCAACACGCTGCGTGCGAGCTCGGGATCGCCGCGCTCGATCGACTCGACCGCGCGAAGCAGCTGCTCTTCGACCAGTCCACCCATGCGCAGCACCAGATCGCGCAGGGTGGCAAGCTCTTCGTCGAACTTCTTGATGGTGTGGGCGCCAGAGACGACGGCCATGCGGATTCCCTCCCAGGAATTTGTCGAGTCTAGGCCTAACCAAAGCGCCCGGTGATGTAGTTTTCGGTCTGTTGTCTGACCGGCTTGGTGAAGATCTGTTCCGTCTCGCCAAACTCAACCAGTTCGCCTTGGTACAGAAACGCGGTGAAACGGGAGACGCGTGCGGCTTGCTGCATGTTGTGGGTGACGATCAGGATGCTGATGTGCTGTTTCAATTCCATGATCAAGGCCTCGATGCTGGCGGTGGCGGCCGGATCCAGGGCCGAGGTCGGCTCGTCGAACAACAGGACTTCCGGCTCGGTTGCCAGGGCGCGCGCAATGCACAGGCGTTGCTGCTGACCGCCAGACAGGCTGGCGGCCGGCGCATCCAGACGGTCCTTCACTTCGCTCCACAGCGCCGCCAGGCGCAGTGCTTCTTCCACTTTTTCCGCGATGATCGGATTGCGCTGCTCGCCCTGGATGCGCAGCCCAAAGGCGACGTTCTCGAACACCGACTTGGGAAACGGGTTGGGCTTCTGGAACACCATGCCGATGCGCAGGCGGATCTGGATCGGATCCAGGCCCGGATTGAGCAGATCGGCATCATCCGGGTAGAGGCGAATCTGGCCGCCATAGCGGCTGCCGGGATACAGATCGTGCAGGCGATTGAAGCAGCGCAGCAGGGTGGTCTTGCCGCAGCCCGAGGGGCCGATCAGGGCAGTGACCTCGTGCTCGGCCAGGCCGAAGCTGACCCGGTCGAGGGCGCGGTGCTCGCCGTAATGGAAGCTGAGTTCGCGCACATCGGCCTTCAATGCTGAGTGGTCGAGAGTCATCGGCATTACCAGTGCGTGCGGCGGCGGGCGCGATAGCGCAGGCGAATCGCCAGCGCGTTCATCAGCAGGGTCATCAGCACCAGCACCACGCCGGCTGCCGCGGCATTGGCGTGGAAGGCCGGATCAGGACGCGAGATCCAGTTGAACATCTGGATCGGCAGAACGGTAAAGGGCGAAAACAGCCAGTCCATGTTCACGAAGGGTGGCGCGGTTTCGAGCGGTGCCGGCGGCAGGAAGGCGATGAAGGTGAGCGCTCCGATCGCGATCAGCGGCGCGGTCTCGCCGATTGCGCGCGACAGTCCGATGATGCTGCCGGTCAGGATTCCTGCGGTGGAATACGGCAACACGTGGTGGCGCACGGTCTGCCAACGGGAGGCGCCCAGGCCGAACGAGGCTTCGCGGATATCGCGCGGCACGGCGCGCAGCGATTCGCGCGTCGCCACGATGACAATCGGCAGGATCATCATGCCCAGGGTCAGGCCGGCACTGAGCACGCTGGCGCCCAGACCGAGTCCTTGCACCAGCAGGCCAAGCGCCAGCAGTCCGAACACGATGGAGGGCACGCCGGCAAGGTTCGTGACATTGATCTCGACCAGGTCCGACAGCCAATGGCGCGGGGCGTACTCTTCCAGCCAGATGCCGGCGCCCACGCCGACCGGAATTGCGCTTGCCGCGGTGACGAGCATCACCAGCACGCTGCCGACCCAGGCCGACAGGATGCCGGCGAGCGATGCGTGGCGGGAGGGAAATGAGGACAGGAATTCGCCCTTCAGGCGCGGCAAACCGTCGAACAGCAACTGCAGGAACAGTGCGGCCAGCACCAGTACCGCCGACAGCATCACCAGCAGGCCGAGCAGCTCAAACGCCAGATCGCGGCGGCGATACGCCGCAACCAGGACGCCGGAATCCAGCTTGCGCATCACAAGGCCCCGCGCCAGCGCCGGCGCAGCCAGTGGCCGAGCAGGTTGAACACCAGGGTCAGGCAAAACAGAGCCAGACCGGCGGCGAAGATGCTCTGGTAGCCGATCGAGCCCTGAGGCAGGTCGCCCATCGCCACCTGCACAATGTAAGTGGAAATGGTGGCGGCCGATTCCAGTGGATTGATCGTCAGGTTGGGCTGCTGTCCGGCCGCGATCGCCACCACCATGGTCTCGCCCACCGCGCGTGACACCGCCAGCACGAAACTGGCCACGATGCCCGAAGCCGCCGCCGGCACCACCACACGCGTCGCGGTAATCAGGCGGCTGGCACCCAGAGCGGCGCTGGCCTCGCGCAGGGCCATCGGCACGCTGCGCATCGCATCTTCCGACAGGGAGCTGATGTAGGGGACGATCAGGATGCCGATGACCAGTCCCGGCGCCAGCATGTTGAAGCCCGGCAGTCCCGGGATCAGTGCCTGCAGCAGCGGCGTGACGAACAGCAGGGCGAAATAGCCGAACACCACGGTCGGCATGCCGGCGATCAACTCGAGGATTGGCTTGACCGTTTCTCGTACCTTTGGGCTGGCAAACTCGCTCAGGTAGATCGCGGTAATCGTGCCGAGCGGAATGGCCACCAGCAGGGCGATGCCAGCCGTGGTCAAAGTGGCGGCAAGCAGCGGCGCGATGCCATAGCGCGGATTCTCGAACAGCGGCGTCCAGCGCGTATCGGTGAGGAAGTCCCACAGCGACACATGCCGGAAGAAGGCCAGCGACTCCCCCATCAGCACCACCACGATCGCACCCGTGATGAACACCGCAGACAGGGCGCAAAGCAACAGGCCCGCTTCGATGATCCGCTCGCGCGCGCGTTGGCCGCGATAGCCGGCGGCAAAGCGCCGCGGCAGCAGCCGGCCAGCAGTCGATGCAGGCGTCATGCTCATTGCGGCTGCGCCGAAAGCACGTCTTCGACGCGTGCGCCGATGCGCGCATCCCCGCCATACAAGCTGCCCACGCGGCGCGCTGCGAAGCGCTCCCGCAGGGTGAGGTAAACCGGCTGCGGCAGCGGAATGAACCCCACTTCGTCCACCAGCTGCGCGGCGTGATCCAGATAGAACTCGACGAACTCGCCTACTTCAGTTCGCTCCTGCAGCGCCGGCACACTGACATAGAGGAAAATCGCTCGCGACAGCGGTCGATAGCTTCCGTCCCGCGCAGTCTCTGCCGATGGCGCCACGCCCGGCTCATCGGCCGACGGCCGGACTCGAACCGCCTTCAGCCGACTGGTGTTCGCTCGGTAATAGGCATATCCGAAGTAGCCCAGGGCATTGCGATCCTGCGCCACGCCCGACACCAGAACATTGTCATCCTCGCTGGCAGTGAAGTCGCCGCGGCTGGAACGCGGCGTGCCGACCACCGCCTCGGTGAAGTATTCAAACGTGCCCGAGTCGGCGCCGGCGCCGAACAGATGCAGCGGCAGCGGAGGGAATGCGGGGTCGACCTGCTGCCAACTGGTCACCACGCCCTGCGACTCCGGTGCCCAGATGCGGCGCAGCTGTTGCAGGTCGAGTTCCTCGGCCCAGTGGTTGTCGGGATGCACGGCCACGGTGATCGCATCCAGCGCCACCGGCAGCTCGATGAACGCAATGCCAGCTTCGGCACAGACGGCCATTTCGTCGCTGGTGATCGGCCGCGAGGCATTGGTGATGTCGGTCTCGCCACGACAGAACTTGCGCAAGCCGCCACCGGTTCCGGAAACGCCCAGGGTGACGCGCGCCTGTCCCGGCCGGCTGCGCATGAACTCCTCGGCCACCGCTTCGCTGATCGGATAGACCGTGCTGGATCCATCGATCCGCACCATGCCGCGCAGCGACCGCTCGCCACAGGCGGGCAGCAGTAGCAAGGCCAACAGGGCGAACCCATGCCTGCGGTTCATGCGGCACTCCGGATCATGCGTTTACGAAAAGGTGGCGAAACGGCCAGCCAGGCAGAATATTTCACAAAGATGACACATCCATTACAGCTACCTCCGGAACTGGCAGGGCCTGCCATTACGTGTTCGAATCCGCCCATGCACCAGGAAAATACCGGTTCTGACAAGCATCAGGACGCTGCGGCCGCGCCCGTCGCGACGGAGTCAACGTCCTCGCAGGACCGTGCGCGGCGCCGGCGCTTTGCCAGCCGCGCCAGCCGGACCAGCGACCTGCTGCGCGAACTGGGAGATACCCCGGGTGACCCTAAGCTGCGCTTCTCGGAGCTGATCGGCAGTTTTGGTGAGCGCGCCTTTGGCGTGTTGCTGCTGATCGTCCTGCTGCCGGTGTTCATTCCGGTGCCATTCGGCGTCGGCGCGATAGCCGGCCCGCTGATCTCCGTGGTGGCGCTGCCGATGATGTTCGGTATGCAGCGACCGTGGCTGCCGCGCTGGCTGCAGAATCGTGGCATGCAGCGAGCGACGCTGCAGCGCTTCGTCGCGCGCTATGGCAAGGGCCTGAACCGCATCGAGCGGGTCTGCAAGCCGCGCTGGGACTTCATGCTGGGGCGCAGCGCGCGCCTGTTCACTGGTTTGCTGCTGGTGGTCCTGGGCCTGGCCCTGGCCCTGCCGATCCCCTTCACCAACTACCCCTTCGGCCTGATCATCCTGTTCTACGTCCTGGCGCTGATCGAGCACGATGGCCTGCTGATGGCGCTGGGCTGGCTTCTGGGCCTGGCCCAGATCGTGGCCCTGGCGCTGCTGTCCGGTGGCGCCGTGAACTGGGCCCAGACCGCCTGGATGGGGATGTAGGCAAAGCCAGAATTACCGGCCGGACGGCTTTTTCGCCAGCAGATTGCCGCACTGCACAAATCCGGCACAATGGCCGTCCCTTCACCGCCCCGCGACGTTTCTCCATGTGCTCGATCCTCGGCATCCTCGATCTGAAGTCCGACCCCGGCGCACTGCGCGCGCAGGCCCTGGATATGTCCAAGCGCCAGCGCCATCGCGGCCCGGACTGGTCCGGCATCTACGCCGACGAGCGTGCCATCCTGGCGCACGAGCGCCTCGCCATTGTCGGTGTGGACTCCGGTGCGCAGCCACTGCGCTCTCCGGATGGCTCCCTCGTCCTGGCGGTGAACGGCGAGATCTACAACCACCGCGCGTTGCGTGAGCGCTTCGCCCACCATTTCGCCTTCCAGACGCATTCCGACTGCGAGGTGATCCTGCCGCTCTACCAGGCCATGGGCGCGGACTTCCTCAATGAACTGGAAGGCATGTTCGCCTTCGTGCTGTGGGATGCGGCCAAAGGCCAGTGGCTGGTCGGGCGCGATCCGATCGGCATCATCCCGCTGTATTACGGCCACGACGAACACGGCAACCTGTTTGTGGCGTCGGAGATCAAGGCGCTGACACCGGTCTGCGTCGAGGCGCGCGAATTTCCGCCCGGCCACTTCTGGCGCAGCGGCGATCCCGAACCGACCGCCTACTACCGGCCCGACTGGCGCAGCTTCGAAGCCGTCAGCGGACGTGGCGCCGACCGCGGCACACTGCGCGCGGCACTGGAGACCTCGGTCAAGAGCCACATGATGAGCGACGTGCCCTACGGCGTGCTGCTGTCGGGTGGACTCGACTCGTCGCTGATCGCGGCAATCGCCAAGAAGTACGCAGCACGCCGCGTCGAGGAAGACGAAAAGACCGAGGCCTGGTGGCCGCAGCTGCACAGCTTCGCCGTCGGCCTGGAGAGCTCGCCAGACCTGAAGGCTGCGCGCGAAGTCGCCGCGCATATCGGCACCGTGCACCACGAGTTCCACTTCACCATCCAGGAAGGTCTGGATGCGCTGTCGGATGTGATCAACCACATCGAGACCTATGACGTCACAACGATCCGCGCCTCCACGCCGATGTACCTGATGGCGCGCCGCATCCGCGCCATGGGCATCAAGATGGTGCTGTCAGGCGAAGGCTCGGACGAACTGTTCGGCGGTTACCTGTATTTCCACAAGGCACCGGACGCGCGCGCCCTGCACGAGGAAACCGTGCGCAAGCTCGACGCCCTGCACCTGTTCGACTGCGCCCGCGCCAACAAGGCGATGGCGGCCTGGGGCGTGGAGGCACGCGTGCCCTTCCTCGACCGCCGCTTCATCGACGTGGCCATGCAGCTCGATCCGGAAGTGAAGCTGTCGGGCAAGTCACGCGGCCGCATCGAGAAGCAGTTCCTGCGCGAATCCTTCGCCGGTTACCTGCCGGAGGGCGTGCTGTGGCGACAGAAGGAGCAATTCAGCGACGGCGTCGGATATGCCTGGATCGACTCGCTGAAGGCCTTCGCCGCCGAGCAGGTCAGCGACCAGCAGATGCAGAGCGCGCGTTTCCGCTTTCCCTACAACACGCCGCAAACGAAAGAGGCCTATTTCTACCGCGAGCTGTTCGCGCGCCACTTTCCGCAGCCCTGGGCGGCCGAATGCGTGCCGGGCGGGCCATCGGTCGCGTGCTCCACGGCGGCTGCGCTGGATTGGGATCCAAGCCTGCGCAATGTGGTGGATCCCTCGGGTCGCGCGGTGCAGGCGGTGCATAACGAGGCATATTGATCGCCGCCGCGCCGGCGCACCCGCTGTCGTAGGGTGGGCCTTGGCCCACCGCACATCTGATTGATCTCGAATCGGTGCGCCAAGGCGCACCCTACTTGTCGCTCCGCACATCGCGTTTCCTGGATGCGCCTTGACGATAGAGGGTATGAGTCCGATGCGGGTGCCCTGCTCCGTTACTGGAAGTAGCCACACCTTGCCGCAAGGGAGCCACCCATGAAATCCCGCATCGCGCTGATCATCGCCGTCCTGCTGATCGCTTCACTGGCGGCAGGCTGGTGGTACATCGCCAGCCAGCGCGTGGAAATCCGTATCAGCGAAGCCGATATCCGCAAGGCACTGGAGCCACGCTTTCCCCTCAGCCAGACCCACTTCATGGTGCTGCAGGTCGAGCTTGACTCGCCGCGCTTGAGCCTGCGCGAGCAGGACGATCGCATCGCACTGGGCATTGATGCACGCCTCAATCTGCGGGTCGGTGGGCAACGCGAACCGATGGGCGCCAGCATCGATCTCGAATCCGGCCTGCGTTACGTAGCGGGTGAAGGCCAGTTCTTCCTCGACCAGCCGGTGGTCACCCAGTTGGACGTCAGCGGCATGCCAGCGGAATGGCGCGATCGCGCACGCGATGTGCTGGGCGCTGCGGCCGTCGCCGCAGCGACGCGTGGTCCGGTTTACACGCTGAAAGCGACCGATGCCAAGCAAGCCACCGCAAGAATGGTGCTGCGCGACGTGCGCGTCGAGGGCAAGGAGCTGGTGGTAACACTCGGCCTGTAGGAGTCCAGGTCGAGCGCCAGCTGAGGCACAGCCCACGTCCGACCTGTGAGAGTGCTGTCGTAGGTCGGCTCAAGCCGCGCAGCGGTGGAGCCGACATCGAGGTGCTAGAGGCTTGCTACGAATGGCAAGTCCTGCGTCGGATCCGCGCCGCAAAGACAGACCGCACGGTCAGGCGTTTCGGCGGCGCTTGATCCGACCTACGAAAGGGTCCTGCGGTCGTTCTGTGAGATCCGACCCTGTCGGCAACCGAGACACGGAGGCTCGCCCCAGCTGCAATACAGCATCAGCTATTCGATCGCGCGCAGGGCGCGCTCCTACAATAGCTGTCATGTACGCCCTGCTCGCCGATGCCATCCTGCTCTTGCATGTACTGATCGTCGCCTTCGTGGTGGGCGGGCAGTCCTTGATCCTGATCGGCGGGCCGCTGCGTTGGGCCTGGGTAAGACGACGCGCATTCCGCTTTACCCATCTCGCGCTGATGGGCTTCATCGCGCTGCAGACCTGGCTGGGCCAGCTTTGCCCCCTGACGATCTGGGAACAGCGGTTGCGCCGCGCCGCCGGACAGGACACCTACAGCCAGTCCTTCATCGAGTACTGGTTGGGCCGGCTGATTTTCCTTGAAGGACCTTGGTGGATGTTCGTGACTGCCTACACGGGGTTCTTCATCCTGGTTCTGGCAAGCTGGTGGCGCTGGCCGCCGCGGCCCTCAATCCATACACCACCACGGGACATTCGCGAATGAATTCGAAGAGCTTCCTCGACCACCTGCTCAGCGGTGCGCAGCAAACCCTGATCCAGACTGGCATCGCCAGGACCAGCGCGGATGGTGGTCTGTCGATCAGCGAACTCGGCAAGGGTGCGTTGGCCGGTGGTGCACTTGGCATGCTGCTGGGCCGCGGCCGCATGGGCGGCGGCCTGGTCAAGATGGGTGGCCTGGCGGCGCTCGGCATGATGGCCTACAAGGCCTACGGCTCCTACCAGCAGGACAAGACCGGTGCGGCCGCGACGACGAGCCAGCCGCAGACCGTCGATCGTCTGCCAGCGCCGGCCGCCGAGCATCACAGTCAGGTGCTGCTCTCGGCCTTGGTTGCCGCCGCCAAGGCCGATGGCCATGTCGATGCGCGCGAGCGCGAATTGATCGGGCAGGGACTGAAGCGGGCTGGAGCCGATGCCGAACTGGAAGCTTGGCTGCACGCTGAACTGGCCAAGCCGCTGGATCCTGTCGACGTCGCGGCGGCAGTCGACTCGCCGGAACTGGCCAGCGAGGTCTACCTGCTCAGCCTGGCGGTCGTCGAGCAGCAAAACTTTATGGAGAAGGCTTATCTTGACGGCCTGGCCAAGGCCCTCAAGCTTGAGCCGGCACTGCGACTGCGCCTGGAAGCACAGGCCGCAACGTGATCAGCGGCCGCGCTTGGGTTTGAGCATGGTGCCGCTGCAGGTCTGTGCACCGCAGCGACAGACCCAGATCTTCTTCATCCTCGCGCTGTGCGGTTCGTCCAACACGATGCCGTAGTCGTAGGTCAACTCTTCGTCAGCTGCAATCGGACGCAGGCTTTCGATCAGTACTTTGTCGCGGCGACGATCCGCCCCCGCATGCTCTTCGATCAGCGCGCGACAATTCGGCTCGCAGCTGTGGTTGATCCAGCGCGCCGCGTTGCCGCCGACATTGGCGTCGACGATGAATTCCTCATTCAGCGTGAAAAGAAAGGTGTGGCCGCTGTCTGATGAGCCGGCGTATTCACTGTCCGCGTCGGCGTGGCTGATGCGGCGACCCTTGTATTCGATCAGGATGGTTTCAGCCGGCAGGTCGACACAGGCAAACACGCCATTGCCGTGGATGGGAGAACGACGGGCGACAATTCGGCGGGACATGGACACTGCACTGGCGGGATCGGGCGGCTACCTTAGCCGATAGGGAACCTCTGGATAAGTCAGAGGTTTCGCCGGCCATGGATGACCGGCCCGCGAGTCAATCGCGCAAGCGATTGATTTCGCGAAGTCGAGTCCGGACCTGTGCCGGACTCGACGTGGGCTGAAAAGTCCAGGATGGACTAGTTCAGACCTTCCATAGGGGCTGCACCCCGAAGCCCTGAACCGGGTATAAACTCATTGCGTGAACAGCACTGCTCGCCATGCGGTCCGATTCCTCGTGCTTGTCGGCCTCTTCCTGGCCGGGGCCGAGCTGGCTGTGCTGTTCCTGTCCGACGAGAACCGCATCACCCTTATCTGGCCACCCGCCGGATTGGCATACGCAGCGCTGCTGATCTGGGGACTGCGCTGGTGGACGTTCATCGCGGTCGGGGTGCTGATCCTGCACCTGTTCATCTCGCCGACACCCTACCTGTTCATTCCTTACTCGCTGCTCAGCAATGTACTGGGGCCGGTGGCCGGTGTGGCCCTGGTGCAGCGCTTCCACCCGGGCGCGCCCGAGCGACTCACGGTACGCAGTGGCCTGGTGATGTTCCAGGGCGGTCTGGTGATGGTAGGCATCAGCGCGTTGATCGGTGTTGCCGGCCTGATCCATGCCGGCATGCTGCCCAAGGGCGAGCTCGGCCCGGGGCTGGCGCAATGGGCGCTCAGCAACCTGTTTGGCGTGATCACCATCTCGCCGGCCGTGCTGGTTGCCGTACTTGGCGGCAGCTCATCGCTTGCCGGGCATCCGGCACTGGGCTTTTCGCGCATGCCGGAGAAACTCGCCTGGATGGCAAGCCTTGTAGTGATGGCCAGCGCGGTACTGTGGGCTGGCCGCTACAGCGGCGCTTACGCCGTCGGGCTGGCCAGCATGCCGCTCGCCATGCTGCTGTGGAGCGCGCAACGATTCGAACCGCTGTTCACCGCCTTGGCCACCGGTGTGCTGGCGCTGTTCTTCACCAGTCTCCTGGGACTGGGCCTGGCCGGCTTCCCCACCCCCACCGGCTTGCTGGATGCAGTCATCCTGCTGGTCTTCATGTGCGTCATCGCCATGGTGCCGCAGATACTCTCTGCCGCCAGCTTCGAGAGTCGCATCGCCACCTACCGCATGCTGCGCCGCGCCCAGACCGACTCGCTGACCGGCCTGCCGAATCGCAGTGCCTTCGAGGACAACACCCGCAGCCTGCTGGCGCGACGCGATGAGGAACCACTTGCCCTGGCCTATCTCGATCTCGATCAGTTCAAGCTGGTCAACGATACGGTCAGTCACAAGGCCGGCGACGAGCTGCTCAAGGCCCTGGTCAGTGTGCTGCAGGCCAATCTGGGCCCGCAGGACCAGCTGAGTCGCATCAGCGGCGACGAGTTCACGGTGCTGATGCGGCACGTCTCGCCGCACCAGGCCAAGCACCGCGCCGAGCAACTGCGCGAGGCGGTGTCGAACTACCGCTTTGCCTGGGAAGGCCATGTGCTGTCGCCCAGCGTCAGCATCGGTTTGCTGCCGTTCCGCGCCGGCGTGGCCGAGTTCGAGCGCATCCTGGCTGACGCCGACGCGGCCTGCTTCCTGGCCAAGGAACGTGGCGGCAATCGGGTCGAGATCGTCACGCCCGGACACGGTGACGTGCACGAACAGACGGTTGCCATGCGCTGGGCAATGCGCCTCAACGCCGCGCTGCAGCACGAACACTTTCAGCTGCACTGCCAGCGCATTGCGCCGCTGCAGGAAATTGATGACGGACGTCGCCACTTCGAGATCCTGCTGCGCCTTTACGACCCAACCAGCGGCAAACTGCTCACGCCCGACCAGTTCGTGCCAGCTGCCGAGCGCTTCAAGCTGGGCGTGAAGCTGGATCGCTACGTTTTCGAACACTGCCTGGACTGGTTCGCGCGCAATCCCGAGGCCGCCGCCGAAGTGGGGCTGTGCTGCATCAACCTCACCGCCGCGGCGGTGGAAGACGATGCCTTCGGACGTTTCGTGCGTCGCAAGTTGGCCAGTTCGCCGCTGCGCCCCGACCAGATCTGCTTCGAGATCACCGAAACCAGCGCGGTGCGCGACCTCAACCGCGCCCAGCATTTCATCCAGGACATCCGCGCGCTGGGCTGCCATTTCGCGCTCGATGACTTCGGCACCGGATTCTGCTCGTTCGGGTATCTGAATGATCTGGATGTGGACTACTTCAAGATCGACGGCAGCTTTGTCAGGCCGGTCGAGGAGTCACCGCTCGCGCTGGCCGTGGTGCGCGCCATTGCGGACATCGCGCGGGTATTGAACAAGCAGACGGTAGCCGAATGTGTCAGCTCACCGGAGATCCTGGCCAAGTTGCGTAGTCTGGGAGTCGACTATGCTCAGGGTTACGCCGTGCACCGCCCGGTGTCGATCGACCGATTCTTCACCACAACAGCCGCTGCGGCGGTACCGGCAGCCGGCGCCTGAATGGGCCCAACCCGGCGTGCCGCACGACACGCGGAGCCGGGCCAGGATGCACTTGATCGAGGTCAATACGCCGGAACAGCAATGTCCGGAAAATTCATGCGTCAAAGCATCGGGGGTTTCATGAATCAGCTAGCGACCTATAACGACAAGGTCGTCCGTCAGTTTGCCGTTATGACCCTGGTCTGGGGCATCGTCGGCATGCTTGTGGGCGTCCTGATCGCGGCCCAGCTCTACTGGCCGTCCTTGAACATGGATATCCCCTGGCTGAGTTATGGCCGCCTGCGTCCGCTGCACACCAATGCGGTGATCTTCGCTTTCGGAGGTTGCGGCCTGTTCGCCACCAGCCTTTACGTAGTACAGCGAACCTGCCATGCGCGCCTGATCTCCGACAAGCTCGCCGCCTTTGTCTTCTGGGGCTGGCAGGCCGTGATCCTGCTGGCCGCCATCACCCTGCCGCTGGGCTTGACCCAGGGCAAGGAGTACGCCGAGCTGGAGTGGCCAATCGACCTGCTGATCACCGTGGTCTGGGTGGCCTACGCGGTGCTGTTCTTCGGCACCATCATGAAGCGCCGCATACCGCACATCTACGTCGCCAACTGGTTCTTCGGTGCCTACATCCTCACCATCGCGGTGCTGCACATCGTCAACAACCTGTCGATTCCGGCAGGACTGGCGAAGTCGTATCCGATCTACAGCGGCGCGGTCGATGCCATGGTGCAGTGGTGGTACGGGCACAACGCGGTGGGCTTCTTCCTGACTGCCGGCTTCCTCGGGATCATGTACTACTTCGTGCCCAAACAGGTCGGCCGGCCGATCTACTCCTATCGCCTCTCGATCGTGCACTTCTGGGCCCTGATCGCGATCTACATGTGGGCCGGTCCCCACCATCTGCAGTACACCGCCCTGCCCGACTGGGCGCAGTCGCTCGGCATGGTGTTCTCGCTGATCCTGCTGGCGCCATCCTGGGGTGGCGCGATCAACGGCGTGATGACCCTCGCCGGCGCCTGGCACAAGCTGCGCACCGACCCGATCATCAAGTTCATGATCGTCTCGCTGTCCTTCTACATGATGAGCACGTTCGAAGGTCCGATGATGTCGATCAAGACCGTCAACGCACTCAGCCACTACACCGACTGGACCGTTGGCCATGTGCACTCCGGCGCGCTGGGCTGGGTGGCGATGATCACCATCGGCGCGATGTACATGCTGTATCCGCGCGTGCTGGGTCTGAAGGAGATGTACTCGGTCAAGCTGATCGACACGCACTTCTGGGTGCACACCATCGGCGTGGTGTTCTACATCGCCTCGATGTGGATCGCGGGCGTGATGCAGGGCCTGATGTGGCGTGCCACCAATACCGACGGCACCCTGACCTACACCTTCGTGGAATCGCTGGTGGCGACCTATCCCTACTTCCTGATCCGATTGCTCGGCGGCCTGCTGGTGATCGGCGGCATGCTGATCATGGCGTACAACACCTGGAAGACCTTCCAGATGGCGCGCAGCGTCCAGGACAGCCCGGTCCTCGACCCCGCCCCGCAGCCCGCGCACGCCTGAGGACCCCGCCATGAGCCATGAAAAAATCGAAAAGAACATCGGCCTGATGCTGGTGCTGATCGCGGTCGCGATCAGCTTCGGCGGACTCGCCCAGATCGTGCCGCTGATGTACCAGGCCGAAGCGATCGAGCCGGCGCCGGGAGTCGAGCCTTACGGGCCGCTGGAGCTGGCCGGGCGCGACATCTATGTGCGCGAAGGCTGCTACAACTGCCACTCGCAGATGATCCGTACCCTGCGTTTCGAAACCGAACGCTATGGCCATTACTCGCTGGCCGGCGAATCGGTCTACGACCGTCCCTTCCAGTGGGGCAGCAAGCGCACCGGACCGGATCTGGCCCGCGTTGGTGGCCGCTATTCGGACGACTGGCACCGCGCCCACCTGATCAACCCGCGCGACGTGGTGCCGGAGAGCAATATGCCCGGCTATCCCTGGATGATCGAACGTCCACTGGATGCTTCCCGCGTCGTGCTGCGCATGCAGCGTTTGCGCATGATCGGCGATCCCTACAGCGACGAGGACATCGCCGGCGCGCCGGCCAAGGTGGCGGGCAAGACCGAGATGGACGCGGTCATCGCCTACCTGCAGGGTCTCGGCATCCACGGCCCGCGCGGCCAGTGAGGACCGAACTCACATGAGCAGCGCAACGATTTCCGGTCTGATCACCCTGTTCCTTCTGCTGGCATTCATCGGCGGCTGGATCTGGGCCTGGAGCAGCAAGCGCAAACCCCATTTCGATGCAGCCGCACGACTGCCGCTGGAAGACGAAGCGCCGTCGGGTGACCACCGCATCCCTTCGAACGAGAAAACACCATGAGCGCCTTCTGGTCCTGGTTCATCATCGTGCTGGTGGTCATCAACATCGCCGGCTGTGTGTGGCTGCTGTGGGTAACTTCCAGGCGCCGTCCTGGTGAGCCGGAAACCACCGGGCACGTCTGGGATGGCGACATTCGTGAGTACAACAAGCCCTTGCCAAAGTGGTGGATCAACCTGTTCTGGCTGACCATCGTCTTCAGCATTGCCTACCTCGTGTACTACCCCGGCTTCGGCGCCTTCGCCGGCACGTCTGGCTGGACGTCGGTTGGCGAGCACGACAAGCAGCGCGCCGAAAACGAAGCCAAGCTGGCACCGCTGTTCGCACGCTTCGCGGACAAGTCGATTCCCGAACTGGCTGGTGATGCCGAGGCGCGCGCCCTGGGCCAATCGGTGTTCGCCAATAACTGCGCCATGTGCCACGGCTCGGATGCGCGCGGTGCCAAGGGCTTTCCCAACCTCACCGACAAGGACTGGCAGTGGGGCGGCGAACCGGAGCAGATCCTCGCCTCGATCCTCGGCGGACGGCAAGCGGCGATGCCCCCCTTCGCTGCCGTGCTCGGCAGTGATCAGGCAGTCAACGAGACCGCAGTTTACGTGCAGAGCCTGTCGGGCCAGCGCGTCGATCCCAGCCTGGCGGCAGCCGGCAAGCCGCGCTTCGAAATGATCTGTGCGGCCTGCCACGGACGCGAGGGAACCGGCATGGCTGCGCTTGGCGCGCCCAACCTGACTGACGGCGTGTGGCTGTACGGAAGCGACTTCGACAGCATCCGTACTGCCATCGTGACAGGCCGCAACGGCTACATGCCACCGCATGAACCGATCATCGGCAGCGATCGCGCCCGACTGGTCGCGGGCTGGGTCTATCATCTGGGCCAGACTTCGGACTCGACGAACCCCGCACCGTGAAGATCGACAACACCGACCAGGTCGCACGGGTCGAAGCGGAATCCCGTTTCGACCACGCACCGCGCCCGATGGCGCAAAAGGTCGGCGCGATTCTCTGGCCGAGCTTCTTTTCCGCCGGCGTGGCGACCATGGTGTTCTTCGCCTTCATCGATCCGTTGGCGCTGCGCGACATCAGCTTCGTCAACTGGGACATCAGTCGCGAGATGGGCTACACGATCGGCTTCTTCATGTTCTGGCTGGCAACGGCCAGTGCCAGCCTGTTCACCTGGGTGCTGCTGCGGCCAGCGAGCCGGTTCAATCGACCATTGAACGAGGATCAGTGAGTGGCCCGCGTGGCGCCCGGCATGGGCCGCCCTACGATGGTTGATGCACGCGCTGCCAGAGTTCGTTGGCCCGCGCGGTGCAATGACTTGCCTTGGTCGCCGTCATCGGCGCGTAGCGGATCCGTTGATTTCGAACACCACTCACCTCCGTTCGTGGTGAGGAGCGATCGAGGCGGCCGCGCAGCGGGCGAAGGCGCGCAGCGCCTCGTAGAGGCCTTGGCGGCCGAACGAGAGCGCATCTCGAACCACACTTGTGTCAGTCGGCTCCTCTCAGTGAGAGCAAGAGCTTTCGTGCCCCTTCGGGGCGCGAGTCACTTTCTCTTGCTTGCCCAAGAGAAAGTAACCAAAGAGAAGGGCACCCCGGATTTCCCGCCCCGCGCAAGAAGCGCGCGGGGTGCCCTGCGTTGCTCAGAATCCGTCGGCCGGCGCGAACTCGGCCATCCATGGCCTCGGACATGCGCGCCTTTCCCCGCCGGATTCCTCCGCTACTCGGCGGAAAATGAACGGGGATTCAAAGCCAGGAGCCAAGAGCCTGCCTCGATTTCCGCTGCGGCTTCGCTCGCTTCTTTGAGCCGTGTTTGGCTTCGCTGCGCTCGCCACCAATTGAGCGAAGCAGGAGTTGCTGTTGCTCCTGCTGTTGCTCCTGCTGTTGCTTCTGCTGTTGCTGTTGGCTTTCAGGGTCCCCATCGGCTCGTGCCGAGCAGCGGAGCCAGGGCCGGGGGAAAGGCCCGCATGTTTGAGCACATGGATGTGCGAGTTCGGGCCGGCCCGGTCATGGTGAGCAGCGCAGGGTACCGCGCGGGGCTTTTCCCGCGCGGCGCGAGACTGGGGTGTCCTTCTCTTTGGTTACTTTCTCTTGGACAAGCACGAGCCGAGCAGGAGCGAGGCCGAACGCCGAAGGCGGCCCGAAGGGCGGAGGGCAAGATGCCCGACGTACGAGAAAGTGACTCGCTGCCCCGCAGGGGCGCGAAAGCTTTTGATCTCGATTTTGATGTGGCATTTGCTGTTTCTGTTCCTGTCGCTCAGCGTGTTGGAGCGCAAAAAACCAACCACCTCGCATTGGCGGATCAAGATCCGCCCTACAACAGCAGCGCCAGACATCAGCAAGCCAACCCTCTTCGCATCAAAAGGATGCCCCCCGGCATCCCTCCCGGCCCCACCCCATGAGCAAAACCATCCCCATCACCGTCAGTAACACGCGGGACGATGGTGCCCTCTACGTCTCCGAGCGCAAGATCTATCCGCGTGAGGTGTCGGGCCGTTTTGATCGTTTGCGCACCGCGGCGGTGTTCTGGCTGCTGGGCATGTATTACCTGTTTCCCTGGCTGAACTGGGACGGCCGTCAGGCGGTGCTGTTTGATCTGCCTGCCCGACGCTTCTTTGTGTTCGGACTGAACTTCTGGCCGCAGGATTTCATCTTCCTCGCCCTGCTGCTGATCCTCGCGGGACTGTCGCTGTTTTTCTTCACCGCGCTGGCCGGGCGCCTGTGGTGTGGTTATGCCTGTCCGCAGACGGTCTGGACCGAGGTCTTCATCTGGATGGAGCGCTGGGCCGAGGGCGATCGCGGCAAGCGCATGAAGCTCGATGCCAGTCCCTGGAACGCCGAGAAGATCCGCCGCAAGCTGGCCAAGCACAGCCTGTGGATCGTGTTCGCGCTGTGGACCGGTTTCACCTTCGTCGGTTTCTTCACCCCGATCCGCGATCTCGGTGCGCGTCTGGTGCCGTTCGAGTGGGGCGGCTGGGAATTGTTCTGGGTGCTGTTTTATTCGCTTGCCACCTGGGGCAATGCCGGCTTCCTGCGCGAGCAGGTCTGCAAGTACATGTGCCCCTACGCGCGCTTTCAGGGCGCGATGTTCGACCGCAACACCCTGATCATCAGCTACGACCCGCGGCGCGGCGAATCGCGCGGCCCGCGCAAGAAGGGCCTGGCCAGCGTGCTGGAGCGCGCCCGCGGCCTGCTGGATCTGCGCAGCGCAAACGCCGCGGTGGTGGCGGCAGCAACGCGTCAGTCGGCAGCCGGCGCGCAGGTGTCGGCAGCGGTCACCACTGGCTTGGTGGTGGATGCACCCCGCGGAGATGCACCACGTGCGTCGGATGCACCGGTCGTGACGTCACTGGAGGATCTCGGTGACTGCATCGACTGCACCATTTGCGTACAGGTCTGCCCGACGGGCATCGATATCCGCAACGGCCTGCAGTACGAGTGCATTGCCTGCGGCGCCTGCATCGACGCCTGCGATACGGTGATGGACAAGGTCGGCTACCCGCACGGCCTGATCCGCTACACCACGCAGAACGCGGTCGATGGAAAACCCTCGCGCGTGCTGCGTCCGCGCATCCTGATCTACGGCGCCCTGCTCGGCTTGATCTTCGCCGGCTGGCTGGTCGGCGTCAGCCAGCGCAGTCCCTTGATCCTCGACGTGCTGCGCGATCGCAATGCGCTGTATCGCACCGCGGCCGACGGCGGCATCGAGAACGCGTTCACCTTGAAGGTGTCGAACAAACAGGGCCAGATGCAGGTGCTGCACTTGCGACTGGAAGATGCCGGCGAGGTGGTCCTGCCCGGCGCGCCGCTGCGCATCGAGGCCGCTGCGGATCAAACCATCAACCTGCCCCTGACTCTCACTGCCCCGGCCGGCAGCGTTCGTGGCCGTCAGGAGCTGCGCTTCGTGCTCGAAAGCGAGGGCGACAAGCCGCTGCGCATCGAGCATGAAGCCGCCTTCTTCGGGCCCGTTCAATGAGATCTGCCAACACGTCAGCGCGTGCCTGGTTTCGCGAACCCATGATGTGGCTGGTCCTTGCTTTGCCTGCATCGGTCGTGGTGGCCGGTTTCGTAACCCTGGCCATAGCCATTCGCAGTGGCGGCGACGACGCCGTGCGCGATCCAGGCAGCCGGGTCGGCAAGGCACAGACCGCCGATCTCGGCCCAGAGCGGAGTGCCGCGCGACTCGGTCTGCAGGCGCGTCTGGTACTGTCGGCCGACACCGAAGCGGTGGAGCTGCGCGCCGAAGCGGGTGAGTTTGACCGCGACAGCCTGACCCTGGTGCTGACTCACCCACTCGACGCTGCGGGCGATCTCAGCCTGAATTTGATTCGGGCCGACGAGTCGCGCTTTGTCGGCCGCCTGCACATACCGCGCGACCATGCCTGGAACCTGATACTGGAACCAGACGATGGCCAATGGCGGCTGCAGGGGCGACTGCCGCATGGTGCATTGAGCGCTGATCTGGCACCCGCCGTGGACAATGACTGAATCCGGCGCAGTCGCCGGCTGTTTCCACTGCGGCCAGGCGCTACCCGTCGACCCACCGCTTTCGCGTTTCGAAGGCATCGAGCACGCATTCTGCTGCCGTGGCTGCGCTGCGGCTGCCGAGTGGATCCGCAGCGCCGGCCTGTCCGACTACTACCGCCTGCGCGCCGAAGAAGGCGAGCGGGTCGGCGAGGAAACGCTCGACTACGCGGCCTGGGATCGCGAGGACGTGCAGCGTGAGCACAGTCGCGTGCTAGGCGAGAGCCGCGAGATCACCCTGGTCATCGAGGGCATGCGCTGCGCGGCCTGCGCCTGGCTTATCGACCGCGCCATGCAGCGTATCGAGGGCGTCGAGGAGGTCGGTTCGAATGCCGTCACCGGTCGCGTTCGACTGCGCTGGGATCCGCGTCGTCTGGTGTTGTCGGATGCGCTGAAGCGTCTCGCTTCGCTCGGATACCGGCCGCACCTAGCACCTGGCGAAGCGCTGGAGCGTGAGCGGCTGAAGCTGCGCCGCGGGCTTATCCTGCGGCTTGGCGTGGCGGCCCTGGGCACCTTGCAGTCGATGATGTTTGCGGAGGCGCTGTACCTCGACTTCAACAACGAAATGCCCGACGCCACGCGGGACTTCTTCCGCTGGATCGCCTTCCTGCTGGCCACGCCGGTGGTGTTCTACTCCGGCTGGCCCTTCATCAGCGGCATGCTGCGCGAACTGCGTGAGCGGCATCTGGGCATGGACACATTGATCGCCAGCTCCGTGCTGCTGGCCTATGGTGGCAGCCTGGTGGAAACCCTGCGCGGCGGACCACACGTCTGGATCGATGCCGCGGTGATGTTCGTGTTCCTGTTGCTGGCGGCGCGGGCGATTGAAACGCTTGCCCGGCAGCGCGCCAATGCCGGCGTCGATGCACTGGCACGGGCACGCCCGGCGCTGGCCTGGAAACTGGATGCCGAGGGCCGCGCGCATCAACTGCCGGTGGCGGAACTGGCACTGGACGACGTAGTTCGCGTGGCCCTGGGCGAGGCGGTACCAGCCGATGGCGAACTGCTGGACGCCGGCGAGTTCGACGAGGCACTGCTGTCGGGTGAATCACGCCCGGTGCCGCGTCAGATCGGAGAGACGGCGCTGGCCGGCAGCCAGTGTCGCGCCGGACCGGTGCGGCTGCGCGTGTCGCGCACCGGGCAGGACACCCGTCTGTCGCATCTGGTGCGCCTTGTCGAACAGGCGCAAAGCCAGCGCCCGCGCCTCGCGCAGCTGGCCGACGGCTTGGCGTCGCGCTTCGTATCCGGACTGCTGATCAGCGCACTGCTGGTTCTCGCTGTGTGGTGGCAGGTCGCGCCAGAACGCGCCTTCGAGGTGATGCTGGCGGTGCTTGTGGTGAGCTGCCCCTGCGCCCTGTCGCTGGCGGTGCCCGCAGCGCTGGGCGCGGCGCACGGCACACTGGCGCGGATCGGCGTGCTGAGTCTCGGGCCGGACGCACTGGAGAATCTGGCTCGCGCCGACCTGCTGCTGCTCGACAAGACCGGCACCCTGACCGAAGGATCGCCGCGGGTGGTTCGCACCGACGTGTTCGAAACAGGTTGTAGTACTTCGCAGGTTGTCGCCCTGGCCGCCGCGTTGGAAAGTGGCAGTGGCCATCCGCTGGCCGAGGCATTTTCCGACCCCGGCTTGCTGCGTGCCAGCAGCTTGCGTACCGAGGTAGGACACGGTGTCGAAGGCGTGGTCGCCGGCCGGATGCTGCGGCTTGGACGCGCCGAATTCGCCGCCGGAAGCAAGGACGATGGTGGCCTGTGGCTCGGTGACGGCCAGCAGCCGCTGGCGCGTTTCGAACTGCTCGATCTACCCCGTCCGGATGCTGCAGCCACCATCGCTGCTCTGGCAGGTCTGGGTGTTGGCGTAGAGCTGCTGTCAGGCGATGGCGAGACGGCTGTCGCGGCGACTGCGCAAGCACTCGGCATTGAAAGCGCGCGTGCGAGACAGAGCCCCGAGGACAAATTGGCGCGGCTGCGCACCCTGCAAGCCGAAGGTCGTGTGGTGGCGATGCTGGGCGATGGCATCAACGATGCGCCTGTGCTGGCTGGCGCCGACGTCTCGATCGCGATGGGCGGCGGCGCCGCACTGGCGCATCGGAGCGCCGATCTGGTGTTGCTCGGCACAAGCTTGGCCCGGGTACCGCAAGCCATCGGCATCGCTCGCCGCACGCGCCGCGTGATCCGTCAGAACCTGGCCTGGGCGGTGGCCTACAACCTCGTTGCCTTGCCGATCGCCGCGACCGGCTTGGTCACGCCCTGGATGGCCGCGGTCGGCATGGCGCTATCGTCCTTGCTGGTCACTTTGAATGCGCTGCGCCTGGCGCGCGTCGGCGTTGCTTGCGTCACGCATCGAACCGCGCCGATGCAAGCCGCCAGCGTCGTGGGATGATCCTCGCCCAATGAACAGCCTGCTGATCCTCGTCCCCATCACCCTGGTGCTGTTTGGCCTGGCCATCTGGGCCTTCGCCTGGGCAGTGCGGCGCGGCCAGTTTGACGATCTGGAAACGCCAGCGATCGATATCCTCGCCGAAGAGCATCCACCCGAACGCGGGACGCCGGAACCGGTTTCGTCAACGACCAACACGCATGCCGATTGACCTGCCGGTGGTGCTGGCCGCCCTGCTCAGCGGGCTGGTCGGCGGAATTCACTGCGCGGCGATGTGTGGCGGCGTGGCGGCCGGCGTATCGCTGGCCACGCGCGGTGCACCGCCGCTGCGCAGCGCCTTGGTATCCAACGCGGGGCGCATTCTCGGCTATGTGATCGCCGGTGCTCTGGTCGGTGGACTGGGCGCGGGCTTGCTGCAGCTGTTGCGTATCGATGCGCTGATGCTGGGCATGCGGATGGCCGTGGGACTGGTGCTGATCCTGGTGGCGCTGCGCCTGCTCGATACCCGCAATCGGCTTG
Source organism: Lysobacterales bacterium (assembly GCA_038257155.1). Classification (GTDB taxonomy): domain Bacteria; phylum Pseudomonadota; class Gammaproteobacteria; order Xanthomonadales; family Xanthomonadaceae; genus JANJTY01. The sequence continues at coordinate 35,620 of JBBSJP010000024.1, read as the reverse complement.
GGTTCCTTTCACGTCCGGGTGCGGCACTTTGGCAACGCCTGGCGCCGTTGCAACGTCGGTTGCTTCCGGCCACAACCCTTCCGCGTCAACTCGCCCTCGGATTGCTCTGGGGCTGGTTGCCCTGCGGCTTGAGCTACACCCTGCTCACCGCCGCCTGGCTTACCGCCAGCGCCTGGCATGGCGCCCTGCTGATGGCCGCGTTTGGCATCGGCACAGCAGCAATCATGGTGCCGCTGACCTGGAGCGGCGCGCGCGCCGCACAGTGGCTTGCGCGACCTGGCGCGCGGCTTGCAGCTGCGGGACTGGTCGCAGTAGCGGGACTGCTGACCCTGCTGGCGCCGTGGTTGGCGAAGATTCCTGCTCTTCAGTCGGCGCTGGAAGCACTTGGGTGCCGTACGGCGGGTGCATAGGGCTTAGGGCTCAGAAGAGCGGCGGCGTCCGACGTTCTTGCCTCAGTTTGGCTTCCCTTGGGTCCCGAAGCACCAGCCTTAAGTACTCGTCCGTTCGTCGAGATCCAAGAGGCTCATTTCGGGAAGGCTCAGCCTGAGAAATGCTTCCCGAGCCTTAGGACCTGAGCCCTACTTCAAGCCTCCGGCGCGTCCGGTTGATTCTCGGGTCGCGCCTTGTCGAAGGCCTCCATCGCCAGGCACTCCTCATTGATTCTTGCGACGGTGGGATAGGGCGCCAGATCCAGGCCAAAGCGCAGCGCGTTGTAGACCTGCGGCACCAGCAGGCAATCGGCCATGGTGGGGAAATCGCCTTCGCAATACGTGCCGGTGGCAGGGCTGTCGACCAGGGTCGCCTCGAGCGCGGTGAAGCCTTCCTGCATCCAGTGCCGGACCCAGGTCTCGCGCTCGGCCTGCGGCACATTCCAGGTGTCCTCAAGGAACTTGAGCACGCGCAGGTTGTTGAGCGGATGGATCTCGCACGCGATTATCTGCGACAGGGTGCGCACCCTGACCCGATCGCGCGCGGTGTCAGGCATCAGCGAGGGGTCCGGCCAGGTTTCCTCCAGATACTCGATGATCGACATCGACTGGCGCAGAATGCGGTGCCCATCGACCAGGGTTGGCACCAGGCTCTGTGGGTTCAGTTCGGTGTATTCGGCGGAGAACTGCTCGCCCCCCTCGTTGACCAGATGAACTGGCACGATCTCGTAGGGCAGACCCTTGAGGTTGAGCGCAATCCGCACCCGATAGGCGGCGCTGGAGCGCCAGTAGCTGTATAGCTTCAGTGCACCCGTCACTACGCTCGTACTCCCCTATCCGCCAGGAGACCGGAGGACCTGCGGCCCGCCGGGCCTTACGACCCATGTCGGGCCGTAGCCTGCCGACAGTAGCGCGACTGGCGCGGACTGTGAAGCGCGGCGCAATTAGACCGTGTTTCGCGTCACAGTCTGCTCGATCGCGCCGAAGATGGAACGGCCCTCGGCATCGAGCATTTCAATGCGCACCACATCGCCGAACTTCATGAAGGGCGTTAGCGGCTTGCCGTGCTCAAGCGTCTCCACTGTGCGGCGCTCGGCAAAGCAGGACGCACCTTTGCTGGTGTCCTCGTTGGCGACGGTGCCGGAACCGACGATGGTGCCGGCCGACAGCGGCCGCGTCTTGGCGGCATGTGCCAGGAGCTGGGCGAAATTGAACTGCATGTCGACGCCGGCTTCGGGCGCGCCAAACCATGCGCCATTGATGTGGGTAAGCAGCGGACGATGCAGCTTGCTGTCCTGCCAGGCCTCGCCCAGTTCATCGGGCGTGACGAACACCGGCGACAGCGCCGAGCGCGGCTTGGACTGCAGGAAGCCAAAGCCCTTGGCCAGCTCACCGGGAATCAGGTTGCGCAGGGAAACATCGTTGACCAGGCCGACCAGCTGGATATGCCCAGCGGCCTGCTCCGGCGTAACGCCCAAAGGCACATCGTCGGTAATGATCACGATCTCGGCTTCCAGGTCGATGCCATGGGCCTCGTCCGGCACCAGGATGGGATCGCAGGGGCCATAGAATCCCGCGCTGACGGCCTGGTACATCAGCGGATCGGTGTAGAAACTCTCCGGCACCTCGGCGCCGCGCGCGCGGCGCACGCGCTCGACATGCGGCAGGTAGGCCGAGCCATCGACGAACTCGTAGGCGCGCGGCAGGGGCGAAGCCAGTGTCTTGACGTCGAGATCGAATGTTCCCTCGGCCGTGCCGGCATTGAGCTGCTCTGACAGAGCATTAAGTCGCGGCGCGGTGTTCGACCAGTCCTCCAGCGCGCGTTGCAGGGTCGGCGCGATGGCGGCGGCACGCACCGCGCGGCTGAGATCCTTCGAGACCACGATCAGGCTGCCGTCACGACCACCTTCCTTGAGCGAGGCGAGTTTCATTGGAGCGTTCCTTGAATTCGGTGAGAGGGTGCGGGCGTCAGCTGCGCGACGCAGGATCGAAGTGCTTCTTCAGTCCCGCCCAGCATTGCAGGTAATCGCGCTGCCGGTGCGAGGCGGCCAGCGCCTGCGCACAGGGGCGGATCACCGCGCGGCTTTCGAACATGAAGGCCATGGTATCGGTGATCACATCGGGCTTCGAAAGATCCATGTTGCTGGCCTTCTCGAAGGTCGCCGCATCCGGGCCGTGGCCGGTCATGCCGTTGTGCAGGCTGCAGCCGCCCGGCGAGAAGCCTTCGGCCTTGGCGTCGTAAGCGCCATGTACCAGGCCCATGAACTCGCTCGCCACATTGCGGTGGAACCAGGGCGGACGGAAGGTGTCCTGCATCGCCAGGATGCGCGGCGGGAAGATCACGAAATCGAGATTGCTGACGCCCGGCGTGTCGCTGGCCGAATGCAGCACCAGGAAGATCGACGGATCGGGATGGTCGTAGCTGATCGAACCGATGGTGTTGAAGCGGCGCAAGTCATAGCGGTACGGCGCGTAGTTGCCATGCCAGGCCACCGCGTCGAGCGGCGAGTGACCGATCTCGGCGCGCCACAGTCCGCCCTGGAAGCGCGCGATCAGCTCGAACTCGCCTTCGATGTCCTCGTACGCCGCCACCGGCGTTTCGAAATCGCGCGGATTGGCCAGGCCGTTGGAACCGATCGGACCCAGGTCCGGCAAGCGCAGCAGCGCGCCGAAGTTCTCGCAGACATAGCCGCGCGCCTGCCCGTCCGGCAGGCCGACCGCAAAGCGCACGCCGCGCGGAATCACGGCGATCTGCTGCGGCTCGACTTCCAGCACGCCCATCTCGGTCGCGATGCGCAGTCGGCCGGACTGCGGCACGATCAGCATTTCGGCGTCGGCGTTGTAGAAATAGCGCCCCTGCATGTCGCGATTCGCGGCGTACAGGTGAATGCCGATGCCGGTGCCGGCCGACGGGCCGCCATTGCCCGCCATGGTGAACAGGCCTTCGATGAAATCGGTCGGCGCTTCAGGCAGCGGCAGCGGACTCCAGCGCAGTTGCTCGGGCGTCACCGGCGCCGTGCCGAAGTCGCTATGCCAGTGCGGCTGCGCCCAGGCACTGAACTGCCCGTGCATCGAACCCGGCCGAATGCGGTAGAGCCAGCTGCGCCGGTTGCAATGTCGCGGCGCGGTGAAGGCGGTGCCGGAGAGCTGCTCGGCATACAGGCCGTAGGCAACCTTCTGCGGCGAATTGCGCCCCACGGGCAACGCGCCAGGCAGTGCCTCAGTGGCGAAATCGTTGGCGAAGCCGGTTTGGTAGGTGAGGTTGGTTGCGTTCATGGCGCTTCGTTGTCGTCTAGCCCCTCTCCCGACGGGAGAGGGGTTGGGGTGAGCATTAGCCCCTCTCCCTCCGGGAGAGGGGTTGGGGTGAGGGGCAAACCTGGCAAGGCGTTCAAAATCGCCTCAAGCACAGCATCAGTCTGAAGCAGGACATCGTTGTCCCAGAAGCGCAACACTGTGAAGCCATGACTCTCCAGAAAGCGCGTTCGCACAGCATCGCTTTCACCACTGTGCTGTGAGCCATCAAGCTCAATCACCAGCATTGCGCTAATACAGCAGAAGTCGACGAAGTACGGAGGAATCGGATGCTGGCGGCGGAAGCGCAGGCCGATCAACTGGCTGTTGCGAAGTCGGCTCCAGAGTTTGTGCTCCGCATCGGTCGATTCGCGGCGCAGCTTTCTGGCCCTGTTGAGATTGTTGGTGGCATGCGGTGGCCTTATGTGATGCGGCATGTTTTGCCCCTCACCCCAACCCCTCTCCCGCAGGGAGAGGGGCTAAGGGCTTCTTGCCCCTGTTCCCTGTTCCCTGTTCCCGCTTTTCAGCTCACAACACCCCACGCCGCATCTGCTCGCGCTCGATGCTTTCGAACAAGGCCTGGAAGTTGCCCTCGCCGAATCCTTCATTGCCCTTGCGCTGGATGATCTCGAAGAAGATCGGGCCGATGGCGTTCTGGGTGAAGATCTGCAGCAGCTTGCGCTGCTTGGTCTCGGGGTCGGCGTCGATCAGGATGCGGTTCTTGGCCAGGCGCGCGACATCTTCGCCGTGGTTCGGAATGCGCTCGTCAATGATGTCGAAGTAGGTGTCCGGGGTGTTGAGGAACTCGATGCCCTGGGCGCGCATCGCTTCGACCGTGGTGTAAATGTCGTCGGTGAAGCAGGCGATGTGCTGGATGCCCTCGCCCTTGTACTCGTCGAGGTATTCGTTGATCTGGCTCTTCGGGTCGGAGGACTCGTTGAGCGGGATTCGCACGATGCCGTCCGGTGCAGTCATGGCCTTCGATACCAGGCCGGTCTTGGCGCCCTTGATGTCGAAATAGCGGATCTCACGGAAGTTGAACAGGCGCTCGTAGTAGTCCGACCACTTCTCCATGTTGCCGAAGTAGAGGTTGTGGGTGAGGTGGTCGATGAAGGTCAGTCCGAAGCCAACCGGATTCTGCTCGGCACCCGGGATCGGCGCGAAATCGTGCGCATAGACATCCTTTCCGCTCGGCACCAGGTACAGCATGCAGTCCCCGATACCCTTCACCACCGGCACGTCGATCACGCGGCTCGTCGACTTGTTGCCGATCGCCTCGCCTCCGTTCTGGATCACCGTGCCGCAGACCGAGTCAACCGGTTGGGTGAAGCGGATCGCGAAGCCACAGGCGCTGGGACCGTGCTGGGCAGCAAAGTCGGCGGCGAAACTGTCCGGATCTTCGTTGACCAGGAAGTTGACGCCCCCCTGGCGATAGACCGTGATGGCGCGCGTGTGGTGCTTGAGTACGGCCGAAAAGCCCATGCGGCGGAACAGCGCATGCAAGTCGACAGAACCGGCAGGCGCAGCGAACTCGACGAACTCGAAGCCGTCGATGCCCATCGGGTTCTCGAAGGTGGTCGGCTGCATGCCGAGGTTCGGGGCGGCAGATTGCAGTTGGGCGCTCATCGGAGTCCTCCAGTAAGGTCGGTTCGCGGCGCGGGACTTGCGCCATACGGTGCGTACGTTATAGTTTCATCTGAAACCATTTGCAAGAGGCAGCAAAGAATGACGCAACACCAGCGCCTCGACCTGGACCAGTTCCTGCCCTATCGCCTGTCGGTGTTGTCGAACCGGCTGAGCCAGGCCATCGCGCGCGGCTATGAGAGCCGCTTCGGCCTGTCAGTAACGGAATGGCGGGTGTTGGCCGTGTTGGGTCTGCAGCCCGGCCTGTCGGCCTCGGAAGTCGCCGAGCGCACTGCGATGGACAAGGTCGCGGTCAGTCGCGCAGTGAACGCCCTGCTGGGCGATGGGCGCCTGGAACGACAGGTCCACGGTGAAGACCGACGCCGCTCGATACTGCGCTTGAGTACCGCTGGACAGGATATTTACGACGCTGTCGTGCCGATCGCCCTGGAGTTCGAGCGCACTCTGCTCGAGGACCTCTCGCGCGACGAACGCGCGCAACTGGATCGGCTGCTGCGCAAGCTGGGCGAGAACGGCGCCCGCGCCGCCTCGGGCATCTGAACCCACGGGCTAGCCACGCCGGTGCGGCCGGCGTCTATACTCGCCGCTTCCATCGGGGAGTCTCATCATGTCCGCATCCAATCCGGCGCTCGTCCGCAGTGACGAGCTCCTGGGCCATCCCAAAGGCCTGTACATCTGTTTCCTGACCGAGTTGTGGGAACGCTTCTCCTTCTACGGCATGAAGTTCCTGCTGTTGCTTTATCTCACCAAGTACCACCTGTTCACCGACAACGCCGGCCTCGATGTGCTCGGTGCCTACGCTGGCCTGGTGTATGCGTTGCCGGTGATCGGCGGCATGCTGGCCGACCGCTACCTCGGCATGCGCAAGGCAGTCACCTTCGGTGCCATCCTGCTCTGCCTCGGCCATCTTGGCATGGCCTATGAGGGTGCCGCGGCCTACAGCGAGAACGGTGCCGTGGTACAGGACACCGGCGCCCTTCAAGTGTTCTATTTCTCGCTGGCGCTGATCATCGCCGGAGTCGGCTTTCTCAAGCCGAACATCTCCACCATCGTCGGCCGGCTTTACGAGCAGGGCGATCCGCGCCGCGACTCGGGCTTCACCATCTTCTACATGGGCATCAATATCGGCGCTTTCACCGCCACCCTGCTCTGCGGCTACCTGGGCGAGACCTATGGCTGGAAGTACGGCTTCGGCGCTGCCGGCATCGGCATGCTGTTCGGATTGGCTACCTTCCTGTGGGGCCAGCGTTTCCTGCATGGCACGGCCGAACCGCACGATCCGTCCCTGTTGCGCGAGAAGATCCTCGGACCACTGTCGCGTGAGGCGGTGATCTACCTCGCCAGCATCGCCAGCCTCGCGGTGATCTGGCAGCTGGTGCAGGTCAACTGGGTTGTGCATTGGACGCTCAACATCATGGCGCTGGTGGTGCTGGCCTGGCTGGTGTGGTTCCTCACCGTGCGCTGCAATGCCGAAGAGCGCAGCCGCATGATCGTGCTCACCATACTCACCGTCTTTACCGTGGTGTTCTGGGCATTGTTCGAACAGTCGTCTGCCAGCATGACCCTGTATGCCGACCGTGTGCTGGATCGCGAAGCTTTTGGCATGACCTTCACCGCCTCCCAGCTCGGCTCGCTCAACTCGATGTTCATCTTCCTGCTGGCACCGGTGTTCGCGGTGCTCTGGATATGGCTTGGCAAGCGCGGCTGGGATCCGAGTGCGCCGGTCAAGTTTGGCCTTGGTATCGTCCAGGCCGGCCTCGGCTTCGGCATGCTGGTGTGGGGCGCAACCCACCCGAACGAGATGGGACAGGTCGCGCTGATCTGGTTCGTGCTGGCCTACCTGCTGCACACCACGGGCGAGCTGTGCCTGTCGCCGGTCGGCCTCTCGGCCGTCACCAAGCTGGCGGTACCGAGCGTGGTCGGCGTGATGATGGGCGCCTGGTTCCTGGCCACCGCCTACTCCGAACTGATGGCCGCGCAGATCTCCAAGCTGGCGGCAGTCGATACGCAGGGCGGCGTGGTGACGGACATGACGGCGGCGCTGGCCTCCTACACCGACTTGTTCACCAAGCTGCTGTGGGTGGGCGTGGGCACCGGCCTGCTCTTGCTGCTGATCTCGCCCTTGCTCAAACGCGGCATGAAGGGCGTGCACTAGGCAAACGCCACTGGATCACCTCTGCTCGACCGAGGTGATCTACCGCTTCAGGCAAATGGAAACGGGGGCCTCGCGGCCCCGTTTTTTTTACGCCGCACTTTTTCAGGTCGCAAGGATCAACCGGCCGGCGCGGGATACACGTAGCTGGAGCCGATGCCGAGCGGAATGCCCAGCGCCCAGAAACCCAGCAGGAAGCCGGTCCACAACACCAGCAGGGTGACCGAGAACGGCAACATGAGCGCCAGCAAGGTGCCGATGCCGCTGGCTTTCACATAGCGCTGGCAGAACACCACGATCAGTGGGAAGTACGGCATCAGGGGTGTGATGATATTGGTCGAGGAGTCGCCCACGCGGTAGGCCGCCTGGGTGAAGTCCGGCGACACGCCGAGCTGCATCAGCATCGGCACCATGATCGCGCCGATCAGCGCCCACTTGGCCGAGGCCGAGCCGATCATCAGGTTGACGAAGCTCGACAACAGCACGATGCCGACCAGGTTGATCGCCATCGGAAAGTTCATCGCCTGCAGGAAGCCGGCACCCTTGATCGCCAGCAACACGCCCAGGTTCGACTGGCCGAAGGCATAGATGAACTGCGCGCAGAAGAAGGCCATGACGATGTAGTAGCCCATGCCGCTCATCGCCTTGCTCATGCCGGCCACGACATCGCGGTGGGTCTTTACCGTGCCGGCGACATAGCCGTAAACGATGCCGGGAATCAGGAAGAAGATGAAGATCAGCCCGACGATTGACTGCATCACCGGCGCGGCACCCACCAGCAGGCGACTCTGGCCTGCCGGTACCATGTCAGCCGGCGCGCCCCAGGGCGAGGTTTCCGGCAGCAGCGAGAGCATGAACAGCAGGCCGGCCAGTGCCATCGCGCCGACGGCTGCCATCAGGCCGCGCTTCTCGATGTCGGTCAGCGCCGACATGGTCGGCATCTGCGAGGCGTCGCCGTCCACCGCGGTCTCGCGCAGGCGCGGCTCGATCACCTTGTCGGTCAGGAACCAACCGATCGCGATGATCAGGAAACTCGACGCCGTGGTGAAGAAGTAGTTGTTGAGCGGATTGACCTCCGCCGCTGGGTCGATCAGGTTGGCGGCCACCTGGCTCAGGCCAGAGAGCAGCGGATCGAGGCTGGAGGGCACGAACAGGGTGGCAGAGAACCCGCCCGATACGCCGGCGAAAGCAGCCGCGATACCGGCCAGCGGGTGGCGCCCGGCGGCATAGAAGATCACCGCGCCAAGTGGAATCACCAGCACGTAGCCAGCATCCACCGCGACGTGGCTCAGGATTCCTACCGCCACCAGCATCGGCGTCAGCAGCATCTTCGGCGTGACCGACAGCAGGCTGCGCAGGCCGGCATTGATGAAGCCGGTATGTTCGGCCACGCCCAGGCCCAGCATTGCCACCAGCACGACACCCAAGGGGTGGAAAGTCACGAAGGTGTTGACCATCCTGGCCATGAAGGCAGTCAGCGCGGCACCGTCGAGCAGGTTCAGCACCCGGATTGGTTCGCCATTGCGCGGGTCCAGCTCGGTGAACTGCACGCCGGACAGCATCCAGGACAGGGCCCAGACTGCAAACATCAGCACCAGGAAAAGAATTGCCGGATCAGGCAGCTTGTTGCCTACCCGTTCGACCACATCCAGCGCGCGATAGACCCAGCCTCGCGCGGCCGGCAGATTCGCCGTGTTGTTGCTCATGACACTCACTCCCCGTTTGCGAAGCGGGCATGCTAACAAAGCGGGGCGGTCGGGGTGCGAGAGGGGAACGGGACCATGTAGGGTGGGCCTTGGCCCACCGCTATCCCGAGCGCTCGGCGGCGGTGGGCCGAGGCCCACCCTACGAAACGCTGCCGCTCAACCCAACTCGGTACGCACATCCAGTAGTTCAGGGAAGAACGTCAGCTCCAGCGCCTGCTTCAGGAAGCCCACACCGGATGAGCCGCCGGTGCCCTTGCGGTAGCCGATGATGCGCTCGACCGTCTTCATGTGGCGGAAGCGCCAGAGTTGAAAGCTCTGCTCGACATCGATCAGCTGCTCGCACAGGGCGTATTCGGCCCAGTGCGCGCGCGGATCGGAGTAAATGCGCGCGAACATCGGAATCAGCTCCGGATTGCGCCGGTGCGGCTGGGAAAAATCGCGCTGCAGCACAGAGTCGGGCACCGCATGACCCTGCCGCGCCAGATAGCGCAGCACCTCGTCATAGAGGCTCGGCGCCTCCAGCATGCCGCGCAGGCGAGCCTGCGATTCCGGATCGTAATCGAACACCTTGAGCATGGCGGCGTTCTTGTTGCCGAGCAGGAACTCCACCATGCGGTACTGCAGCGACTGGAAGCCGGACGACTGCCCCAGTACCGGACGAAATTCGGCGTATTCATTGGGCGTAAGGGTTTCCAGCACCGCCCACTGCTCGAACAGCTGGCGCTGCACCTGCTTGACCCGTGCCAGGATCTTCTGGGTAGGGCCGAAGCGATCGGCCTGCAGGTGCCCCAGGGCAGCGCTGAGCTCATGCACGAGCAGCTTCAGCCACAGTTCGGAGACCTGGTGCTGGACGATGAAGAGCATCTCGTCGTGATGCGGCGGGTCGCTCAGCGGGCTTTGCGCGGACAGCAGGCGATCAAGCTGCAGGTAGCCGCCATAGGTCAGGCGCTCCTGCAGGTCGGTGTGGATGCCGCTTTCGAGCTGGCGAAGGTTGTCGGAATCGGTCACTGGAATCCCAGTCTTTGAAGGCATGACCTGCCAGTGTAAGTGGTGCGCACAGACAGCGCTGAATCGGGTGGCGTATGGTGGCCGCTGAATGCGCTGCAGCTTGCCCGGCGGGCGCGCTGCTGCTATCAAGCCCCACTGACAACCGGATTGGCGACGTCCCAATGAGCACGGCGGCAAGTTTCAGCATCGAATATCTGCAATACCTTGGTCCCGACGGCAAGCTGGTGCGCGAGGATCTACCTGATTTCGCGCGCGACCGCGAGACGCTGGTCGAGCTGTACAAGGCGATGGCTTTCACCCGCGTGTTCGACGAGAAGTCGGTGAAGCTGCAGCGCACCGGCAAGCTCGGCACCTATGCCTCCTGCCTCGGGCACGAGGCCGCGCACATCGGTGTCGGCAGCGCGATGCGGCATGAAGACGTGTTCGCGCCGATGTACCGCGAGTATGGCGCGCAGTTTCTGCGCGGGGTGAAGCCGCGCGAGGTGCTGCTGTACTGGGGCGGCGACGAGCGCGGCAGCGATTTTTCAGGACCAAAGCACGACTATGCCTGGTGCGTGCCGATCGCCACCCAGTGCCTGCACGCTGCCGGCGCGGCGCTGGCCTTCAAGCTGCGCGGCGAGCCGCGCGTGGCGGTCAGCATTGTCGGCGACGGCGGCACCTCGAAGACCGATTTCTACGCCGCGATCAATTCGGCCGGCGCCTATGATCTGCCCCTGGTCACCGTGATCGTCAACAATCAGTGGGCGATCTCGGTACCGCGCAGCATGCAGACCGGCGCCAAGACCCTCGCGCAGAAGGGCATCGCGGCGGGCCTGTTCTGCCTGCAGGTCGACGGCAATGACGTGATTGCGGTGCGCGCCGGCATGGATATCGCCCTGGAACGCGCACGTTCCGGCGGCGGCGGCACGGTGATCGAAGCCGTCACCTATCGCCTGTCCGACCACACCACGGCCGATGATGCGCGCCGCTACCGCGACGATGCCGAAGTCAAGGAGGCCTGGTCGAAGGAACCGATGACCCGGCTGCGCAGCTACCTCATCGAGTTGGGCTGGTGGAGCGATGCCGAGGAAGCCGCCTGGAAGACCAAAAGCGGCCAGCGCGTCGATGGCGAGATCGAGGCCTATTTGAAAGTAGCTCCGCCACCGGTCGAAGCCATGTTCGACTCGATGTACGCCGAGCTGCCACATGACCTGGCCGTGCAGCGTGCCGCCGCCATCGCGTTGGAGGCTCGCTGATGGCCGCCATTACCCTGATCGAAGCGCTGACCCAGGCGATGGCCTGGGAGCTCAAGCACGATCCGTCGGTGCTGATTCTGGGCGAGGACGTCGGCGTCAACGGCGGCGTATTCCGCGCCACCGCCGGCCTGCAGCAGGTGTTCGGCGCCGACCGCGTGCTCGACACACCGCTCGACGAAACCACCATTGCTGGACTGTCAGTCGGCCTGGCCACCCAAGGCATGCGACCAATCGCCGAAGCCCAGTTCGATGGCTTTGTCTACCCGATGCTCGACCACATCATCTGCCACGCCGCGCGCATGCGTAACCGCACCCGCGGCCGACTCTCCTGCCCGCTGGTGCTGCGCATCCCCTGGGGCGGCGGCATCCGCGCGCCCGAGCATCACAGCGAGGCCAATGAATCGCTGTTCACCAATGTGCCCGGCCTGCGCGTGGTGATGCCGTCCTCACCGCAGCGCGCCTATGGCCTGCTGCTGGCGGCGATCCGCGATCCTGACCCGGTGGTGTTTTACGAGCCCAAGCGCATCTACCGCCAGTACAAGGAAGAAGTACCGGACGACGGCGAAGCCCTGCCGCTGGATGTGTGTTTCGTGCTACGCGATGGCAGCGACGTCACCCTGGTGAGCTGGGGCGCGCAGATCAAGGAGACGCTGGAAGCGGCCGAGGCCCTGGCCGCCGACGGCATCAGCGCCGAGGTGATCGACGTCGCGACGCTCAAACCGCTGGATTTCGACACCATCGCCGAATCGGTGCACAAGACCGGGCGCTGCGTGATCGTGCACGAAGCGCCCTTGAGTGCGGGCTTCGGTGCCGAAGTGGCCGCGCGTCTGGCCGAGCACTCGATGTACGATCTGCTGGCGCCGGTCGAGCGCGTGACCGGCTACGACACCCATATCCCGCTGTTCCGGCTGGAAATGAAGTACCTACCCAGCGTCGCGCGCATCGTCGCGGCGGCCAAACGTACCCTGCAGGCGAGTTGATATGCCCACATTGAAAGCGCTCTACGGAACCATCGTCGCCGCGCACACGGCCCCCGACGGCATTCCCCTGACCGTACGCAAGGGCGACCTGGTCGAGCTGGCACATCGGCACAGCGTCTGGCCCGAGTACGTCTGGTCGCGGGATCGCAGCGGCAGCTCCGGTTGGGTGCCTTTCAACGTGCTCGATGCACGAGAAGGCCAGGCCGTCGCGATGGAAGACTATTCCGCCCAGGAACTGGATGTGCAGCCTGGCGATCGGGTACGCCTGATGTGGAAGGCAGCAGGTTGGTGGTGGTGCGAGAACAATGATGGCGACCGCGGCTGGCTGCCGGTCGAAACGGTCGAGCCGGAACGGGACCCGAGCGCCACATGAGCACGCCCTACCGATTTCATCTGCCCGACCTGGGTGAAGGCCTGCCCGACGCCACCATCGTCGAATGGTTCGTCAAGGTCGGCGACAGCATCCAGCTGGATGAGCCATTGATCTCGATGGAAACCGCCAAGGCCGTGGTCGAGGTGCCCTCTCCCTGTTCCGGCAGGGTGCTGAAGCTGGCCGGCGGCGAAGGTGACATCGTCGCCACCGGCAGCGTGCTGGCCGAGTTCGAGATCGATGCCTCCGCGCCACAGCGCGCCGAGGCGCAGGACACCGGGCATCACCATGGTGCGCCTGCTGCAGCAAAGGCGGCTACCGAAGTGGCTGCGGATCCGACCCCGGCCGCGTCACCCGAAAGCGTGGAGCCGAAGTCCGCCGACGCCGGCACCGTAGTTGGTGCGATGCAGGTATCCGACCAGGTACGCACCGAGCAGGCGGTCAGCGTTGGCGGAGTGAAGGCCATGCCTGCGGTGCGTGCGCTGGCCAGGAAGCTGGGCGTGGACCTCAGCCGCGTTGCGCCGTCGGGCGCGGGCGGCATCGTCACGCTGGCGGATGTGAAGCAGGCGGCCGCCAGCGGAAACGCAGGCTTGCTCCCCTCTCCCGTCGGGAGAGGGGTTGGGGGTGAGGGGCAAACCTTGCCTCAACTCCCTTCCCGCCCCTCACCCCCAGCCCCACCCCGGCCCTCGCTGGAGCGAGGGCGCTCAGAGCCAAGCGAGCCAATGGCTCGCGAGCTTGGCTCTTCGCCCCAATGGGAGAGGGGAGCAGAGCGAACTGCAGTTTCTGCCTCCGGCAAACCCTTGGCCACCCGCCCGCCAGGCGCATCGCCGACGCTGGGCCAGCCCGAACCGCTGCGCGGCGTGCGTCGCAACATGGCGCGGGTGATGGCGCAGGCGCAGGCCGAGGTCGTGCTCACCACGATCGTCGACGATGCCGACCTGCATGCCTGGGCCGGCAAGCAAGACATCACCGCGCGCCTGGTGCGCGCCATCGTCGCGGCCTGCCGCGACGTGCCCGAACTCAACGCCTGGCTGGACGGCGACAAGCTCACCCGCACCCTGCATGCGCAGGTCGACCTGGGCATCGCGGTGGACACGCCCGAAGGCCTGTTCGTGCCGGCCCTGCGCAATGCCGACATGCTCGACCCGCGCGGCATCCGCCAGGGCATCGAGCGCCTGCGCGCGCAGGTCGCCGACCGCAGCATCGCCAGTTCGGAACTCACCGGCTACACGATTTCTCTCTCGAACTTCGGCATGTTCGCCGGGCGCTATGCCACGCCCGTGGTGGTGCCCCCCTGCGTCGCCATCGTTGGCGCCGGGCGCCTGTCGAACGACGTGGTCGCCGTGATCGGCGGCATCGAGGTACATCGTCGCCTGCCGATCTCGCTGAGCTTCGATCACCGCGCGGTAACCGGCGGCGAAGCGGCGCGCTTCCTGCGCGCCATGCTCGATGACCTGGCGCTCTCGAACTGATCGCACAAGGCAGCGGGGCGGCCGCCTGGCCGCCCCGCTTTGCTTGAGCTGATGGAAGCGCGGCGCGCTACGCCGCACCACCCCCGATGCGCTTAGGGCTGTGGCTCGAACGCATCGCTGAAGATGGCCATCGTCGCCGCCGAGACATCCAGGGTGAAGCTGGCATCGACGCTGAACTCGCCATCACTGGCGCTGACCGTGACCGCATACGACCCGGCATCGCCGACCAGAGCATGGCCGGTAATGATGCCGCTGCTGGTATCGATGCTCAGTGACACCGGCAGTCCGGTGGCGTCAAAGCTCAGCTGGTCGCCGTCCGGGTCGGTGAACACTGCCCCGGCATTGATGTTGATCGTGTCGCCTTCACCCATCTGCACATTCGCCAGGCTGCCAGCCATCGGCGCCTGGTTGACCGGCTCGTCCGGCACACTGGTAGGCAGCAAGCACCAGCGTTGCAGCGTCCCTGTATCGACCCCGACCACGTCGCTGACCGTGAGCCGCCAAGTACCAGCCAGGCTCTGACCATTGACCGCCGACAGCACCTGATTGGGACGGAAGGTGCCGGAAATGGTCGGCGTGCCGCCGGCGCACTGCGATTCCACCGCAGCGGCGGCTGCATCGTCGAGTACTGCGTTGATGTTGGCGCCGCTGCAGCCATTGCCGCTGGTGGTGCGACCCGGCCGATCGATCAGGTCGATGCTCGTCGCCGTTTCCACATGGGTAAGGCGCACGATCAGGTCGCCGACATAGGTGTGATTGATCTGCACCGAGACGTCGAGGTCTTCCAGCTCGTCACCTTCCACGATGATGATCTGGTCGCTCACTCCGGCCGGCTGGTTGTCCGGTATCGCCAAGTTCGGCGCGCTGCAGATCTCGTCGGTGGTGGTGAAACTGCGCACCGTCGAATAACTGCCCAGGCCGCAGGTGTTGTCGGCCCGCACCCGCCAGTAGTAGGTGGTCGCCGGATTCAGGCCGTTGGGCAGCACGTGGCTGTTGCCGCCGACCAAGGTGTTGATCACCAGATCACTGAAGTTGGCGGTGCTCGAGACCTCGAGATGGAACGCATCGGCAGCGGCATCGGCCGCCCAGGCCAGGGTGACCGGTGCCGATACGGTCGCACCATTGGCGGGTGAACTCAGGCTGGGCTGCGCCGGCGCCGCTTCGAACAGGCGCAACTCGGCGGCGCGTTCGGCATCCGGCTCGCCTGGCGAGGTCGCCGTGAAGGTGAGTGGGTACACGCCGCCGGTGAGTGCAGCCAGATTGCCGAGGGTGGCGGTCGAGACCCCACCACCGGTTACCGGATTGACTCCGAATGCAATGCTGGCACCTGCTGGCTCGCCGTCGAGCGACAGGCTGACGGGTTCGTTGAACACGCCCTCCAGCAGCACCGATACATCGAACTGCGTGCTGCCCTCACTGCGGCAGACGCTGCGCACAGCTGGCTCCACCTCGAGCTGGAACGGACCCTCGATCTCGTTGCGGCCATCCAGCACGAGGGTGCCGGTGTTGTTCGGGTCCAGCCAGTTGCGCAGCTGGGTGGCGGCTGTGCCACCGTCGGCCCAGGAGCGCGACACGCGACCGTACCAGTCGTCATCGTTGTTGCCACAGGCGGCGTAGCCGCCATGCAGCTGGCCAATGATGTGGCCGTCCGGGCTGTAAAGCGGCGAACCCGAGGAACCCGGCTCGGTGGTACCAAGGTCCCAGTCCGCCACGCGGATGTGGGTACCGCCGGCGTTCACCGCGTCGTTGAGGTAGCCGGTCGTGGTGGTCGGATTGTTCTCGAAGCTGATGCGCTTTTCGTCGGTGTTGGGATGGTGGATCGCGATCACGGCGGGAAAATCACCCGCGCGGGCGTCCCAGCCGGCCCAGTAGGCGTTGTAGACCGAGGGAATCGGGTTGTTGATCTCGACCAGGGCAAAGTCCGAATCGGAGCGGGTGGCACGGAAGGTCGCGCCAGTGCTGAACTGGTTCAACTGACCATCGCCATTGCCGCCACTGGCGCCGCTGCCCGGAGCCCGACAGGTGGAGTTCTCGAAGTTCCAGTAAACCACCATGCTGGGCGAATTGCCGACCGTCATGCCGCAGTGATTGGCAGTCAGGAAATAGCCCTTCAGGTCCTGCTCCACATTGTTGACCAGGGCGCCGGTGCAGAGCGTCGAACCGCCACGGCTGTATACCGCTACCGAGCGGATCTGCTCGCGCCACGCATCGCCCTCGGGACAGACCACATCGACATTGCAGGAGCCGGACTTGAGGTAGGCGGGTGCCTTGCCGAACTCGATGTAGGCGTGGTTGATCGCACCAAGCTCCAGCGCCAGCTGCTCGCGCCGCGCGGCGGGAACCTGCACTTCGACCATCAGTTCATCGCCCGGCACGATCGGCGTCCACAACTGGCCATGCGCCTGATTGTCTGCAGCGGTGAAGGGACGCAGCTCGGTCTTGCCGGTCAGGGAGCGGATGCGCAGCTCGCCGCCTTCAGGCATGCGATAACCGGTGAAACCAAGATTGATCGACTCGGCTTTGGGCGACGCAACCCGCAGCTGCCACAACCAGCTGCCGTCAGACTGTTCACTCCAGGTGCCATGCGACTTCGGCGTGAGGCGGGTTTCGAAAGGCTGGGCAAAGCGCAGGGGTTGGCCGGGACGCCAGGTAGCGACGTCTTCATTGATCAGCTTGGCGTGGTCGACCGACGGCGTAGTGACCCGTTGCACGCCCTCCAGGTCCGCGTCGAACACCAGACCCGTGGCCTGCCCGGGTCGGGCGAGCTTCACCGCTGAGGCGGCCGCGAAGCTGCTCGCACTGATGGCCATGACGATGGCGGCGGCAAGGGTGGTGCGGATCAGGCGGGTATCAGTTTTCATGGTGGCTCCAGCGAAGGGAGGAAGCCCTGTCACCCAGCCTGACGGCAGTGGGATGAAGATCCGCAGCCAGCTGCAGCGCAACTGCGAAAAGAGGGCTTGCCTTTGGGTCAACGATAAATGTCGATTTGACGCGCACTCGGCGCGCAACCCGGACACGCGCGCAGCGGCCTGTCTGTTCAGGTAGCGGACAGGATACTAGCATCGCTGAACCGCAACGCCGTTCAGGTTCAGGTTCGCGCTGTGAACCGGCTTCCCGCGATCAGCAGGGCAAGTGCTGCCAGTGACGCCCAGATCGGCCATGCCAGATAGCGGAATTCGGCGCTGCCTGAAGCGACCGCCAGCGGCAGGGCATAGCTCAGTGCCGAGGCCGCCATCACAGTCGCAAGACCAGTCCAGTGGTTGCGTCCCGCCGAGCGCAGGCCGAACGCCATCACGGCAGCAGCCAACACCAGGTAAGTCCAGCCAGCAAAGACCGGCGTAGCCATGGCCGTTCTCAACCAGGCCACGGCACGCTCGTTCAGCGCTCCGTGAGGCGCTTCGACGACGGGGTTGTCGCCATAGTGCGTGACGCCAAGCGCCAGAACCTGATGCGCTGGCAAGGCCTCGGGATCGAGTCCATAGAGCAGCTCCGCCAGCCGCAGCCGATGCGAAAAGTACGCGCGCGGGTAGCGGGTCGGAAGCTGCCACGCCAGGGAGTGAAGTGCCGCGCGTTCTTCTTCGGAATAAGCGCGTCCCAGACTGTGGCGCAGCTTGCCCAACTCGAACACCGTGGTGTTGCTGTAGTCGACAAACTTGCCGCGCAGCTCATCAAGTGTCAGGCCGGGCTGCATCAGCAGCGCGGGAAACACCAGGCGATCTTCGGCCAAGGACACGGCAGCAGCGTCCCACAGCGTCACCACCGACCAGACCTGCTGCACCGGACGCACCCGCGCGTCGCGCGCAGGCAGCCCTGCAAGCAGCAGCACAAACAGCGACATGCCCAGCGTAAGGGCAGCCACGCGCACGGGTTTCCAGACACCAACTTCGCGCCAGGCGATCCACAGCAATAGCGGAATGGCGCCGCTGATGGCGTTGTGGCGGAAGGCGCAGGCGAAAGCGATCGCCAGCAGGGCCAGCACGCGCCAGGCGCGCCATGGCTGGTGAGCATCGCGGGCCAGCGCCGCAACCGCGACGGCAAACCCGATCAGGGTCCAGAGGTCTTTCCACAGATGCACCTGCAGGCCCAGCAGGGGCGGCCACAGGCCGATCACCAGCACCATCAGCACCCGCCATGGCGCGCTGGCGGGCAGACTGGCGGCGAACATCGCCAGTGCACCCCAGAGTAGCCCCAGTTGCAGCAGCAGCAGCCCGCCTGGACCCGGCAGCAGGGAGTCGGTGAACTGCCAGATCATCGCCAGCAAGGGCGGATGGGTCGACTCGAACTGATCATTGCGCGCCTGCCACCACTGGTAAGCCGAATCCCAGCTCATGTAGCCAGGCCAGAACAGCAGCGCCACGCAGGCCGCTGCCAGCAGGGCTGCTGCCAGTGGCGGAACCCATGCGGGCCACGCACCTGTAACCGCGATGGGGGCGGCGCCCGAGCCGCTCGGCAGTACGTCCGGCTCGGGCGCCAGGCTCATCCCGCCGCGTCCTTTTCGGCCTGCGCCTGAGCCAGTGCGGCCAGCGCCAATGCGATGGCATCGGCATTCGTGTCGGGTGTCATTTCCACGTCGGACATCTGCGGCATCTGGCCGGCGCGCAGGGCGGCGGCATGCTGACCTGCATCGCGTGGCGACTCGAAGGCGCGGCTCTGCAGCAGCAGATGGCCGTCACTGGCGAGCAGCTTGAAGTAGAAGCAGCCGTCGGCTTCGCGGTACTGCTTGACCTGCGGCAGCTCGAGCTTTGCCTTGCCCGTCGCATCCACCGCCGGCTTGACGATGGCGCGGAACGGACGCAGACCGACGGCGGCGCGCAGTTCAGCGAGCAGTGGCGCGGCGATGGCGCGGGCCTTCGCCGCACCGAGTTGCAGCGCGCCTTCGATTCGCTCCGGTTCGGCCATCAGCGCCTCATAGCGTTTACGCATCGGCGCCAGCACCGCGTCGATCTGCTCGAACAGACGCTGCTTGGCCTCGCCCCAGGCCAGCCCCTCGCGCAGCACCTGCGCGAAGGCTTCGCTCTGCGTGGAGCTGGCAAAGGCCTCGAACAAGGTGAGCAGGGTCGTGCCCTCGGGCTCCTTGGGCTCGCCCGGCAGGCGCGAATCGGTGACGATTTTCAGGATGGTTTCGCGCAGCCGCCGCGACCCGCCTTCGAACAGCGGAATGGTGTTGTCGTAGCTCTTCGACATCTTGCGGCCATCGAGGCCAGGCAAGGTCGCCACCGACTCGTCGACCGCCGCCTCGGGCAGCACGAAAAAGTCGCGGCCGCCACCAAACAGGTGGTTGAAACGCTGGCCGATGTCGCGCGCCATCTCGATGTGCTGCACCTGGTCGCGACCCACCGGCACGCGGTGCGCGTTGAACATCAGGATGTCGGCCGCCATCAGGATCGGGTAGCTGTACAGGCCCATGTTGACGCCCGCGTCGGGATCCTCGCCGCGTTCGGTATTGGCATCGACCGCCGCCTTGTAGGCATGCGCGCGATTCATCAGGCCCTTGGCCGCCACGCAGGTGAGCAGCCAGGTGAGCTCGGGAATTTCCGGGATGTCCGACTGGCGGTAGAACACCACACGCTCCGGATCCAGGCCCGCCGCCAGCCAGCTGGCGGCGATCTCCAGACGCGAGCGCTCGATGCGTGCCGGATCCTCGCACTTGATCAGGGCGTGGTAGTCGGCCATGAAGAAGAAGCTCTCCACGCCCGGTTCGCGGCTGGCAGCAATCGCCGGGCGAATGGCACCCACGTAGTTGCCAAGGTGCGGAGTGCCGGTGGTAGTGATGCCGGTGAGAACGCGGATCGACTGGCTCATTGGTAAGCGCGAGATGAACGAAATCGGGCCGGAAGTGTACGACAGACCCGCTCAGTAACCCCGCTTCGGCCTGTGCGGCGTTTCCTGTTACCGAGCCCCACGCTCACAAGGAGAACCACCATGCTGCGTCTGCTCGCTGCCCTCGCCGCCCTGCTGCTGGCCTCGTCCGTCGACGCCGGCCATTCCCGTTTGATCGACATGACGGTGCGCGATCTCGACACCGGACAGACCCTGCCGGTCTATTGGCAGGATGGCCAGGCGCACGTGCCCGGCCTGCCCGGCCACCGCTACGCCGTGGTGCTGAACAACCGCAGCGACGAGCGCCTGCTGGCCGTGCTGTCGGTCGATGGCGTCAACGCCGTCAGCGGCCAGACCGCCAGCCCGCAGCAGGCCGGCTATGTGCTGGCGCCGTGGCAGAGCACCGAAGTGCGCGGCTGGCGCAAGGACCTTTCCAGCGTCGCCGAGTTCGTCTTCACTGACCTGCCCGACAGCTATGCGGCGCGCACCGGCCGCCCGCAGAACGTCGGCGTGATCGGCGTGGCGGTGTTCCGTGAGCGTGCCTATCGGCCGCAGTCGCCGCCGTATATCGCCAAGGAAAGCCGTGGGCGCGGTCTGGCCGATTCGGCTGCGCCTTCCGCCAAGCACGCGCCGGGCACCGAACAGGAGCTCGGCACCGGCCACGGCGACCGCCGCTTTGATCCGGCCCGTCAGACCCAGTTCGAACGCGCCAGCTCGCAACCAGCGGAAGTGGTCTCGCTGTTCTACGACTCCCCACAGGTGCTGATCGCACGGGGCATCATGCCGCCACCGCGCCACCACCGCGCCCCGCGCAACCGCCCCGAAGCGTTCCCGATCGGCTTCGTGCCGGACCCGCCGCGCTGGGGTCGTCGCTGGTAAGCGAAGCATGCGGAACTATTCACGCCGTTCGCACTGAGCGTAGCCGGCCGACGGCCGGCGAAGTCGAAGTGACTGCCTTGCGTCCTTCGACTTCGGCCCTCTGGGCCTACGCTCAGGATGAACGGGAGTCGGGTGAAGCCGGATGGAGGTTTCCCGGGTGGCTTGCCCGCCCATCCGGCAGTCCAATCATTCCGCGCTCTGCCTGCTCCCAACTAGCCAACACCGGGGCGAAGCCGCCGCCCGGCGTACGGAAGTTGGTCGTCTGTCCCTGGTACATGCGCGCCGCAAACAGCAGCGCCTGCCCCTGGTATGCGTAGCAGCGCAGGTCGACCTTGAGCGGTGCCGCGCCTTCCGCAACGTGGCGTTCGCTGGGCACCACGATGCGCTGCGCCACGTAGCAGCCCGCGTCGATTTCCTCCCAGACGCGGCGCGTCAGCTTGTCACCCCGATAACTGGCCTTGCTGCCAAAGCCTGCCGCCGGCTTGAAGAACCAGTGGCGACGATCAGTCCACAGCGCATCGCGATTGGTCGAGGTCAACAGGCGTGTTTCGGGTACCGCAGCGCTCAGCGCGGAGATCGCTTCCGGGCTGGCCGCTGTGCTGAGCAGGAAATCACGGTCACCCAGCAGCGACAGATTGCGTTTGTCCGCATACAGGGCGTGCGCCCGAGGGTGCGGACTGAGTGCCACGCTTCCGGCCAGGTACGCGTTCCTGATTGCCAGATGTGGTGCCTGCTGCAGGGCAAAGTCGGTCAAGCGGTTGTAGATGAAATCGACCCGCTGCGCTCCAAGCCACAGCGCGCCCTCGCTTTCGTGCAGCTGCTCGGGACTGCAGACCTCGGCCCGAATGCCGTGCCGCTGCAGCAACTGGCGAAACAGCAGGAACTCCGGATAGAGGTACTGCTCGCGCGGTGACTCATCGACGATCGCAACGAACTGCAAGGCCTGCGCGCCGCGCTGCGATCGCCATTCGCTCAACAGGACCTGCAGTACCGCCGCTTCGACTCCCTCGGCTGGTCGCGGTGTTGCAGGCAGGCAGCAGCGCTGCGCCGCCGCCACGAGCGCATTCAGAAGCACGCCACCGGGATTGGTGTTGATCTCGATAAGCTGCGGGCCATCGCTGCCAAGATGGAAGTCCAGCCCGAGCAGTCCGCCCGGCGAACCCGGATCAAAGCCCGCGATCTCGGGCCCCCATGCCAGCACAGCCTCGCGGTAACGTGAGCTGGCAACGACCTCCTCCACAGCCAGCGCTACCTGCGCCGCCTGATCAAGGTGACGCTGCGCCACGAACACCGGCAGCGACGAGAACAGGTGCGGGTGCGAATCGGCCAGCGCGGCGGAAAGTCCGTTCGCCAGCAGCACCCGCTCGACCTCGCCGTGCAGTGCCTGTCGATCAACACCAACGCAAAAACAGTCGCGGTTCAGCGCTTCCGCGGACAGCGGATGCGCACATTCGCGGGCGCAGGGATCGACAGGGTGAGTCGGGTTGTTCATCAGCTGGCGCCACACGGGATACGTGCATGGTACGGCCGCCAGGGCCATCCCGACGCTGCGTGGAAATTCCCGGTCAGCCGCGCATCAGGGTCGACTTGCCGAACAGGCTCTCCACCAGGTCCACGCACAAGATCGCGGTCTGGTTCATGTGATCGAAGGCCGGGTTGAGTTCGACAATATCGAGCGAGGCCAGGCGGCCGGTGTCGGCAATCATCTCCATCACCAGTTGGGCTTCGCGGTAATTCGGGCCACCCT
Source organism: Lysobacterales bacterium (assembly GCA_038257155.1). Lineage (GTDB taxonomy): Bacteria > Pseudomonadota > Gammaproteobacteria > Xanthomonadales > Xanthomonadaceae > JANJTY01. The sequence continues at coordinate 12,888 of JBBSJP010000024.1, read as the reverse complement.
TCACCGTGGTGCCCACACCGGGAGCGATGTTCGGGTCGAGGAAATCGACGTCGAAACTGACGTGCAGGTGGGTATCGTCATCGAGGCCCTCGAGCGCTTCCTCCATCACCCGTCGCATGCCGATCTCGTCGATGTAACGCATGTCGTAGATGTCCAGGCCCTCCTCGTGCACCAGACGACGCTCGCCCGGGTCGACGGACCGGATACCGATCTGACGAATCACCTCGGGTTTGATCGCCGGCACCGTGCCGGACAGCTCCACCAGTTCGCGCGGGCCGTTGCCGCACAGGCAGGCCACCGGCATGCCATGCACATTGCCCGAGGGCGTGAGACTGCTGGTGTTGAAGTCGGCATGCGCGTCCAGCCACAGGATGCGCAACTTTCGACCCTCGCGCCGGCAATGTTCGGCAATCGCTCCGATCGAGCCGATTGCCAGGCAATGGTCGCCACCCAGCACGATGGGCAGGCGCTGGGCCTTAAGTTCAGCGGAAACGGCGTCGAACAGTGCACGGTTCCAGGCCACCACTTCGGGCAGGTGGCGATAGCCGTTCTGCGGTGGCTGCCAGGGATTCTGCGGTCCGCTGACATTGCCGCGGTCGATCACGTCCAGGCCGCGCGCGCTCAGGGCTTCGCCAATTCCGGCAACGCGCAAGGCTTCCGGGCCCATCGATGCACCGCGATGACCGGCGCCGATGTCGGTGGGCGCACCGATCAGGCTGATGGGGGGAAATCGGGACATGGCTGCTCGCTCCGCTTTCGTCGAAAGGCCGGCAAGGATAACCCGGCGGAAATTCCGGAAGGGTGTGAGCCCTCGATGTGATGCCGGCATCCCGTCGGCTCCACCGCTGCGCGGCTTGATCCGACCTACGCCGAGCTACACCAGACATTGAGTAGGTCGGATCAAGCGCCGCCGAGGTGTTTGGGCGATTCGATCGCCAAACCGGCGCGGATCCGACGTTTGGCTAACCTGAATCCGCTTCGCTTTCGATTCGAGCCAGCAAACCCTTCCACACCGGCGACAGCAATCGCTTCAGCCCGGCGGCCGGGGGGCGCGATTCCGCCGGCGATTTCAGCCATACCAGCACGCCACGCTCAAGCTGGCGCGCCGCATCATGCAACTCAAACCGTTCGTAGGCTCCGGCTGCGCCGGCCAGGCGATGCACCACGTCATAAAGTGATTGCAGGCCAGCTTCGGCGTCCGCATCGTTCCAGGCGGCTTCAAGCAGGGCGCGGCGATCGGCAAGCCCGCCACGAAAGTTGAGAAGCAGTGGATCCTGGGGATTCATTCACCCCAATAGTAGCGGGATTGGCGCCCGGGTCTGGTGCCGGCAGTCAGAATCGAACTGACGACCTACCGCTTACAAGGCGGTTGCTCTACCAACTGAGCTATGCCGGCCGGGGGCGGGATTGTAAAGCAATTGGCCCGGCGCAAGCGCTTCGAAACGCGGCGCGCCCTGAGCCGCATCAGCGGCAAGGCATGGGTTGCGCGTCCACGCCGGCATAGCCGCCCATGGCTTCACGCCAGTTGAAACCGGGCATGGCGGCGAGCTCGATCCAGTACTGCGGCTGGTCGTCGGTGCGGGGTTCGAGTCGCGCATCGAAACCCGCCGTGATGACTTCCTGTTGACGCGTCTCGGCATTTTTCAGCTCACGAAACAGGCCCAGGGAAATCATGTTCTCGCGCTCGCCAGCGGTGACCACGTAGTAGTCGCGCAGGCCGCGCTGCGACAGGTCGCGCGCCAGCTGCAGGGCCTGCTCGCGATTGCCCGGCGCAGGCAGGTGCACCCAGTAGCCGCGCTCGACCCGCGCGATGGTTTCGCGAAACTGGATGCGGTTGACCTGCGGCGAAAGTTGCCCGACCGCGCGGCGCAGGTCGGCCTGAGTGAGCAACGGGCCCACCGCCAGGCAGACTTCCTGCGTCGCGGGACCCGGATCGAAGGGCACCTCGGCCACTTCGGCACCACCCTCGGCCGCCTCGATCTCGCTCAGCAGGCGTAATCCGGGAACCCCGGGCTCGGTCGCGGGAAGCTGCACGCGTTCGACGGCGGGGCGACTGATCCACCACAGGCCAACGCCAAGGTTCATCGACAGCAACAGCAGCAGAATCACCCGTGCCAGCATCGGCATCAGCTGCCGGGTGGTCGCAGGAAACCCGCCAGCGAAGGTGCGACGCCGGGCGACTTTCCAGCCAGTTCGGCAGCGATGTCGACAAAACCTCGCAACAGGGCGATATCGCGCGGCGACCGACCCAGCGCATCGCGCTGATTTCGATCAGCCCCGGCGGCCAGCAGACCACTGATACAGCCGTTCAGACCATGCAGTGCGGCCAGATGCAGGGGCCCAAGGCCGCGGCGCTCCTGCACATCAAGACGGGCTCCGGCACCCAGCAGCAATCCGATGCGTTCGCCCAGCAGTTCATCCGGCAAGGCCACGCCGGCCTCCTGCCGAGCGCCCAGCAACAACAGCAGGGCGGAGCAGCCTTGCGCGTTGCGCGCCTCGAGGTCGGCACCCGCCGCCAGCAGGCGTCGCAGCAGGCCCAGGGCGGGTTCGCGAGAGCGCGCAACAACCGCGTACTCAATCGCCGCCAGTAGCGCGGTAACGCCCTGCTCATCGCTGGCCTTGGTGCTTGCGCCACGCGCCAGCAGCAGGCGCACGACGGCATCCTGCCCAAGCGCGCTCGCCACCATCAAGGCCGTGGCCCCGCCAGGCAAGGGCTGGTCGACGGCCACGCCGGCATCAAGCAGGGCCTCGACCACCTCGATGCGCTGCATGCTGACCGCTGCAGTCAGCGCGGTCGCCCCGGTGCGGGCGGAAACTCCCGGATCGGCGCCTTTGCCGAGCAACCAGCGCACTACCGGCACGTGCCCGATACCCGCTGCGCGCAGCAAGGCAGTGCAGCCCTGCGCGTCAACCGCATTGATCGGCAGCCCCATGTCGACCAGGCGCTCAACCGCATCGACATCGCCCGCGACGGCCGCCGATACCAGATCGTCCGGACGCAATGGGCGGCGCGGCAAGGGCCAGCGCGACCAATCAAGCCAGCGCAGCAGATCCGTGCGCCCTACCGCCAGGGCCAGGCCAATCGGTGTCTGGCCGTCAGCAGCGCGGGCCCGCACATCGGGACCGAAGCGCACCAGCAGGCGCACCGCAGCCTCGAGCCCGAGATTGGTGGCGAGATACAACGCCGTCCAGCCATGGGCATCGCGTTGTTCGGTGCCGACGCCCATTTCCAGCAGGGCCTCGACCAGACGCAGCCATCCCAGCCGCAGCGCCAAGTGCAGTGCGTGCTCGCCTTGCGGGCTCGGTGCGAAAGCGTCGGCCCCGCGCGCCAGCAGGGCCAGGGCCAGGTTTTCGTGCGCCCGGCTGGTGTCGAGGGCCTCACTGCAGGCCGCAAGATAAACCGCCAGTCCAGCGCCACCGCCGCAGGCCGCGCCGCGCTCGAACAGCACGTCGAGGGCTGGTGCGCAGGCGCCCCCCATGGGCAGCAGGCCGTGCAACAGGGGTGCCCCGCTTTCAGCAAGCGGCTCCAGACCGGTGACTGGTCCCAGAAACTCGCGCAAGGCCTTGCGATTCCCTTCGCGCGACAGACGGCCCACGACGCCGAACGGATCGACAGCGCCTTCATCAGCAGAGGCAGCCTCGGTCGTTTCGCGCTCCTGGGCGTCGACGCAGACCGACGCCGGCAAGGGGTAGTCGGGATCCAGCAGGGCGACCAGCGGCCAGCGGCCCTGCGCAACGGCGTCATCGATTGCCCGATGGCCTGCCTCGTCGCGCAGTGCCGGATCCGCGCCCAGCGCCATCAGGCGGCGCAGCAGTTCCGGCGTGGCTTCACGCGAACGGCAGGCGATGGTCAGCACACTGCGGCCATTGACATCGCGGGCATTGCCGTCCGGCTTGCGCGCCGCCAGCACGTCGATCACCGCCATCGCACCTGAGCGGGTGGCCTCCATCAACGGCGTTACCCCGTGGGCATCGCGTGCATCGACCTCGGCACCGGCTTGCACCAGTGCCCGCGCGATCGCAGTGTTGGCAGCCAGCGCCGCCACATGCAGTGCGGTTCGCTGCAAGGGGCCGCGCGCATCCACCGCAGCGCGTTGCTTGAGCAGCAACTGCACGCCCTCGACGTCGTCCTCACCACCCGCGGCGGCCAGCAGCGCCGGCTGCCCACCGGCCGGAACCGCCTTGGCACCGCGCTCCAACAGCAAACGGGCCAGCATCCAGTTGCCCTGGGCACAGGCCAAACCCAGCGCACTCAGGCCCTCGCGATCCAGGGCGTCGGGATTGGCGCCGGCGTCAAGCAGCTGCGCGGCCACTTCGGGATCAGCCGAGCGCGCGGCATAGTGCAGCGCACTGCGCCCCTCTGCGTCGATGGCAGCCGGATCGGCACCGTTGGACAGCAGCATCATCACCGCGTCCGGCCGGCCCCGATAGCTGTCGCGTGCAGCCGCCAGCAGCGCGGTAAGGTCGCCATGTCGCCGGTTGATATCGATGCCCTTGCCTATCAGTGCGCGCAGCAGGCGCAGATCGGGCAGCAGTGCCGCGAGCACGGCGAGGCTGCGCTGGTCGCGTGAGGTCGGCGGCGGCAGCGCGGCGAAGTCGACGCCGCTGTCGATCAGGCGCAAGGCCTCATCGATCTGGTTGCTGCGAGCAGCCTGGTACAGCGCTTCGACCGGATCACTGGGCGGGGTCTCAGGCACGCTGGCGGCCGCCACCGGCTCCAGCTGGATCGACTGACCGGGCTGGGGTTCGGCGATCAGCACCAGGCGGGCGAAACGCTGCGGCCCGGCCGTGGCAAACAGCAGCAAGGGCACCTGCAGCAGCGCAGCCGCCCAGCGCAGGGTATCGGACACGCCGTCCAGCGCAGGCCCGAGCGAAAACAGGGCATACAGCGTCAGGGCGAGCGCGGCGCCAAAGCCTTCCTGACCCTGAGCCTGACTGGCGCGCAGAACGCGTGCCAGTCGGCTTGCCCGCTGCAGCGAAGCCAGGCTCCCTTCGGCCTGCGCGGCCGCGTTCTGCAGCAGGCCCAAGGGCAGCACCGCGCGCCAGGCCAGCAGCGAGGCCAAGGCAATCGCGACGCTGGATGCCAGCACCGCCATCAATTCGGAACCCTGCAGCAACCACCACAACGGCGGCAACATCAGGCCCGCCAGCAGCACGTACAGGCCAACGAAGGCCAGCGCCAGAGGCAGGGCTTGGGTGCGCACCGGAGCCAGGGCGAAGCCCGCCAGGGCCAGGGCCAGGGCGCTGCCCACCAGCAGGGCCGGATGCGGCAGCAAGGCCGCCGGCACCAGCAGCAGCAGCGCCAGCAGGGCGATCAGGATGCGCCACTCCATTGGCGGCGCAGGCGCGGTGGAGCGTTCAGTCCAGGGCATTGGCAAGGCTGGTTTCGGCAGGCGGTACCTGCAAATGGAAGCCCTGCTCGAGCAGCGCGCGGATCAAGGTTTCACCATCGGTGCGCGCCAGGCGGCGCTCGGGATGCAGCTCCAGGTCCATCACCAGTTCAAGCTCGCCCAGGCGCTGGCGCAAGGCCTCGGGCAGCGGCGTGAAATCGTCCCGCTGTGCCAGGAACACATAGGTATTTGCGCGTCGGGGACTCTTGTAGACAAAACACTGCATGCGGCAATCCGAAGCCGCGCACGGGATGCGGCGTTGCGATTGTTACCGGAATTGCCGCGTCCGGCCAGCCGCGCGCGCAGCCCGGGTTCAGATCGGGTTTGCCGCGTTCACTGTCCGGGCCGGATAATCGCGACTCTTGCCGAAGGGAGATCCGCCGCATGAGCGAGCGCGAGTTCATGGAATACGACGTGGTGACCGTGGGCGCAGGCCCGGCCGGTCTCGCCTTCGCCATTCGCCTGAAGCAGCTCAATCCGGAGCTTTCGGTCTGCGTGATCGAGAAAGCCTCAAGCATCGGCGCGCAGATCCTGTCTGGCGCGGTGATCGAGCCGCAACCGCTCGATGCGCTGCTGCCCGGCTGGCGCGATGCCCCGCCGCCGATCTGCGTGCCGGCCACCCGCGACGAATTCTGGCTGCTGAACAAGACCGGCGGACGCCGCCTGCCGCTGCCGCCCGGCATGAAGAACCATGGCAATTTCATCGTCAGCCTGGGCGCGATGTGCGCCTGGATGGCACCGCAGGCCGAAGCGCTGGGCGTGGAGATCTATCCCGGCTTCGCCGCCGCTGAAACCTTTTTCAACGAAGACGGCAGCGTCGGCGGGGTGCGCATCGGCGACATGGGCGTGGCCAAGGACGGTTCGCACAAGGCCGGTTACACCCAGGGCATCGACATCCACGCCAAGGTCACCGTGCTCGCCGAAGGTGCGCGCGGCCATCTCACCAAGCAACTGGTCAAGCGTTTCAAACTCGATGCCGACAGTGACCCGCAAAGCTACTCGATCGGCATCAAGGAGCTGTGGCAGTTGCCCGATGGGCGCGTCTCGCCGGGCAAGATCCTGCACAGCGTCGGTTGGCCGGCCGACACCCGCACCTATGGCGGCAGCTTCCTGTATCACCTGGACAAAAACCGCCTGGCGGTCGGCTACGTTGCCGGACTGGACTACGTCGACCCCAACTTCCGACCGTTCGAGGCCTTCCAGCAGTGGAAGCACCACCCGCTGATCAAGCCCCTGCTGGAAGGTGGCAGCATCCTCTCGGCCGGTGCACGCGCCATCGTCACTGGCGGCTATCAGAGCCTGCCCAAGTGCGAAATGCCCGGCGCCCTGCTGATCGGTGACACCGCCGGCCTGCTCAACGTACCCAAGATCAAGGGCACCCACCAGGCGATCCGCAGCGGCATGCTGGCCGCCGAGCATCTGGCCAAGGAACTGAGCTCAACAGGCTGGGATGCCCGCCTGCGCGCTTCCGACGCGGTCGCCGAACTCAAGTCAGTGCGCAATATCAAGCCCGGCTTCAAGAAGGGCCTGTGGTTCGGCATGGCCAACGCGGCCTGGGAAACCGCGCTGGGCGGTCACTCGCCCTGGACCCTCAAGAACAAGCCCGACTGGGCCACGCTGGAAAAACTGGACGAATACACCTCACCCGAACGCGGCTGGGTGGAACGCGACCTGCCGCCGCGCGATCGCCTGGCCAGCGTGTACTTCGCCGCCACCGATCACGACGAAGACCAGCCGGTGCATTTGAAGGTATCCGATACCTCGATCTGCATCGGCCGCTGTGCCGAGGAATACGGCAACCCCTGCACCCGCTTCTGCCCGGCCGGCGTCTACGAAATCGTCGAAGACGCCGGCAGCAAACGCCTGCAGATCAATGCCGCCAACTGCGTGCATTGCAAGACCTGCGACATCAAGGATCCGTACGAAATCATCACCTGGGTTACCCCGGAAGGTGGCGCAGGGCCGAACTACCAGAATCTGTAGGCGCGACGACGCGCGAGCGCCCACGTACCGAGTTGGCCCGCCGGCAGCGCTTCCCGTAAGTTGGCGCTGAGCGCAGCGAAGCCCAACGTGGCGAGATGATGGTTGCAGTCGCGATGCGGCATCGCGCAGCGTTGGGCTTTGCTACCGCTCAGCACCAACCTGCCAGAGCAATCTTCGCCAACTCCGGCAAACGCCTGTGCGGCACCCACCCATGTCAGACATGTGCCCCTGACAACCAGGGCCACTGCTTCGCCAGCCCGACTGCATGCACGACACCAATCAACAGGCAGATCACCGAACTCCAGACCCAGAAGGCCGGGCTATTGCCGCCCGGTGCAACAGCAGCAAGAACGAAGCCCGCCACACCGCGGAGAAGGTAAATCGCAGTGACCAGTACCAGCACGGCTCGTACGTAGGGAAGTGTCGCAATAACACCTGCCGCCGATAGCGCGTACGCCGACCAGCCGAAGAGCACGCCAGCGATCCCCAGAGTAACAAGCGCCGGATACCAACTGCCGCTCGCAGCCAACTGGGCCATTCCTTCGCCGGCACCAAAAAAGCGGTACCAGGGCGCCCCGCCGATCACCACACCGACATGCGCAAGCGCGGCAAGGCCGCTCAGTCCTGCAGCCAGAACCAGATACCCAGCACCTGCCGAATTCATGCGTGACACTCCAAAACCCCGGGGCAGATTGCTTCGCCGTGCCGCTCGTCTCCCGCTCCAAGATCCACGATGGCACCACGCTGAGCGACTCGCAAGATGCTCATGGCATCGCGTCCTTTGCCTGCCATGCGCCGAACCGCAATTCGCTGCGCACCGTTTGGCATCGGCGAGTCTACGCGACGACCGCTGCAGGTCCGGGGTCAGGGCAGCTCGCCTTGCCGCAGGTGAGGTCGCCCGATGCCCATGACGCCCCAGCCCATGCCGTGATCGTAGGTTGACTGCCGGGCGGAGTGGATGGAGAAATCGCCGTAACAAAGCTTCCTGAGGATGGCGTCAGGGCGCAGATGCCAGCTCGCCCAGCTCAGCGGCGAATCACCGTTCATGTCCTTGGCATCGACGATCGCGCCGGCATCAAGCAATGCTTGAACAACTTGTTCGGTGCCGAAGGCAGCCGCCCGATGCAAGGGTGTCTCGCCTTTCGTTCTGCAGTCCCTCATGAAGCCACCCGTTTCGACATCTGGATTCGTTACACAATTCGGGTTCGCCCCATACGCCAGCAGCACCTGCACCACGAGCTCGTACACGGGTCGATTGGCCTTGCACAAGGCGGCGTGCAAGGGCGTCTCGCCTGTATGAGGCAGTGGAAGGTTGACGTCTGCGCCCTGCTCGACAAGGAACTGGACGAGCTGCCAATGACCCTGGAACACCGCTTCATTCAGCCCATGATTTTCGCCAAGCGACTGAAGCAACTCGCCCCTGTCCAAAAGCCAGCGGATCGCGCTCACATCCCCGTAATACGCGCACCATTGCAGCAGGCTGACCCCCTGCGGGTCGGTGGCCGTCGCGGTGTGTCCTTCTGCTATCCAGTCGAACACCAGGTCTGTCCGACCGTCGGCGATTCGCTGCATCAACTGGGCGTGCATGTTCGGTCCCTTCGCGCTGACTGCGCTAACCCGCAACGGGCTCGGATCGCTCGCCCGAAATATGCGACTGAGCCGGCCGCCATCGCCCCTCAACCAGAATCAGTACATTGGACGAAACATAGCGGTGTAAATGCCAGACACCATTGACCTCGCGCTTGAACCGACCTTCACCAACAATGATCGCCGTCGCGGGACTCGGGCAAACGAGGCTGGCAATCGTGTAGACGAAGTCCTTGGGGTTCCAGTCACCCTGCGCAACCCAGGCCATCTCTGCCTGCTTCAGCGACACCGAGCCATCACCGCCAATCACCCGGAACTCATCCAACAGGAACTCACCCAGTCCTTCGGCATTGCCGCTGCGGTAGTAGGCCGGCCACTCCTTCAGCTTGATGTCTCGCAACGCGCTTTCATGCGAGCCGCACGATGCAGACTGGGCTGCAGGCGACGCGAGGACCAAAAGCACTGCAGCAAGGATCGGTCTCATGTCTTGCCTCCTGATGCGGGCCCAGGGCCCGGAACGGTGTCAACTGGCGCCGGGCAGGTCGACGTGCGGCGGCCAGTGTTGGTTTCAAAGTCTCGGACTGCACTGGGCACATCATCAGCTTTCAGCGCCGCTGGCCTCAAGTCCACTACCAAGAAATTCATCCATCACCGGATACGGGCGGTCCAATGAGCCCCAACAAACCGCTAGAAGTACCGAGAAGGGGACTGGAAGGATTGAATGCAACCTGGTTCAGCCAATTGAATTCCTGCAGTTGTTGCTCATGCCGGCGATAGGACCCTGTTCCGCCAGCTATGCCGCGTGCAAAGCAAGCGCTGAGCTCATGGCCCACAGACCAAGCAAGGCCATCGTCAGGTGCGCGGTGCCACAAAGAAGAGCAAGCGCTGCACGAGGAGTCCGCACACTTCGCAAACTGACAAAGTAGAACGTTCCCAGAGGTATCAGCACCAGCTGCGACAAGGCTATGAGACCCAGTGCAGCCACACTCAGGACAAGCAGGGTCGAGCTGAGCGGAATGAACGTCGCCAGTTCATCAACTCCGGTCACCATCAGCACAAAGACCACTGCTACAAACCCCCAACCGACAAGTGGCCATAGAACCAGTCCTTTCGTCGGGAACGCGCGATGGCGTTCCCCCTGCGCGCTATCGGCAGTCATCACTGGTGGCTTCGCAGGTCGGCACAGGCACCTCGCTAGGCCACGGCGCCAAATGCTTCCGGTGCATCCCTTCGAGCAGCGCGTAGCAGCGAGTACCCACCCCACAACATGAAGAGGACAAACGCATGGAACCCAACCCCAATCCAGTCACCGACCAGAGCGAAGATGAGCGCATCCAGGGCATACAACGACATGCCCACGATGAAGGCGACGGCGCTGTAGTTCCGGGCAAATCTCCCGAGTGCATAAAAGGCCGCCGCGATCGCCAGCACGATGCCGATATGAATTGATCGGCCTACCACGCCGATCTGCACGAGCTCGCCGTTCTCATCAAAGCTGAAAAGCGCATCGACAACCTGGGTAATCCCGAGCCCCAATGCCATCCCGTACTTCAGATCGAAAATCACGGAAGCCGTATTGACGAGCGAAAGCGCAGCGACCCACCAGAACCAGGAACCCGAGCTCCGAATCGACTTCAAGACATCCCCAAGCAGCATGGGTTGACCCGCAACCGTGATGGTCGGCGCACCCGGGCCTGCATCCGTTGTTTCTGACATCTCTGAACCCCCAATGGTTGACCAAGGCCTGGCTAGTTGGCCGCGAGCCGAAGCCAGCTGCTTTGTCCGCAACACGTCCCCGCAGTTCCGGTTGAGCCTTGGGCCAGGAGCCTGCGCGGCAGAAGCCAACCGGGCTGCAAACGCGCCTGCGCGGCCCGAATTTCCGCCGATTCTTGGCCTGTAGAACCACTACAGGCCGGCGAATCGTCAAAAATTCGTTCTCGCGCAGACACGCTTTCGCCTCGATTGCTTCTGCCGCACAGGCTCCTAGCCGAAGAAACATGCGAACTGATCCTCGTCTACAACGGCAAGGAATTGCTCGACGGAAATCGCCGTCGGAAATGGCTCATAGCGGTGCCACTTGAGATCAGCGCGCTGCCAGTAGATCCGCCAAGCATCCAGCGATATTACATAGGTCGCTTTTGCCAATCCGCGCTCCATGACTTCACCGGGCTGTCCTCCCCAGGCCGGACGCACTTCAACAATCTCAATGCTTTGTCCAGAAATGCGATAGGCGAGGTCCAACTCTGCGCGAACCTGAGGCGGTGGCCGTCGACGTGCAAGCCACTTCGACAGGGGAATGCGTATACGTGCCAGCTCAAGATCGTTGAAGGCCATGGTGCGAGGTCTTTCGCCGTGCGAGCCGGCCGCGCGGCCGAGAGAGGGTGGCTGGAATGTAACATGCTCCGCCAACTTGCTTCGCCATCGAAGGGTTAGCGGGGCGGGCTTGGCATTTGCATGGCGCGTAGCGCTCTTTGCAGTACAGACCCGCCGCGGGCCAGGGGTAGCTGGCTTGAACTGCAAGTCACAGCCAGTGCGCGCCTGACCCGTAGAGAAGCACCGCAATGACTGCAAACACAAGCCACGACAAGTGGCGGAACCGGGAACCAACGGCCGCGACAAGCGCAGAAGCAAGTGCCGTGACGGACAAGACATGAAGAATGGCATCGGGAGCAGCTTCGCCGCGCGCTATCAGGATGATGATGGCTCCCAGCCCCCACCATGCAACGGTCGTGATGTGCCAGGCGAACCGCAGGGTACGAACGGTAAATTCGGGACCGCCAAAGAGATGCGGAATCTCGGTCCGGCGAAACAAGCGGACAAGAATGTATCTCTCGCCGAGAACCGAATGCGCCACGCCGGTAGCGAACACCAGAAATGCAGAAAGGTACAAGGCCCGTTCCATCGGGATCTAAGACCTGAACTGCATGGAGATCTGCCGGATGCGTGCCTGACGATTGGACACAGAGTCGTTCCCCTTGAACGCTTCCCTGGAGGGTAAGAGCAAGTGCCAAAGCAGGCTGCGCTGATTCATGTGGCGCCTAACGCCGTGCTAACCGGCCAAGGGCCGAGATGGATTGGTTTGAACGTAGCATGTCCCCGCAGGTCCGGTTGAGCACATAGTTGGGCGTCATACTGGACTGAAGCGCCGACCAACTACGTGCCATGTGCCAAAAAGGCGTCGATACTCGACGAGCATCATAGCCGACCCAGTGCCCTCTGCGGGAAACAAAAACACCAATATTGCAGCATGCGGACCAACGAGACTCCATCCTGCAACCACGTACCCAAATCCCCACTCGTCGCCCCGATTGTAGGCTTTAAATTCCGATGGCGTGAGTAGCGAGTAGTGCTGCGACGATGGATGGCTTTGTGGTGGGTTAGAAAGAGAATCTAGACCATCCGCTACCTCTGACAACGACGGCCCCATACTAAACATTCTTTCGGCAGCTTGGCGGTCTATGCACCACCAATCCCGCGCGGGGCTGCACCTGGGCAGCGGTTCCACGACAAGATCCGGGTTGGAATGCCCCATGTTATCGAACGCCATCGCAAGAAAAGCTTCATGTTCTTTTGTCGTGGCGTATCGTACCGTAGGCTCAGAATGAAACTCGTGCGAAACCAGAGGCCAAACCAGCCAAACGGCAATCCCGAGGGTGAGCAGAGACGCAAGACCAACAGTCCGACGGATTTTAAGCATCATCAGCCCCCGCACACTCTAAACATGACGCCCAACGCCGTGCTAACCGGCCGAGGGCCGAGATGGTTTGGTTTGAACGTAACATGTCCCTGAATCGCCCAGCCTTTCGTAGACACCTGGCAGCCATTCACAATGGCTGAAACGGAGGTGCGGGATGAGCAACAAGCGGTACACAGACGAGTTCAAGATGGAGGCGGTAAAGCAGGTGACGGACCGCGGCCAGAAGGTGGC
>JBBSJP010000023.1:0-68685 GCA_038257155.1 Lysobacterales bacterium | reverse complement strand
CAACCCGCCGCCCCGACCCGCGATAACGCCGCACCGCCGAGAGCAAAAGGCCGACCACGTAGGGCGGGTTTCAACCCGCCACCCAGCCTTGCGGTACACCCTGATCATCCATTCGGCGGGTCAAGACCCGCCCTATTCAAAATTTCAACCCGCCTTATCGCGTTGAACGAACGGCGTAGGGCGGTGGCATCCCGCGCCGCCCTTTGGAGGGCGCATCTTGATGCGCCGCTGCGACCCGACCCGCTATGGCGACGGCGAATCAAGATACGCCCTCCGACCGCGGATTCCGCCTCGACTACCACTTGATCAAAGCCGCTTTTGTAGGGCGCATCTTGATGCGCCGCTGCGACACGATTGGCCCTGGCGACGGCGGATCAACAACCGCACTTCAACCGACAATGTTTCCAACCCGGATCAACCAACCTCTGCGGCTTCCGCCGCACGCTGCGCCACCAGCGCCGCATCCAGTTCGCCGGCCCGGATCACGGCCGGGTGTGCGCAGACCCGTTCGATGTAGGCGTTGATCTCCGGCAGTTTCGGCACGATGCCGAAGTTGGTGGTCCACTTCAGCGCCGTGCCCCACAACAGGTCGGCGGCGGTCAGCCGGTCGCCCAGCAGGTAATCAGCACGCGAAAGCTGGGCGACCAGGGTGTCGATGACGGTGTCGTAGTCGCGGTACGGTGAGCTTGCCGGGTCGAGCGGTTCGCGCTTGAAGGCATGATCGACCACGGCCGGTTCGAAGCAGGCGCCATAGAAAGCCAGCCAGCGTAGATACGGGCCGCGCTGCGGATCGTCGAACGCCGGCGCCAGCCGCGCAGCGGGAAAACGGTCGGCCAGGTAGATCGTGATCGCGACCTGTTCGGTCACCACCACATCGCCGTGTACCAGGGTCGGCAACTTGCCGAGCGGATTCAGGGCCAGGAATTCCGGCCGACGGTTTTCACCCGCCTTGAAGTCGATGAACTCGATTCGATAGGGAACCCCCAGCGCCTCAAGCAGCACGCGCGTGCCGGCGGAACGGGACTGTGGGTTGTGGTAAAGCATGATTGCGGGTGTGCTCATGGCGAATCCAGTGGGTTGGAAGACGTCGCAACAGTAGCGCGGTTTGCGGACAGTTTCTGTCCTCGATACGCTAGCGCCATGCTTTCCACCTCTGCCCGCCTGCTGCGCCTGGCCAGCCTGCTGCAATCCCGCCGGCACTGGCCCGGATCCGCGCTTGCGGACGAACTCGGGGTCGACCCGCGCACCGTGCGCCGCGATGTCGATCGGCTGCGCGAACTCGGCTATCCGGTCGAGGCCTCGTCCGGCGTCGGCGGCGGTTACGCACTCGGTCGCGGCGCGGACCTGCCGCCCTTGGTGCTCGACGACGACGAAGCCGTGGCACTGGCGATCGCTTTGCGCGCCGCCAGCGCGAATGTCGGCGGCATCGAAGCCACCTCCTTGCGTCTGCTTGGCAAGCTCGATCAGCTGATGCCCACGCGTCTTCGTCGGCGCACCTCGGCGTTGCACGCGGTCACGCTGTCGGTGCGCGGCGTCCCGCCACTGGTGGAAGCCGGCCTGCTGAGCACACTCGCAACGGCCTGCCGCGACTGCTGCAGTCTGAAGTTTGCCTATCGCAATCACGCCGGTGAACCAAGCCAGCGCGACGTGCACCCGCTGCGACTCGCCAACTATGGCCGGCGCTGGTATCTGATCGCATGGGACACCGCACGCACCGACTGGCGCAGCTTCCGCGTCGACCGCATCAAAGGCTCACCCCGCGCCGGCCCCAGCTTCGAACCCCGCCCCGTCCCGGCCGACATCGCCGCCCGCCTGGAACGCGGCATCGCGTATGCGCCTTTTACCTGCCGCATGACCCTGCGTCTGCAGGGCAGCGTCGCCGAACTGCAGGCCGCCCTGCCCGTCTACTGCGGTGTGCTGGAACCGGAGTCAGACACCCACAGCCTGCTGCGCGTTGGCGCCGACTCGCCGGAAGGCCTGCTGGCCCAGGTGCTGATGACCGGCCGCGACGTAGAGCTGGTGGAAGGCGCGGAACTTGCGCCGGATCTGGTGCGCGTGATGCAGCGGATGATGCGTGCGTTTGCGCCGGAGGTGAGCGTGCGAAAAGCTGAGGGTTTGCCGTGAGCGAGGCGTCAGTCGCCCTCCGTTCGTGGTGCGGCTCTTGTCAGCCTTTAATACACACTCACTACTCCGGCTGGCGTCGGGTGCGCGTTTTAATTGCCTCCGTCCCGTTTTCCCCGTCGGTAGTTCCGTCAGTTCTGATCGCTTCCGGATGCGCCGCGCTCGCGACGCACGAACTACTGATCGACGTCCCGGCTCAGCCGGCGCACCGCGCGCTGACCTGTTTCGCCCAGGCAGGGCGCGCCTCGGCTTGCTGCGTTGACGGCGCGCAGCAAGGCCATCGGTGATGAATCACCGCCGAGATGGGCCAGTGCTCCCGATGCCACGCACACCTGCGCGGCCGCATCGTCGCCAGGATCGGTTACTGCAACGATCCGCAGGTTGCCCGCTGCATGCCGAAGCAGGCGCATCATCGGTATTACCTGCGTGCTACACACCTGACGAAGGTCGAGCACCACCACCCGCACCGCCGCATCAACAAGCACTTCGACGTCCTTTGCAGTCAGCTCGCTGCGCAGCACTACTTCGGCATTGGCACCGCTGGGAAGCTGCAAGGAATCGTTGGTGCCGTGCGGCTCGATGATGGCGACACGAACGGGCGCTGCGCCGGCTTGCCGGCGACCGGTTGGTGCTGCTACTAGTCGTTCAAGCCTCGCCGACGGATCGATGCCGTTTCTGGCCACTATCTCCGGACGATCCACATGCAGCGCGCGACCGGCCACGTCATGAGCCGGCAACGACAGAGCCCCGTGCCGTGATGCGGTCGAGCGGTGTGTGGCCACCACCAGCGCGAGTGGGGCAAACAGCGGCATGGAAAACAGTGATCGGGACATGGGTGCTTCACTCCTCCGGGAGGCGTGGCGCGGTTTGCGCGCACCACATCAGTGTGCCACCAGCGTCCTTGGCGCAAAAGCCGCCATGGTGAGACATCGCATCTGACCATGGTGAGTGGGGAAAACTGCGCCGGGTAGCCGACGACAGTCAGCCGGATTCGGAGCGGAAAGGCCGCCGGAAGCGCTCGCAAAGCAGATGGTTTGCCGTCAGCAAGTCCTCAAGAGATTCCGTGCAACCACCCCGAACCGGCCCTGAAGGGCGGGTCTTGATCCGCCGGTGTTGTGGCTTCAGGTTGTCGCGTTGGCGCATCCATGATGCGCCTACAAAAACCAGGGACTTGCCGAATCATCGGCGCTCCCGGCAACGGCGACTCCGGGAGCGCCGGCGTCCCCGCCGGCATTAGCTCAATAGCCGACGAGGACGTCGGCGCTCCCGGGACAGCGCTCCCAGGCGTGAACTATCCCCCGCCGCAACTGCCGAGGAATCCTCGGTAGTTCCGTCAGTTCGGCCAGTCGTGATGGCCCGGCCGGCATAAGCAAGCAGGTCATCGTCAACGACTTGTAGTTCCTCGAGCAAGCGACAGTCACAGTGTCAGACTGGAGGGAACGGAAAGCCGCCATTTCCTGCTTGCAAGTCATATCTTTCCAATGGCAGCCGCACCACGAAGGCACTGATGCTGTCGGCATCAGCCAAGCACTCGACTGTACCGCCGTGACGTTCGGCAATTTGTCGGACCAGCGAAAGTCCGAGTCCGTAACCGACGTTTTCCTGCGCTTCACGACCACGGTAGAAAGGTTCGAAGACACGTTCGCGATCTTCGGCGGGCACGCCTGCACCAGCGTCGGTGACGCGCAGGCGTACCAGGGCGAGATCGCGCGCGATCTGCACCTGGACCGGCGGCGCGCCATGGCGTCGCGCATTCTCGAGCAGGTTGCGAACCAGCCGGCGCAAGAGGCGCGCATCACCACGAATGCAAGGCAGGTCGCGCAGACTCGCGGCAAATGCGAGTTGGGCCTCGGGGTAATGCGCCACTTCTTCGGCAACCACCGCAAGCAGGTCGCACTCCTCGTCGAACCGGCTGGTTTCACCGAGGGCTTCCAGCCTGCTAGCAAGGAGAATCTCTTCCAGCAAGTCGTCCAACTCGGCAAGATCCCGGTTCAACTCGGCACGACGTACGCTATCGACTTGTTCACCCAGCAGTTCGATGCCCAGTCGCAGGCGTGTCAGCGGCGTGCGCAGTTCATGGCTGGCGTGTGCCAAGAGTCGGCGATGGGCGGCGACCAGGGCTTCGATGCGCACGGCTGCGTCGTTGAAGCCCTGGGCCAGTGCAGCGATCTCGTCCTGGCCTTCGACCGCGGCGCGATTGCCGAGATCGCCACGCCCGAACGCGGCGACGGCGGTCTTCAGTCGGGCCAGTCGCATCGTTAGCCGGCGCGCGACTGGGTAAGCGGCGATGCTGATCAGCAATGCGAGCAGAAGAAACAGCAGCAGCCATTGGTCGAAATGCAGACTCAGTGCACTGTGCCTCAAACCCATCGCTACGGCGGCATACCCCAACAGACAGACCAGCAGCAGCAGATAGAAACGCTGGAACAGATGACGAAAGGCCGGGCGTCGGAACATCCTGTGCATCAGTCCTGAGACTTGGCGAATACGTAGCCAGCGCCGCGCAGCGTGAGAATGCGTCGCGGATGCTTGGGGTCATCCTCTAAAGCGGCACGCAGTTTGGATACATGCACGTCGATGGATCGGTCGAAACTTTCGGCCGCCGTACCTTTCAGAGCATCCATCAGCTTGTCGCGGCTCAAGACCCGGCCGGCATTTTGCGCCAGCACTACCAGCAGGGCGAATTGGTAGGCCGTCAACGCGCGAATCTGCCCGTCGATGCGAGCCTGGAAGGCGTCGCGGTCGATCTCCAGTCGGCCGAATCGCAGCAACCGCGCAGGACCGCCCGACGTGACGCGGCGCAGCAGTGCGCGCAGGCGGGCGAGCAGTTCTCGCGGCTCGAAGGGCTTGGGCAAGTAATCGTCGGCACCCAACTCCAGCCCGACGATGCGATCGGCGGCATCACCTCGCGCGGTGAGCATCAGGATCGGCAAGTCCGCAAACTCGGGACGGGAGCGGATCTCGCGGCAGCGGTCCAAGCCATCGCCATCGGGCAGCATCAAGTCCAACACCAGGGCGTCGAAGCTGCCCTCGCGCAAGTGCTGCTCAGCGCGCGCCCCCAGGCTCTCGGTCTGTACGGAAAATCCCGCCTGACCAAGATACTCACGGAGCATCTCGGCCAGACGGCGATCATCCTCAATCAGCAGAAGGCGCGAACTCATGGTCTGAATGTCATCGAGCTTCGCCTGGCTGACGAAGCCGCAGCTTACGGCGTCGCGCGGTGCGGGAGCGCAAAACGCTGCCTTTGCTCCGCGGTCAGCACAGCGGAGCAGTCAGCGAGGAACTCACTGTAACGCAGGGTGCTGACCTGGATTGCCATCGCCAGCTGGTCGCGGATCCGATCTACCGCCGCGCGATCGAAGTCGATGGCAACCAGAGAGTCGTGTAGTTGGGCTTGCCCCTCCGAAAAGGTCGCCTGTTGGGCATGGAGGTCGCGGGCAGCCGCTTCGCCCAAAGGAATGAGCGAACAATCCTCAAGGGCATCGATCACTTCGCAGATATGCCGAGTCAAGTGGTGTGCGCGTTCGGCCAGATCCGATGGGCTGCCGGTCATCGATAGCATTCCTGCGCCAGGAGGCATTCGATGTCCGCCGCCGTGTATATGGGCATAGGCGCCCGCACCACCAGCAGTGAGCGCGACGCCGATGAGCAGCCCGATCCAGGTGTTCTTATGGGCGAGCAACATGAGTGCCTCCGAGTAGATGGGATCATTCCCGAAGAACACTGTGGATGGCCAGTGCAATTTCGGCATGTGGGCCCGGTAAAGATTTGTGAAGCCGCGCCGGCGAAAGTGACTATCGCCCGACTGTCTTGCTCATGCAGGTACCCCCACGCGCGCCCGGCCTGAAGCAAGGCGATGTAGCTGCGCGAGCCATCCGCCTCGCAGGCTACTTTTCGGACAGCAACGCGCTGCGGTCAAAGAACGTTTCATTCCGCAACGATTGGTTTCCCGCCTTGGTAGCTTGGCGCTGAGCGAAGCGAAAGCCCAACGTCACGAGGCGCTCGGCGACGCCACGAATCGGAAGGGATTGGTGAGAGCGGATCTACGCTGGCGATCTGGCGGCCATGGAAACGTGATTGCTACTGCTGTAAACGCCCGCATGCCCCGACGCTCTCAAAGCAACTCACCCTCCTTGAACTCGACCAGGCGCACCAAGCCGAAGGACAGGTCATCGTCTGGAACCATCTGCGGCGCGGATGCGGCATCCGAGTGCTTCGGCTGAGCCCAGTCACGCTCCAATTCGTGAACAGCCACTGCATGTTCCCACTTGGCATATTCCCGCTGGGACCCGACGGGACGGAAGCTGACAGGTACCACCGCACTGTTCCCCTCTGTCTGCCCGGCAGTGGCCGGCCGGAAACGCCATCGCGCGATGGCGCGCTCGGACTCCCTGACGAAGGGCTGAAGCAGTTGCTTGGCGCGGCCGGCCTGATGCTCATCGACGCTCAGCCCAATCAACTGGGCCTTTCGCGCACCCGCCCTGGTGACTTGGCCGCTCGCGTCGTACTCGACGAGTACCTCTACACGCGCCCCAACCTGTGCAGCTCCCTTCGGCCACTTCGGATTGACCCGGTGAATAAGCACTCCCCCGACCTGAAAATCCTCCGCCTTGTCACCTTCCCCGAGAGCACGAGCAGAGAACCTCGGGCTGCTCATCCGGACTTCGATCTTGCCCGTCTCAGCTTGATAACCTTCCAGCACCAAAGAGGCCCGCGTCCGGGCAGGCACCGGATCTCCTGCCTCGTTGCGCATCACGACAAATCGCCAGTTACGTATCCGCTCTTCCAGCCGATCGCCGACCTCGCCCTCCAGCGCCGGCGTCCGCCGCAGTTCCACGGAAGTGACCGCGCCATCGGTGCCGATGGCAATTTCGGCTTCGGCATCCGCCAGGTACACCTGGCTGATTGAAGGCGCAGCTGCACCAGGCGTACACACCAGCAAGGCAAGGCCCAGGCCTGCTGACAATGGCATCCACTTCATCTGCTGATCCTTATTAATTGTGCGGCTCGCGCTTGCCGGCAATAGTACCCTCCCCCGAGGTCGGCAGGTCTTGGCAGGGTGTTCTGATACCCACAGCTTCGCGCTGGTAGTACACGAGATCAAGGCCGATTCGGCGCGCGTGCAACGCGTCCTGCAAGCGACCCGCCAGTGACCGCCGGAAACGTCGTTCCAGCCTGTAACACACATGTGCTACATTTCCCAAGACCGAGTCGCACCGGGAGCGCCACATGAGCACCACCACCATCCGCCTGCCAGAAGAACTCAAGGCCCGCGTTGCCAAGGCAGCCAAAGCCGCGGGCACCACCCCGCACGGCTTCATACTGGAGGCCATCGCCGAGAAGGCCGAACTCGCCGAGCGCCGGGCCGACTTCCATGCCCAGGCGGACCAGCGTTGGGCGGAATTTCTCGAAACCGGCGAAAGCGTTCCGTGGGAAGAGGCCCGCCGCTATTTCAAGGCTCGAGTGGCAGGCAAGGAAGTAGAACGACCGGCGTTGCGCAAGCTGGAAGACTGAGGTGACGCGCATCCGCCTCAGCGCTGGGGTGATGGAAGACCTCGACCGCATCGCCGACTATCTGCGGAACCACGAGATCGAGCATGCGGAGACGAGAGCAGACGAGATCATCAACGCGCTCGACGTGCTCGCAGGCAATCCGATGATCGGCCGCCCGGTTCATCAGGACAAACGTGAACTCGTGATAGGTCGTGGTTCACGCGGCTACGTTGCGCTGTATCGCTATGTGGCCGTGACCAACACCGTGGTCGTGGTTGCGATTCGTGCGCAACGCGAAGGGGGCTACGCGCACGATTCATGAGACCGAAGCCAACACCCGGCCCAAGCGCTTTGATCCGACGACGTCGGTATCCGGAATCACAGGCGTCTGGCGCTCTTGATCGCCCTTGATTGGCGCCACTTTCGTAGGGCGCATCTTGATGCGCCGTCGCGACCCGATCGGCCGACGCGGCTGCCTGGCGCGCCCAAATCCCAACAGAAGCTCGACAGCAATACGCGGTGAAACTGGTCTGGGCCAGCACGGCCCTCGCCGATCGCAAACAGATCCGCGATTTCCTCGCTCGCGACAATCCCGTCGTTGCGCTGGCCTTTGATGCGCTGCTGGCTGAGAAGGCAGCTGGCTTGGTCGACTTCCCAAGCCTGGGTCGATCAGGCCGCGTGCCCGGCATCCCGTATCGATAGGGTCAGACACCAACGATTCCTCGCCTTGGAACGCCGTCTCTGGGAGCGCCGGCGTCCCCGCCGGCATTGGCCCAACAGCCGACGAGAAAGTCGACCCTGGGAGCGCCGGCGTCCCCGCCGGCACAAGCTCAACAGCCGACGAGGACGTCGGCACCCCCAGCAACGGCGGCTCTGGGAGCGCCTGCCTCCCTGGGAGCGCCGACATCTCCGTCGGCATCTCCGCGTCTACCGACGAGGACGTGATCCGGCGCCGCTTTGCTGCAGGCCTGCGCAATCTCCACAACGTCTACAAACCCGCGGTAAACATTTGGGCAAAATACGACAATAAGGGCAAGAGCCCGATCCTGCTGGAGTGGGGAGGGAATCCATGAAGATGAAAGACATCGCGGAAGCGAAGAACCCCGATCTGCGCGCTTCCGTCGCGGCGATGCACCGCGCAGCCAAGCTAGCGCGCAAGATTGCTATCCAGACCGATACCAGCCTGGTCATTGTCGAAAACGGCAAGATCGTCCACATACCTGCGGAAGCGCTGCGTCAAGCGGCCGCCGAGGGCGACAAGACGTCCGAATGAGCCACAACGATCAGAAGCGGCTCGGCAGAACCTTCTGAAACATGGCCGACCAACTGCGAGCGCGGCGAACTCAGCCGGGCGCCAGCTACCGAGGAATCCTCGGTAGCTCAGATCGAAGGTCAGGGCGGTGTATTCCCGGATGCCGAGGCGAGTTCGTTGGTGGCGGTGATTGAGTCGATCAACTTGGCGGCTTGAGCGGGCAACATGCGCGCGGCAGAGTCTCCGAAAAGGTACTCTTCCCCGCTGATTCGGATCACTCGGCCCCGCGCCACCAACACCAAGGACCACCCAACACCGCATGATCACCGGAGAGATCAAGAGCCAGGTCGACCGCATCTGGGATGCCTTCTGGAGCGGCGGCATTTCCAATCCGATGGAGGTCATTGAACAGATGACCTATCTGCTTTTCATCAAGCGGCTGGATGAGCTGCACACGGTGCGGGAGAAGAAGGCCAACCGGCTGAATCGGCCGATCGAGAACCCGGTGTTCGCGGCCAATCAGCAGCAGTTGCGCTGGTCGGTGTTCCGCCAGCTTGGCGATGCGGCCACGTTGTACCGGGTGGTGTCGGAAGAGGTCTTCCCCTTCATCAAGAACCTGGGCGGTGTGGCGAAGGATTCCACCTATGCCAGCCACATGAAGGATGCGCGCTTCACCATTCCCAACCCTGCCCTGCTGGCCAAGGTGGTGGACATGCTGGACGCCATCCCGATGGACGACCGCGACACCAAGGGCGACCTCTACGAATACATGCTGGGCAAGATCGCCAGCGCCGGGCAGAACGGCCAGTTCCGCACCCCGCGCCACATCATCAAGCTGATGGTGGACATGATGGCGCCCAAGCCCAGCGACACTATCTGCGACCCAGCCTGTGGCACGGCCGGTTTTCTGGTGGCCGCCGCCGAATACCTCGACCAGCACTACCGCGAACAGATCTACGCCACCCCGGAAAGCGCGCGGCGCTTCAACCACGACACCTTCCACGGCTTCGACTTCGACAGCACCATGCTGCGGGTCGGCTCGATGAACATGCTGCTGCACGGCGTGGAGAACCCCGCCATCGAAAACCGCGACTCGCTCAGCGAAGGCCATGCCGCCGTCGAAGGCCAGTTCAGCCTGATCCTGGCCAACCCGCCCTTCGCCGGCAGCCTGGACTATGAAAGTTGCGCCAAAGACCTGCTCAGCGTCGTCAAGACCAAGAAGACCGAGCTGCTGTTCCTCGCCCTGTTCCTGCGCCTGCTAAAACCCGGCGGCCGCGCCGCCGTCATAGTGCCCGACGGCGTCCTCTTCGGCAGCAGCAAAGCCCACAAGACCCTGCGCCGCCTGTTGGTGGAAGACCACAAACTCGACGGCATCGTCTCCATGCCCTCAGGCGTATTCCGCCCCTACGCCGGCGTCTCCACCGCGATCCTGCTGTTCACCAAGACCAACTCCGGCGGCACAGACAATGTCTGGTTCTACGACATGCAGGCCGACGGCTACTCGCTGGACGACAAGCGCAACCCGCTCGACCCAAGCAAACACGAAACCAACAACCTGCCCGACGTCCTGACCAAATGGCGCGCCCTTGTTTCCCCTCTCCCGCATGCGGGAGAGGGTGGCCCGCAGGGCCGGGTGAGGGAGGGCGGCGAAGCCGCCCGCGCCCGCACCACCCAAAGCTTCCAAGTCCCCAAATCCGAAATCGCCGCCAACGACTTCGACCTCTCCATCAACCGCTACAAGGAAGTCGTACACGAAGCCATGCACTACGACCCACCGCAGAAGATCCTGGCCGAACTGAAGGCGCTGGAAGCGGAGATCATGCGCGGGATGGAGGAGTTGGAGGAGATGCTCTGATGAGTGCAAGAAGCGTCCCTCTTGGCATGATCGCAAACCTGGTGAATGGTCGTGCCTTTAAGCCCGAAGAGTGGTCAAGTTGGGGTACGCCGATTGTTCGAATCCAAAACCTCAACGACTTAACCAAGCCTTTCAACTATTGCGCATTTGAAACTCGCGAGCGTTTCCGCGTGCAGAGCGGAGATCTGCTCTTCTCTTGGTCTGGCACACCGGGCACATCCTTCGGCGCATTCTCCTGGGATCGCGGTCCTGGGGTCCTGAACCAACACATTTTTCGAGTTGACATCAACGAGCAGTTGGTGGACAAAGCCTACCTTCGCTACGCGCTCAATTCGTTGCTTCAAGCGATCATCGGTCAATCACACGGAGGGGTGGGGCTCAAGCACATAACGAAGGGAAAACTGGAGGCGACGCAAATCCCCCTCCCCCCGCTCCCCGAACAACGCCGCATCGCAGCGATTCTTGACAAGGCCGACGCCCTCCGCGCTAAGCGCCGCGAAGCCATCGCCAAACTCGACCAGCTCCTGCAGTCAGTCTTCCTCGACATGTTCGGCGATCCGAACACAAATCCGAAGTGCATCGCACTCAAGACTCTTGAAGCCTTGAGTGACCCCAAAGATCGAATCAACTATGGCGTCGTTCAGCCGGGAGATGAGTTTCCGGGCGGGGTGCCGGTCATCCGCGTTGGGGACATTGAAGGTGGCGCAGTGGATGCTGCGGTCATCAAGCGCATCGATCCGAAGATCGAAGCCGCCTACGGCAGATCTAGGCTGAAGGGCAACGAGTTGCTTGTCAGCTGTGTAGGGTCGATCGGTAACATCGCGACCGTGCCTTCGTGGGCGATCGGTTACAACATCGCACGTGCAATCACTCGCGTACCGCTTGCTAATCCTTCAACCCGACCGTTCGTCCAACAGTGTTTGATGACGCCCGCGCTGAAGCATTACTTCAAGTCGAAAACGAGAACAGTTAGCCAGCCCACGCTGAACGTGGAGTTCGTGAAATCCGCAATGGTCTTCGCCCCTCCAGCCGACATGGTTCAGCAGTACTGCGCACTTGCCGATCAGGTCGACAGCATGCGTCGACGGTTGGACACTTCGTTGACGCGCCTAAACACGTGCTTTTCTTCACTCCAGCAACGAGCGTTTTCCGATGGCGTATAGCACGTGGCCAACACTTAGATGCTTGCAATCGAGCCAGTGTCGAACGCAGAGCGACCAGCCCTGTGTCATCGGAAACCGTCGTGGGAAGCGGCGCACACGCGAGGGCCTATCAACCGTGATCGATGACGGGCTTCTTTCTGATTCGGGGTTTCGCTACCGGCGCGGCGGACTTACCCTGCTTGAACGGCGCATAGATCCCTTCAATCGCCGAAGATGTCGCCACCGACACGCGCACCACCTGCTTACGCATGGCTTCGGTTGCGAGGTACTTGTTGGTCTCGGCGAGGCTGGCCATGTGCTCAGTCTACCCCCGAATTCCTCAGCCAGGAGCCTCCAAGACGCGAAAGATCGCGGCGATCGCAGCGAGGTCATGCTGCGCACAATTTCAACCGTTCGTGGTGAGGAGCGCGGACCGAGCGCAGCGAAGGCGAAGTGGCGCAGCCGCCGAACGAGACCGAAGGTCGAGGCCGCGCGTCTCGAACCACCGCGCCGGACCCTTCGAGACGCCGCGCCTCGACCTGGGGTCTCGATCGCGGCTCCTCAGGGCGAACGGGATATGGAGGGGTTGCAGATCGCTGAATTCAAACCGCTCCACATTCCACTGCACGACGCCGCGCAACACCACACCCTCTCCGCTACCACCTAACCCATGCCCCCCTACCAGCCACCCTTCCAGCTAACCAACTGCATCACTGCGCTGGTAGCAGACATCGCCGAGCAGTTGGGCGCATGGAAGGTGGCGAACCGTGGTGTGCTGGTACCCGAACTGCGACGTGGCAATCGCATCCGCACCCTGCAAGCCTCGCTGGCCATCGAGCAGAACACGCTCAGCGTTGAGCAGGTGAGGGCGATGCTGGATGGCAAGGCCGTGCTGGGTTCGCAGAAGGAAATCCTTGAAGTCCGCAATGCCTTCGCCGCCTACGAAGCCATGGAGCGCTGGCAGCCGCATCGGCAGGCTGACCTGCTGCAAGCACACGCCTTGCTGATGGCAGGTCTGGTAGACAATCCCGGCAAGCTGCGCAGCGGCGATGTAGGTATCTGGCGCGGCAGCAAGTTGCTGCACATGGCGCCGCCAGCCAGTCGCGTGCCGACGCTGATCATGGATCTGCTGGGCTGGGTGCGGAGGACCGATGCCCATCCACTGGTTGCATCGGCAGCCTTCCACTACGAATTCGAGTTCATCCACCCCTTTCCTGATGGCAACGGCCGCATGGGGCGCCTGTGGCAGACCCTGGTCCTGAGTCAGTGGCAGCCAATGCTGGCGTGGCTACCGGTGGATACCATCCTCTTTCAGCGGCATCAGGACTACTACGTGCAGCTGGCCTGCGCCGATGCGTCCAGCGATTGCACCGGTTTCATAGAGTTCATCCTCCAGGCCATCGCCGACAGCCTGCGCGAAGCCATCGCCGCCAAAACGCCGGTACAAACGCCGGCACAAACGCCGGTAGAAAAGCGCCGGCCCCTGCAGCCAACCCAATGACCAACTTCCAGTTCCTGGCCACCGAATTCAAGCCGCTCTTCGAGCCGGCCCGCGGTGCCGAGCAACTGGTCTATTCCGATCCACGCGCCTGCTGTATGCGTACCCGGCATGCGCTGGAGCAGGCGGTGCACTGGCTGTACACGCACGACCGCGATCTGCGTATGCCCTACGACAACAGCCTGGGCGTGCTGCTTACCCAGCCGGCCTTCGAGCAGTTGCTGCCGCCGTACGTGCTGACCAAAACCCGCCTGATCCAGAAGGCCGGCAACCAAGCCGTACACAGCAGCCAGCGCATCGGCCATGGCGATGCCATGCGCCTGGTGCGCGAGCTGTTCCATGTGATGTTCTGGCTGGCGCGCACCTACACCCGCGCCAGCGATCCGAAATCGCTGGAGGCAAACTGGGATGAACGTCTGGTGCCGCGCCAGCTGCGCGGCGAACTGCTGCGCGCCGATAAAGCCGCCGCGCTCACCCGCGAGGAACTGGCCAAGCAGGAAGCCGCCTTCCAGTTGCAGATCCAGGCCCAGCACGCCGAACTGGAACGACGTGAGGCAGCGATTGCCGAACAGGCCGCCACTCTGGCCGAGCGCGAATTAACCCTCGCCGCGCTCGATGCCGAACTGGCCGCCGCACGCGCGGCACTGGCGCGTGCCAAGTCCGCCAATCTGCTCGTGGTCGATTCGCACGACTACAGCGAAGCCGAAACCCGTCGCCTGTTCATCGACGTGCTGCTGCGCGAAGCCGGCTGGGAAGTCGGCAAGACCTGCTCGGTGGAAGTGCCGGTGATCGGCATGCCCAACCAACCCGGCCAAGGTTTCGTCGACTACGTGTTGTGGGGCGCCGACGGCAAACCGCTGGCCGTGGTCGAAGCCAAGCGCAGCATGAAAGACCCGGACGTCGGCCAGCAGCAGGCCAAGCTCTATGCCGATTGCCTGCACAAGCAAACCCGGCAGCGGCCGATCATCTTCACCACCAATGGCCACCACACCTGGCTATGGGACGACCAGCGCGCCCCGCCGCGCGAAGTGCAGGGCTTCTACACCCGCGACGAACTCGCCCTGGCCATGCAGCGCCGCAGCCTGCAGGGCGACCTGCGCAGCGTTTCGGTGAAACCGGAGATCGCCGATCGCGCCTACCAATTGCGCGCCATCCGCGCCATGGCCGAAGCCTTTGCCAGCGGGCGTCGTCGCGGCCTGCTCACCATGGCCACCGGCACCGGCAAGACGCGCATGGCAATCGCACTGGTCGACCTGCTGATGCGGGCCAACTGGGTGAAGCGCGTGCTGTTCCTGGCCGACCGGGTGGCGCTGGTGAAGCAAGCCACCAACGCCTTCAAGGCGCACCTGCCCGACAGCAGTCCGGTGAACCTGTGTACCGAGCGCACCGGCCAGGGCCGCGTGCTCCTGTCCACCTACCCCACCATGATGGGGCTGATCGAAACCTTCGACGGCGACGCGCGGCGCTACGGCGTGGGCCACTTCGACCTAATCATCGTCGACGAGGCGCATCGCAGCGTCTACCAGAAGTACGGCGCCATCTTCCGCTACTTCGACAGCCTGCTGGTGGGCCTTACCGCCACCCCACGCGACGAAGTGGACCGCGATACCTACCACCTGTTCGGTCTGGAAAAAGGCGTGCCGACCGATGCCTATGGCCTGGACGAGGCCGTGGCCGACGGCTACCTGGTGCCGCCCAAGGCGCATTCGGTGCCGATCACGTTCGTGCGCGAAGGCATCCGCTACGACCAGCTCAGCCCGGAGGAAAAGGAACACTGGGAATCGCTCGACTGGGGCGACCGCGACACGCCAGACGAAGTCAGCGCCAGCGAAGTGAACAAGCAGTTGTTCAACGAAGACACCGTCGACCTGATGCTGAAGCACCTGATGCAGCACGGCCTGACGGTGGAAGGCGGCGACCGCCTGGGCAAGACCATCCTGTTCGCGGTCAACCAGCGCCACGCCCAGTTCATCGCCCTGCGCTTCAACCACCACTACCCGCACTACGCCGGCCGCTTTGCGCGCGTGATCACCCATGCGGTGAACTACGCCCAGAGCCTGATCGACGACTTCAGCAAGCGCGACGACGAGCCGCACATCGCCATCTCGGTGGACATGCTCGACACCGGCATCGACGTACCCGAAGTGCTGAACCTGGTGTTCTTCAAGGCGGTGCGCTCGAAGGTGAAGTTTCTGCAGATGATCGGTCGCGGCACCCGCCTCTGCCCCAGCCTGCTCGGCCCCGGCGAAGACAAAACCGAGTTCGCCATCTTCGACTTCTGCAGCAACTTCGAATTCTTCAACGAAAATCCCGCCGGTGCCGCCAGCGCGGTGGCCGAGCCGCTAACCCAGCGCCTGTTCAAGCGCCGACTGGACCTGCTGGAAGCCCTGCCCTTCGTGCCGCAGCAAGCCACCAATCAGCGAGAGGCGCGCGCCGAGTACCAGGGCTCATCGCCACTGCGCAGCGACCTGATCGACCTGCTGCACACTGAGGTGGCCGCGATGAACATCAACAATTTCATCGTGCGCCCACAGGGCCAGCACGTCACCCGCTTCGCCGTGCGCAGCGCATGGGATGCGCTCGACAACAGCGCACTCACCGACCTGCGCCACCACGTCGCCGGCCTGCCCAGCGAGCGCGAACCCGAGCACATCACCGCCAAACTGTTCGACCTCACCTGCGTCAACCTGCAGGTGGCCCTGATCGAAACCGACAAGCGATTCCTCACGCTGCGCGACCGCGTGATCGAACTGGCGCAGGACCTGGAGGCGAAGGAATCCATTCCGCCCGTGAAGGCTCAACTGGAACTGATCCAGGCGCTGCAGACCGAAGACTGGTGGAAGGGCGTGACCCTGGCGATGCTCGAAGACCTGCGTCGCAAACTGCGCGGCCTGATCCAGTTCGCCGACCCCGGCGCCCGCGCCGTCGTCTACACCGTGCTCAAGGATCAGATCGGCGAGTCCAGCGAAATCGCCCTCAACGACTTCAGCACCGGCATCAACCTGGTCCAGTACAAGCGCAAGGTCGAGTCCTTCATCCGCAAACACGCCGACCATGTCGCCATCGCCAAACTGCGCTTGAACCGCCCACTGACCCCAAGCGACCTGGACGAACTGGAGCGCTTCCTGTTCCAGGACGACGCCGCCGAAAGCCGCGAGCGCTTCACGGAGTGTTATGGCCCCGAAACCTCCCTGCCCCGCTTCATCCGCTCACTGGTAGGCCTGGACCGCAACGCCGCCAAACAAGCCTTCGCCCGCTTCCTCGACAGCACCCGTTACAGCAGCCAGCAGATCCGCTTCGTGGAAATGATCATCGACCGCCTCACCACCAACGGCGCCATCGACCCCGGGCAGCTCTACGAACCGCCGTTCACTGCCATGCACCATGAAGGCCTGGATGGGGTGTTCGCGGATGCTGAAGCCAGTGAGTTGGTGGCGGTGATTGAGGGGGTTAATTTGGCGGCTTGAGGCCGCCTATCAGCAAGCGCGGAAGCGCCGCACCACAGGTCATTCAGCCCAATGAAGCCTCGGAAAAGGGTACCCTGAGCCCTGTTATCCCTCAAGACTGCCCCTGCCCTGTTTGGGATCTTTAGCCACGAGGTTGTCGATGTCATTTCTGTCCGATAGCGAACGCCCAACGCCGCCCACAGACTTGAAGAAGGCGCTAGCCGAGGCCTTGCGTCATGAGAACGTCGATCACATGCATGTTCTCTCCTTGGCTGGCCAACTTGCCGACACTGCCCCAGATTTCGTTCGCTTCTCGGTAGATGCATCTCATGTTGAGCGTCTCGGGTTCGAACTAGTCGGCAAGCAAGGTACCGCACTTGGCGAGTTGGTCAAGAACGCGTACGACGCTGACGCCACGGTGGTGACAGTCAAAGTGCTGCAAGCTGAATCACCTGCAGCCAGCTCGATCATTGTGCAGGATGACGGGGTAGGCATGAGTGAGGAGGATCTCCGTCGAGCCTGGATGCGCCTATCCACACCAGAGAAGACGAGACGTCCGCGATCCACTCGCTTTAATCGAATGCGGGCTGGCAAAAAGGGCATCGGACGCTTCGCCGCGCACCGTTTGGGCAGGATTCTTGTTCTCACCACGGGGCAGCAAGGCTCTCGCGTCGGATGGAGAGTTCGCTTCGATTGGGACGCTGATTTCCAAAGGGGCGCTGATATCACTCAGGTGCGTAACCGCATTGAATCGATCGAAAAGAATCCGCAAGAAGAAGGCACGACCTTAGAGATCCTCGACCTGCGTGACACCTGGGATCAGAAGGCATTGGCCGAGGCTTGGCGAAGCGTCCAACTCCTGCAGTCCCCACTGCGTGACAGGCCACTGGGCGATGTAACGCAGCCCGAAGGCCCGCCGGCCGACCCGGGCTTCGAAGCTCTGTTGGAACTTGAACGCGCTGACTACCCGAACACATTCTTCGATTTAGAAAGCGAGTTCGTCAAATCTGCCGCGGCACAGATTTCTGGGGAAGTTGACGCTGATGGGCGCGCAAGATTCACTTTGCATTCGGTCAAACTCAACCTTCATGAAGAGCACACACATGAGGAAGCGCAATTCCCTGAGTTGGCAGGCGCACGCATGGAGGCAGACTATTTCATTTTTTCGTCGGACTTAATGTCCGGCATGAAGGTCCAAGCCGGGCTGGATATCGCTCATGCCATCGGCGGTATCCGGCTCTATCGCAACGGATTTCGAGTGCCACCCTACGGCGACCCCAATGATGACTGGTTGCGTCTTGCCCGAGACTCGGCGCGACGCAACATTCTCGTTCCCGCCAACAACTCGAACTTTCTCGGTCGGGTATACATCACCTCGGAGGCTCATGGTCGCCTGGAAGAAACTGCCAGTCGCGAGGGCTTAATTGAGAACGATGCTTATCAGAGTCTCGTCACTTTCGCCCGCGCCTGCTTACGCTGGGGCGTGCTGCGCGTTGGTTGGGCTCGAGATCGTAAGACTCGTGCCAGCGAACCGCGGAAGCGACCTACCGACAGCGTGGCAGAGCGCGTCGGCAGTCTGCTGAGTCGCCTAAGTGACGCCGCGTCCGAACGCGACGCGGAAGCTGCACGACGCGAAATTATAGGCGCTGTGTCCGCGTTTGAGGATGCATCCAGACGCGAGCGAGAAGAATCAATAAAATATGAGGCTATGTTGCGAGTATTGGCCTCACTTGGGCTGTCCATCTCCGTCTTCGCGCACGAAGTGCGAGCGGCGTCGTCGTTTGCTGACGACTCCACCCGATTGTTTCTGGAGCAAATTCGAACGTTGCAGTGGCTTGAACAATCGCCGGACCTCGAACCATTACTTCAACAGATTGATTCCGGTGTGCGCCGTGTGATTGTGCTTGGGGACTACTTGGGTGGCCTGACCTCCTACGCTGGGAGTCGCAAGCTTGCACCAGTCTCTACTACAGGCGTGCTCGAGGAATTCCACGAGAGGCTTGGACCATACTTGGAGGGCGTGGGCGTGCGGCTTGAGCTCCAGGTCGGCCCACCTCCCTTGCGGACATGCCCAATCCATAGAAGCGAGTTGGATTCGGTGCTTTTCAATCTGACAACAAACGCATTGAAGGCCATCAAGCGGGGGCAACCCGTGCAAGGCGAGATCCGTATCCTCGCCGGACAGGAGCGTAACTTCATCGTGTTAACAGTTTGCGACAACGGGACAGGAATTGACGCGTCGATCCGAAATCGTATCTTCGATGCCTTCTTTACCACGACTGGCGGAGAGGAGGACGAAGACACGCCCGGGGGCGCGGGCTTAGGTCTCAAGATCGTCGCTGACATAGCGGCGAATTACGGCGGCAGTGTCCGGGTCATTGAGCCCCCACCCGACGGAATGAAGACGGCGATCGAGTTTCGCTTACTCGCCTTCGATTCTGAGAGGCACACTCTATGAATGCCGCTGCGCCGTTGCTAGGATTTTTGATCGACGACGACGACAGCGCCGCGGCGAGCGCAGCGCTGTTCTCCTCGTCTGCGCTGCAGCTCAGCTTCAGATTGCCGGCCGACCTTGAAGAGTTTGCTCAACAACTGTTCAACCAACAGCCCGCGATTCTGGTCATGGATTACCGCTTGGATCAGGTAGCCGACGAGCAGGGGCAGACTCGGCGATACAAGGCATCGGCTCTTACGCAACAGTTGCGAGATCTGGCCACCGAGCACCCGATGCACGATTGCCCAATTGTCTTGCATTCTGCGGAAGACAAGCTACGTGACTTCTATCGTCCTGACCAGACGGCGCATGACCTCTTCGACGACATCATTACAAAGGATGGTCAGAAGAACATTGAAGAAATTCGACGTAGGTTGGTTGGTCTCGCCCAAGGCTACATAGACTTGATCGCTGTCGACCGTCAGTATGAAGCCCGCCAGCTAGACCTCTTAGGTCTTACCGCTTCTCAGCACAGTTTCGTCGACCATCAGGACGTGCAATCGCAGCTACGCGCAGCGCAGGTCCCACACGTGATGGCGCAGTTCCTCCTCAAAAAGTTGATCGGGCGCAATGCCCTGTTGCTCGATGAACCCAACGTGCTCGCTCGTGCCGGCATTAGGTCAGACTCTCCCGCGCGCGCAAGACTGTGCGACGCGCTGCGGACCGGTGGAGCCGAATACACTGGTGTATTCGCTTCGTTTCGGCCCAGATGGTGGCGCACAGCAGTTGACGATCTGCTCGAGACGTGGCTCGGGGGAACAGCTTCAAGGTTCACGGCCGAGCAGCGGGCGATCAAGCTGAGTGAAGCATTGAACCATCCGTTTGAAGCGGCCCATTCAACCTGGTCGGGAAGTGCGCAGGAACGATTCACTCATGCCTGCGCCGTGTGTGCGCATCCAACTCACGTGGCACATTCGGTTGCAGTACTCGATGTGGGTAATGGCGTCTTGGCTGAGCGACGCCGTGTGTGCTTCGACTGCCTGCAGAATGATCGGCACCTTCGACGCGGACGGACTTGGGAAATCGACGCACTGGACGAGCGCGTGATGCGCGACGTACGCGAAGGCCGGCTGGCGCGGAACACTGGATGATTCCTGAAGCACGCGAGATGGCCACCGCCATTGGCGTGGTTGTCGACAAACTATTGCAGGCCAACATACTGGATGCCGAGAGCTACGGCGCCCGTGAACGCTTGCTTGCTCAACTGCGTTCGCTAGGCCGTGCGCGCGAATGGCGCTACACAGTTGACCGGACGAATGGATTCGTCTTTCAGAGGTTGACGGATAATCATGGGGACGTGTACTCGCCCGTAGTGTCGGTGGCTGGAATCGACGTAAACCCCGGGGCGGAAGGGGCCCCACCCGTTCGGCGTCTAGATGTGTCGCTCGAACTGCGCTACGCCTACGCTGTAGATCGCACCGTGCGGTGGCACTTCGATCAAGCCAACTGCGACGATACCTCGGTCCAACCGGGGCCGCGCTTCCACCTACAGTACGGGGGCCACGTACATCAAGATCGGACACGCGACGCCCGACTGTCGATCCCCCGATGGAGCCATCCTCCAATGGACTTGGTGTTGCTGCTCGAGGTCGTAACCGCCAACTTTTTTGAGGAAAAATGGCTCGACCTGCGAGACGACATCGAATGGTGCCGCCAAATCCGCGTGGCACAAACTCTGTACTTCACGCATTATCACGCGAAGCTTCAGCAGAGCCTAGTGGTGTCCCAGGGTACCTTCCTGGGGTCTGTTTGGGCTGATTCTTGGCGAGGTTAGAGCGACGCGTCATCGGCACACGTTGGTGACGAAATTCGCAAAGCATGGAATCCAGCCGGCGAATGTAGTTTATGGAGTAGTTCGGGTCATGCTGTCGAAAGAACTCATCGGCTGTCCTGCGGGCGTCCGTCCGTTGGCCATCTCGGAGACGGGCGTCAAGCTCAGCAACAGCTATAAGCAGTGCGGGCATTTCTGCGTTCAACACCCATGGAACCCGAATCGACTCGGCTTCTCGGGGCTCGTGTTTTAGAACTCCCGAACCGTAGTGGCGCCCCTTCATCTCGGCAGATAGCTGCCCATAGGTCGACGCCACACCTAGGACGGTCAGTAAAAGATCTTCTTGCGACGCTTCCGGGCGTCGATATGCACGGTGAATTGTGTTGGTACAGTTGACGCCGGCGTTGTTCAAGACCAGCGCCGGCCCCTCGTCGCGCATCACTGGCCAGAATGCATCTGGGGGCCGCCCATCCTCGATTGCGTGCCAGACGGAACGCTTGCGGAACGTGCTAACTCTGGATAGTTTCTCAGAGCAATAGGACTGCAAATATCTAGTTACCCGCGTCGAGCGACAGGGCAGTTTGGGTGTTGATACTAACCAAGCTCGTTCGCCGGTTTCGGCTGCTCGATCCATATCGTCTGAAGTTAGCGTAGCTCCAGAAATCATCGAAAACTTGCTCAGAATAGCGCGCAGAGACTTAAGAGGTAACCCTCGTGCTTTCGCTTCTTCTGTTGACAACACGAAAAAGCGATTGTCCCCGGTGACCAGCCCTATTCTAATTCTAACTGTTTCGCCAACTGTTCTAGATGGGACTTCGATGCGTCCTCGTGGAAGTCTACGCTGCCATGGCCGGCTCTCCGTAACGATGTGCGTATCAACTTCTGGAACTAGACTAGGCGCGCTTTCCCATGCGGCGATGGCTTCCTGAAGCCCAGGCAACGTGTTGACGTCGATAACGCAAGGTTGACCCTGCTCAGTGGCGTCTTGGCGATAGCCCTCCGCGAGTAGCACAACAGTCTCTTCATCTGCGCCGACGTTTAGGAAGAGGCGCTCATGCACCCGAGCAACCAGAATACGCTGGAAGCGACGCTGAAGATGAGCACGCACCACCTGCGCGTAGTTGGCTTGAAGCAGGCTTCCCGGCAAGACCCAGGCCGCCCGTCCGCCCGGCTGGAGAAATGAGGCAGCATGGAGCACGAAATACGCCCACAAACTCGCGCGGGCTGGCAGGGCATTGAACCCGGACTTCCGCATTACCTCCTGATAGCGTGTGCGACAATCCCCGCCCAAAGATTGGAATGAAACATAGGGCGGGTTTCCGACCGCGGCTGAGAATCGCTCGGGCCAAGTCTGAAGAGGCGAACAGTCGAGAAAATCGCTTTCCGGGAAGTGACGTTCAACCACAGTGGCGGGCAGCGTAGTCCGCAAGACATCAAATGCGTGCTGATCGATGTCACAACCGAACACTTGCTCGGCGGGTGCTGGGCAACCTAAATGCCGCAGCCGCCGCAGTGCCGAGTCGATGAAGCCACAACCGCCGAAGCCTGGCTCCAGAACTGTATCGTCTGCGTGCCGTAAGGCCCAGTTCACCAGCATGTCGCTCAGAGCCGTAGGCGTGTAAAACGCCCCCAACTGCTTCTGCTCGGCCCGATTGCCTTGGGGGCGTGGGTCTCCGATGCTCGGCACACGTGGACGGGCAGGAGCAAGCGTGTGCGACATCAAGCAGTCCAATAGGAACGGTCTTCAAACACTATATCAACGTCAGCTGCGCATCGATACCCTTGTCTGGCTGCCGATCAAGCCCACAGGGTCCTTTCGATGTGGCCCTTCCGCCTAAGCAAGGCCCGAAGTTACGTTTTCCGCGAATTTTTGTATGTTCCGAACGCGCGCCGCCAGTGCCGTTGTAATGGAGATCTCACTGCGAAGACAACAGAAATCGATGGGGTCAG
Source organism: Lysobacterales bacterium (assembly GCA_038257155.1). GTDB lineage: Bacteria > Pseudomonadota > Gammaproteobacteria > Xanthomonadales > Xanthomonadaceae > JANJTY01. Next base: position 45,663 of record JBBSJP010000023.1, on the reverse strand, counting down.
TCGCCAACTCTCCTTGGCGTGTTTGATTGCAAGCGTTGTACGAGCTGTCCTTGAGTAGCACTACGCAGCGAACCCCAAAACCTCACCAACCACGCCCGTTCCACGAAGCGTGTCGAGCCGCCGACTGACCGGATCCACGCAAATGATGTGAAGCAACGGTCTTCCCGTGGGAAGCGAAGGCAGTTCCATCACCGTTTCCCGTGACTCCTCCAATCCTCGATGCCACGGGTAGATCAGCGCCAGTGAACAACATTGGTACGCCGCCGCGTAGGCGAAGATCTGGAACACGTCCTCCCGTTTCGGCTCCAGGAATCCAGACCGGTCAACCTCCAGGCGCTTCCACTTGACGTCGCCAATCAGCCGGGCGTCATTGGCCTGCATGACCACGAGGTCCGGACGCAGTCCGACGCTGCGAACAGCGGAACCGCGTAGCACTGCGAGCTTGTGTCCGCTGTGTTGCAGATGTACGCGCAGCCCCGCGCTTCCTCGGGAGCGTCGGGCCCAGTGTTTTGCGACCGCTGTTTCAAATAGGGCATTCATGTCGAACAGCAGGCTCGGCGCTTCGCGCTCGCCAGCGTGGAGGCTGGGACTGCAGAGCGACAAGATCCAACTCGCCCATTGCATGGCCACGCCGTAGCGGGCCGTCCTGCGGCTGGCGGGTAGTGAATCGCAGTCGGCGCTGCAAACCTCGACTCTGGCCACCTCGTCGAAGATGCCGGCAAGCTCGGTCCAGCGGCGCATCAGCTCCTGCGAGCGGATGTGCGGCCTGACGGCTTCCATCGCGCCCTTCAGGACCCGATTCCATTGATTGTCGACGGTCAGTTCGTCGAAACGGCAGGCTATGCGGTCTGGCCTCATTCCGAGGGCCGTTGCCTGGCGCCCCAGGCTGATCCGGCCGCGGACCATGGGGAGATCGTCCTCGTGCGAAACGTAGTCGCGCAGCAGCCCGGCACGCGCGATGGTCGCCACCGCGTCGAGAAATGCGCTGATGAAAACGTCGAGCAGATGGCGCCTTTCATGCGATTGGCCAACGCCTTGGTCGAGCGCGGTCGGTAGCACGGCTGCGTGGTGCAAGAGGTTCAGCAGCGTGCCGCGACAGTCGTCCGCGCTCTGTTCCTTTCCCGTCTTGGGCAATACTTCAAGGACGCGACCGCCGACGTCAACCAGGCCGACATGCTGCGCGAGCTTCACGCTGTGGTGCTGGCGCGTGAAGAATCCTGGGCGCCGCTCGGCGATGCGTTCCAGCCGCGCGACCTCGGCGGAACTGAGCGCGCCAACGGTGGGCTGGTCCGACACGCGGATCCGTTCGTGCTCGAAAGCACTGAGGACAGGCAGTCCTGCCATCAGGGACCCGGGACGACCTGCTCGTAGATGCCGCGGAAGGCCGCCGCGTCCCACGCTTCGGCCGGAGTCACTTCGTACACGGTTCGCTCCGGTTGCGTCAGGTCGGCCTTGAAGCCTGGAAACAGCCGCTCGCCGTACGCCAGCCTGTCGCGGATGAAGGGTGAACTACCTTCCTGCGTCGACAGGACCATGTGTACCCTGCTCCAGTCGTCGAAGAAGTACTCCTGCAGCAGCGGGATGATCTGGAAACGGAAGCACTCGACCAGGGCATCCAGGTTGCGAACCTGCATGAAGTAGGCATGCCCTATCCGGTGGTCGCGATCGAGCTGGAACTCTAGCCGATCATTGATGACTTCGAGCAGGCGCCGAAGGTCGACGGAGTCCACGACGCCGAGCAGACCGGCTTGTGGAGCAATCTCTTCGAAGCGGAAGCGTCGCCGCAAGGCTATGTCGAGCAAGGCGATCGAGCGATCGGCCGTGTTCATCGTGGCGAGCACGGATACGGATGTGGGCAGTCCGAACAGATCGCCGGAGTAAGGAAGGCGCAGCCGCAGGGCTTCAGGCGCGCCCAGGCGCTTGTCTGGTTCCAATAGCGTGATCAACTCACCGAAGATCTTGGCGAGGTTGCCGCGGTTGATCTCGTCGATGATCAGCACGCAGGGCTGGAAGGCGGCGCCGCTGGCCGTGCGTGAAAGTCCATTGGCGTAGAGGTAGTCGAGTACGCCGCGTATGTACGAGGGGTTGTACTCGCTGCGGTAGTCTGCGCCGCCGTGGACCCGACGGATCGCATCGATGCTGACCGGATAGTCCGGCGCTGCCGGATCCAGGTTGACGGGGCGCACCCGGAAAGTTCGTCCGCCTCGGTAACTCAGGCTGAAGGCCTTGCCGGTTGTCGTCCGCATCGCAACCGGTGCACCGTCCACATCGGAGCACTTCTGCTTGAGCAACTCGATGTGCCGGTCAATGTGTTCCGATTCCATCGACGCCTTGGCGGCGATCAGTCGCAACGGCCCGGGCACGACATCGAAACCGACGCCAGTGTCCTGCTCGGCGGAGCGCACCGGGCGCAGCCCCTCGACAAATTCCTCATAGGTGTAGTTCGGGTGGAAGGCCACCGACAGGATCCGCCCTTCGTTCTGCAACTCGCGGAATCGCCGCTGCATCGCGTCTCGGCTCGCGTAGTGGGCGCTCGGTTCGATCAATCGCAGGGCGCGCTCGATCACGCTGAAGGTTTTGCCGGTGCCTGGTGGGCCGTAGAGGATCAGGTTGGTAGCAGCTTTCAGCTTCGGCTGACGATCTTGCGGGCCAGTTCTGAGATAGGCGTACCCGAACGCACTCTGGTTCAACAGCGCGGACTCCGTCGTCCCCTCCGCTGGCTCGAAGTCGGAAAGCTTCAGCGGACGGTCGAGCCGCTCGATGGCGGTCACGCGAAACCATGTACGAAAGACCCTGGACTTCTTTTCCCCAGCGCGCCGCTTTTCCAGCTGCTCTTCGTCCGTATGCTGAGGCCATGGCGACTCCATCCCCTCGACATCAGCGGTTGTCCGTACTTCCTCGACCCGCATTCGACAGACGATTGTGGCGCTGCCGGCATTGAGGTAAAGCCAAAACGGTGCCTGCAAGCGTTCGGCGAACTCGTCACGGATGGGAAAGCTCCACCAACTCGCCCATGCACCCGTGCGCTCGATCGCCGACCTGACGTGAGCGATTCCCCCTTCGTCCACGTTGCGCCAGGTGCCGATCAGACAAAGATCCCGCGCCACTGGGGACGAAGCTTCGATCATTGCGTGGGTCCCCTTTCCGCTGATGGAGAAGCGCTCATCCGTTTTCGCGTTCGGGATGGCCGCATGGAATTTCGAGAGCGGAGGCCAGAGTACATTCTCTGCTTGAACTCCCCAAGCAGCGGCTGTTCCAGGCGTGTGTCCTCAGAGCCGGCGGGCGCTAGGGCTGCCCTACTTAGGCGCCGACTGCAGTCTGGGCTTTCGGCTCAATGTGCAGAAGAGGTCCAATTCCGGTTGCGTGCCCATCGTCCTGCTACACGAGCCGAGTGTATGAAACGCAGCTTTGCACATTGCCGAACAAGTCGGGGCTGGCTGATGCGACGCCCTCCGACAGGCCTAGCTCAGCAGCCATGGCCTTCAATCGCTTGCCGATTCGGCCATGCACGTCTTGGAAAGGAGTTTCGCTCGCCGATGATCCGAGCAGAGCAACGTACCTGCGCTGACGGCAGTGCATGATGCGGTGAATTACGTGGTGAGAGTCGAACGTCGAGAACGCAACCTCCGGGACAACGTCGTGAAGTAGTACGTCGATTTCTTCGTCGCGAGAGGTGCTGTTGTCATCTTGTAGGGCGTCGCGGTATGTGAAGGCTTCGCCATCCTGGTGCGCCTTGGCGAGACTCAACGCAACATGTCGGTAAAACTCGACCGCATCAAGATTTGCAAAGAGCGGACCTCCACAATCCGAAGGAAGGCCATGACCGTCTACGCCCTTGGTTAGCGTCAGTCGTCCACTCGGATGACTTCTAACAATGAAGTTGCTTTTCATGTGGATCTTCCTCGTTTGATTGAAGTGATCGGCGCGCCGGTGGGGTTGTAGGGCAGCATGGCGACGGCAGACTTGTTGGGTTGGCCGTTGGCGTTGAAGCTGACGCAGGCGTGGCAGACGATGCGCTCGATCACCCCGTTACCGAGCACGCTGCGTGTCCCGTCTGGGCGACGGAATCCACTTGGACGGAATCAAGGCTGCAACCGGAAGAATTCACTTGCCGATTCCCTACATTCAGGCGTTTGGAGGAAAGGCAACTCGGATACTTCGTAGTTGGCGGTGCAAGGATGCCCGTACCGGTTGTTGCCATACGAAAAACCCACCCAGGTTTCCGACTGGATGGAGGCCGCAGTGAACTTGGTGAAGCCGACCCTCGACCCGTGGTGGAACGCCAGCGCGGCTGTGAGACTAGTTCCTGGTCCGGGAATCCAGTCGTAAGGGCAGTCGCCCGGCAGCAACACAGCACCAAGAACTCTGCGAGAGTCATCGAACACCAGTAGTTTGGCCACCAGCCCTGACTTGTTGCGATCCTGGTTCGGGTCCTTGCGGTCGAACAAAGCGCACTTGCGAATTTCCAGTGCTGTCTGCGTGCCAAACTGGAAACGGACTGCGCGGGAGGCAAGCTGCTCTGGCCAGCATTCGGCTCGTGCAAGGCGTGCTGCGAAGCGTGCTGCGGAAGGTCCGATCCACTGCCTGGGAACCAGCCATCCAACTTTGGTGGCACCTGGATTCTTGCGCCAAGCTGACCACCAATGGTCTTTGTCCCAGTGGGTAAGGACGATGGGAACGTCGCTCCCATTGTTGACGACAGGCAGACGCAAAGGCGTGTTCTGTGGTGCCGTGCGATCAGGATGGTCGCCCAGACCGCCATAGTCGACATAACAGAGCAGCTCACCCAGTGCTGATTCGACACCAATGCAGTCGCCCTGACCCACGTCGTACACCCTTGCGGCAGCGATGCTGCTGCCCGTGTGAGTGAAGAAGCGCGACGATGCGGCCGCGACTGTGCCGATGTAGCGTGAGACATCAATCGTAACCATCGCTAGTCGCCCACCATTTGCATGGGAGGCTCCCTGTAGTGGTCATTGCCGTCGTGCGCACTTTCGCCCTCGTCGTCGCGCACAAGCAGATCCATGAGTCCTGGGGGTTCTTCGGGCACGGGGCTTCTGTTCTGGACCGGAGATCCGTATTCATCAAGGCGAAGGTCGGGAACAAAATCGACGTTGAACACATTCAGGAGCCGCTGCAGGGGCTCACCGATACAGACATCGGCCTCCAGCATGTTTCGTACTTCGCTGTCGCCTTCGAGCGCCTGCTCGAAATCGCTTGCGATGACTACCGGCGTTCCCTCTCCGTCGCCGATCACGATGCGATGCCAAGCGGCGCGGCGAAGGTCGCAGTACAGCTCGGCATCCTCTGCTCGCGGGTCGACCAGCAGGATGAGCGTGCGCATCCGCTCGGGATCCAGGGTCAGCAAGTCTGCGCGTCGCTGTGCGCCCTGCGTGGGGTTATTCACTTCGCAGGCTTCGTCTGCCCAGTTCAGTGAATCGAAGTGGTTCTGCTCGATAGCATCCAGCCAGACCAGATGGGTCGGTTCGGAATGGTCTCCGGCCCTTCGCGCGGTTAGGGCTGCTTTCATGCCCGCTGGTAGTGACTGCTCAAAGGAGGACGAGTTCTCCCAGTCGAGCGCCTCAATGTCCTCGACAAAGACATAGAAGGCCAGGTCGCCCTTGTCGGATGCCGGTCTTGGCATGAATCCTCCACTGCAGTATTCGAACTGACGGTGTGCGCCCGCAGCACGCCATGTTGATGCGCTGACGCTGCCCTCACTCCGGCGCCAACAACACCCCCCACATGAAATCAAACTGCAGCGATCCCTCCAGCACGGCCGGGATCGGGGCGCCGGTGGGGTTGTAGGGCAGCATGGCGACGGCGGCCTTGCTGGGCTGGCCGTTGGCGCCGAAGCTGGCGTAGGCGTGGCAGGCGATGCAGGAGCTGGCGGCGACGGTGCCGTTGCCGACGATGCGTTCGATCACGGCGTTGCCGAGCACGCTGGGAGTACCGTCGGGGGCGACGTAGTCCACCTGGGTGGATTTGAGACAGTAGTTCTGCCACACGGGTGATAGCCCGGCCTGTTGCATCAGGGTCTGCAGGGCTTCGGTCTTGTCGCAGGGGCCGTAGTCGGTGTTGATGGCGCTGCGGTTGGGCATCACTTCGGGCACCGTGGCGCCGAAGCTGTCGAAGCAACCGAGGTCGTCGCAGCGGCCGGGGGTGAGGCGGTGCTCGAAGCTGCCCCAAACCCAGTTGGGGTTCTGCCGGCTGCTGACGTGCATCGAGACCACGGCGTATTCCACGCCGTCCGATACATCGGTGTAGTAAAGGGTGCGCAGCTTATCCAGGCTGCCGATTGACGGGATCCACTGCAGCAGGGTCTGCACCGGCACCCAGTCGCCCTTTACCGCAATCGCTTCGGTGGGCATCTGCACGTCCATGCCCTTGGCGTGCGCGGCGGCGAGGCCGGTTTGCGTGTTCAGTCCGTTGCCGACGATGTAGTCGAACTGCGGCCGGTTGCGCCGCACTTCCTCGGCGATGCAGGGCGTGGGCGTGCCGCTGGTGGGAAAGCCGCCCACCGCGGCATTGCCGGGCGTGCTGCAGGGAATGTCCACCGGTCCGCCATGCGCCGTGGTTGCCGCGCGCAAGGGGCTGGACTGAAAGCGCCGCCCGGCATCGGGCGCGGGCCAGGCTGGGGTTTTGCTGAAGGTGTCGGCATCCGAGGCCCAGGTTTCGAACACCACGGGTCGCGCAGTGCCCGGATCGGCCAGCGCGGTGAACTGGGTGAATAGATTCCAGATGAATTCGTCGGAGTTCTGGCTGCTGTTGTCGACGGGGCCGGCTCGGGCGGTTTTGACTACGGGGGAGGATTCGGCGGCTTGGGTGGGGGCGGCGACGGCCAGGCCAAGGGTGATGGCTGCGGCGAGAACGGTTGTGCGCATTCGTGTGGCTCCGGCCCGTTCGGATGGGGCTTGTTTCCTTACTCGGTTTTGCGCGGGGGATTCGATCAGGGGTTTTCGGACTGAGTTGCGTTGCGATGTGGGCACTCGTGCTTGCGCGTGCTTGTCCCGGATGCGCTGCGCTTATCCAGGCTCCATGGAGCGGAGACGTGCGGGGATGTGGGGGGAGTTCTGCTTGTCGAACGACTGGGTCCTTCGACTTCGGCCCTGCGGGCCTACGCTCAGGACGAACGGATGAGTGTGGCGGCGGTATTGGGGCTGGCTGTCGGCGCCGAAGCTGGCAAAGGCGTGGCAGGCGATGCAGGAGCTGGCGCGTGGATGCTCTGGCCATTGGAGGGCCGTGCTCCTGCGCGGCTGCGCTTGGATTGATGGAGAGCGGCGCCGCAGGAGCAGCGCCCTCCAAGAGCGGGGTTGACGCGGTGGTGGAAGGAGTTGTGGCGGGCCATGGGCTGCGGTCGCCGACACGTCGGCTCCTACCTGGCTGCGGGGGCTTCAACACCTGCGCGATCCATGTAGGACTTTCAGCACGCCGATGGTGTTCCGCTGTCGCGGAGCTAACCGGTGCGATTAGCCCAGTGACGCTGATTACCGCGACCGCCACGCTAGGCAGCAGCACCGATTCATCAACATCCCTGCCCCAGTAGAGCTGGCTTTGCACTGATGCAAGGTGACGCCCCAACGCTGGCCCTTGACTTACGAGCAACAAGTACCACAATGATAGCTAGCTATTACGTACCGGAGTCTAGACGTGATAAACATCCCAGTCGCCGAAGCCAAGAACCGCCTCTCCGAGCTCATCGCCCGGGTCGAGGCGGGCGAAGAGATTGCCGTCACCCGGCGCGGCAAACCGGTAGTGCGCCTGGTTGCGGCTGGCGCGGTAGATGCCACTGCACAGCGCGCCCGCGTATCAGAAGCCTTTCGCCAGCTCGGCTTGCTGCGCAGCCAAGTGAGTCTGGAAGGCGATCTCAAGGCCATCGCGCGCGATGGCCTTTCCTGATGGCCTTGGTACTGGACAATTCTGTTGTCTGCGGCTGGTTCCTGGCCAATCAGAGCTCGCCCTACAGCGACGCCATCGCCAAACGGTTGCAGCAAGAGCGCGCCGTGGCGCCTGCGCTGCTGCGATTGGAGTACACGAACGTCCTGCGCACTGCCTGCAAGCGCGGCCGGATGAACGCTCAGCAGGCGCAGGAAGCAATCGCGCAGTTACAGATGCTTCCAATTGACATTGACCCGGATCCTCCGGACGCAGCCAATGTGCTTGCGCTGGCGCTGCGATATGACCTGTCCAGTTACGACGCTGCCTATCTGGATCTTGCCCTGCGACGACAACTGCCGATAGCGACCCAAGACGCCGCACTCGCCGAGGCCGCCCGCCTCGCTGGCGTGGGCGTGGCAGCCGTTTGACCACTCGCACAGTGCAGGAGCTTTCAGCACGCCGTTGGCGTTCCGCTGTCGCGGAGCAACCAGGGGTTGTGTGAGGATGCTGACGGGGAAACGTCTGCAGATTTGCTTCCTGCCGCCCTACCCGCCGCAGCCGCCGCAGCATTCCGATTGCAGCTGGAAGATGCTTTCTGGCGAGGTTGGCAGGCCCGCCTGGCCGACCGCTTTGGCCAGTTCGCCGGCGCTCAGGGATGTCGAGATTCGCAGCATGCTGGTCGCCTGATTGATGTCGACCAGCGCTGCGGGATCTGCCGCCAGCAGGGCATTCTCAACTGCGGCAAGATCGACGTCGTGCGTGCCCGTGGCAATTCGGAACTCCATGTGCTTATCCATGCATCCAGTGGTTGGATGAGGAGTGTGCTGCGGGGCGACGTTGGCGACGCTGATGCAGGTCAAGCACAGGCCGGATTACCCAGGTGTCTCCGCCACACCCAGGAACCACCAAGCAAGGGCTTGGGGAATCGAGGTCGACCCGGTGCCAGCGCGCGGATTCCTTTCCATTGCGAACAGGGCCACTTGGTGAGACTATCGGCGTTACTTACCAACAAGTAACGACAAAACGTTTCATGGACGCTCTCCGGATTCTGCGCCGAGCACTTCAGCGCCGGGGCCAGATCGCGACCAGCGACCTGGTCGATTCTGGTCTGTCGCGCGCCACGCTGTTTCGGGCGCTGAAGCAGTTGATGCAGGAGGGCGAGATCGTTCGACTTCGTCGCGGCGTTTACGCCAGAGCAGACGATGTTTCCGAGGCGGACGGCTGGACACTCGCTCTGCACCAGCATCCCAGAGGCGTGCTCTGCCTGCTCACCGCCCTGCTGTTCCACCGCATAACCACCCAGGCGCCCGCCGCGGTGTGGCTGGCGCTGCCCAAGGGCGCGCGACCACCGGCGGCGGGCTATCCCGTGATCCGCGCGGTGTACCTTTCCGGTGCGTCGTTCACCGAGGGTGTGGAACGGCATGCTGGCCCAGGCGGAGAAATCCGCGTGTACTCGGTGGCGAAGACGGTGGCGGACTGTTTCAAGTTCCGTCATCGCATCGGGCTGGACGTGGCACTTGAAGCGCTGCGCGAAGGCTGGCGTGAACGTCGCTTCACGCTGGACGAACTTCACCTAATGGCGCAGGCCTGCCGCGTGCAGGCGGTGATGCGGCCCTACGTAGAGGCACTTGTTGCATGACCGGCAAGGGCGGGCTGTCCAATGTGCCCGCCTCGAGCCAGCCAGCAACGGGTGATCACCGCGGTCGGGCAGCTGCTCGAAGGTTGATGCCATTGGAGGGCGCATCTTGATGCGCCGCTGCTGGAGGCTGGAGCGGAACGGCTTCGTGCCGAGCATTGCCGCAGTGGCGGATCAAGATCCGCCCTCCAGGAGCGCGTTAGACGGGGGTGGGGCGACTACCCTGCCCTACCCCCGATAGTGCCGCTAATCAGGGCGTCGTTGCGGCGCCGCCGGGGGCTGCTGGATCGAACGGTGGTCCCGGTATCCAATGCTCGCCTCGGCGGACCAGCACGAACGTGTCGCGAAACCAACGCTTCTCGCCGGGCTTCATGTCGCCGACGCGCTCGGCCAGGTACTGCTCGGCGGCTTTGCGCTGTGCTTCCATGCGCTTCCACTCCGGCTCGCGGCCCTGGCTGCGCATTGAATCAGCCATACGCTGCACTTCGGTCGCGCTGATCGGTTCGCGCGTGGTGATGCTCAGCACTTCGTACTCCGCGTCGAACTCATAGCGGTCTTCCGAGACCCTGCGTCCCGCCAGCAAGCGGACGTCAGTCACTGCCCGCTCCACCGGATCCCACAGGGGATTGATGGTGGTCACCATCTCGTAAAGTTCGAACTTCACCACGCCCTCGGGAATCTGCAGATCTGGCCCGGAAGAACAGGAAGCGAGCAGCAGGGCCAGCAAAAGACCAAGCAGTCTTGGCATGTGGTACTCCGGGTCATCAAGAATGGCGCGCAGTCTGCATGGTTTTGGGCATGCAATGCCATCGAAGCCTGGGCGCGCCACTCGATCAGCCCGCATCGGAACTGGATGACCAGCCTGGGCGCACCCGTCTTGGGTCGAAAGCGCCCCTACCCCGATGCCCCCTGATCGATTGCCAAGTGCCGAGGTCTGCTTCAGCGAGGCCTCCCAGCTGGTACGACCATCACTTCGTCGTAGCCTTCAACCGCCGCAGCGCAACAAATCCCGCAAGCAAGCCCGACAAGAACGCGCCATACCCAACCGAACTGGCAAACAGCTGCTTCCACAGCGCTCCAACCGACGTATCGGCGTTGTCGTGGGCCCATACACCAGCCACAGCTGCGGCGAGGAATGCGAACGCGATGAATGCGAGGACAGCCAGCTTGCGCCGCGCGTTCGCGCCGCTCGCCATCGCACGCCAGAACAGCCATGCGAGCACGGCGTACCAGGGCAGGAACAGGATCAGGGCCAGGTGGGGAGCGACAGCGGCATTCATGGCCTAGCCCAACACACCGTGTGGCACAACCACGCCTGTCGCAATGCCCAGCACGACCAAAAGGATCAGCGCCACGGAGAGCGCTATGCGGCGGGTGAGTGCCTTGACCATGCGGTCGCTGCCGCCCTTGTCGGCATACATGTAGTAAAGACCGGCGCCCAGGTTGTAGATGATCACGACGAGGAAGGCGACGATTGCGAGGATTTTCATGCGGGGTTTCCATCCAGTTCGTTGGCGAGTTCGCCGAGCTTTCGCAGTGCGGGCAGCACGATGCTTCCTTCATGCCCGGTGTTGATGCGCAGGTATTGCGAGAAGCGCGTGTCGGGTGAGAAGAGATGTCCCGGAGCGATGCCGATTCCTGCTTTCAGTGCCAGCGCGTGCAGTGCCATCGCATCGAGCGCGCGCGGCAGTTCGACCCACAGGAAGTAGCCGCCGCGCGGTCGGGACACGCGTGTGCCCTTTGGGAATGCGGCCTCGATCACTGCGGATGCGTTCGCCATGCGCGCATGCAGGGCGCCGCGCAAACGGCGCAGGTGGCGCTCGTAGCCGCCCAGCTGCAGGAACTGGGTCAGTGCCATCTGCGCGGGCATTGATGCCGACATGGTCGTCATCAGGGTGTGACGTTGAACGGCCTGTGCATATCGGCCAGCGGCCACCCAGCCCACGCGGTAGCCAGGCGCCAGCGTCTTGGAGAACGACGAGCAGTGCAGCACCAGCCCCTTGCGGTCAAACGCCTTGGCCGGTTTGGGCCGCGCCGTGCCGAAGAAGAGCTCGCCGTAGACGTCGTCCTCGATCAGGGGAACGTTGTGCCGGGCAAGCAGCGCGACCAGGTCGCGCCTGTTCGTGTCCGGCATCAGCGCGCCAGTCGGGTTCTGGAAATTCGGCATCAGCCAGCACGCGCCGACGGGCTCGCGCGTGAGCACCATTTCCAGCGCGTCCAGATCGAGTCCTGTCACCGGCGAAGTCGGCAGTGAAAGCGCCTTCAGGCCAAGCCGTTCGATTGCCTGCAAGGCCGCATAGAAGGTCGGCGATTCCACCACCACGGTGTCACCTGGTTTGGTAGTCAGCTGCAGGGCAGCGTTCAGCGCCTCAAGCGCGCCGTTGGTGACGACGATTTCGTCAGGCGCCAAGGCAATGCCGTCCATGCGGTAGCGCAGCTCGATCTGTTCGATCAGCCGCGGATAGCCCGGCGAGAGATGTTCTACGACCGTGCCCGGATCCATCGCCACCAGCCCGGCGGAGGCGGCGCGCGCCAGCTTGCCCAAGGGAAAGAGTTCGGGCCCCGGAAAGGCAGAGCCCAAGGGGGCGACAGAACGCGACCGCAGCTTGTTCAGCACGTGGAAGACCAGTTCGCTGACCTGCACCTCGGAAGCGAGTTCATCGGAGGCGGCGGCCGGCGTTGCCGAGCGTTCGGCGAGCGGCAGGTTCACGTAGAACCCCGACTGCGGCCTGGCAACCACAAGGCCGTCGCGCTCGAGCAATTGGTATGCCTGGAAGACGGTCGAGGCACTGATGCCCCGCCGCGCCCGCGCCTCGCGCACCGAAGGCAGGCGATCACCCGGTTGCAGCTGGCCTGCAGCGATCATCGCCGCGATCTCGCTGGCGTATTGGCGGTAGAGGTTCACGCCGGGAAGAGGATGGGACCGGTCATGGCGATCATTCTGCGCGCGGCATACTGTGCAGAACAGCAGCAGAATCAGCGAATATTTACCGTATCAGTTGGGCGGTACGGCGGGCTTTGATTCGATCATTGGGTCGCATCAAATTGCCAAAGGCCATGTTTCCCGTGTAGGAGCTGACCCTGTCGGCGACCGCAGAGCGTCAGCACACCGCCAATCCAATGCGAGCCCGGAGATCCCGGTCGCGCACAGGGTGCGCTTCCATCAAACATAAGCTAACCAGTTGTTTTTCTTGGTCTCAAGAAGTTGGAAATCGGGATCTCTGGGCTTCTAACAGCCCATACCCTCAACTATTACCTACCCGTTCGTGGTGAGGAGCTGTCGAGGCGCGCGCAGCGCGATCGAGAGGGCGTCTCGAACCACCTTTCGCCGGTGGTTCGAGACGCGCGGCCTCGACCTTCGGTCTCGATCCACGCTCCTCACCACGAACGGGTTCAAAAAGATGCATGTGCTTCCCTTAGAAGAAGCTCAACCGCTTCTTTCTTGTGGTCTCAATTAGATGAAAACGGGATCTCTGGGCTTCTCGCACTTGTTTGCTCCGCGACAGCGGAACGCCAACGGCGTGCTGAAAGCTCCACAGGGGTGCGGCGATCGCTGCTGGAGGGCGCATCTTGATGCGCCGCTGCCGGAACCTGGAGTGGGACGGCTTCGCTGTCCGAACTTTGGCGCGACGGCGGATCAAGGTCCGCCCTCCAAGGGCGCTTCTGGTTACGGGTGGGGCGAATCTCCATTCAGTCGAAGCTACCCTGTCAGCGACCTGTTCCCTTTCCCACTGCGTGGGGCGCCGAACCGAACTGTGGTCGACACTTGGTGTAATGAATACTCGGGAGCTATTGCGCCAGGCTATGGGCAACTCCGCAAGGGCTGTTGCTTTCAGATCGCCCTACAGTCAGCAGCCGATTCACTCAAGTGTCTAGCGTTTCCAAGCAACCTGGAGGTTTTCGATGAACACATTCACCGTTGGCTACATCGTAGGCAGCCTCGCCAAGGCATCGATCAACCGGAAGTTGGCGCTTGCGCTGGCGAAGGTCGCCCCGCCGGAACTGAAGCTGCAGGAGATCCCCATCCGCGACCTGCCGCTGTACAGCTACGACTACGACAGCGACTACCCGGAAGCCGGTCGGCGCTTCAAACAGCAGATTGCCGACGTCGACGCGCTGCTGTTCGTCACCCCCGAGTACAACCGCTCGATCCCCGGCGCGTTGAAGAATGCGATCGATTGGGCCAGCCGTCCCTATGGGAAGAATGCGTTCACGAACAAGCCGTCCGGGGTCATCGGTACGTCACCGGGGGCCATCGGCACAGCCGTGGCTCAGCAGCACCTGCGCGGCATCCTTTGCTACTGCAATGCGCCACTGATGAACGATGTAGAGGCCTATGTCCAGCTCACTCCCGGCTTGATCGACAACGAGGGCAATATTTCCAAGGACAGCACGGCGGAGTTCCTTGGCAAATACATGAAGGCGTACTCCGCGTTTGTGCAGCGGATGTTGACGGTGTTGCCGCGTGGCGGTTGAGTCGCGTTCGACGCGGTGCAGCGGTGGGTCAATGCCCACCCTGCGAGGTGAGGGCTGACGACGATGTCGCTGACGGATCGACCCCTATGGCACCACCTCAGGCACGAAGTGAAATGACAACGTTGTCGATACTCGAACTTGTCCGCGTTACGCAAGACACCAATGCTGCGACGGCGCTCAGCAATGCGCGAGACCTTGCCGTCCACGCGGAGCAGTGGGGCTACCGCCGCCTGTGGGTGGCGGAGCACCACAACATGGAGGGCGTTGCCAGCGCTGCCACGTCGATAGTCATCGGTTTCATCGCCGGCGGCACTCGCACGATCCGGGTGGGCGCCGGCGGCATCATGTTGCCAAACCACGCGCCTTACATCGTCGCCGAGCAGTTCGGCACGCTGGAGCGACTCTATCCGGGACGTATCGATCTTGGCCTCGGCCGTGCGCCTGGCACCGATCAGCTGGCGGTGCGGGCGATGCGGCGGGCTGCCGACGCGTCGGACCACTTCCCGCAGGACGTGCTCGAACTCCAGGCATTTCTCGCGCCCGCCAGCCCCGACCAGCGCATCATCGCGGTGCCGGCGGCCGGCACCAAGGTGCCGCTGTGGATACTGGGATCGAGCGGTTCCGGCGCAAGACTGGCGGCCGAACTCGGCCTGCCTTACGCCTTTGCATCGCATTTCGCGCCGGCGATGCTGATGCAGGCGCTCGACATCTACCGCAGCCGCTTCAGGCCCTCAGAGCAGCTTGATCGGCCCTACGCGATGGCAGGCGTCAACGTCATCGCGGCCGACACCGACGCCGAGGCGCGGCGGCTGTGGACCACGCAGCAGATGGCCTTTGCCGACCTTCTCAGCGGGCAACGTGGCCTGAGCAAGCCGCCCATCGACGATATCGAGACCTACTGGTCGCCGCATGAGAAGGCGCAGGCCATGAACATGCTGGCGCGTTCCGTTATCGGATCCGTGGACACCGTGCGCGCAGGACTGCAGGCCTTCGTCGCTGAAACGGGTGTCGACGAACTGATGATCGTCTCCGACGTCTACGAGCACCCTGCGCGACTGCGCTCGATCGAACTGATTGCCGAGGCGATTCCAGGATATTTACTCTGAGACAGGGGGCATGACGCGGTCGGAAGGAGATGGCCAGCGATGAAATGGGCACCCTGCCCTGCGCCCGATAAGCATGCCTTGTAAACGCTTCAGGTCACCCGCCGCACAACTTCAAAGGACCGTCGAATGTGCTATTCCGCCCAGGTCTGGGACTCCTACCAGAAGTACATCCGCGCCTTTGGTGCCAGCATCGACCTGCCGGAGTTCCTGCGGCTCTACGGTGCCCGCGCACAGGGCGAGAAGATCAAGACAAGCAAGGGCATGGACGATGCCTTCAGCCAGGCGGAATCCGGGGTCGAAGGGCAAATCTGGCACCTGGTGCAGGCACATCGCGAGCAGGAAGCGTTGCGTCTGGAGCAAGAGCTGTTCAAGCAGTCCAGGCGCCTGGCAGATGCCAAGCGCAAGCTGGCCACGCGGCCGACCAAGGCGGCGGAGAACGATCAGCGCATTGCCATGGACAAGATTCCCTGGCTCAAGGGGAAGCTGGCGGATTTGAGGCGTACCAAACCCGAGCCGAGAGATTCACGCATTTTTCCCGGCGTGTATGCGCCGGTGATGGTATGGGAGGACGGCAAGCGGGTGATCAAGCCGATGCGCTACCAGTGCAGGCCGGCGGGCAAACCCGCGTTCTACGATCGACGCTATCCGGGCACCTACAACGCGCGGCGCGACAACCTGGAGGGCTTCTGGAAGGACTTGTTCGGCAAGACGCACGGCGTGATGGTGGCCGAGCGCTTCTACGAGAACGTCGAAACGCCGGAAGGCAACGTGGTGCTGGAGTTCGAGCCAAGAACCGGCGAGCCCATGCTGATCGTCTGCCTGTGGTCCCACTGGCGTGACCCGAAGGGCCTGGCACCTGACCTGATGTCATTCGCGGCGGTCACCGACGAACCCGAGCCCGAGGTGGCCGCCGCTGGCCACGACCGGACCATCATCAACCTGCAGCCGGAGTTCCTGGATGCCTGGCTGAATCCCGAATCACAGGATGTCGCCGCGCTGCAAGCACTTCTCGACCAGAAGCAGCACCCCTATTACGAGCACCGCGAGGCGGCATGATCGAGTGATCGGCGTTGCGCAGGCTACCGGGGTCAGCTCCGGCGGTTATCAGCCCGATGCGGTCTTGATGCAGGCAAACGAAGAAACATCAGAACGGATGTACCAGCTCGGAGAGTTGATCGCCGTTGCAAGCCCGCGACGGTGCGTCAGGGCTTTCCGACCGGTGCAGGCTGATCGTCGCTCTCGTTTCCCGCGTCTGCGGGCCGACGGCCGTCATCCTGCTGCTTTCCGATTCCGAGTTTGTCGTCGCAAGAGCCGTCATTCGCTTGCCCGCCTACTCCGCGACCTGCGTTGCCAGAGTCCTTCGTCTTCTCGGCGGGCACGCCGCGCTGATCTGCTGTCCAATCCCTACTCATGGGAATCTCCTTGGGTTCGAGGCTGGGTGTCTGAGGCCGCTCCCGCGTATGTCTGTCGCTTTCAGCACGGCAGGCGCTGCAATGTGCCCTGTCTCAGCGTGAGGATCACCTCGAAGCAATCCTGCCGCTTTTTTACTTTGCCGACCGCGGGTAGACCGAGATGCCGGTTCGTTGCATCTCGGACCGTGAGGTTTCGGAATCGGGACATCCCCCGGCAAAGTGCCGGTGCGTTGGGATTACACGGCAACCTAAATGCCACGTATGTGCGCAGAGACACCTAGCCGACGACCTCCCGCGCACGATCGAAACCGGGCACGTCTTGCCTTGGCTGAGCGACAGGGTCCAGAAAGACAGCACCCCTGTTGCGCGCAAGGGGACGGCGAATGGCTGCAGCACAGTGCACTGCGGCGCACCAACGCCCGGCTGCGGCCGATGCTCACTGCGCTGACGCCCTCAGTGCTTCAGGATCACGTACAGCGCATGGATGATGCCCGGGATGAAGCCGAGCAGGGTCAGCAGGATGTTGAGCCAGAAGTGGCCCTTGAAGCCAACCTCCAGGAACACGCCCAGCGGCGGCAGGATGATCGCGAAGATGATCTTGAGGATGTCGGTGGCAGTGGCGGCCATGGCACTACTCCAGAAAGGTAGAGGCGGGTGTGCCTCCCATCATGCCTTGTGTCTTCAGCTTTGTCGGTGCGTTCAGTCGCCAACGGGCATGGCCCTGTTGATGCGCCGCTGCCTTCGGAGGGCGCATCTTGATGCGCCGCTGCCGGATGCTCGGGTGGAACGGCTTCGTACCAGGCTTTGTCGCGGTGGCGGATCAAGATCCGCCCTCCGAGCCCTCACAATGCTGAAACGACGCGAATATTGGATGTCCTGTGCCTCGTGCGAATCCTCGCCCGCGCTCAGGGCTCCGCCCAGCGCCGCAACAGGTTGGTGTGGGTCTTGTTGACCAGGTCGAACACGCGGCTCTTGCCATGCTGCGCGTACTCGGCGTCACGTGCCTGAGCCAGGTCCCACAGCGCTTCGCGCGCGCTGGCGTCGCGCACGTAGCTTTGCACCCAGCCCACAAGCGCCAGGCGCTCGCCGCGCGTCACTTCACGCACCTCGTGCAGTTGCGAGGTCGGGTAACAGACCATGCTGCGCGCCGGCAGCTTCACGCGCACTTCGCCGCTGCCGGACTCGAGCGACAGTTCACCGCCGTCGTAGGTGTCTGGTTCCCCCAGAAACAGGCTCAGCGACAGGTCGGTGCGCCAGGCGATCTGATCGCCCATCAGGGCATTGTCGACGTGCGGGCCGTAGGCCATGCCGGGTCGGTAGCGCGACACCAGCACCGAGTGCAGCTGTTTGGGGTAGCAGGCATCGCAAAAGGCGGCATGGCGTTTGAGCGCGGTCACCAGCAGCGTGGTCGCGGAGGCGATGGCTGCACTGCCGCGCGCCAGTTGCTCGTTGTGCTTGATCCCGGCCAGGCGCTCGCCGGCCGTCTCCATCCCGGGGACGAAGGGCTCGCTCGCGGCCAGCGCATGAAGTTGCGCGAGCTCGCCGCTGTCGATGACATCGGCGAAGCTGAGGATCACGGCGCCTTCGGCTCTTCGAATCCGTCGGCGAAGATGGGCCCGCAGACCGCGGTGAGTGCGTCGCGGCTGGTGCCGAATACATCGTCGTTGTCGGTATCGCTGCTGGCGTCGGCAGAGGCGGCGTTGCCCGAGAAGGTCACGCTGCAACCGCTGACCTGCGGCAAAGCCTGCGGCATGCCCCGCTGATTGCCATTGGGATTGTCCAGCGTGTGCAGCACGAACAGCGCGCCACCCTTGCCGGCGCCGGGTGCCAAGCCACCACCGCCCAGTGCCGAATTATTGCTGAAGACGACTTCGTTAAGATCGATGCTACCGGTTCGCACGAATATCGCGCCGCCGAACCCGGCACCGGATCCGGAACTGCCAGCCTCGGTCACCGCACCGCCAAAGCCCGGTGTACCAGGCGTGCCGAAAGAGCCCTCGGCGCTACCACCGTTCCCGGCGCCACCGCCAAATCCGCCGTCGCCACCGACACCCGCGCCACCTTCACCGCCGCCGCCACCACCACCACCGCCACCAAATCCACCGTCGCCGCCGGAACCCGCGGTGTCGCCGCCGCCGAAGCTGCTGCCACCGCCGCCACCGCCACCGCCATGTCCACCCGCGCCGCCGGATCCGCCGAGGCTGGCGGACACCAGCGCCCCCGCCCCGCCACCGCCCCCGCCGCCGAAGCCGCCTGCCAAACCGCTACCGCCATTCCCGGTGCCGCCGAATCCGCCGTTGCCGCCCTGGCCACCACTGGCGAGGTCACCACCACCGCCACCGCCGCCGCCGAAGGCCTGCGTGCCGCCGTCCAGGCCGGACCCGTTGGTGGTTGAGCCAGCGCCGCCCGTGCCGCCCATGCCGCCACCGCCGCCGGCACCGGTTGCGTTACCGTTGCTGGTCGAGCCCAGGCCACCGACGACATGATTGTTGGTGAATTGCACGCTACTCACGCTGACCGCACCGGCGTGCACGTACATCGCGCCACCCGCGCCGGCACCGCCAGCGCCACCGCCGCTCCCGGCACCGCCCTGCGCGCTGCCGCTGACCAACCTGAGCCCGGCGAACCCCACCGTCGGAGCAATGTCGTTGCCGCCAGAAGCGCCGCCGATAAAGAAGAGCCGGGCGCTGCCCTCGGCATTGATCTGCGGCGGCGAGCCGAAGCTGCCGACGATGTCCATGTCGGAGACGATCGGCGGAAGTTGCTGGGTCAGGAACGCGTCGGCCGTCAGCATCAGCAAGTCGGTGCCATCGCCGCTGGCGCAGCCGCCCACCGCGCCATCGGTGTTGGCGCTGGTGATGGCGTCGGCAAGGAGACAGGTGCTGCTGTCCACCGTGATGGTCGCGGCGGACGCCGAGAACGGAAGCGAAAGTGCCAGTGCAATGGCGGCGGCCAGTGTGGCGCGCGGCAAGTTGCTGTGATCAGGCATGGAATCTTCTCCCCGACAAGTCGTGTTCGGTCAAGCATAACGCCACTCGGATCCGATGCCGACCCTTCGCCGATCGCGCCCAAGGGCTTGAGTATGTCGCGCGAAGGAGCGTGCGCCATGACACGTGACTTCCCGGCAGAACGATGGCTGGACTCAGCAGTCAAGGGATGCTCATCACCTGCTTACGAAGCACTCAGCGAGTGCTCACGACCTCGGGCCGGGGTCGCGTCATCCTTGAAGCACTCCCCTCCCCGACCGGATTGCCCTGATGGCTGCGCGTATCACCTTCACGAAACTGCTGGCTTTGGCGTTTGGAGTGCCTGCGGCCCTGCTCTTGGTGATGGCGGTGATCGTCCCCGCCCTGATGTTCGCTACTGCCGAGCGCGTGCACGTCGACGCGGCCAGTGTTCCCGCACATGCCATGCCGGTTGGCGAGCCGCGGTTCGCCCTGGCGGCAGCGGAATCGGGCCGGCTGGCTCGCAGCCTGGTCGCGAGGGACAATCTGCCGGGAGCTTCATTGGCGGTTGCCGTCGATGGCCAACTGGTCTGGGCCGGCGGCTTCGGCTGGG
This sequence comes from Lysobacterales bacterium, assembly GCA_038257155.1. GTDB lineage: Bacteria > Pseudomonadota > Gammaproteobacteria > Xanthomonadales > Xanthomonadaceae > JANJTY01. The sequence continues at coordinate 25,597 of JBBSJP010000023.1, read as the reverse complement.
CCGATGTGGAGGCCAAGCGCCCGATCACGCCGGGCACTCAGTTCCGCGTTGGCGCTGTCTCCATTCCGCTCACTGCGGCTGGCGTCGGGGTATTGCTTGCACAGGGCAAACTGGATCTGGATGCGCCGGTGCAGGACTATCTGCCGGACTTCCCACGCAAGTCTGGGCCGATCAGCACCCGCCAGGCGATGGCACACACGGCCGGATTCAGCAATCCGCACCTCGAGGGTGGCTGCTCTCCGACCGCGCAACTCCACGGCATTGCCGAGGGGCTGGCGCGATTCGCCGATGATCGGTTGCGCTTCGAACCGGGCACGCAGTTTGCCTTCTCCAGCCATGGCTGGGTGCTGGTCAGCGCGGTCGTGGAGAAGGCGGCTGGCCTGCCCTTAGACGCGTTCATGGCCAAGCAGGTGTTCTCGCCGCTGGGCATGCAGGCTACGGTTCCTGACTACCCAGGCGACCCGGACGATCCCGCGCTGGTCGCTGGCCTGATGCCGGAGCGCGCGGTGCTGTATCACCCGCGCGCCAGTGCCAACACCGCCTCAGGCCTTGAGCACCCAGACTTTACCGATTTTTCCTGTCTGGCCGGGGCGGGAATGTACTTGTCCACGCCTTCGGACCTGGTGCGCTTCGGCATCGCAATGGATGAGCATCGGCTGCTTGATCAGTCAACCTCGGACCTGCTGCAGGCTTCGGTGAGCCTGCCTTCCGGTGCATCGACCGATTACGCCCTCGGCTGGGATGTGAGAAAGACGGGCTTCGGGGCTGGTGAGACGCTGATGATCAGCCATCCCGGCATCACCATCGGTGGCACTGCCGCGTTGCGCCGCTACCCCGAGCACGCCATCGTCGTGGCGGTGACCAGCAACGTCACTTTTGCCGAGCTCGAGGCGCTTGCCAGCCAGGTGGCGGCATTGTTCGCCGTTGCGCGTGACGGTGCGGGGAACGGGGGACGGGGGACGGGGAACGGGGAACGGGGAACGGGGAACGGGGAGACTAACTCACTGAAGTAATTCCGTGTCCGTTTGTCTGCGTTCGTCACTTCTGATGTTGGGCTTCGCTGCGCTCAGCACCAACCTACCAAAGCGGATTCAATCGCTGGCCGGATGGCGTGGATCAATGCAGATGGTTCGATCGCTGCTCTCGATACAGCGCTGCGCGCTGTCCTCGATCAGCGCCTCACCACGAACGGGTGAAATGGGGCGTTGCGCTGTCCTCGATCAGCGCCTCACCACGAACGGGTGAAATGGGGCGCTGCGCTGTCCTCGATCAGCGCCTCACCACGAACGGGTGAAATGGGGCGCTGCGCTGTCCCCGATCAGCGCCTCTCCATGAACCCGTGCCTCAAAGTATTGATCCGTGCAGAGTGACGAGCATTTACAGCCCCTCTCCCCAACCCCTCTCCCGCGTGCGGGCGAGGGGCTCAAGACCCACCGGCATCTCCCCTCTCCCGCGTGTGGGGTGAGCAGGGGTTTCGAGCGGCGAACGCCGCGAGCCGGCGTTCGGGCAACAGCCCGTCGTAGCGGCGAAGCCGCCGACCGCTCGCGCGCATGCAGGCGCGCGGGCAGGGGTGGGTGGGCCGAAGGCTCGGGTGAGGGGCTCTTGTCTTCGGTCTACTTGGTTCATGCTCCGTGGGCAGGTCTGTCGATTGGCGGACAGGAGGCTCACCACGAACAGGTGAATGGGCGTGCTGCGCGACTAGCCTTGTTCCGAGGCTTGGTACGAAGACGAGGGCCGCTCTGGTAGGTTGGTGCTGAGCGCAGCGAAGCCCAACACGCGCAAGAGTGGTGATACCGACGAGGTCTCAGGCTTCGGCACCGTCCTTGCCGTAGAGTGCTTGCTCTGCAATGCACCGATGGTCTGAACAGGGCGGCCGCCGATGGCATCTTCGCTTCGGCTTTAAACCCTGGGCACGTCTTCGGCATCCATCAGCCCTCGGCACCCCAGAGCACTCCGTCCATGAAGCCCCATCTGCCTACTTCGACTTTCCTGCTGGCTGCTGCCCTGCTGATTGGCGGTTATGCCCTCGCAGCCGAGCCGCCCCCCGCCGTGCAGGTATCGCTGCTGCCCTCGCAGCCTCTGATCGAACAGGGCAAGCATCAGCAGCTGCTCAATTTTGATTTCCACATCCAGAACACCAGTGCCGAGCAGATCGAGCTGAGCGGCATTGAAGTGACGGTGCTGGGCGATGCCGACACCTTGCTCGCCCAGTATCGGCTCGGCACCAACGGCATGAGCATTCTGACCATTCCCAACCGCGTCATCGAACCCGGCCAGAGCCAGCTGATCTTCAATCCGCTCTACGCGTTTCCTCAAGAGCTGGACCTGAAGCACCTGCGTTTCGACATGCGCTTTGATGTCGGCGATATCAGCGGCAAGTACCAGGCCCGGGTGCATGTGCATCCGAAGGCCTTCACCCCGAAAGCGCGTCTTGGTTTGCCACTCGCTGGGCCAGCCCTGGTACACGACGGCCACGACTTCTATGGCCACCATCGCCGACTGAACCTGCAAGACCCGATGGCGCAGGCGCTGAAGTGGACGCGCAACTTCATGCGCTACAGCTATGACTTCGTGATCACCGATGCGCAGGGCAACATGTACAAGGGCGATGGCAGCAAGAATGAAGACTGGTACGGTTGGGGTTCACCGGTGCTGGCACCGGCTGCCGGCACGGTGATTAGCGTGGTCAGCGCACTGCCGGACAATGCCAGGGGCCAGCGCCCGCCATTTGGTCGCGAGCAGTTCGTTGCAGATCCGTCCCTGATGTGGGGCAACCGCGTCGAGATCGATCATGGCGATGGCGAGGTCAGCCTGCTGGCGCACCTGAAGCAGGGCAGCGTGACCGTGAAAGCGGGCGACACGGTCGGGGCGGGTCAGCAGGTTGGCGAAATGGGTTTCTCGGGCGATGCCTTCCTGGTTCACCTGCACTATGACCTGAAGACCGCAGCGGGCTTCGATGCCGATGGTCTGCCCTCACCTTTCAACGATTTCGAACGCCTGACTGGCAGCCAGTGGCTTGCCATACCGCAGGGCCAGGTCGACAGCGGCGACGTTGTGCGACGTCGCACGGATTGATCACTGCGGGGTGAAAATGAAAACGGGGAAGTATTCTGGAGAGTAATTCCCTGCGTCGCTTTTCCCGCTGCCCTGCACTGTGACGTCGGCACAGGGGTGCCGACCTACGTTGGCGCGCGGCATCCCATGCCGCCTTCGCGGCACCGTTAATGAATGCGGGACCCCAAAGAGGGAACGAGGCGTATCGCTCTCCGAGAACTTCCCGTATCTCCTTTCGGATGCCCGGCATGCCGATGTCGGCACAGGGGTGCCGACCTACCTGCTACGTTGGCGCGCGGCATCCCATGCCGCCTTTGCGGCACCGGATGGGCAGAACGATCTTCCGCACACGAGCGGCACATGACAATCAGCACATGGCATTTGAATGAGACGCTTCCTATGCTCGTGCTGAAGTGAGCGACAACCGCTCCATGCCGTGAGGCTAGCGCTTGACCATGTCGCATCACGCACAGGTGAGGAATCCGGCCTGCTCGATCGTGGACGTTCGCGCTCCCGTCGCGCTGCTGATCCTGCTCGTCGCGCTGCTGGCGTCGGCAACGGTCGCTGCCTCGTCGCCCCCGGTGCGGACCGACCACCTGCAGTCGCGCCTTGTCAGTGAGGCGAACGCGGCCGTGCCGGGAACGCGGCTGACGCTCGGTCTGTTGCTGGAGCACGATCCACACTGGCATACGTATTGGCGCAATCCTGGCGATTCGGGGCTGCCAACCGAACTGGAGCTCCTTTTGCCGGAGGGCGTCGTCGCGGAGCCAATCGCGTGGCCGCATCCGCAGCGCTTCGCGCTCGCCGACATCGTCAACTTCGGCTACGGCGAGCGTCGGCTGCTGCCGGTTTCGGTCACGATTCCCGCCGATTACGCCGCGTCATCACTGTCAGTGCGCGCGGCCGCGACCTGGCTGATCTGCGAGGTTGAATGCATTCCCGGCAAGGCCGAGTATGCGTTCGCGCTGCCGGTCGCGCTGACCGCTGAGGTCGATGCGCGCTGGGCTGTGGATTTCACTGCGGCGCGCGCCGAACTGCCACAGACGGCTTCGGCGACGCTTGCGGTCGTCGAGGACGCACAGGCAATCTCCCTGACTCTGGCCGGACTCGAAACCGCTGCGGCTCCAGCGCAGTGGCAATGGTTTCCGGAAACCCCGGAGGTCGTTGCCAACGGCGCTCAGCCGCAGTGGCAAAGGTCGGGCACTGGCTGGCAGGCGCGTTGGCCAAAGAGTGAGTACTTCACGGCATTGCCCAGGGAGGTCGCCCTGGTCGCAGTCGACAGCGAAGGCGCAGCGTGGCGTTTCGCTGCCGCCACTGTCGGAGCCGCGATACAGTCGTCCCCTGCGGTTGGCAACGCCATCGATCCGCCTTCGCTCGGTCTGCTGCCTGCCCTGTTGTTCGCCTTCATCGGCGGCCTGATCCTGAACCTGATGCCGTGCGTGTTTCCGGTGCTGTCGATCAAGGCCATGGCCGCGCTGGCCTCGGCTGACGATCGCGCCGAGCTGCGCCGGCATGGCGGCTGGTACACCCTGGGTGTCGTCGTCACGTTTCTGCTGCTGGCCGGCATGCTGCTGGCGCTGCGTGCCAGTGGTGAACAGCTGGGCTGGGGTTTCCAGTTGCAGGAGCCGCGCTTCGTGGCTGGCCTCGCCCTGTTGCTGTTCGCCATGGCGCTGTCGTTCTCCGGCGTGTGGGAGTTCGGCGGGCGCTTGGCCGGTGCCGGCCAGCGACTGACGGAAGGACATGGCGCGCGCGCCTCGTTCTTCACTGGCGCGCTGGCGGTGGTCGTCGCAAGCCCGTGTACTGCGCCGTTCATGGGCACCGCGCTGGGATGGGCACTGGCGCAGCCAGTCGCCGCGGCACTCGCGGTGTTCGCCGCGCTCGGCCTCGGCCTTGCCGCGCCGATGTTGCTGCTCGGCTTCGTGCCGGCGCTGGCCCGCGCCCTGCCGCGACCGGGCCCGTGGATGGATGGCTTCCGCCAGCTGCTGGCGTTCCCGCTGTACCTCACCGTGGTCTGGCTGCTGTGGGTGTACGGCGAACAGACGTCGCCGCTCGGCATGGCCTGGATGCTTGCCGCACTGACCGCGCTGGCGTTCGCGCTGTGGCTGCTCGCGCGCCGGCCTGCGATGCGCTCGCCGCGATTTCGTGCGACGGCTGCCATGGTTGCCGCGGCGGCGCTGATGCTCGCGTTCGGCCTGCCGTTGTCGGCGCCGGCGGTCGTCGATGCGCGGACCACCCGTGATGCCGGCGTCGAGCCCTGGAGCGAGCACCGTCTCGCCGAGCTGCGCTCCGCGGGCCGGCCGGTGCTGGTCAACATGACCGCGGCCTGGTGCATCACCTGCCTTGCCAACGAACGCGTCGCGCTGTCCACCAACACCGTGCGCGAGGCGCTCGCCGCGCATGACGTCGCCTACCTCAAGGGCGACTGGACGCGCAACGACGCGGCCATCACGCGCTACCTGGCGCGCTACGGCCGCAATGGCGTGCCCTTGTACGTGCTTTATCCCCCTGGCGGTGGCACGCCTCGCGTGCTGCCGCAGCTGCTGACCGCGGGCGGCGTTGCTGACGCAATCCGTTCGCTTACCATTCCCACCGAAGGAGACTGACCGATGAAAAGCTCGATGCTCGCTGCATTGACATTCGCCGCCGTAGCCATCACGGGCTGCGGCCCCGGCGTCGATATTGACGCCATAGCCGCTGCCGCTACCGCGAAGGTCGGCCAACCTGCCCCGGCCTTGGCGCTGATTGATTCAACCGGAATGACGCGTTCGCTGGCTGACTTCGCGGGCAAGACGGTCGTGCTCGAGTGGACCAATCATGGCTGCCCGTTCGTCAAGAAGCATTACGGCGCCGAGAACATGCAGGCACAACAACGTAACGCCACTGCCGGCGACATCATCTGGCTGAGCGTCAACTCATCGGCGCCTGGCAAGCAGGGGCACGTCGACGGGGCCGGCGCCGAGAAGGTCCGCAGCGACGCCAAAGCCGCGCAGACCGCCTATCTGCTCGACCCGGACGGCACTGCCGGCCGTGCCTACGGCGCCATGACCACGCCTCACATGTACATCATCGATCCGGAAGGCGTGCTGCGCTACGCCGGCGCGATCGACAGCATTCCAAGCGCTGACAAGTCCGACATCGCGAAGGCTACGCAGTATGTGCCGCAGGCGCTGGCCGAGCTGGCTGCAGGTCAGCCCGTCAGCGTCGCTGTGACGCGGCCTTACGGGTGTGATGTGAAATACGCCAACTGATCTTGTTACTGGATGCTGCGGGGCGCCGAGCGTCCCGCAGCATTTTGCGGCTTAGTCCCCGATTACCAGCGGCTTGCAGATCGGCCGCGATTCCAGATCAGTCACCAGCGCCGCCGGTTCGGGTATTTCCAGACTCTGGATCCGGGCGCGCATCTGGTCGGCGATTGCCGACATCAACCTGTTGGAATTGCGAGCGCCGGCAATCGCCTCACCGATGCGCCATCGGTGATTCGACTCGATCGGCCCGGCACGGGTGCCGAGTGTGGAAATCGTCGCCCAATGCCCTTGATCTTGCTGTGCCATCTGAGCGAACTCCGCCATGCCTTGGTAGACCTCGCCATACAGTCGTGCAACCTGGGGTCCGCGGTAGCGCGCCAGCAGGTCGGGGCCTCCGGCGCTCCAGCCGCTGCGGCTGGAAAAGTAGTACGGCGTACGCCCGATTCCCTCGATGCCACCCGCCGGTTCTGGACCCGCCAGAAACGCCTCGAGCTCATCGAGTTTGCGGTCCACGCACGCGGAAACCTCGGTTCGAATCTGGAACACCGTCACGTAGTCGGAGAGTTCCTCGTTCATGGCCGCTAAGGTGGCTCGTGCACGCTCACGCTCCTGCCAGTCGAGCACGACCTGTTCGAGGGTGAGTGCAACCAACACGCCCAGCACGACCACCACGAACTCGCCCAGCATTGCCCGCTTCCGCCGCACTCGTCCCGGAATCATCATCACGCCACCCCTCTGCTTTGCCCGCGCCAACACGGGGAAGTCGATACGTCCCGACGCACCAAGGGGCGCGCTGCTGGAAGTTTCACGCAAAGTATCTTACTCATCACGCGACGATCGCCAGCACCGAAAGCCCTTGGTCGGTGCTACTTGAGTGTGCCTGAGGCAGGTTGGTAGCCAGGTGGGGTGACCTGCTGAGTGGGGCATGCCCGGAAAATGAATCCAGCGTCACAAGATTCAAGCTGGCGTGCCCGGCCAAGGTCAATATCGCTGTACATCGCCACCGGCCCGTGCGTCTGTCGGACAAGTGGTGCACCATGGGGACCGAGTCTGGTCGCATGATCCCTGCGCTATGTGCGATGGGCCGCCCATGAGTGTCGTTTTGGAGGGAAGCATTTTCGACTTCCTCATCCTGATTTCCTTCCCCAGGTTTCCTTCGCGCGGGTTGTCTCGGTCTTGTCTTTACGCCGAGCCCGAAGGGCCGCGACGCGGTGCACTGATAGAGGCTGCTCAATGAGCATTCACTCGACTGCTCCCCTAATGACTGACGTGCGACTTGGGCTGGCCTTGACGTTCTGCTTGGCTGTGCCCTCCCTCGCCACTGCCGATCCATCTGGCGATGCGTCAGGAGACCTGACGAACTTGAGTTTCGAAGAACTGGCCAACCTGCGCGTTACGTCCGTTTCACGGCGACCGGAGCGGCTGGTGGATGCCGTAGGCTCGATTTACGTCATCACTGCCGAGGATATTCGGCGCTCAGGCGCAACCACCCTGCCGGAAGCGCTGCGCCTCGCACCCAACTTGCATGTAGCCGCTTCAAGTGCCTCTGGTTACGCCATCAGCGCGAGAGGCATGAACGGCAGTATCTCCAGCGCACCCAACAAGTTGCTGGTGATGATCGACGGCCGTTCGGTTTACACGCCCTTGTTCTCCGGTGTGTTCTGGGATGCCCAGGAGGTGATGCTCGAAGACGTCGAACGAATCGAGGTTGTCAGCGGACCGGGCGGCACGCTTTGGGGCGTGAACGCGGTGAATGGCGTGATCAACGTGATCACCCGCGACAGCGCTGGAACGACCGGTGGCCTGGTATCGGCCGGCACCGGCAACCACGAGTCGAAACTGGCCTTCCGTCACGGTGGCGCCCTGCCAGGAGGCGGACATTTCCGGGTTCATGCGTCCGCTCGCCGCCACGACAACACCCAAACCGAGGCCGGCACACCGGTCGATGATGCCGGCCGGGTCGCTCAGGCTGGTTTCCGCGTCGATACCCCTCGCTGGGGCGGTGACCTGACCCTGTCCGGCCAGCTCTATGATGGACGGGAAGGACAGCCCGAACCGGGCGCGATCGCAGTCACTGGCTTTGCCCTGGAACTCGACGACATCCGGTTTCGGGGCACGCACATGCTGGGTCGCTATGAGCGCGGGCTCACTGACGAAGGCGTTGTAACGCTGCAGTACTACTTCGACCGAACCGAGCGAACCGTTCCCCCGACCTTTGCCGAGAAGCTCGACATCCACGACCTGCAGTTCCAGCACGTGCTGAGCCCGGTCGGTAGTCATCAACTGACCTGGGGTCTGAACTTCCGGCACAGCCGCGACCGACTGGAGAACAGCGCGGTGATCGCTTTCCTGCCAGCGCGCCTGGAGCAGCAGTGGATGGCACTGTTCGCGCAGGACGAGATCAGCCTGAGCGACGAGCTGAGCCTGATCGCTGGCGTGCGGTTCGAACACAACGACTACAGCCAATCCGAAATGTTGCCGAACCTGCGCCTGGCATGGCGCCCGGGCACCAACCAGATGTGGTGGGCGGCCGCGTCCCGTGGCGTCCGCGCACCATCCCGACTGGACGTGGATGCCTATATCCCGGGTACGCCACCCTTCCTGCTCGATGGTGGGCCTCGGGTCCGCGCCGAGGTTGCCGACGTAATTGAACTGGGCTGGCGTGGCCAGCTCGGCGACGCCGTTTCGCTTTCGGCCACCGCGTTCCATACCCGCTATGACCATCTGCGCACGCAGGAGGTCGACCCCTCGCTGACATTCCTCGTCTTCGACAGCCAGATGGAGGGCGAAGTCGCGGGTCTGGAAGTCTGGGGAACCTGGCAGGCCCTCAGCAATTGGCGGATTCACGGCGGGCTGGTGGTGCAAGACACCCAGTTGCAACTGAAGCCGGAAAGCAACGATGTTAGGGCGCCACTGGCGGAAGGCCACGATCCGTCCGTGCACTGGCAGTTGCGTTCGTCCTGGACCTTCACTGGCCACCGCGAGCTGGACTTGCGCCTGCGCCATGTCGGCGAACTTGAGCGCTGGGACATCGATCCCTACACCGCCCTGGACCTGCGCTTCGGCTGGTGGCTTCGGCCCGGCCTTGAGCTGTCGATCGCCGGCCAGAACCTTCTGGGCAGCCACGGGGAATACCGCGACGCCATGTTTCGAACCGAGCACGAGTCGCGTGTCTACGCTCAGCTGCGCTGGGAGTTCTCAACACCATGATCCGGCTCTGGCTTTCCGGCATCCTGCGACGATGCATGGCGCTCGCCCTCGCGGCGATGCTCTTGTCGCTGACACTTTCACCTGAAGTTTTGGCGCGCGAGCCGCCGTCGCAGAATCAGGTGGAGGCGGTCTACCTTTTCAAGTTCGCCAGCTTCGTGACTTGGCCAGAAACGTCCTTTACCTCGCAATCCAGCCCGATCATCGTGGGAATCCTCGACGACTCCGCGCTGGCAGGTGAGCTGAATCGGATCGCTGTAGGCAAGCAGGTCAACGGACGGCCCGTGCAGGTGCGATCGATCCTTAATGGCGACGGGCTGGAGGGACTGCATGTGCTGTTCATCGGCGCTGCGGCTCGCGGCCGGGCCGCCGAACTGCTCAGTACTCTGGATGGCCGCCCGGTGCTGACCGTGTCCAATGAACCGACCGTGCATGCCCGCGGCACGATGGTGAACTTCGTCGTGGTTGACCAGCGCGTGCGCTTCGACGTGGCCATTGGACCGGTGCGCCGCAGTCGCCTGCACATGAGCGCCTTGATGATGACGGCTGCCCGCGATGTTGCGAGGTCGGGGAGTTGAGCTGGCGAATGAAATCGTTGCGCGCGCGCCTGCTCGCGATCGTGATGTCCACCACGCTCGTTGCGCTGATACTGGCCCTGCTGGGCAATCTCGCCGCAAGCGCCTGGGTCTTGCACCATCACAATGTTGCGGACCTGCAGAAGCAGGCGCAGTTGGTTGGCCGGATGACCAGTCCGGCCCTGGTCTTCGATGATCAGAAGCTTGCGCAGCAGAACCTCGCCCAGTTCGACACGCTGCCGAGAATCCACGCTGCGGCCATCTATGACGAGCAGGGCCGCCTGTTTGCCGATTATTCTGCCGCGGGACAGAGCAACCCGCCGCCAGCCACGCCGGGGGTGGAGGGAGCGCACCTCGCCGGGGCCGACGTGATCGTGGTGGCTCCGATCCTGCGCGACGGAGAGTTCGTGGGCACGGTTTACGTGCGGGGCGACTCCGGCATTGCCGCCGCCTTGACGCGGGGCTTGTTGATCGCCGCCGTGGTGGGCTCGCTGGCGATGATTGCGGCCTACCTGATGATATGGCGTATGGAGCGTGTGGTGACCCGGCCAATGGGCGCGGTCGCGACGGCAGCCCGCGACGTAGTAAGTCGCCGCGACTATTCGCAGCGTGTGGTCAAGCAGGACGACGACGAATTCGGTGACCTGGTGGATGCCTTCAACGCAATGCTGACCGAGGTGCAGGCGCGCACTGAGCAGCTGAGGCAGTCGCTCGAGGACCTGCAGCGCGAGGCCGAGGATCGAAGGCTGGCGCAGGAACAGGTCCAGCGCCTCAACGAGGGTCTGGAACAGCGCGTCATCGCGCGCACGCAGGATCTAGAGCTCACCAACCGCGAGCTGAGCTTGGCCAAGGCCGCGGCAGACCAGGCCAATCGAGCAAAGTCCGACTTCCTGGCCACCATGAGCCATGAAATCCGCACGCCGATGAATGGCGTACTGGGCATGATCGACGTGCTGCACCAATCCAGTCCGCGCAGCGACCAGGTAGAGATGGTCGACCTGATCCGTCACTCAGCTTTCTCCTTGCTGTCGATCATCGATGACATCCTCGACTTCTCGAAGATCGAGGCCGGGCGAATGGAGGTCGAAGAGGCGCCCTTCTCGATGCAGGAAGTCGTCGAGCGTGCCTGCGCCATGCTCGACCACCTGGCGATCAAGCGAGATGTCGAACTCACCTGCTTCGTGGAGCCAACCCTGCCACCACGGTTGCTGGGCGACGCACATCGCCTGCAGCAGGTTCTGGTCAACCTGACCAACAATGCAATCAAGTTCTCCGGCGGATTGGGCCACCCGGGCCGGGTCCATGTTCGCGCCGAGTGCCTCGATCGGAAGGGCAGCGACGTCGAAGTACGCCTGACGGTCTCCGACAACGGCATCGGCATGGACGAGGCAGTCAAATCCCGCTTGTTCACTGCCTTCAGCCAGGCAGATTCTTCCACCACGCGTCGATTCGGTGGTTCCGGCCTAGGTCTGGCGATTTCGCATCGCTTGGCGGCACTAATGAACAGTCGCCTGGACGTCCGTAGCGAACCGGATCAAGGCTCATGCTTCTCGCTTCGTCTGCTGCTGCCGGTGGCCCCAGTGGATAACGCGGTGAACGACCCGGCGCCGCTGCCGCAACTGGCCGGCGTACGTTGCCTGGTTGTGGGCCCGACCGACGGGATGGTGACCGAGGTGGCGGCCATGCTGCGGGCTGCGGGAGCGCAGGTGGACGCGGCGCATGACATTGCCGTTGTCGATGCGCGCGTCGCAAGCGTAGCGGCAACCCTCGATGTAGTGGTCGTCGATTCGTTTCGTGATGGAGTTATTCAGGTCGCCGTCGACCAGACTGCAATCGATTCGGCCGGGATTGGATTGTTGGTGCTCGGTCGGGGCGCTCAACGCAAACCCACGCACAGCGGCGGGCGCCGAGTGGACCTGGATGCCAACGTGATGAGCCGTCGCCGCTTGCTACAGGCCGTAGCCATGGCAGCCGGACGCGAGGAAGCGGTCGAGTCCGAGGAAGACTCAATGGCCCGCGTCCGGCGCGCGGCCCCGGTCCGGGAACAGGCCCTCAACCTGGGCCAGCTGATCCTGATTGCAGAGGACAATGAGTTCAACCAGCAGGTCGTATTGCGACAATTGGCACTGCTCGGCTACACGGCAGATGTGGTTCCCGACGGCGAGCAGGCCTGGCTGCGATGGCAAGCAACACCGTATGGCCTGGTGCTTACCGATCTGCACATGCCGGAGCTTGATGGCTACGGCCTTGCGCGGCGAATACGCGCCGCGGAGGCCGGCGAACGGCGCACGCCGATCGTGGCACTCACGGCCAATGCCTTGCGTGGCGAGGTTGACCGGTGCCTTGCAGCCGGGATGGATGGCTACCTGGCGAAGCCGGTACTGCTGAACGATCTGCAGGCGCTGCTTGAGCGATGCTTACATGGCGCGGCAGGCGGACCGACGATGGACACGGGGCCACACCTTTCAATCGATGTGTTGCGCAGCTTCGTGGGCGAGGACCCGCGTGAGATTGCCAAGTTTCTTCGCGGCTTCCAGACCAATGCGGCCCACCTGGGCGCGTGCATCGAATCGGACTGGGAGAGGCTGGACCTGGCCGGATTGAGCGTGCACGCCCATACGCTCAAATCCACCGCGCGCATGGTGGGCGCAGAGAAGCTCGCATGGCTGTGCGAGGAGCTGGAGACCACCGGTCGCGCTGGTGAAAAGGCCAGTGTGGAACTTGCCCTACCCGGATTTCGCGAGGCTCTGGCGCATTCCTTGTCACGCGCAGCGGCATTTCCCGGTTAGAGGTTTTCGGATCGTCGCAGGCAAACCGCTTAGAAGCGGGGATGCAGGCAATCATCGCGGTATCTGGTATCGGCTGCTGACGGGTACGGCATTGGCTGCGGTCGTTTACAATCCGCGCCGTTCCCACTTTCGTGTCGACAATGAAACCCACTGGTGTCCTGTTTCACCACCCGGTGGCTTTCTGGGCTGGCTGTGCGCTGATCCTTGCCGGCGTGCTCATGCACATGCCGATGTTCATGATGGGCCAGCACACGCACTGGCAGATGGTCGGCATGCCCATGACGGCCGACATGTGGGTAGGCATGGGCCTGATTCCGGTGGGTCTTGCCCTGTCTGGCTACGGCCTGATGCCACACGGCGCGACGTTTGCTGGCGCGACGGGAGCAAGCCGCGCGAATTTCCATGTGGCGGACGGCGTGCCGCTCAATATCGAGCACTGGAAGCTGGTGCTGGTACTGACCGTAACCCTGGCCATCGACGTCATGAAGCCGGCCACCTTGGGCTTCGTGATGCCCGGGTTGAGCCGCGAGTACCAGATCGGGCCCTCGCATGCTGCCGTGCTTGCCTTGTGCGCGCTGACCGGCACCACGGTGGGCTCGGTGTTGTGGGGACGCCTCGCCGACGCCTTCGGCCGGCGAGCCGCGATCCTGCTGTCGGCGCTGATGTTCATCGGTACCGCGATCTGCGGTGCGATGCCGAGCTTCGAGTGGAACCTGGCGATGTGCTTTCTGATGGGCGCGTCGGCCGGCGGGCTTTTGCCGATCACCTTCACCCTGATGGCTGAAACGGTACCGGCAATGCACCGGGGCTGGTTGCTTGTGGCGCTCGGAGGCATCGGCACCTCCGGTGGCTACTTGCTGGCGGCCGGTGCCGCGGCGACGCTCGAACCGCTGTTCAGTTGGCGCGTGCTGTGGCTGCTCGGTTTGCCCACGGGTGCCATCATCATCTTCCTCAATCGCTACATCCCCGAATCGCCACGCTTTCTTACTGCGATCGGTCGTCATGATGAGGCGCGAGCGGTGTTGCTGCGCTACGCCGGCAGCCGGGCAGCGCTGGAGCCAGACGACGCTGCGCATCCCGGGCCGCCGGTAATCGACGAGACCCATCCGGTTGCCGGAACGCGTCAACTGGTGTCGGGCCGTTTCGCCGGGGTGACCTGGGGCCTGCTGGTTGGAGGCACAGCATGGGGCCTGGTCAGTTTCGGATTTCTCCTGTGGCTTCCACTCAACCTGACCGAGCTTGGCGTCGATGCCAAGGCGACCAGCGCGCTGCTTGCGCGGTCGGCGATCTATGCATTGCCGGGGATTGGCCTGGTCATCTGGCTGTATCACCACTGGAGCAGTTTCCGCGCCCTGGTGCTGTTCCTGGCCCTGACTGCCGCCTGCCTGCTCGCCTTCGCCGCACTGAAAGTATTCGGGGTGACGGCCGAGGCAGTGACGACCGTCGCGACCGTGGCGCTGCTGGTCAGCGTCAGTGGCGTCATCGCGATGCTGATTCCGTATGCGGCCGAGATCTACCCCGTTCACCTGCGTGGCACTGGTTCGGGCATGGTGGCGGCGAGCTCGAAGTTCGGCGGCATCATCGGCGCGGGCTTGGGCGTGGTGGGATTCTTCGAGCACTTCGCCCTGTCGGCGGTGTTGATCGCCCTGCCCTTGGGCGTTTCGGCCGCGATGCTTTGGCGCAGCGGCATTGAAACGCGAGGCTATCGGCTGGAAGAGATCCAGGAAACCATGCGCGCCAAATGAGGCGTGTGACACCTGATCCATTGGTAGATTGGCATCGACGTCGCTGAGACACGCCAGTCGCTCGGAAGCCGCCCCTGAAAAGTCATAATTCCGCCTCATGGCCAACAGTCCGATCGACCAAGAATTGCCTTGAACCCCGGTTTCCTGGCTGCTCTTTTCCAGCGGTCAGACCCAGCCGAAACCTGGGGCGTGTGGTTTGCCCCCTTGCTCAGAGCTGATTGAGAACCTCACGACGGATGGCCATTCGACACGCGCTGAGGTCCCTGATTCGCACACCGATCTTCATGATCGCGGTGATCCTTACCCTTGCCGTGGGAGTCGCCGCGGTGGGTTCGATGTTTGCCATCGTGTACGGCGTACTGCTTGCACCGCTGCCCTACGGCGAGCCGGATCGCCTGGTCAGCGTGCGTCTTCAGGCCCCGGAAGCCGGCGAAATTCGGCAACCGCCGGCTCTCTACGTCACCTACACAGAGCTCGCGAAAACCCTCGACGGCGTCGGCTTCTATCGAACCGGCAGCACCAACCTGTGGACCGAGGGCAGCGACGACGGCGCCCAGAGCGTCATCGCGACCTGGGTCACCGCGTCGATGATGCCGCTACTTCAGATCCCTCCCTTGCTCGGTCGTTCGTTCTCGGCCGAGGAGGAGCTGCGCGGCGGACCGCACGCCGTCATCTTGAGCGAGTCCGAATGGCGTACCCGCTTTTCCGCATCGACTGAGGTGATCGGCAAGACGCTGATGGTCAACAGCGTGCCACGGGAAATAATCGGCGTCATGCCGGCGAGGTTTTCCTTCCCGACCGCCGCGACACGCGTCTGGCTTCCGGCCAAGCGGGTCGACAACGCGACCGTCGGCGACTTCGCGTACGCGGGTGTGGCGCGACTCGCCCCAGGAGCCACCGCAGAGCAGGCGCAAGGCGAGCTGGCCACGGTCCTGCCGAGGATGGCGGAATCCTTTCCGCGCCTGGAAAGCACGCTCATTGACCGCGTTGCGGGCCGCCCTTCAGACAGATCAACGGCGACCTGGCTTGCCGATGTGAAACCGACGCCGGTGGTAGAGCCCTTGCGCGACTGGATCACGGACAGCATTTCGCCCACGCTGTGGATGCTGGCCGCGGCGGCAGGGCTGGTACTGCTGGTTGCGTGGGCGAACGTGGCGAACCTCTTGCTGATCCGCGCCGACAGCCGTCAATCGGAACTCGCCATCCGCGCCGCGCTCGGCGCCGGGCGCCTGCGCACGGCTACCCATTTCCTCGCTGAAGCGCTGCTGCTCGGCGCCGCTGCCGGCATCCTTGCGCTGCCCGTGGTGTATGGCGCCGTCGCCACCCTGGTGGCATTCGGGCCGGCCGGCGTTCCACGGATCGCCGAACTCGGCCTCGGCCTGCCGACCGTGGCCTTCAT
This sequence comes from Lysobacterales bacterium, assembly GCA_038257155.1. Lineage (GTDB taxonomy): Bacteria > Pseudomonadota > Gammaproteobacteria > Xanthomonadales > Xanthomonadaceae > JANJTY01. The sequence continues at coordinate 9,583 of JBBSJP010000023.1, read as the reverse complement.
CGTACTGATCACGGCCCTGGGGGTGATCGTGTGTGCCGCCGTGCCGGCAGGTCGATCCTGGCGGGCCAGTCTGACGCAGAACCTGCGTGAAGGCGGGCGTGGCGCCTCGACGGGGAAGCATCCACTTCGCCTGCGTGCGGCCATCACCATCCTTCAGATTGCCGTGACACTGGTGGTCACGATCGGCTCGGCCTTGCTGCTGCGCACCGCGCATGGCCTGCATCAGGTGCATCCCGGATTCGAGACCACGCAGGTGACGACACTCCGGACGCAACTGCCTGCGGCACGCTACCGGGACGCGGCCTCGGTGGCGTTCTACGCCCGCTTGACCGAACACGTGCGGCAACTTCCGTCCGTGCACAGCGCGGGCGTGGCGATAAAGGTGCCGCTTAGCGGCGGAACACTGGAGCAGACCCTGCGAATCGAGCTGGAAGGGACGACACGCTTGCTGCCCGTGCACGCCGTCGACAACGGATATTTCACGGCGATGTCGATTCCACTGATTGCGGGCAATGGCTTCCGACCGCTCGAACTCGAACAAGGCACCGATGTCATCATCAGCCAGCACACCGCCGCGACCCTTTTTGACGATCCCGATGGGACGGCGTCGGTGGGAAAGCAATTGACCCTTGCGCCGTCGGGATTGATCTATACCGTCATTGGTGTGGTCGGCGATGTGCATTATCAGGATCTCGCGACGCCGCCTTCAGCCATGGTCTACCGGCCACTGGTCGTGCCGAAGGACCCGAGTGTTGAACCGGGTGTGCGAGGAAACATGGCGCTTGTCGTGAAATCGAGCGCACCAGCAGACGTGCTAGTGCCGGAGATCCGGCGGATCGTGCATCAACTCGATCCCGCCGTCGCCATCTACAACGTCGAGGCAATGAGCGACGTGGTCCGTGCGTCGACCGCACGGCTCTCGCTGGTGCTCGCCCTGATCACGACTGCCGCGGTGATCACCCTGCTGCTCGGCACGATCGGGCTCTACGGCGTGATGGCCTACATGGTTGCGTTGCGGACCCGCGAATTCGGTGTTCGCGTAGCCTTGGGGGCGGATCCGAAACGAATCGCTCGCCTGGTCGCCAGGCACGGGCTGACGCTGACGGCAGCCGGCATTGCTGCCGGTTTCTTCCTGTATGCGCTGGCGGCCCCGGCCCTACGGGCGTTCCTCTTCGAGGTTACGGTGACCGACCCCGTGACGCTGATGGGAGCAACACTCGTCCTCCTGGCCACAGCGGCTTTCGCCAGCTGGCTGCCCGCAAGGCGAGCCGCGCGTATCGATCCAGCGCAGGCACTCCGGGCGGAGTAAGCAAACCTCGGTCGTTTGAGGGACCGGAGCATCTGCTGATCTGGTCGGACCCGCCAGCGCACCATGCAATCAAGCGCAAGGCGTCACGCGTACCGCCTGTCAACGAGCTGGTTGGCGGCCGTTCGCCTCGCCAAAAAAGCGGGCTCGGTGTATATACCTTTGGCATGACGCCAGATACCCCTCCAATTCTTCTGGATGAAGGCGAGCGACTCGCGGATCTCGCGTCGTTCCGAATCCTCAGTGGCGCGTCAGAACAGGATCTGGACGAAATTGTTGCTCTGGCGGCGCAGATCTGTGCCACGCCGATGGCCACAATCACCCTGGTAGACAGCCAACGGCAGTGGTTCAAGGCGAAAGTTGGGCTCAGCATCGAGGGTACCTCGCGGGACATCGCCTTCTGCGCGCATACCTTGATGGAACGCGAAGCGCTGGTTGTTCCGGATGCGCGCCTGGACCCTCGATTTGCTGAGAATCCCCTGGTTGTTGGCGATCCGTTCCTGATTTTCTATGCCGGGTATCCCCTGGTGACGTCCGGCGGATCGGCGATTGGCACCTTGGCGATCATGGATCGAGTCCCCCGCGAGCTGACCGCTCCGCAGCGGTTTGCCCTGCGCGTGCTGGCCGATCAGGTTGTCAAATGGCTGGAACTGCGCCGCGCCGTCCTGCGCCTTGAGGACGCAGTGACTGAGCGGGAACTGGCCAACGCGAACCTGCGCATGGCGCAGCGCAGTCTTGAAGCGGAAATCGTACGAAAATCAGAAGCCCTCGACCATGCTGCGACTGGCCAGGCACGAGCTGAGCAGCTTTATACAGCGCTGTGGGAGACCACGTCGGATGCGATCGTGATCCTGGATCACGACAACACCATCTGTTTTGCCAATTCCAGCGTGCGGAACCTGTTTCTTTATTCGCCCGAGGAACTGGTGGGCCAGCCCTTGGCCATATTGCAGCCCGAACGGCTACGCGCCAGGCATATTGCCGGCATGCAGCGCTACCTTGAGACGCGCCAACGTCGACTGGACTGGCGATCCACGGAGGCCGTTGCGTTGCGGCGCGATGGTCGCGAGGTGCCCGTCGACATTTCCTTCTCCGAAATCGAGATGGAGGGCGAGAGCCACTTCGTGGGCATGTTCCGCGACATCACTGATCGCAAGCACGCCGAGCAGGTCATCTTCGACGAAAAGGAACGGGCGCAGACCACGCTGCGGGCCATCGCCGACGGCGTCATCGTCGTGGACGAAGCAGGAGTCGTTACCTACCTGAACCCCACCGCCGAACTGCTTACCGGTCGCAGTGGTGCCGATGCAATCGGCATGGCGCATCGGGCGGTGATGGCCATCGAGGATTCGCACGGGCAGCCACAGGATCTGTTTGTCTCACTTGCCGATGCGCCGCAAGCCGCGATGCCTGTGGTGGAACACGCTCAAATGCTGCGCCGACCCGACGGTAGCGTGATCCCCATCGAAGGCAACGTCACCCCGCTGCATGACCGCATGGGAAAATGCGCCGGAACCGTGATGGCATTTCGCGACGTTTCCCAATGGCGGCAGCTGACCGCCCAGCTTTCCTTTCAGGCGACGCATGACTCGCTCACCGGACTTGCCAATCGCGCCGAACTCGAGCGCCGCCTGAACCTGGCACTCCAATCGGCGCCAGCGCTTGGCCAGGTGCATTCGCTGCTTTACCTGGACCTCGACCAGTTCAAGGTGGTCAACGATACCTGTGGACACACGGCCGGCGATGAGCTGCTGCGCCAGTTGGGCCAGATGCTTTGCACCCACCTGCGCAGCCAGGACATGCTCTCCCGGTTCGGCGGCGACGAGTTCGGGGTCCTGCTTGAAGACTGTCCAGCGACGCCCGCCTTGCAGATCGCCGAGGATCTCCGACAAGCCATCACCGAATTTCCCTTTGTCTGGAAGGGCCATACCTTCAGCGTGGGCGTGAGCATCGGTCACGTCTGCTTTGGCGACGTGCCGATGACTTTGAGCGAGATCCTCAGCAAGGCGGATGAAGCCTGCTATCTCGCCAAGGATCTGGGCCGCAATCGTGTGCACAGCCACCAGCCTGGCGATGAGGAGCTGGCGCGCCGGCACAGCGAGATGGAATGGGTGGTGCAGATCCGCAAAGCGCTAAAGGAGGATCGCTTCGCCTTGCACTCGCAGCAAATATTCAATCTGGCCGACCAGCCCTGCGCGCCGCACTTCGAGATGCTTTTGCGAATGCGTGCCGAGGACGGCAGCCTGGTGCCGCCGATGTCTTTCATTCCTGCGGCCGAGCGCTACAACCTGGTGCCTGCGATCGACCGCTGGGTGATCGCGGCCGTGTGCCGTCACCTGGGCGAGCAGCTCAAACGGGACCCTCTGACTGTCCCGCCCTGCTACGCGATAAACCTGTCGGGTGGCTCGGTCACCGACGCCCATCTTGCGGAGTACGTCCGCAGCGTGTTCACCGCAACCGGTGTGTCGGGCAGCTGCATCTGCTTCGAGATCACCGAGACTTCGGCCATCGGCAATCTATCCCATGCCGTGCAGCTGATGCAGGATCTCAAGGCCGTGGGCTGCCAGTTTGCCCTTGATGATTTTGGCAGCGGCATGTCGTCCTTCGCTTATCTCAAGAGCCTCCCGGTGGACTTCCTGAAGATCGATGGCTCCTTCATTCGTGACATTGCCGATGATCCTGTCGATTACGCCATGGTCAAGGCCATTCACGACATCGGGCGGCTGATGGGAATCAAGACAGTCGCCGAGTTCGTGGAGAACGATCGCATCCTTGCCGCGCTGCGACGCATCGGCGTCGATTTTGGACAGGGCTATGGTTTGGCAAAACCGGAACCCTTCCTTTAGCGATTCCTTGCTTGCATGCTGATCGCGGGCTCAGTCCATCAGGTCACCTGGGGCAACGGCGGCACAGGGCACTTCGGACCATGGCTTCGATTGATACTCGCTGGCCATCGCTCCAGCGTGACCGCACCTTGCAAGGTTCCGCTTCCGGTTGGACAGGCTTGCCACGAACCGAATGCAGGTTGTTGGTGGGGGCACTCGGGCATTGGCGTGTGTCGCGTGGCGGGTAAAGCGGAAGAAAGGATGAACAAAGGACAGGGAAATTTCTCTCAGAGCTTTTCCGGCGCCTTTTCCCCTGTGCCCCAGCAGACAAAATGGGAACGTGAGTAAGGCTAGAGTAGACACTCCCGGCAGCCCTCCCGCGTTGCCGGACCAATTCAGGAACGAACTCTGGACATCGATCCCTACGTCGCTTTCTTGCTCGGTCTCGGCGCACTTATTCTGCTGGTGTCGTGGGCGCCAGTCGCACTCAAGCGCATGCCGATTTCTCTCGCCATCATTTGCGTCGGCCTCGGGGCCGTCTTTTTCGGCGCGGGTCTGCTCGACTTCAACCCCGATCCCCGGACCTGGGATACCGTAACCGAGCGGCTGGTCGAACTGGTGGTGATCGTCAGCCTGATGGGCGCTGGTCTGAAGCTGGATCGCCCGCTGAGCTGGCGCGGCTGGTCATCGACCTGGCGGCTGCTTGGCATTGCGATGCCGCTGACCATCGTTGCGACGCTTGCGCTCGGTGTAATGGGCCTGGGCTTCAGCCTGGCGATGGCGATGCTGCTGGCGGCGTCAATCGCGCCGACCGACCCGGTACTCGCCTCGGATGTTCAGGTCGGCCCGCCGCGCAGCGGCGACGAGGACGAAGTGCGCTTCGGCTTGACCTCGGAGGCCGGGCTGAACGACGCCCTGGCCTTCCCCTTTGTTCACCTGGCAATCCTGGCGGCGGCAGGCGGCCTGAGCTCGATGGCGGCGCTCGGCGAATGGTTCGCCATTGATGTGCTGTGGAAACTCCTCGCCGGCGCCGGAATGGGCTACCTGATCGGACGAGGCTTCGGCTTTCTCATCTTCTTCAACGACAAGCTGGCCCTGTCCCGGCTTGGCGACGGGCTGGTCGGACTGGCGACGACCTTCATCACCTACGCCCTGACCGAACTGGTGTACGGCTATGGCTTCCTCGCCGTGTTCGTATGCGGGCTGACCATCCGCGCCTGGGAACGCAACCATGACTTCCACGACGAGCTGCATCATTTCACCGAGTTGATCGAGCGCCTGCTGATGATGCTGGTGCTGGTGCTGTTTGGTGGAGCGCTGGCCAGGGGACTGCTTTCGGCGCTTAGCTGGACCGACATGGCGATCGGCCTGCTGCTGATCCTGGTCGTACGTCCATTGGCCGGCATGCTGGCGATGATCGGCTCGGCCCAACCGTGGCGCGAACGTGCCCTGCTGTCCTTCCTGGGCATTCGCGGCGTCGGCACGGTCTACTACATCGCCTACGGCATCAACCACGGCGATTTTGGCGACAGCGAGCGACTCTGGGGGATGGTCGGCTTCATCATCATCAGTTCAATCATCATCCACGGCATCAGCGCCACGCCGCTGCTGCTGCGCATGCATCAAGCACGGCCGACGCCGCCCCAGGCATAAAGGGTCGCGATGGACGACGCGGCACGGGCTGGGGCTCACGGAACGGTTTTGCCGTCAGGGAATGCCAGAATTGACGCAGTGCCCCGACCGACCGACTGATGACCACCAGCTCTTCAACCCAATCCGAACCAATACCAATAGCCAGCGAATCCGAGCCGCGGCAGTCCTATGCCCGGCTATTCGCCCTGCTGTCCAGTGTGCGGCCCTCGGCACGCACACTCATTGCTGCGATTGGGCTCAGCCTTGCCGGCGCACTGGCGGTGCTCGCCTATCCGCTGCTGACCCAGCGCACCGTTGATGCGCTTGCTGCCGATGAGCCGTATCGCTGGACGGCGCTGCTGGTCGTGGTGGCACTGTTGGCCGGGACGGCATTGGCGGCAGCTGCCGAGCTGATTCTGGCGAAGAGCGCTGTCGGCATTGCCGCGCGACTGCGCGAACGGGTGCTGGTCAAGCTGTTGCGCCTGCCCGTGCGGCGCTTCGACGACAGCGACACCGGTGAGCGCGTCAGCCGCGTGGTGAGCGATTGCGAGGCGTTGTCGCGGCTCGGCACCCAGCAGGTCGTCAGTGCATGTACCGGCGTGGTCACCCTGATCGGTTCCATCGTGATCCTGACCTGGCTCGACGCTGCGCTGACTCTCGTCCTGCTGGGCAGCGTCGCTGCCGCCTTCGCGCTTGCGGCGCCCGCGATCATGCGGATGGAGACCATCGCCACCGACCTGCAGACGCGCAAGGCGCGCCTGGCCGGCGTGCTCACCCATGTCTTCTCGGAAATCCGCCTGGTCAAGTCCTATGGCGCCGAGCCGGCCGAAGCGCTGCGTTGCGGGGCCGAAGTGGATGAGCTGGCGCGACAGCAGTGGCGCATGGCGCGGCTGGCGATCGTACTGGAGACGGTGAGCGGCCTGGCCATCGTGCTGGCATTGGTGGTGATCCTGATCTATGGCGGCATGCGCGTTGGCCAGGGCGATCTGAGCATGGGCACGTTCACCGCCTTCGTGTTGTACATCTTCAGTGTGGCGGGTCCATTCGGACAAATCGGCGGTTTCATCACCGAACTGCAGGCTGCCAAAGGTGCGTCGGCACGACTGAGCGATCTGCTTGATGCCGCGGATGAGGGCGCCGGCGCGGGAACTGCACTTCCGGTCAACGATGCTGCGCTCGCGTTGCGCGGCGTGCGCTTCACCTATCCAGGTCGCCGGCAGGCGGTGCTGGACAACTTCGACCTGGTGCTGGAGCCGGGTACGACGACCGCCCTGGTCGGCGCGAGTGGCGCCGGCAAGTCCACGGTGATGGCGCTCATCCTGCGCTTTCACGATGCCGACGCCGGTTCGATCGAGTACGGCGGGCAGGCGATCGGTGCCTATGCGCTGCCGGCGTGGCGGGCACTGTTCGGTTACGTCGCACAACACGCACCGATCATGCCAGGCAGCGTGCGCGACAACATCCGCTACGGCGATGCCGACATCGACGAGTCGCGCGTCCGCGCGGCGGCGGCGGCAGCGTCTGCGCTGGACTTTATCGTGGCACTGCCGAACGGCTTCGACACCCGGATCAGCGAGCAAGGCGGCAACCTGTCGGGCGGGCAGCGCCAACGCATCAATCTCGCCCGCGTGTTCGCGCGTGACCCGCGCATCGTGCTGCTCGATGAGGCGACCGCCAGCCTGGACGCCGAAACCGAACACGCCATCCAGCAGGCACTGGCGTATCTCATGCAGGGTCGCACCAACCTGATCATCGCGCACCGGCTGTCGACCGTGATGCGCGCCGACCGGATCTGCATGTTGGAGAACGGCAAGATCACCGGCAGCGGCCGCCACGAAGACCTGTATCAATGCCATGCTGGCTATCGGGCATTGGTGGATCGGCAGTTCAGGGCCGAAGGCGCCACAGCGGCCGCGTAGTGCAGGCGCAGCGGATCGATCAAGCTCCTCTCCAAGAGCCGGTGCTGCGTTGCTCCCCTCTCCCCGTGGGAGAGGGGCTCTTGTCCACTCGGACTACCGCGAATCCCCGCCTTTGCGCGCTGTCGAACATACGTGGCACACGCTTCGAATTAGGCTGCGTTTCCATGGTCAGCATCATCCAAGGAAGCGTTCCATGTCGACGCAGACCTGCCCGCCCTTGTCGCGATCCGCTGGGCACTCGGTCGTGCCGATCTCCAAAGGCCTGCCGCCGGTGGCTGGACCCGGCTGCAGGATTCTGGTTCTTGGCAGTCTGCCGGGTGCGGAATCGCTGCGGCTCCAGCAGTATTACGCTCATCCGCGCAACCATTTCTGGGAGCTGATGGGGACCGTCTGCGGGTTTCCGTCGGCACTGCCCTATCCGCATCGCGTGCGCGCGTTGCTGGCGCGCGATATCGCGGTCTGGGACGTGCTTGCCAGCGGCCACCGGCCCGGAAGTCTGGATTCGGCGATTGACCTGGAGAGTGCTGAGGTCAATCCATTCGACGTTTTCCTGCGCGACATTCCGACATTGAGCCGCATCCTTTTCAATGGCGCTCTTGCCGAGAGGCTTTTCGCGCAACGGGTTCTGCCTGGACTGCCTGCGGGCCAGCAAGGCATCAAGCGCATGCGACTGCCTTCCACCAGTCCCGCGAATGCTTCAATCCCCAAGCAGGAGAAGCTGGTCGCCTGGCGCGCCGCGCTGGAATTACCGAAGTGAGTGAAGCGAGAGACGGTGAGATAACCGATGTCCTGGTGATTGGCGCGGGCCCTGCCGGCCTCGTTGGTGCCTCCTACCTGGCTCGCTATCGGCGCAAGGTCGTGGTGGTGGACGGCGGCGCGAGCCGGGCTGCGCATATTCCGCGCTCGCGAAATGTACCGGGCTTCCCGGCGGGTATTTCCGGGCCGCAATTGCTTGAGCGACTGCGACGTCAGGCCAAGGCAAGTGGAGTTGCCCTGACTACCGGCAAGATCGCCTCGCTGCGGCATGAATCAAGTGGGCTGTTTATTGCAAATGAATCCACCCGCACCTGGCGGGCACGCAGCGTACTCCTGGCTACCGGAATGCATGACACGCCGCTATCGATACCGCTGCCCAAGAGCGCCACCCACCGAAGTATCGTCAGATGGTGTCCGGTTTGCGACGGGTACGAGGCCATCGACCGGCGGGTTCTGATCATCGGCGAGTCCCGCCACGGCGCCGAGCACGCGCTGTTCGTGCGCACGTACACCAGCGATCTGACCCTGCTGCTGCCAGATGGCGCTGCGCTCTCTGTCCGCGAAACAGCAGCGCTGGAAGTGGCCGCTGTGCGTGTGATTCGTGGCACACCGGCCAGGGTTCGCCTGCATCGGCAGGGCGGCGAACTCGAGCTGCAAGATGGCGAGCGTCTGCAGTTCGAGGTGATGTATCCCATGCTGGGCGGCACTCCCCGTGTGTCGCTCGCCACTGCATTGGGTGCAAAATGCAGCAGCGATGGGCGACTCGATGTGGATGCATCCCAGGAGACCTCAGTACCTGGCCTTTATGCGGCTGGCGACGCGGTAGACAGCCTCAGTCAGATTTGTGTCGCAACGGCGGAAGCGGCCATCGCAGCGACCTCGATACATCGGCGTCTGGATTCGAATTACGGCTGAACCATCCTTTCGTCACTGTGCTTGCTGCGCAACTGGCCGAAGCCAGGGAGCAAGGGGGAGCGAAATCGGCGTGTTCAGACTCTTCAGTGCGAGCTGAGTTTCCGCTTCGATAGACCCCTCATCCGGCGCTTCGCGCCACCTTCTCCCGGCGGGAGAAGGAAAGGCAGTCTCTTCAGCGCGAGGTGAGTTTCCGCTTCGATAGACCCCTCATCCGGCGCTTCGCGCCACCT
>JBBSJP010000022.1:0-68866 GCA_038257155.1 Lysobacterales bacterium | reverse complement strand
TGGCGTGCATGGCGTGGTCCTCAGGTTTCGACACCCCGAGGAAAAAACCGCGTCATGCACGCGCTGTTTTTGCCGACGATAGCTGCAACAAACTGATCAGTAAAGGAAAGTTCTGGGGAGACCTCAGGCCTTGGCCCACCAAGGCCCACCCTTTGAATGGACTCGCGGTCGAGTCCATCGGATTACGGGACTGAGATTCGGTGGGCCGAGGCCCACCCTACCAAGCACTTCTCCGCGCGCCTCCGCGTTCTGCGCGTCTCCGCGTTGAAGGGCTTCTGCTCTGGCACTTCCGAGCGTTCGCGCAACAGCACCATTCGGCGCGACAAGGCGCAGCCTACTTCGACACCGGCTTCTTGCTGTGCCGCTCGAACCACGCCGACGTATTCAGTACCTGCGCGATCATCTGCGAGGGGCGCTGTGCGATGTTGTGTGAGGCACCGGGGATGCGCACCAGGGCGCTGGGCACCTGCTTGAGACGCAGCGCCTGGAAGTACTGCTCGGACTCGGCCATCGGGGTGCGCAGGTCCGACTCGCCGGTGATCACCATGGTTGGTGTCACCACGTTGCCGACCAGACTGATCGGTGAATGCTTGAAGTAGTGTTCGGCATGCTCCCAGGGCAGGCCCGGATGCCAGTAGCGCCAGTAATAGTTGTAGCCGTCGGCGGTCAGTGCATGGCTGAACCAGTTGATCACCGGCTTGGCCACCACGGCGGCGCGGAAGCGATCGGTCTTGCCGATGATCCAGGCAGTCAGCACGCCGCCGCCGCTGCCGCCGGTGACAAACAGGTTGTCAGTGTCGATGAAGCCGCGTGCGATAACCGCATCGACGCCGCTGATCAGGTCGTCATAGTCCTCGCTCGGGTAGTTCTGGTGGATCAGGTTGGCGAACTCGTGCCCATAGCTGGTGCTGCCGCGCGGATTGAGATAGAGCACCACATATCCCTGCGCCGCATACAGCTGGGTTTCGGGTGCGAAATGCGGGCCATAGGCGGCGAACGGGCCGCCATGGATCTCCAGCAACAGGGGATAACGCTTGCTCGCGTCGAAACCCGGCGGATAGACGATCCAGCCCTGGATCGAGCGTGCGTCAAAGCTCGACGCGAAGTTGACTTCTTCCACCCGGCCCAGTTCGCGCTGCGCCAGCAGTGCACCGGACAGGTCGGTCAGGCGACGTGATTTGCCCTTGCTGCCGATTACCGCGACGTCGGCCGGACGCAAGGCCGAGCCCTGCGTGTAGGCGATGCGGCCGCCAGCCGCCGACATCGAGCCACCGGTATAGGGGCGACCGATTCCCGTGCCTCCCAGATCCTCGGCCAGCGTGCTGCGCTTGCCGGATGACACCGCAACGTGAGCGATGTGGGTTGAGCCGCGCCAGTCGTAACTGATTGCAATGCTGCCGTCATCCATCCACTCGGCGGCATCCACACCGGCATCGAGTGAATCGGTCAGCACTCGCGCGTCGCCGCTGGCCAGATCCATCACGTGCAGGCGCGTGTTGGCATAGCTCATGCCGCGGTCGTCGAAACCCAGCCAGGCAAGGCGCTTGCCATCGGGCGACAGGCGCGGGCTGTGGTCCGGCCCGACGCGCTTGGTGAGCCGAGTCATCTGCCCATCACCGAGCGCGACGCGATAGATATCCGATTCGAGCGGATTGAGTTCGCCGCCGGCATCCTTGTCGGCCGAAACGAACAGGCCGGCGCCGTCGCGCGTCCAGGCCGGTGCGCCAGAAACATGGAACTCGCCGCGGGTCAGCTGGCGCGGCGCGCCGCCGTCTGCCGCAATCACGAACAGGTGGGTGAAGCCCGGATCGATGTAGCCCGCGCCATCGGCGCGAAACCGGGTGTGCTCGATGACCGTCACCGGCGCGGCCCAGTCTGCGCCCTTCGGTGCCTTGGGCATGCTTGCCAGTGGCTTGGTCTCGCTCGGCACGAAGGCGGTATAGGCCAGCTGTCGGCCATCAGGCGACCAGGCCAGGTTGGACGGGCCGCGTTCCAGCTGGGTGATGCGTGCGGTTGCACCGCTGTCGAGCCAGCGCACGAAGATCTGCGCCTTGCCCTCATCGCTGGAAACATAGGCGATTCGTTTTGCATCGGGCGACCAGGCCACCTGGCCATCCGAGACGCTGCCGGTGGTGACCGGCTGCGCTGCACCGCTGCCGCTGTCGAGCAGCCAGAGGTTGGAGCGCCGCACGTCCTTCATGGAATCGAAGAAACGGCGCTGGTAAATGAGCCTGTCACCGTTCGGAGAAAGCACCGGATTTTCTGCCCATTGCAGCGCGAATACGTCGAGCGGCGCGAAGCGGGGCGCGGCACTCGCCGAGCAAGCCAGCAATGCGGTGGCGAGTGCGATTGCGTAACGGTGGCAAGAGCTCATGAGCGTTTCCTTGTAGCGAAGTTTTGTCACCGAAGTCATCAGCGCGGCCGACCCGCGCGGCTCTGCTGGCCTGACGGAGCCTTGGCGACGAAAAAAAAAGCCCCGGATCCGCAAGGACCCGGGGCTCTGCAGCAGTACTGCAATCAGAACTCGAAACCCACGCTCAATTGCAGGCGGTCACCGGCCCAGTAGTCGGGGCCCAGGAAGTCCTGCACGTCGGCATCAAACCCCGAGGTGCCGGTGTAGGCGAGAGTTACCGTGGCCGGGCCGAAACCGCGATTCACGCCCAGCATGAAGTCGTTGTAGTCGCCAATGCCACTGTCGAAATCAAACCTGCCGACGGCGGCCGACAGTCCCCAGCCGCTATCACCGAGCTCCCAGTCACCGCCAAACTGCACGTACACCGCCTCGACGTCGCTGTTCACCATGTCGTCGGCATAGGCGAGCGTGGCGTAGTAGGTTTCGACGAAGGTGAAGGTTGCGGCGTACTCGTTGTAGTCGATATTGAAGCCGCTGTTGGCGCCCGGGTAGATGTAGCGCGTGACGGCGAGATCCAGGTTCACGGCCTCGCTGAGGTCGAATGACCAGCCGGCGTAGATGTCCACTTCCAGGTCGATGCCGTCACCGGGCACATCGAAGTCGACGTTCGAGGCCCAGGCACCGGCATAGAAGCCGCTGCTGTGGGCAGCCTCGAATCCAGGCTGCACCGCGGGGTTTTCGTCGGTCTGCGAAACGCCACGCCAGACATAGTCGGAAGTGATGGTCAGCTCGCCGCTGAATTCCCAGGCGCTTTCGCTTTCACTCTCGTCCTGGGCCTGTACCGCGAACGGAAGCGCGAGGGCGATGGCGCCCGCGAGTGCCGCAATTGCCAGTGCTTTCATGTCTCAATCCTCGCCAATCGGTGGTTGTCGTTGTTGTAATACGCCCATCCTGGGCCGCGGCCTTGAGCCGCTTTTTAGTCTATCGATGCTCTTGAAGTTCACCAACTTCCTGCGCTGTGACCGGGCCATCCGAGCCCGCATCCGCGACGCGTGAAAAATCCCCCCGAGGCCAGGCACCACCGAAATACGTTGGGCTGACTCATGTCGCCTTGGCATCCTCCTGCAGGGCGAGTCGAATATCGCGTTTCCGGCGCCTTTCCTCCCGTGCCAGAAGCCACCATCCAATCAATGCGGCGATCGAGACCAGGGTGATCAGCAGGGTTGCCAGTGCGTTGATCTTGGGGCTGACGCCCAGGCGCACCGACGAAAACACCTTCATTGGCAAGGTGGTCGAGGCAGGACCGGAGACAAAGCTGGCGATCACCAGGTCATCGAGGGACAGGGTGAAGGCCAGCAGCCAGCCGGCCATCAGGGCCGGTGCGATGATCGGCAAGGTGATGACAAAAAAGACCTTGAGCCGATTCGCGCCGAGGTCCATGGCGGCCTCTTCCAGCGAGCGGTCCAGCTCGGTGAGGCGCGAGGAGATCACCACGGTCACGAAGGCCACGGCAAAGGTGACGTGCGCGATCCAGATGGTCAGCATGCCGCGGCGGAACTGGATCTCGAACAGGCTGAGCAGGTCACCGATCGCCACGAACAGCAGCAGCAGGGACAGCCCGGTGATCACCTCAGGCATCACCAGGGGTGCGGTCATCAGGCCGCCGAAGATGGTCTTGCCCGGAAAGCGCGGAAAACGGGTCAGCACCATGGAGGCCATGGTACCCAGCACCACCGCGGCGGTGGCAGTGAAGAACGCGATCTGCAGGCTGATCCAGGCCGCCGACATCAGCTGCTGGTCACGAAACAGCTCGCCATACCACTTCACCGAGAAGCCCGACCATACCGTGACCAGTCGTGACTCGTTGAAGGAATAGATGACCAGACTGAGGATTGGCGCATAAAGAAACACGAAGGCTGCGATCACCCAGCCCAGGCTCATCCAGCGGGTCAGCTGCATCCAGTTCATGAGAGCCGGCCCTCCAGCTCTTTCGACTGGTAATGGTGGTGGATCATGATCGGAATGATCAGCAACACCAGCATCACGATCGCCACTGCTGAAGCCACCGGCCAGTCGCGATTGTTGAAGAACTCCTCCCACAGCACCTTGCCGATCATCAGCGATTGCGCGCCTCCCAGCAGTTCAGGAATGACGAACTCGCCCACCACCGGGATCATCACCAGCATCGAGCCGGCGATGATGCCGGCGCGGGTCAGCGGCAAGGTGATTTGCCAGAACACGCCGAGCGGCCTCGCCCCCATATCCATGGCTGCTTCCTCCAGACGCCGGTCCAGTTTGGACATGTTGGCGTACAGCGGCAGCACCATGAAGGGCAGATAGGCGTAGACCACGCCCACATAGATCGCGAACTCCGTGTGCAACATCTGGATGGGCTCGTCGATCACGCCCAGGCCAATCAGGAAGTTGTTGATCAGGCCGTTGTTCTTGAGGATGCCGATCCAGGCATAGATGCGGATCAGGAAGCTGGTCCAGGATGGCAATATCACCAGCATCAGGGCGACATTGCGGGTCGCCGGGTCCATGCGCGAGATCGCCAGCGCCAGCGGATAGCCGATCAGCAGGCAGATGAGGGTTGAGACGACGGCGATTTTCAGCGAAGACAGGTAGGCGCTGACATACAGGCTGTCGCGCACCAGGAACAGGTAGTTCTTCAGGTTCAGCTCGATCGTGAGCTTGTCGCCAACCCAGCTCATCAGGTCGGTATAGGGCGGCATTGCAATCGCCGAGCTTGCGAAGGAAATCTTCAGCACGATGGCGAACGGAATCGCGAAGAACAGCAGCATCCAGAGGTAGGGCGTGCCGATCACCGCCCAGCGCGGCTGCGGCAGCAGGCGGCGCAGCGCGTTCATGCGGTCAGCACCACACCGGACTGTTCGCCCCAGGACAGCCAGACACGGTCATTCCAGGTGAAGCGCTCCGAAGCCCAGCGCTGGGCATTGGTGGCATTCACCCGCATCAGGAAGCCGCTCGGCAGACGCACGTGATAGACGGAGTGGCTGCCGAAATAGGCGATGTCCTCGATCAGGCCTTCGGCCTTGTTGTAGTCCGCTGCGGGATCGTCCTTGTGCATGGAAATCTTTTCCGGGCGCAGGGCGAATGCCACGTCCATTCCTTCGTAACCGGTGATGCCATGGCCGACATAGATCGGTACCGGCAGCTGCGGGGTGTTGATCGTGACGTGGTCTTTCTCGTCCTCGCCGACCTTGCCCAGCAACATGTTGATCGAGCCGATGAACTCGGCGGTGAAGCGGTTGGCCGGCTGTTCGTAAATTTCATCGGGGCTGCCGATCTGGCGCAGTGCACCGGCATCCATCACTGCGATGCGGTGCGCCATGGTCATGGCCTCTTCCTGGTCGTGCGTGACCATCAAACAGGTCACGCCCAGGCGCTCGACGATGTTCACCAGTTCCAACTGCATCTCCGAGCGCAGCTTCTTGTCGAGCGCGCCCATCGGTTCGTCGAGCAAAAGCAGCTTGGGGCTCTTGGCCAGGGACCGGGCCAGGGCAACGCGCTGCTGCTGGCCACCGGAAAGCTGGTGCGGCTTGCGTTTGGCGAGGCGTTCCAGATGCACCAGGGTGAGCATTTCCAGCACGCGCTCGGCGATCCTGGCCTTGGGCAGGCCATCCTGCTTCAGGCCAAAGGCGACGTTCTGCTCCACCGTCATGTGCGGAAACAGCGCGTAGGACTGGAACATCATGTTGACCGGCCGCTCGTAGGGCGGCATGCCGGCCAGATCCACGCCATCAAGTTCGATCTTGCCGCGGGTCGGCGGCATGAAGCCGGCAACCATGCGCAGCAGGGTGGACTTGCCACAACCCGAGCCACCGAGCAGGGCAAAGATCTCGCCTTGGCGAATGCTGAGGTCAACATCATTGACCGCGACGAAGCCGTCGAACTCCTTGCGCACGCCGGTCATGCGCAAGTAGTTGTCGGCGCCCAGCGCCTCGGTGCGCTGCGGGTCGACCGCCGGTGAGGAACTGGCGGCACTGATGGCTTCGGCGGACTGGTTCATGTGTTGCGTGATCCCCTGTTCGGCATTACCGAAACTGCGGAAAGAGCCCCTCTCCCCAACCCCTCTCCCGCAAGCGGGAGAGGGGCTCTAAAATCTCGGCTCCTTAGTTCTCCCGCAAGCATGAGAGGGGCTCTGATGCTCAGCATTGCTCCCCTCGCCCGCTTGCGGGAGAGGGGTTGGGGGAGAGGGGCTCTACTGCGGATGGAGCGCTAATCAGCGCCCCGTCTTCAGCGTCGTCCAGATGCGCGTGTAGAGGCGGTCCACTTCCGGCGGCAGCACCGCGAAGGTGAACAGCTTCTCCTGCGTTTCGGCGCTGGGATAGATACTGCCATCTGTCCGGATCTCCTCCTCTACCAGCTCAAGCGCCGCCTTGTTGCCGCTGGCATAGGCCACGTAGTTGCTGATATCCGCCGAGACCTGCGGGCGCATCAGGTAGTTGATGAAGGCGTGCGCGTTGTTCGGATGGCGGGCATCCTTCGGAATCGCCAGCATGTCGAACCACATCGGCGCGCCCTCCTTTGGCAGCACGTATTCCACACTGACGCCCTTCTCCGCTTCGTCGGCGCGATCGGCGGCCTGCAGGATGTCACCCGACCAGCCCACCGCGACACAGATGTCGCCATTGGCAAGGTCGTTGATGTACTGCGAGCTGTGGAAATAGGTGATGTGCGGGCGCACCGTGGCTAGCAGGGCCTCGGCCTTGCGGATCACTGCCTCGTCGAAGCTGTTCGGATCCTCGCCCAGGTAGTGCAGCGCAATCGGAATGATCTCCTGCGGGGTGTCGAGGAAGGCGACGCCGCAGGAATGCAGTTTGGCCAGGTTCTCTGGCTTCAGCACCAGGTCCCAGCTATCGGTCGGTGCGTCTTCGCCCAGCGCAGCGGCGACCTTTTCCGGATTGATGCCGATGCCGGTGGTTCCCCACAGGTAAGGCACGCTGTGCGCGTTGCCGGTATCGAGCGGTGCGATGCGCTGCAGCAGCTCGGTATCGAGGTTGGCGTAGTTGTCCAGCTTGCTGCGATCGAGCGGCTGGAACACGCCAGCCTGGATCTGCCGCGACAGGAAGGACAGCGAGGGTACGACCAGGTCGTAGCCGGTATTGCCGGCCAGCAACTTGGCTTCCAGCACCTCGTTGCTGTCGAACACGTCGTAGGTCACCTTGATGCCGGTTTCGGCCTCGAAGTTCGCTATGGTGTCTTCGGCGATGTAGTCCGACCAGTTGTAGATGTTCAGCACCTTGTCCTCGGCCGGCGGAGGCGCCGGTTGCGCCGGTGCCGCCACCGGTGCGTCTGCGGCGGGAGCCGCGGGCTGCTGTCCACAGGCCGCCAGCAGCAGGGCTGCGGCAATACTCGCTGCAAGTTTCAGTTTCATCGTGAACTCCCGTTTCGTGTCGGTGATGGCAGCCCCGATCCCCCAGGGCGTTGGTGATGATGGTACGTCAAGCTCTGGCTGAAATGCCGAACTCCGCAGCGGTGCGATCCAGGGCTCGCCAGGCCTTCTCGGCCAGCTCGTCGATCTGTGCCCGGCTGATGATCAAGGGCGGTGAAAGCAGCATGGAGTCGTTGGTGGCACGCAGGATCAGGCCCTCCTCCAGGGCGATATCACGGCAGCGCGCGCCGACCGTCCCTCGCTCGGCAAAATAGCGCCGTTCGGGCTTGGCCGGCACCAGCTCCAATGCTCCAACCATGCCGGCAATGCGTGCCTCGCCGACCAGCGGATGCTCGCCCAGTGCCTTCCAGCGTTCGGCCAGGTAGGGACCGGTGTCGTCGTGGCAGCGCTGCACGATCTGCTCGTCCTGCAGGATGCGGATGTTTTCCAGCGCCACGGCGGCGCAGACCGGGTGGCCTGAATAGGTATAGCCATGCGCCAGTTCGCCGCCCTTGCTGCGCAGCACCTGGGCAACGCGGTCGTTGAACATCACCGCACCCAGCGGGATGTAGCCGGAGGTGATGCCCTTGGCCAGGGTCATGATGTCGGGCTGGAAATCGTAATACTCGGCGGCAAACCAGCGCCCGGTGCGGCCGAAGCCGCAGATCACTTCGTCGGCGATCAGCAGCACGTCGTACTGGCTGCAGATGCGGCGGATTTCCTGCCAGTAATTGCGCGGCGGAATCCACACCCCGATCGCGCCCATGATCGGCTCGCCGATAAAGGCGGCAACACGGTCCGGGCCGAGTTCGAGAATCTTGTCCTCCAGGCGCCTGGCACAGACCCGCCCGTAGTCCTCTTCCGACAGTTCGCCGCCATCGGCGAACCAGAACGGCGGTGCGATGTGGTGGATGTCGGGAATCGGCAGGCCACCTTGCTTGTGCATGCCGGCCATCCCGCCAAGACTGGCGCCGGCCACAGTGGAGCCGTGGTAGCCGTTGTGGCGGCCGATCACGATGCTCTTCTGCGGCTGGTCCTGCACCGCCCAGAAATGCCGAACCATTCGCAGGATGGTGTCGTTGGCCTCCGAGCCGGAATTGCTGAACATGGCGTAGTTGAGATCACCCGGGCACAGCTCGGCCAGCTTGGCCGACAGCTGCACCGTCGGCTCGGTGGTGCACTGGAAGAAGCTGTTGTAGTAAGCCAGCTGATCCATCTGCCGCGCTGCCGCCTCGCCCAGTTCGCGCCGCCCGTAGCCGATGTTGACGCACCACAGGCCGGCGAAGGCATCGAGCAACTTGTTGCCGTCGGCATCCCATACGTACATGCCCTCACCGCGGGTGAGGATGCGCGTCCCCTTGGCGGCCAGCGCTGCATTGTCATTGAAGGGATGCAGGTGATGGGCGGCGTCGAGCTGCTGCAGGGCTTTCTTGTGGGCCAGGTCCATTCGGTTTCCTTAATCAGGCAGGAGGAGTGCGTCGGATCCGCGCCGACCGGATCGATCGCATGGCCTGGCTATTCGGCGGCGCTTGATCCGACCTACGGGCAAGCCAACGTAGGTCGGCTCAAGCTGCGAAGCAGTGGAGCCGACATCGAGGTGCTGAACGGAGTTTTTGTGGGCTGGGTCCATTCGGCGGACAAAAGTTCAGTTCAGACATTCAACAACAGGAACTCACGCTCCCAGCTGCTGATCACGCGCAGGAAGGTGGCGTATTCCGCACGTTTGACCGCGATGAAGGCGCGCACGAAGCGTGGGCCCATCAGCTCGGCCAGCGCGTCGCATTCCGAAAGCGCCTCCAGGGCTTCCTCCAGCGAGCGTGGCAGTTCGGGCCCGACGCTACGGGCATTGATCGCACAAGGTTCGGTCGGCAGCAGCTTCTCCTTGATGCCGAGGTAGCCGCAGGCCAGGGTGGCGGCCATGGCCAGGTAGGGATTGGCATCCGAGCCGGCAAAGCGCGTCTCGACGCGGGTATTCTCCGGCGAATCCAATGGCACCCGCATGCCGCAGGTGCGGTTATCGAAGCCCCATTGCACATTGTTCGGCGCGACTTCGCCATAAACCAGGCGCCGGTACGAGTTGACGTTCGGCGCCAGGAAGGCCAGCGCCATCGGCATGTATTTCTGCAAGCCGCCGAGGTAGTGCATGAACAGTTGGCTGTGCTGGCCGGCCTTGGCACCGGCGAACAGGTTCTTGCCGGTCTTGACCGACACCATGCTCTGATGGATATGCATCGCGCTGCCAGGCTCGTTCTCCATCGGCTTGGCCAGAAAAGTCGCGTAGACACCGTGTCGCATGGCGGCTTCGCGCATTGCCCGCTTGAACAGGAAGACCTGGTCGGCACGCGACAGTGCATCGGCGTGCATGAAATTGATCTCGAGCTGTGCCGCGCCGCTTTCGTGGATCAGGGTGTCGACGTCCAACTCCATCGCATCGCAGAAGTCGTACATCAGATCCAGGATGGGATCGAACTCGTTGACCGCATCGATGCTGTAGGACTGGCGCGCGGTCTCAGGCCGGCCCGAACGCCCCGCCGGCGGTTGCAAGGGCAGATCCGGATCGGTATTGCGCTGCACCAGGAAGAACTCCACTTCCGGCGCCACCACCGGCACCATGCCGAGTGGCTCGAACAGCGACAGCACGCGCTTGAGCACGCTGCGCGGCGCCAGGTCGTGTGGGCGGCCGTCGCGGGTGAAACAGTCATGGATGATCTGTGCGGTCGGATCGGTGGCCCAGGGCACCACGCGGACCGTGGCCGGGTCGGGCTGCAGGAACATGTCCGAGTCGGTCGGACTGACCAGGGCGTAGTACTCCTCGTCTTCGGGATAGTCGCCCGTCACCGTGGTGACGAAGATGCCCTCGGGCAGTCGGCTGCCGTAGTCGTGCGAGAACTTGGCGGCCGGGATGATCTTGCCGCGCGCGCCGCCGGTAATGTCCGGCACTAGGCATTCAACTTCGGTGATGCGGCGTTCCTTCAGCCAGCGCTTGAGCTCGCTCTCCTCGCTTTCCGGCGCACGCGGCGCATTGCGTTTCTTGGCCATTGGATCAAGGTCTCTGTGAAAGTCGCCGCCGACACGCATCGCCAAAGGCACGCAGGGTCGCAGCATAAAAGGGATGTTCGGCGGGCTTCCACTCCGGATGCCACTGCAATGCCAACAGGAAGGCCGCATCGTCGCTGCCGCGGAAGGCCTCGATCAGGCCATCCTCGGCACGCGCCTCGACCCGCAGACCCGGCGCGAGGCGGTCGATGCCCTGGCCGTGCAGCGAATTCACCATGGCGCGCTCGCCGCCGGCCAGATCCGCCAGCAAGCCTCCGGGCTCCAGGATTACGGCATGCGATACCGCGTACTGCGCATCCAGCGGCGCCTGCTTGTCCTCGCGGTGGTCATTCAATCCGGGCACCTCATGCACGCGAGGATGCAGGCTGCCGCCCAGCGCCACATTGATTTCCTGAAAGCCGCGACACAGACCCAGCACGGGCAGTCCCGCAGCCATCGCGGCCCGGATCAATGGCAGGGTGCTGGCATCGCGCGCCGGGTCGAAAGGCTCGGCGCCGGCAGAGGGATCCAGTCCGTAGTGATGCACCTCGATATTGCTCGGGCTGCCGGTCAGCAGCAGGCCGTCCAACTCGGCCACGATCGCCTCGGGCGCCAGCGGCTGCCGCAGCGCCGGCAGTCCAACTGCAAACACGCCGGCGAAATCGATCACGGCGCGCAGGTACTTATCGCCAACCGCGTGGAACGGATGCGGTCCGATCTGGCGAAGATCGGAAGGCAGCCCAACCAGCGGAACCTGTCGCATCTGCGAGACCGGCGTGAAGGAAGTCCTGACACTACTGCGGCCGTTTGATTTTATCAACACCCTGACCTGCCCCCTCGGGAAACTGGCTTCCGGGCAGCGTCGGCTCCACCGCTGCGCGGCTTGAGCCGACCTACGACGGCTCGCCTGTAGGTCGGATCAAGCGCCGTAGCAGTGCTGGCCAGCGCGGCCAGCCTTGTCGGCGCGGATCCGACGCCGCTACGTTCGTTGAATTTTTTTTACGCCCGAGACGCCATCTGCTAGCCTTCGATGAGGTTGCTTCTTGCCCTACCATTTCGACACTTGCCCGGACTTCCCCTTATGAAGCCAAGCCTGCATCCGCTCGACCAGCAGACAGTCGATGCCCTGCCCGACCTGGCAGCGATCGACTTGGTGCTACCGGACATGAATGGCCTGCTGCGCGGCAAACGCGTCGCGGCCAGCACACTGTCGAAAGTTTTCAGCGACGGCGTCTGTCTGCCGATGTCCCTTATCGCCTCCGACATCCTTGGCAACACGGTCGAGGAAACAGGCCTCGGCTACGACATCGGCGACGAGGACCGCATCTGCCGCCCGATTCCCGGAACCTTGCGGCCAATGCCCTGGGCATCGCGCCCCACGGCGCAAGCCCTGCTCAGCATGGAGGATGGCAAGGGCGGCGCGTTTGCCGCCAATCCGCGCGAGATCCTGACCCGCCTGGTTCAGCGCTTTGCCGACAAAGGCCTGACGCCGGTAGTCGCGGTGGAACTGGAGTTTTACCTGCTCGATGCCGAGCTTGACGCGGCCGGCCGTCCACGCACCTCGGTCAATCCACGTACCGGGCGTCGCAATACCAGTACCCAGGTTTATTACCTGCAGGATCTTGAGGACTACCACGGCTTCATCGACACCGTTGCCGACGCCTGTGAGGCGCAGCGCATTCCCGCCGACACCGCGGTGGCCGAGTATTCGCCCGGCCAGTTCGAGATCAATCTCAAGCACCGCGCCGACGCCGTGGCGGCCTGCGACGATGCGGTGTTCCTGAAGCGCACCATCAAGGCGGTGGCTGAACATCAGGGTCTGCTCGGCAGCTTCATGGCCAAGCCCTTCGTCGAGCAGTCCGGCAGCGGTACGCATATCCACGTCAGCCTGCTCGACCGCGACGGCAACAATATCTTCGCCTGCGGTGAAGATGCGCCTGCCGATGCACTGCGCCATGCCGTGGCCGGGCTGCAGACCAGTGTCCACGACTGCATGCTGCTGTTCGCGCCGCATGCCAACAGTTACCGCCGCTTCGTGTTGAACGCCTTCGTGCCGCTCAACGAATGCTGGGGCTTCAACAATCGCACCGTGGCACTGCGCATCCCCCACAGCGATCCGGCCAATTCCCGCATCGAGCACCGCATCGCCGGCGCCGACGCCAATCCCTATCTGGTCACCGCGGCCGTGCTGGCCGGCATCCTCGACGGCCTGGAGAACCCACGCGACCCTGGCCCGCCGATCAGCGGCAATGCCTATGAGCAGACTGAAATCCGCCAGCCGCACTGGCGCCAGGCACACGCCAATTTCGTGGCCAGCGAGTTCATCGCCACGCATTTCGGCAAGGATTTCCGCCACTACTTCGGCGCACAAAAGGGCAAGGAAATCGCCACCTTCTATCGGGAAGTGTCGGACATCGAGTATCAGTGGTACTTGCGGCCTTTGTAGCGCAGCGGCTCGGCCCGCTGTCCCTGCTACTTCCGCTTTCCCTGCTACTTCCGCTTTCCCTGCTCCTTCCGCTCTCCCTGCCCTATCCGCTCTCCCTGCCCTTCGCCTTTCCCAGCGTAGACTCCGCGGAACGGCTGCCCGGAATCACCTCCGTTGATCCGCTTGATCGTCCGACTTTCGCTTTGTTTGCTGGCGTTGCTGGCGCTCCCGGTCCTGCTGTGGTGGATCTTCAACCGGCTGGACGAAGATCCTTCGGCGGATGCCGCTCGCCTCGCCGAACCGTTCGTCAATACGCTGGCTGACTCCGACAATGCCTGGCTCCACCTGCTCGGGATGGATGCAGCCGAAGGTGACAGTCCGATACTTCTTGCACGCAGCCGCCTCGACGCCTACCAGGGCTGGGTTGGCAGACGTCCGCGTCCATCCCGCGATGATCTCGTCGACGGGTTGTTCCGCCCGCGGCTGCGCGTGGTGCGGCCCAATCTCGACGAGTTCGGCGTCGATCACTGGTGCCCGATCCATCAGGAAGACTGCATCGACTGGGTGGCGCGCCAGGGCCAGATGGTATTCCGGCTGACCCAACCCAACCTGCCGCTGCTGCAACGCTTTCTCGCCGTACTGGACATTCCGCACCTGGAGGAACTGGCGACGCCGAACCTGGATGCGCCAGTAATCGACTTCGAGATCGCCCAGGTGCACCGCAACCTGCTTGCGCAGGAAATGCTGTCTCCGAACCTTGGACCGCGCGCCATTGAAGGCCTCGGGCAGGCGACGAAATTCTGGCGACGCGTCTACGGTCAGGCGCGCAGCATGCAGCTCAGGCTGCAGGCGAGCCATCAACTGGAAATGAACCGACTGCTGTTCAGCCAGGCCATGGACCGTGACTGGTTCGATGCGCACGCTTTTTCGCCCGGAATGCTCGCCGCCTTGCTCGACCCCCCCACGGCAGAAGAACGCGACTGGAGCGTGCAAGCCCGGAGCGAATTCCAGCTTTTCGCAGGCTCGCTGGACGGCCAGGCCTTTGGGAGCATCGCGGCGTGGCGGCAGTGCCGCCGCGACGGCGCGGGCGACTGTGCCAAGTCTTGGGCGCTAGGCCAGGCCTATGCGCACCAGGCAACCCTAAACATGCGCGCGCGCATCGACCAGTGGATTCTCGACGCATTGCACGCGGAGCCGGTCGAACTCGAGTCAGTGTTGGCACGGGGCTCCCTCATCTGGGACGAGGTCAATCCGCTTCCCGATTCCGCGTCGGGCATGCTTGGGGCGCTTGCCTACAACATGGCTGGACGGACCTTGGTTGCAATCTCCATACCGTCACTTGAGTTCGTCAAGCGCGAGCACGACCGTGAGGCGCTGCGCCGGATGCTGGCGATAAAATATGACTCGCTGCGCTCAGGCGTTTCCGCGCAGGACATGACTGAGTACCTCCACAATCAGCCGCCGACGTTGCGCGAGCCGCGCTCCGGTGAACCCTTCGACTGGGATCCGGTGCGTCAGGAGATGCGATACCCGCTTGCCGCTCCCGACGCGGCGGGCGCTTTCCGGCGCGTGAAGCTGGCGACTCGTGAGCCGGAAGTTGCAAGAATCGAAGTCTGCGCCGATCCGTGGTGGATCGAACTGTCAATGGCCCATCCTGAGCGGGACAGCCAGGAGCAGCATTTCGATCAGCATGCCCGCGTGGCCACCTGCGGCGATTCGCACAGCGCCCCCGTGTGGGCCGAAGCAGAAACGCGCGCGGGCGAGGCACCACCTTTCTGGGACGTGGTAGCTGACCCGGCCGCGTCAGACAGCGAATCTACTGACGCGAACCAGGATTCGTGGTTGCCACTCAGTGTCTATCTTGACCAGGGCGCGCAACAAGGCCACCGTATTTTCGTCGTGTTCCGCGATAGTGCGGGCGGCTATGTCGAGCTGGAAGGGCATGAAACGCTGATCCATTACCGCCTGCTCGATCCACCGTCGACACCCCTGCTCGCGCTCAGGGTGCAAGACCTGCCGTTGCCAGCGCTTGGCGCAGGCATTCGCGACGCGCTCGCGGCGGTGTCTGGCCCAGGTGTCGTCGGCATCGAACTGCTCAGCGATGCGCCCATGGCCAGCCTCGCGCGAGATATGCCGCTCGACGCCGCCCTGCGCCACCTGCTGCAACGCCACAACGATTTCGCCTCGGTGCAGCTCGAACTTCGTGCCCTGCCCGCTGGCGGTTACGCCTTCGCTGTCGAAGCGCCTGAATGAAAAGCCGGCTACCCATTCATGCACGAACCGCGTTTGACGGATTGGCGACGCGAACCACGACCGCGCCGCCCACTGCCGCTGCGGTGTCGTCAGAGCACCATCTCACTCAGTCGGTTTCACACCGACGATCTGGGCAACCAGTTCAAGATCATCGCTTGCCGCAAACTCGTCCTCATTCATCCACAGCATTTCCAGCACCCGACTGACCGTCACACCAGGCGCGGGCCGGTAGGCGGCCCACCCGTTACGTCCATTGCGCTTCACGTGATACAGCGCGCGGTCTGCTAGCTCCAGCAGCTGTTCCCACTCCAGCGTGGTCTTGGCGTCGAGAAACAGCGGGTGCTCCACCAGCCCTATCGAGCAAGTGATGGACTGGGTCTTGCCGCCACCCAGGTCGAAGCGGTGCTCGGCGACCGCGCGCCGCACGCGCTCTCCCAGTTGTGGCAAGAGGTTTGGCGGAGTCGGACGAAACACCAGAATGAACTCCTCGCCGCCCCAGCGCACCACGTAATCGCCGGTGCGTACCAGTGTCAGCAAGACCTGGGCGATCTGCTTCAGCACCTCGTCACCGGCATGATGTCCGTACAGGTCATTCACGGGCTTGAAGAAGTCGATATCGATGATGGCAAACACCATCACCTCGCCCAGTGCACCGCCGCGGCGCAGTTCCCGCGCGTAGAAGGCAAGGTCCTTGGGCATCTGAGCTGCCAGATAGCGGCGATTTCGCAGACCGGTCAACTGATCGGTCTGGCTGGCCTCTTCCAATTGCAGGTTGGCCTCTGCCAAGGCCTCGGTACGTTCCTCCACCAGACGCTGCAACGCACGCTCGTTGCGCGAGTGCTCGCGCCGCAACAACAGGTATCCAAGATAGACTGCTCCGACCACCAGCAGCCCGAGCAAGAGCCGAAAACTCGCAGTCTCGTGGAAATGCGCCTTGATCGAGAAGTCCACCGCCGCCGTAGCGCTCCAATCGTCTGGCCGACTGGCGCCCTGCACCTCGAAGCGGTAGTCGCCCGGCGGCAGATTGGTGTAGCTCACCACGCGCTGGCTGATTTCATCCGGCTCGCGCCAGTCTTCGTGATAGCCGATCAGCCGGAAGCGAAAGCCAACACTGCGCGGATCTTCGAAGCTGATGCCAGTGAACTCAAAGCCCACGTCACGATTTTCTGCGTCGAGCGCCAGACTGTCCTCGCCATCAATGCGACGCCACTCTCCCCCCACCCGAACGCGCTCGATCAGGGTGGTTGGAACATTCGAACTGCTGTGTGCGCTACGCGTGTTGAATGCCACCAGACCATCGCGGGTCGGCGCCCAGAGCTCCTCGCCCAGCAAGAGTCCCTTGGCATTTCCAGCGCCGTTGCAGCAGAAGCCCTTCTGGCCACCGCGGCGATCGCCACGCTCGTTCAAGAGCATCTCGCCGCGCACCCGCGACACCCGCCCTGTTGCGAAGTCCCGCAGGTCCTGAATCGGTACCCTGGCGATGCCGCGTATTCCAGCAACCCACAGGTAATCGGCATCATGCGCAAGAAAGAATGCTGCATTTGGCGGCATTCCCTGGTCGGAGCCAAGGCTCAGCCAGCGTTTGCCATCAAACAGGAACTGGGATTCGGAGAGTGATCCCAGGACCAGCTCACCTCCCGGCAATTCGAGCAGCGCAGTGACATCAAGACCCTTTGGCAAGCCCTGCGCGACACCGATCTCCTGAATGCGTCCATCGCGAAGTTGGAACAGCCCCGAGTTCGTGCCCAGCAACAGGTCCTGCGCGCGCGTCTGCAGGATGAAGCGGACGCGTGGATCGCGCAGGCCCTGGGCTTCACCGAAATGACTCAACCCGGCTTCATCAAACCGGTAAAGCCCCTGCGTGGTGGCAAACCACAGCACGCCCTCGTGGTCGCGAACTATGCCGTTGATTTGCGCCGAGCGAAGCGGTTCGAACTCGGCAGGCTGCTCAATTTGCGAGCCGCGCAGCACGGCCAGTCCGCGACGCGTTCCGATCCAGACCGTCTCGGCTTCGACCAGCAAGGTGTAGGCATTTGGATGCGGCAGGTCCGTGGCGGGTACGACCAGTTCAAATCGACCATCGCGGAACCGGCTCAGTCCTTCGTCGGTTCCCACCCACAGACCGCCGTCTTCGGCTTCTGCCAGCGACCACACCAAGGCGGTGTGCAAACCTTCGCGCACACTGAAGCGACGCGTCCAGCCGTTGCGCAGCCGGGTCAGTCCATTCCATTGACTGCCCAGCCACAGATTTCCTTCGCGATCCTCGAACACATCGCGCACCGAGAGCCCCGCGTCGGCGCGCTCGATGCGTTCGCGCGGCAGTCCCTCACGCAGTCGCGACAGGTGGGCAATGTCCGCCACCCAAAGGTTGCCGTCACCGTCTTCGAAGAGGGCTTCGATCGGTCCTGTGGCCAGCGCGGGATCCAGCTCATAGCGCAGGAACTGGCCGCTGTGGTTCTCGAACAGTCCCTGGCTGGTGCCTGCCCAGACACGTCCCTGCGCCTGCGCCAGGTGCGTCACGGCGACATCGCTGGCGTCGCCGGGCATGGGCAGGAACTCGACCTTGCCATCGGCGTCGATCCGATAGATTCCTCCGCGGCTGCCCACCCAGAGCACCTCGCCCTGCGGCATCAGGGAATGCGCAGGGCCTGGCAGCGCGTGCAGGCGCCGAAGCACCTGTTCCTCGATCACGTAGACCGCATTTTCCGCAGCCGCCAGCACCGTTTCGTCGTCGGTTGCGGCCAGGTCAAGAACATTCAGTGGCCGGTTTTCCTCGTCACCCAACGGTACCGCCACAAAGCGGCCATCGCTGTGCATCGCAATGCCCTTGTACGTCGCGATCCAGAGGCGTCCCGACGCGTCGTGCAGCAGGTCGTGGACAAATCCACCAGGCAACTCCGGCGTGTCTTCCGGCGTATAGGCGACAAAGCGATTTCCGTCGAAGCGCGCCAGTCCGGCCTGGGTACCGACCCACAGATAGCCCGCATTGTCCTGAGCCATGGCCTGTGCACTAATCTGCGGCAGTCCTTCCTCGATGCTCCAGGTATTGCGGACGTAGTGGTGGAAATCCTTGGCCGGATCCAGCGCCAGGGCGGAGCCGAGCCAGAACAGGCCCGCGGCGAGCAGAAACGGCGCGCCCAGCCACGATTTTGCGTTGGACTCTCGCACGCTCATGGGGGGAGTGTAAGCGCCAGGCGACCACACCGCAGCCGCTGGTTTCTCGCATTCACCATTGGGTCACCTGCAGCCTGTGACCCCCGTCCCACCTGCGCGTCGGGTTGCATGAAGGTGCCGCACATTCATCCGTGCCGGGATGGCTGCTACGCTGACCTCATGATCAAGCGAATAGCCGTAATTCTTGTCGCGCTTTGCGCCATATCGAACGCGCCCGCCGCCGAACTTCCGCAGTCGGCGTGTTCCACTGAGTCCTCGCTGTTTGCCAATGGCTTCGATGCCATTCCGCAAGTCGGCAGTTTCGATCTGCTGGTCGACGTGCCAGGGCAAGGTTTGCGCAGCTTTCCGCTGCGGGTGCCGGCTTCCCTGCTGCCGCCGCGACGCGTGGCCCTGCTGATCAGCCTGCATGGCGCTGCCGGTGCAGGCAGCGCGCCGGCAGGGGCAAACTTGATGCGTGACAGCTGGAGCGCTGCCTCCGACAGCGGCGGCTTCATCGTGCTGGCGCCGATCGCGTCGGGTGCACAGGGCGGTTGGGTGCCATCAGTAGACTATCCGGCGTTGGCTGCTGCCATCGCCGAACTGCAACATCGCTATCCGATCGACAGCCGCAGGGTGTATCTGCACGGCTTCTCGGCGGGAGGCCATGTCGTGCACGATCTGGGCCTGTACAACGCCGATTTTTTTGCCGCCTACGTGGTCAACGCAGGGGTCCTGGACGCTTTTGCCGGCGCGTCGGCGCCACAGGCCGCAACGCGGGCCATTCCCCTGCAGGTGCGGGTGGGCAGCAGTGACAGCCTGCTGGCTTTCGCGGAGGCAGATCGCGCGCGCTTCCTGACAGCCGGCTGGAGCGAGCCCGATGACTACAGCCTTGTGGAATTTGCTGGAGGCCATGTCTTCGACAGCAGTCATTCCGATCCGGCGTGGGACTTCCTCTGCCGCAGAGCTTTGCCACAGTAACGACGACCCGTCGATCCATGCGTCCCGAACTCGCTCCCTCCTGGTATGCCGCCAGCGTCCCCGAATCACCCGCTCTACCCGCGCTGGAAGGGAGGCATGAAGCCGACGTGGGCATTCTCGGAGCCGGCTTCACCGGACTCTCTGCCGCGCTGGAGCTGGCCGAGGCTGGATACCGCGTTGCCGTGCTGGAAGCCGAGCGCGTCGGCTTTGGCGCGTCCGGGCGCAATGGTGGCCAGGTCATTTTTGGCTACAGCTGCGACCATGCCAAGCTGCGCAAGCACCTGGGCGAGGAGGACGCGCTGCGCGCCTTCCAATGGTCGCTTGAAGGCCTCGACCTGATCCATCAGCGCTGCGCACGCTATGGCATCGACGCCGACTGGCGGGCGGGACATGCGCATGTGGCGATCAAACCGCGCCAGGTCCACGAACTGAAGGCCTGGCAGGCCGATCTGGCTGAGCACTGCAAATTCAACCTGCCCTGGTGGGGTCGCGAGCAACTGCGCGAGCAACTCGATTCACCGCGATACCTGGGCGCCCTGTTCGATGCGCGCAGCGGCCACTTGCATCCATTGAAGTATTGCCTCGGTCTGGCTGAGGCAGCGCGCTCGGGTGGAGTGCGAATCTTCGAACAGTCGAAAGTGCAGCGCATGAGTCGTGGCAGCAAACCCGTACTGCACACCGCCAGCGGCGAACTGCACTGCAGCCAGGTGTTGCTGGCCGGCAATGCACTGGTACGGGGCATTGCGCCCGAGCTGGATCGCAAGATCATGCCGGTTGGCACCTACATCGCGGCCACCGCCCCGCTGGGCGAGGCGCGTGCCAGAGCGCTGATCCGCAACGATATGGCGGTGGCAGACCTCAACTGGGCCGTGGACTACTTCCGACTCAGCGCCGATCACCGCCTGCTGTTCGGCGGTCGGGCCAGCTACTCCAACCTGCCGCCGCCGGGTCTGGGCCGGGTGATGCGCGGACGCATGCAGCAGGTGTTTCCACAACTCGAGGACGCCGCGATCGAGTATCTCTGGGGCGGCATGATCGACATCAGCTTGAATCGTACGCCGCACTGGGGACGCCTCGACCCCAATGTGTACTTCGCGCAAGGCTATTCCGGCCACGGTATCAACACCTCGCAGCTGGCCGGGCGCCTGATCGCCGAATGCATGCGTGGCCAGCACGAGCGACTCGACGTGTTCGAGCGCATCACTCACCACGACTTTCCCGGCGGCCGCCTGCTGCGCATGCCGTTGTTGGCGATCAGCATGGCCTGGTTCAAGCTGCGCGATGCGCTGTGGTGATGAAAGCTCAGGCTCAACACCGAACCGAATTCGTTCGGGTGCAGGCTCGCTGGACCTAAGACGAAGGACCCCGGGTGGCGTTTTGCATTGCCGACCCGGGGTCCTTTGAAACCAACTGACCAGATGTCGCGCCGCTGCAGGCGCTGACAAGCTTCTTACTTCAGAACGAAGCTGACCCGCATCATGACCCGATAGGCGCTGATGCGGCCATCCTTGACGCACAGTTTCTGTTCCGCGATCCAGGCACCCTTGACATTCTTCAGGGTTTCTTCGGCACGCTTGATACCAGTCTCGATCGCATCCTGAAAGCTGATGGTGGATTCGGATGATATTTCGATGATCTTGGCGATGGACATGGCTCGTTCCTGGGCAGTGTGAGACGAAGCGCTGCAGTCGTCTGCAGCGCTCGCGGAGATGGACTCATGCGGCGTGTCTGGGAAGCCGACAGCCGACCCGCGACTGAATCCGGCCGACGCCCTCATTCGTGCCAATCAGCCCTGACCAGCGCCTCATCGCGGGCTGCGACGGCAGCCGCCAGGTCAGCCTCATGTTTCGCCTCGGCGGTGCTCTGGCAGGAGTCCCGCTCGACGCCGGTCAGCACGTCACACTTCTCGTTGGCGATCTCGTATGCGCCATCGGCCCGCGCAGTGGCGATGTCGTAGTCGGCCAACGCGGTTTTCGCAATCGCGTCGGCTTCGACCTTGGACAACTTGACGCGCGCGCCCTGCTTGGCGTCGTCATAGTCGGTGCGCGCCGCTGTGACGTCGCGGTCGACTTCTTTGTTGGTTTCAGCGGCGTCCTGCTTGGCCTCGGAAACGTTGCGAGCGGCGTCCTGGCGCGCTTCAGCGACGTCCTTGGCATTCTCGGAAGGAGTCTGCTGACAGCCGACGAGTAGGAAGGCGAGTGCCGCCGCAATAGGCAGGAGGCGGATAGTGGTTTTCATGGGAAAGTCCTTGCTTCAGATGGAATGGCGGCGGCGACGGCCGCGCTCGGGCACATGCCCGAAGACGGCAGCCCATCGCGCGGGCTCGGACGGTCAGGCGGCGCCGCGGTGTCGCGGTGTCGCGGTGCCACCTAACCGGGTACAGCGTCTCGAGGTGGAGCTGGAGCGTTCGACTCAGGAGCGATTGGGCTGCTGTTCGTTCTGCTTCTCTTCGGCCTTGTCCTCGATCTTTTCACCGACTTCCTGGGTGTCCTTGCCAATACCGCGGAACGTATTGCAGGCGCTCAGGCCCAAGGTGATGGAAGCGGCGAGCATAAGCAGGGTGAAGCTACGGCAGATGTTGTTCATGAAGCTCTCCAGAAATCCGAGGACAGGCCTCGCCTGGTCGCCCGGGCGGGGATTGATGCCGGCAGTCGGGACAATTCCCGGGAGCTGCAGCAGCGAAGGTGCGACTCACATGGTGCGTCAGATCCGGTCCCGCGTCGGTGCGGTACCGCGCGTAGGAAACTGGCTGGCCCCGGCGTGGTTGACGCGACGACCGGGCACCGTCAGTACCGGGCGCAGTGATCGGTTCTGGCAAACCTTCGCGCCCGCATCGCAGGCTGACATGCGGCGCCACGGCTTGTAATGGTGGTAGTTGCAGGCGGCACAAGCGAGTGACTTGACGTTGTCAGACGAGCGCCACAAAGTGGCAATCGTTCACGAGTCCCGGAGCCTCGAAGGGAGTTGATTCATGAGCGAAACAGATCCCGCCGTACTGACCATGATCCGCAACCTGGAGGCCAAGACCGGCCGCTCCCTGTCTGACTGGGTGGTGCTGGCGCGGGGAACGGGTCTTGGCAAGCACAAAGCAATGGTCGATTCGCTGAAGGCCGACCATGGCTTGACCCATGGCTATGCCAATCTGGTCGCGATGACCGCACTGAAGAGTGCCGATGAACCGGAAGGCGAAGCCCTGGTCGATGCGCAGTACGGTGCCGCCAAGGCGGCGTTGCGCCCACTCTACGAACGCATAGTCGCGCACGTGCGCAGCTTGGGCCCGGACGTGGAAGTTGCGCCCAAGAAGGCATATGTCAGCCTGCGACGCACCAAGCAGTTCGCGCTGCTGCAGCCCTCCACCGCCGCGCGACTCGATATAGGGCTGAACCTGAAGGGCGTGGAGCCATCCGGGAGGCTGGAAGCATCCGGCAGTTTCAACGCCATGTGCACCCATCGGGTAAAGGTGCAGGCCGATAGCGATGTTGATGCTGAGCTGCTCGGCTGGCTGCAGGATGCGTACTCTCGCGCCTGAGTCACCTGTGTTGCTCGGCTTGAGAGCCACCGCTGCGCCGCGTAAGATCGAGTGCACATCGTGAGACGAAGCGAGCGCGCGGCGCGGTGGCTTCGCTCCAGCAATTCGTCACCGGGGAATGCGTGATGACAGATGGTCTCGCCAAGGAAGCCACGACACGCCGGCGCGAACTGCGCATGTTCCTGTTTCTTACCGTTGTGTTCTTCCCGCTGCTGGCGGTCGGTATCGTGGCGAGCTATGGCTTCGCAATCTGGATCTGGCAGATCTTCAACGGCCCACCGGGGGTGTGAGCAGCTTGGATGGGGCCTTCATCAATCGCTCCCGTCGTGCGCTCTTGCGTGGTGGTCGCTGCGCCGATGCGCCCATGCGACCGCCCTGGGCGCGTGACGAGCTCGGCTTTCTGGATGCCTGCACGCGCTGCGGCGACTGTGTGGCGGCCTGCCCCGAGCAGATCCTGGCCAAGGCTGACGGCGGCTTTCCCGAGCGCGTTGCCGATGCAGGCGAGTGCAGCTTTTGCCGTGACTGCGTTGCTGCCTGCGAAACAGGCGCGTTGGATTCATCGACCAATGCCGCCTGGCGCTGGACCGCCAAGATCAGCAAGACCTGTCTCACCGCACAGGGCGTGGTGTGCTTCAGCTGCCGCGATGCCTGCCCGGAACGCGCAATCAGTTTTGCACCAAATCGCGGCGTGGCGCAGCCGGTGCTGGACGACGCGCGTTGCACTGCCTGCGGCGCCTGTGTTGCGGCCTGCCCTGCCAGCGCCATTGGTCTGGTCGCGAATGAAGCAGACCTGCACGAGGCCTTCGCATGAGCACCATGCTGCACATCGCCAGCCTGGTGCTGCATCACCGGCCCGAAGCCGCGGAACAGATCGATGCCGCACTCGCCCTGCTGCCGGAGATCGATCTGGCCCTGCGCGAAGGCGGTCGCAGCGTGCTGCTGTGCGAGACCGAATACGAAGGCGACCTGATGGACCGCATTGAAGCCCTGCGCGCCCTGCCCGGCGTGCTCGGCGTCAGCCTGGTGCATCACCACGCCGAGAATCGCGACACGCTGCTTGAGGAAGTATCCAATGACCACACGCCGTGACTTCATCCGCCGGTCGGCGGTCGCCAGCGCGGCCGCCGCGGCCGGCATCGCCATGCCGGCCAGCGCCCAAAACGTGCTGCTGGAACGCCCGGTCACCGAGCTGAAATGGTCGAAGGCACCCTGCCGCTTCTGCGGCACCGGTTGCGGCATCAATGTCGCGGTCAAGGACGGCCGCGTGGTGGCCACGCACGGCGACATCCACAGCGAAGTCAACCGCGGCCTGAACTGCGTCAAGGGCTATTTCCTCTCCAAGATCATGTACGGCAAGGACCGTCTCACCCAGCCGCTGCTGCGCAAGCGCAATGGCGTCTACGCCAAGGACGGCGAGTTCGAGGCGGTAAGTTGGGACGAGGCCTTCGACGTGATGGCGGCGCAGTTCAAGCGCGTGCTGAAGGAAAAGGGCCCGGGCGCGATCGGCATGTTCGGCTCCGGCCAGTGGACGATCTGGGAAGGCTACGCCGCCAACAAGCTGTTCAAGGGTGGCTTCCGCAGCAACAACATCGACCCCAATGCGCGTCACTGCATGGCCTCGGCGGTGATGGGCTTCATGCGCAGCTTCGGCATGGACGAGCCGATGGGCGTGTACGACGACATCGAGCACGCCGATGCCTTCGTGCTGTGGGGCTCGAACATGGCCGAGATGCACCCGATCCTGTGGACCCGCCTGACCGACCGG
This sequence comes from Lysobacterales bacterium, assembly GCA_038257155.1. GTDB lineage: Bacteria > Pseudomonadota > Gammaproteobacteria > Xanthomonadales > Xanthomonadaceae > JANJTY01. The sequence continues at coordinate 43,976 of JBBSJP010000022.1, read as the reverse complement.
CGCCTGTCGCATCCGCATGTGCAGGTCGCGGTGATGTCGACCTTCGAGCATCGCAGCTTCGACCTGGCCGACATCCCGATCGTGTTCAAGCCGCAGACCGATCTGGTGATCCTCAACTACATCGCCAACCACATCATCCAAAGCGGCAAGGTCAACCGCGAGTTCGTCGAGAAGCACACCCGCTTCATGCGCGGCAACACCGACATCGGCTACGGCCTGCGTGATGAGCATCCGCTGCAGGTAGCCGCAAAAAACGCCAAGGATGCCAATGGCGGCGCGGCGATCGACTTCGCCGCTTTCGCAGAATTCGTCAAGCCCTACACGCTCGACTACACGGTGCAGATGACCGGTGTGGAGCGCGGCTGGCTGCTGAAGCTGGCCGAGCTGTATGCCGACCCGAAGATCAAGGTGACCAGCTTCTGGACCATGGGCTTCAACCAGCACACGCGCGGCGTGTGGGCCAACAACATGGTCTACAACATCCACCTGCTGACCGGAAAGATCGCCACGCCCGGCAACAGCCCGTTCTCGCTCACCGGGCAACCCTCAGCCTGCGGCACGGCGCGCGAGGTCGGCACCTTCAGCCACCGCTTGCCGGCCGACATGGTGGTGACCAATCCCGAACACCGCGCCAAGGCCGAGGGCATCTGGAAGCTGCCGGCCGGCACCATCCACGACAAGCCCGGCTTCCACGCGGTGGAGCAGAACCGCGCGCTCAAGGATGGCCGCCTGAATGCCTACTGGGTGCAGGTCAACAACAACATCCAGGCCGGCGCCAACATCAACGAGGAAGGCCTGCCCGGCTACCGCAATCCGGACAACTTCATCGTCGTGTCCGATGCCTATCCCACCGTCACCGCGCAGGCCGCCGACCTGATCCTGCCGGCCGCGATGTGGGTGGAGAAGGAAGGCGCTTACGGCAATGCCGAGCGCCGCACCCAGTTCTGGCGGCAGCTGGTGAAGGCACCCGGCGAGGCGCGCTCGGACCTGTGGCAGCTGATGGAGTTTTCCAAGCGCTTTACTACCGACGAATGCTGGAGCGAGGAAACCCTCGCGGCGAATCCGGAGTACCGCGGCAAGACCCTGTTCGAGGTGCTGTTCGCCAATGGCCAGGTCGATGCCTTCAGCCGCGACGAGATTCCCGCCGACTACGCCAATGACGAATCCGAGGCCTTCGACTTCTACGTGCACAAGGGCCTGTTCGAGGAATACCGTCGCTTCGGTGCCGGCAAGGGCAAGGACTTCGCCGACTTCGACACCTATCACCGGGTACGCGGCCTGCGCTGGCCGGTGGTCGACGGCAAGGAAACGCTCTGGCGCTACCGCGAGGGAAGCGATCCCTACGTGCCGGAAGGCGAAGGCTATCGCTTCTATGGCCATGCCGACGGCAAGGCGGTGATCTGGGCCCTGCCCTACGAACCACCGCACGAGTCGCCGGACGAAGAGTACGACCTGTGGCTGTCAACCGGCCGGGTGCTGGAGCACTGGCACTCGGGTTCGATGACGATGCGCGTGCCGGAGCTGTACAAGAGCTTTCCGCAGGCGCCGGTGTTCATGCACCCGGACGACGCCGCCGCGCGCGGGCTGCGCCGCGGCCAGGAAGCCCGACTGATTTCGCGGCGCGGCGAGATCACGGCCCGCGTGGAAACCCGTGGACGAAACCGTCCACCGCGCGGCCTGGTCTTCGTGCCCTGGTTCGACGCCAGCGTGCTGATCAACAAGTTGCTGCTCGACGCCAACGACCCGATTTCGCGCCAGACCGATTTCAAGAAATGCGCCTGCCGGATCGAGAAGGCGTGATGGAGAACGACATGACAAACGGAACCGCATGTTCGAGCCCCTCTCCCTGCGGGGCTTCGAATTGCGCTCACGAGCCACTGGCTCGTGCAATTCGAAGCGCCGTCGTGCAAGCGACGGCCGGGGTGCGGGTTGGGGTGAGGGGCAATCGAAACCCGCAGCTTTCGCTCCGCACAGCCCCTCACCCCCTCCCACACCCCGGCCCTCGCATATGCGAGGGCGCTCGGAACCAGGCGAGCCAGTGGCTCGCAAGCCTGGTTCCTCGCCCCGCGGGGAGAGGGGAACAAGGCCCGCCCGCCGCGCGCGCTGCGCACTCTTGGAGGGCGGGTCTTGTACCCGCCATCGCGATGACTTGTCTGCTGGCGGTTTTCTTCGGCGCACCCGCACCGGTCGCCGCCCAGGACCCCGAATCCACCGCCCCCGCCGCGCCTGAGCAGCCGTATCGCTCGATCGATGCCCTGCGCCGCGGCGCTCCACTGGATACCGAGCCACCAGCCGCGCCGATGGCCAAGGTGCAGGACAGCGATCAGCGCCGCCAGCGTGGCTGGCCGGAACAGCCGCCCACGATTCCGCACAGCATCGATGGCTACCAGGTCGACCGGAATTCCAACCGCTGCATGCTCTGCCATTCGCGTGCCGGCACCGAGCGCTTCCAGGCGCCGATGGTCAGCGTCACCCACTTCATGGATCGCGATGGCCAGGTGCTGGCGCAAATCTCGGCGCGGCGCTACTTCTGCAACCAGTGTCACGTGGTGCAGACCGATGCGCGGCCACTGGTCGAGAACGGCTTCATCGATGTCGATGAACTGCTCAACGTGACACGGGAGCATTGAGCATGCTGGCGCGCTTTCGGCGCTGGCTGCTTGGCCACTGGAGTGTGGCGCGCAGCCCCAGCCGGCACTACAGCCTGGGTTTTCTCACGGTGGGCGGATTCCTCGCCGGAATCATCTTCTGGGGCGGTTTCAATACCGCCCTGGAGGCCACCAACACCGAACAGTTCTGCGTCTCCTGCCACGAGATGAAGGACAACGTGTTCGAGGAACTCAAGGGCACGATCCACTACAGCAACCGCTCGGGCGTGCGCGCGACCTGTCCCGACTGCCACGTGCCGCACGACTGGACCGACAAGATCGCTCGCAAGATGCAGGCCTCAAAGGAAGTCTGGGGCAACCTCTTTGGCACGATCAACACGCGCGAGCGTTTCCTCGACAAGCGCCTCGAGTTGGCGATGCACGAATGGGCGCGGCTGAAGGCCAACGATTCACTCGAGTGCCGCAACTGCCACAACTTCGACTACATGGACTTCACCCGCCAGGGCCCACGCGCCGCCAATGTGCACCAGCGCTGGCTGGAAAGTGGCGAGAAGACCTGCATCGACTGTCACAAGGGCATCGCGCACAAGCTGCCGGACATGCACGGAATACCGCAGGGCTGAATACCTGACGTGTTGGGTGGCATCACGGCGGGTATGCAGCAATTGGTGTCGGACCCGGTTGGACTCTGCGCAGCGAAATGATCGTCGACCGCGCCGGACATTCCGCCAACGCAGCTACGCGCCTCAGAGCTCGAATCGATAAGCGATCTTGAGCAGCAACTGGTGATCGTCCTTGAGCGAGAACACATCGGTCAAGGTGTCATTGAGACCGCGCTGCTCGTCGTCGATGGCAAAGCCGCCGCGGCCGTAGACCGCGTAGATGTCGCTCAAGCGGCCGAGCGCATAGCGATAGCGCACCTGGAAACCGAGATTCCGCAACTGGAAGTCTTCCAGTGCCGCCTCGCTGTCGACCAACTGGCCGTCCGGCAGCAGGCGCCGTGCCTGGCGAGCGCTGGCGTCGATGGCGATCGCCTGCAACTTGATGCGCAGTTCGTGCTTTTCGCCCACGAACCAGTTGAGGTTGGAGAACAGCTCGGCGCGCTGGGTACGGAAGCTGCCGAACTCGGTGCCCTCCTGCCATAGCAGCCAGTCGGGCTGGCGCCAGAAGTACAGCCCCAGGTCGACATTGAAGCGTGGACCAACGTGGAAACGCGGTTGCACGCCGCCATAGATCGAGTGGCCCTCGACCGCATTCGGGAATATTTCCAGGTTGGCATACCAGGCCCAGCGTCCGTCGCCCTGGCGCGGGCGATCGCGCTCGAGGAACAGTTGCGGCCCGCCCTGCACGCGCAGCGGCCCATTGCCGCGCGAGATGCGGTCGTCGAAGGCACTCGCCCGCCAGCGCAGCAGGGCGAACTGGCTGCCACCATCGCGTCGCTGCGAGCTGCGGTAGACCGAAACGGTATCGGCAAGACGCAGCCCATTGCTGCTCTCGCGGTGCACCAGCTCAAACTCCCAGTCGTGGCTGGCGAAGCGCGAATCGGGCGGCAGCTCATCCTGGCGGAAGCCGGTTTCCCATTCTAAGGCTAGGAAGTCGTTGCGATCCTGGTAGCCAAGGTCGTTCAGGGACAGGCTGTCATCCGACCACAGCGCGAAGTACTGCTGTCGCCATGGACCGGCCATGTCCCAGTCCGCCACCACGCCGGCGCCAAGGCCCTCGCTGCGCACACCCGCCTGCTCAACCGCGCTGTGCAGCAACAACGGACGCACCGTCCACTGCGCATTCGGCTTCCAGTTCGCATCCAGCGCGGTCACCGTGGCACGACGATCGAGGAAGGGACGATCGACGTGGCTCACGGTCGCACCGCCCAGCAGGGTTTCGTCGCCCACGGTGCCCCGCAGTAGCAGGAAGTCGCGTCCCGCCTCACCGTCCTCGCTCGCCATGAACGCGCCGTAGCCGAAGCCATTGACGCTACCGATCGCCTTCAACGCGAGGCGTATGTCGGCTGCGCCCAATCCGTCGTCGCTCGGTCCACCCACGCGCCGGGTGTAGAACAGCTGCCCGAGGCTGTGCTGCAGATTGAAGTAGCCCTGGTTCTCGGTGAAGAACGGTCGCTTGTCGCTGAACACGGTCTCGTTCGCGCTGAAATTGACCACCAACCGGTCGCTTTCGATCTGGCCGAAATCCGGATTGAGTGCGAGTGCAAACTGATGGTCGCCGTTCGGCTTCCAGAACACGTCGACACCGGTCTTGAACTCGACGTCCTTGCTGTTGAGGTCGGACAGGGCGACGCCGTAGGGCGTCAGCGACAGCAGGTGCTGGCGGAACTGCGGGATCTCGATGCGGTGGAAATCGCTGAGGAAGCGCGGCCGCGTGTAACTTGCATTCGGAAACGCGTAGCGCTCGCCGGTGGCGGCGATCACCCGATCGAAATAGATCGCGATGGTGCGCGTCGCAGCACCGGAGTCGGCCATTGCCGCGGTCGACCAGGGAATCAGGTACTCGACCGAATAGCCGCCGTCGAAGTCGGCCGCGCCGTGCTGCCAGGCGCCGTCCCAGTCGTAGCTGAAACTGTTCTGGTTGTTGATCGACTCGTCGGTGATATCGCCGGCCGTGGTGATGGTGAAGTCGTAGCCGGTGCGACCGTCGGCATTGAAATCGATCATCAGATTGAAGCGATCCACCGGCTGGCGTCCGTCACGCGGGATGCGCGCCCGGGTCTGCGGCACCGACGCCGGATGCCAGGCGCGGATCGCGACCGCGATGCCTTCCGGCGTGGACAGCAACAACGCTTCGGCGCGGCGGTCGGCTGGCGCCGGCTCCCCGGTCAGCGGCTGCACCGCGACAAACTCGCCGAAGCGCTGCGCGGTGTCCCAATCGGGTTCGTCGATCCGCCCATCGATCACCAGCGCAGCCTGCGCCAGCGGCGCGAAGCACAGCATCAAAAGCACGAGTGCTCGCAGCACGGGCGGAGAAATCCTTGTCTCGGGCCGCCAAGGGTACGGAGTCGCGGTCCGCGACCTGTAGGCCGGAAGTCACGGGCGCAGACGGCGCGCTTGGAGCGGTTCAGGGTCAGCAGACAGGCACACCATCCGAAGCGGACCGAGCCATCAACGCGCTGCCGCGACTGAAGGTCTAGCCTGCATTTCTCACTCCGGTCGCGGATGATCGCGCCGGTATCGTGGTGCCTGGCGCCGCTCCGGAGGGCGGCCAGTAGCTGTAGCTACTGGCCAACTGACTGCGCGCGCCGGGAGCGCGCGCGAACTGCGACTGCAAGCCCGAAGGGCGGCGGGCAGGACAGCCCGCCGTAAGAGCAAGCCAGACGCCGCGAGGCCGGTCGGGGCGAAGCACCCGCGCAGCCGCGCAGCGGCCGAATGAGGGCCGCGATGCGCGAAGTTGCAGCCGTACGGCCTGTTCGGGGCCTTGGATTTCACAATCGCAATGCTGATTTGAGGTGCAGGGCAACTTCGTGCGCCGGTGTGAGAAATGCAGGCTAGGCCTCAAGCAGCGCACGCAAACGCAACAGCGCCTCGTCCCACTGTGCCGAAACCTGCGCCAGCAGCTCGCGCACCTCATCCAGACGCTGCGGCCGCAGCTCCCAGATGCGCTCGCGTCCGATGCGCGAACTCTGCACCAGCCCGGCTTGCTCAAGTGCCAGCAGGTGCTTGCTGACAGCCTGGCGGGTGAGCTCGCCGCCTTCGCCGAGGCGCAGCGTGGGCAAGGGGCCGCTGTCGCACAGGCGGGTGACGATACGCAGTCGCGTGGGATCGCCGAGCGCGGCGAACAGCGCGGCCGATTCGACCAGGGGCCGGGCCGCGCGGCGCCTTCGATTCATGCCGGCAACGCGAGGTACTTGGCGATCAGTTGCGTCTGCATCGCCCAGCCATCGGCATTCTCGGCGAAGGCCTTGGCGCGGTGGGCCAGTGGCACGCGATCGAAGCCGGATTCGCTGATCCGCAGGATGGTGCCCTCGCCCTGGTCTTCGAGCACGAACTCGACCAGGGTCATGGCGAGACCCTGCGGGTCTTCTGCTGGCCCCTCCATGTAGGCATGCCAACGGAAGCTGAAACGCGACATCGGTTCGATGCACTCGATGTGGAAATCGCAGGCCATGCCGTTCCAGGGTTCCTGCAGCCGCGCCACTTCCGGATCGACGCGGGTCGGCACGATGCGGCCGGCGACGCGCTGCCCGGCGACGAAAGGACCTTCGAATACGATGCCAAACCAGGTGCCGAAGCGGCCGGAGTCGGCAATGGCCTGCCAGACGCGTTCGCGCGGGGCCTTCAGGACGATCTGCTTCTCGATACGATCCGTGGACATGGGCAACCTCCAGGTTGCCTGAATCCTACGCGCCGGGACGTCGATTGGCAACCTTTTGGTTGCCTGATTCCGTGCGCGTGATCGGCGCCTAGTGCCGAAGTCTCAATCGAAGTCGGGATCGAATTCCGGATCCACCACGGCGAACAGGTCATGCTCGTCGCTGCCCATGATGGTCACGTCGACGAACTGGCCAGGGGCGAGACCTGCGGCGAAGCCGTCCTGGATCTGCACCATGCCGTCGATCTCGGGCGCGTCGGCCTTGCTGCGCGCATAGGCCAGGTCGCCGTCGAGCGCATCCACCAGCACCGTCTGCACGCTGCCGATCTTGGCTTCGAGCTTGTGCGCGCTGATTTCGGCCTGCTTCGCCATGAAACGTGCCAGGCGCTCCTGCTTGAGGTCTTCGGGCACGGGATCGGGCAAGGCATTGGCGGCGGCACCCTCGACCGGCGAGTAGGCGAACGCGCCAACGCGGTCGAGCTGGACCTCGTCGAGGAAATCCAACAGCTCCTCGAATTCGGCCTCGGTCTCGCCCGGGAAGCCGACGATGAAGGTGCTGCGGATGGTCAGTTCGGGACAGGTCTGGCGCCAGCGCGCGATGCGCTCGCGCGTCCTGTCGACCGCGCCGGGCCGCTTCATCAGTTTCAGGATGCGCGGGCTGGCGTGCTGGAAGGGAATGTCGAGATACGGCAGCAGCTTGCCGTCGGCCATCAGCGGAATGATGTCGTCCACATGCGGGTACGGGTAGACGTAGTGCAGCCGGGTCCACAGGCCCAGTTCCGCCAGGCCTTCGCAGAGCGACTTCATGCGGGTCTGCCAGGGCTTGCCGCGCCATTCGCGCTCGGCGTACTTCACGTCGACACCGTAGGCACTGGTGTCCTGCGAGATCACCAGCAGTTCCTTGACCCCGCCGCGCGCCAGCTTTTCGGCCTCGCGCAGCACTTCGTCGACCGGGCGCGACTTAAGGTCGCCACGCATCGAGGGAATGATGCAGAAGCTGCAGCGGTGATTGCAGCCCTCGGAAATCTTCAGATAGGCGTAGTGCTTCGGAGTCAGCTTGAGGCCGTAATCCGGCGTCAGATCGACGAAGGGATCGTGGCGCGGCGGCAGCGCGGCATGCACCGCGTTCATCACGCTGGCGTAATCCTGCGGACCGCTGATCGACAACACATCCGGGTGTGCGGCGCGGATCTGCTCCGGGCGCTTGCCGAGGCAGCCGGTAACGATCACCTTGCCGTTTTCGGCCAGGGCCTCGCCGATGGCATCGAGCGACTCGGTCACCGCCGAATCGATGAAACCACAGGTGTTGACCACCACCACGTCGGCGGCGGCGTAACTGGGCACGATGTCGTAGCCCTCGACCTTGAGTTGGGTGAGGATGCGCTCGGAGTCGACCAGGGCCTTGGGGCAGCCCAGGCTGACAAAACCGACTTTGGGTTGGGACAGGGACATCGTGCTCAAGCCGCGTGTGGGGCGCGGATTATCGCGGATTTCGGCGGTTGGCGTTTCCGAGGTGCTTCCCAACGAGCTTGGCGGGTCTACAATCCAGAGTGACGCCGACCACCTTGGGGGGAATAGTCAATGGCTCACCCGGTATCACTGGAAACGCCGCGCGGCCGCATCGTCGCCTGGCGAGCGGATCCACACATCCCGCCGAAGGGCGCCCTGGTGGTGGTGCAGGAGATTTTCGGGGTCAATTCCCACATAAAGCACCAGGTGGACCGCTTCGCCGCGCATGGCTACATCGCCCTGGCGCCCTGCCTGTTCGACCACGTCGAGCGCGGTGTTGAATTGCCCTACGACGAGGAAGGCACGAAGCGCGGCCGCGAACTGGCCGAGCAGACCGGCTTTGATCGCGCAGTCGACGACGTGCAGGCGGCGCAACGCTTGCTGGAAGGCGAGGAGGCCATCGTCGGCGTGGTTGGCTACTGCTGGGGCGGAACCGTTGCATTCCTCGCCCACAACCGCCTCAGCCTGCCGGCTGTGAGCTATTACGGCGGACGCAGTGTGCCCTTCCTGCACGAACATTCGCAGGCACCGATGCTGTTTCACTTCGGTGACGATGATCCACTGATTCCGCCGGAAGACGTGGCCAAGCATCGCGAACTGCAACCATTGGCCGAGTTCCACGTCTGGCCCGGCACGCATGGCTTCAATTGCGACGAACGCGACGGATTCCATCCGGAAAGCGCGCGCCTGGCCCTGGAGAGAACCCTGTCGTTCTTCGACCGCATGCTGCGACCCAATACGCGCGTCTGATGTCTGTGAACTCCTTCCGCCTGCACCCGCAGCTCGCCGCCGACACCGTGGCGCTCGGTCAGCTGCAGCTGTGCCGGGTATTGCTGATGAACGACGCGCGCTATCCCTGGTTGATCCTGGTGCCGCAGCGGCCCGATCTGCGGGAACTGACCGACCTCGATCCTTCAGCGCAGGGCGAGCTGATCCGCGAGATCGATAGCGCCGCGCGTGCCCTGTCATCCGTGTGCCAACCTGACAAGCTCAATATCGCCATGCTCGGAAACATCGTGCCTCAGCTGCACGTGCACATCGTGGCGCGCAGCCGACTGGACGCCGCCTGGCCGGCCCCGGTGTTCGGCATCGGCAACACCGTGGCGTACGGCGACGACGCCCTGATGCTGCGCCTGCATGATCTGAAGGCCGCACTCGACCTCGAATGAACATGGCTGCCGAAGCGCATCCATGTATTGAAGCGCTTTCGGACGGCTGCCTCTTGCTGCAACTGGGCGCGCGCATCGACCCCGCGCTGAATCAGCGCGTGCACAACCTGGCCGCTGCGCTGCGGCAGCGGTCCTTCGATTGGGTCGAGGACCTGGTTCCGGCCTATGCCAGTCTTGCTGTTTTCGTGAAGCCTGCTGCCATCGTCGATGGTGTCATTTCGATGGAGTCGGCGGCGCGGTTGGTCCGAGAAACGCTCGATGCGTTGCCCGGCGACGAACCCACCCCGCGGGCAAATCGACTGATCGAGCTTCCGGTCTGCTATGGCAGTGAGTTCGGTCCGGATCTGGAGTCGCTCGCGGCCGAACTTTGCCTCACTCCAGCGGCCCTGATCGAGCGGCACAGTTCGCCGGAGTATCGCGTTGCACTGCTGGGCTTTGCGCCCGGCTTTCCCTATCTGCTTGGCATGGACCCCGCACTTTGCGCGGACCGCCTGGCCACGCCACGCGCAATGGTGCCTGCCGGCAGCGTCGGCATTGCCGGTGCGCAGACCGGTATTTATCCACGCGCAAGCCCGGGTGGTTGGCGCCTGATCGGACGCTGTCCGCTTGCCCTGTTCGACCCGCAGCGCGAATCGCCCGCCCTGCTGGCGCCGGGTGACCGGCTGCGTTTCCAACCGATCGATGCAGGCGAGTTCGCACGAATTGGCGCAGCGCCATGATCGAAGTGCTGCGTGCCGGCCTGCTCGACAGCGTGCAGGACGCTGGTCGCTTCGGCCTGCGTCACCTGGGTGTGGGCACTGCTGGCGCGCTCGACAGTTACTCCTTCATCGTTGCCAATCGTCTGGCAGGAAATGCACCTGACGCAGCCGCACTGGAAATCACCCTCAGCGGTCCTGCCCTGCGCCTGCGCCGCGCCGCGACCGTGGCGATCTGCGGGGCCGACATCGAGGCGCGCGTTGGCGCCGAGTTCTTGCCCAACTGGCGCACGCTGCGACTGCGAGCAGATTCCCTGATTGAGTTCGGCGCCTGCCGACGCGGCGCGCGCGCGTATCTGGCGATCGACGGTGGCATCGCCACTGACGCCCAGCTGGGCAGCCGAAGTACCGACCTTCGCGCCGGCTTCGGTGGCTACGAGGGCCGCGCCTTGCGCGCCGGCGACCAGCTGCCACTGGGAGAACCACTGCGCTGGACTACGATTGCCGGTGACTGCAACTGGTGGATCGAGCCCGGCGCAGACCTTCAACTTGGACTTGCTGCGGTGGCGCGGTTTGTTCCGCTACATGCCGACGCGGAGGCCTTGAGCAGACAGACCTGGCGTCTTTCCGCCACCAGCAGTCGTCAGGGACTGCGCCTTTGCGGTGCGCCGCTAACGGCGCGCGATGCTGGACAGCGGATCTCCGAACCGGTCGCGCCCGGCACGCTGCAGCTTCCGCCCGATGGCCAGCCCATCGTGCTGATGGCCGAAGCCCAGACCGTCGGCGGCTATGCGCGGCTCGGACATGTGGTCAGCGCTGATCTGCCGCGCCTGGCCCAGCTTCGTCCCGGTGAGGTCATGCACTTCCTGCCAGTGTCGATGCACGAGGCGCTGCGACTGCAGCGAGCGAGATCGGCTTCGCTGGCGCGCATGGCGCTCGCCATCGAGGCACGTCTGGCAGCATTATTGGGCACATGAAGCGCATCGACTTCAACTGTGACCTGGGCGAAGGCATGCCGGACGAGGCGGCGATCCTGCCGTGGATCAGTTCGGCCAGCCTGGCCTGTGGATTCCATGCCGGTGAGCCCGAAGCATTGCGGATCAGTCTGCGAGCCTGCCGCGAACAGGGCGTGTCTGTCGGTGCGCATCCGTCGTTTGCCGACCGCGAAGGCTTCGGTCGCCGCGAGCTGCCCTGCACAGCGGCCCAGGTGTATGCACAGACGCTCTACCAGCTCGGCGCGCTGGCCGCGCTGGCTCGTGCCGAAGGCGTGCCGCTGCGCCATGTGAAGCCGCATGGTGCGCTCTACAATCTGGCGGCGCGCGACGAAGACATCGCACGTGCCATCGCCGCCGCGGTGCGCGACTTCGATCCTCAACTCTGCCTGTTTGGCTTGAGCGACTCGGCACTCACTGCCGCGGGGGAAGCCCACGGCCTGCGCGTGGCACACGAGGTATTCGCCGAGCGGCGCTACGAAGCCGATGGACAACTCACGCCGCGCAGCCATCCCGATGCGGTGATTGCCTCGCTCGACGAGGCCATTGCGCAGGTGCGCTGCATGCTGCAGTCAGGTGAAGTCATCGCGCGTAGTGGCGAACGTATTCCGATTCGCGCCGATACGCTTTGCCTGCACGGCGACCGACCCGACGCCGCGGCGTTCGCTAGCGCCCTTCACCAGGCGCTGGCGGCCGATGGCGTCCAGGTCAGCTGCCACTGACGCGGTGCAGAGAACCGTGTCGCTGGCGCGCAACGGCGCCCGACTGGCTTAGACTGCGGCGCAGTTCCAAGTCATCTGACCTCCATGACCTACTGGCCCCTGATTGGCGTTGCCTGGGTGATCCTCGGCTTCGCCCTGCGCCTGAATCCGGCCCTGGTGGTGGTGAGCGCCGGCTTGATGACCGGTCTGGTCGCGGGCAAGGAACTGCTCGCCGTGCTGGAGTTGTTTGGCGACTCTTTTACCAAGCAGCGATTTCTTGCGCTGTTCCTGCTCACCCTGCCGGTGATCGGCCTGCTCGAGCGACATGGGCTGAAAGAGCACGCGCAGGCTTTCATCGCGCGCCTGCAGGCCGCCACGATGGGACGCCTGCTGATTGCCTATCTGGCCCTGCGCCAGATCGCGGCAACCCTGGGTCTGACCAGTCTGGGTGGCCATCCACAGACTGTGCGACCGCTGCTGGTGCCGATGGCCGAGGGTGCAGTCGAATCGCGTGAGGGCGAGCTGTCGCCTGAGCAGCGTGAACAGCTGCGCGCGCTATGCGCTGCAACCGACAATGTCGGCCTGTTCTTCGGCGAGGATGTGTTTATCGCCTTCGGTGCGGTACTTTTGATGCAGGGCTTTCTGGCCGAGAACGGCATCCTGGTGGAGCCCTTGCATATCGCGCTGTGGGGCATCCCGACCGCGATCTGCGCCTTCGCAATTCACGCGACGCGCATTCATCGCTTCGAACGGCACCTGAGACGCGAGCTGCAGCTCAAGGCGGCCGAACTGGCAAACAGCGAGGCGCGCGCATGATCACGCTTGGCATGGTGTATCTGCTGACCGGTTCCTATCTGGCGCTGATCACCTGGCAGTCCTTGCGTGATCGTGGCAATCCGCGGCGCTACACCACGGCGGCGTTTTGGGGACTGCTGTCGATCGCGATGCTGGTCGGTGAACGCCTGCCGGCCTGGCTGATGGGCGTGATGGTTCTGGCCTTGGCGGCCCTGGCAGGCTTCGGTGGACTGCGCCGCGGCAGCTACGAAGAAAGTGGCGCTGCAGAGAAGCAGAGCGAGGCGCAACGGCTCGGGCACCGGCTGTTCTGGCCCGCACTGCTGATTCCCGCGGTTACCCTGCTCTGCGCGGTGCTGCTGAAGGATGTTGAGCTGCGGGGAATGCGACTGTTCGGCGAACAGCAGACCACCTTGGTGGCCCTGGGAGTAGCCTGCGTGATCGCAGTGAGCGCGGCCTGCTGGCTGACGCGGCGCTCGCCGCAGTCCGCCGTGGAGCAATCGCGCCGTTTGCTCGATGCGATCGGCTGGGCCGCCCTGCTGCCGCTGCTGCTGGCGACTCTGGGTAGCGTGTTCTCTGCCACCGGTGTCGGTGACGCCGTGGCTTCGCTGGTGCGCCTGGCGATTCCGGGCGACAACCGCCTGGTGCTGGTGCTGGCTTATGCGCTGGGCATGGCAATGTTTACCATGATCATGGGCAATGCCTTCGCGGCCTTTCCGGTGATCACTGCCGGCATCGGGCTGCCCTTGCTGGTGCAGGGCCATGGCGCCGACGCGGCGTCATTGGCCGCGATCGGCATGCTGTCGGGTTACTGCGGAACTCTGATGACGCCGATGGCAGCGAACTTCAACCTGGTGCCGGCGGCCTTGCTGGAATTGAAGGATCCCAACGCGGTAATCCGCGCGCAGATCGGCACGGCGCTTCCGCTGCTGGCCTGCAATGTGATGTTGATGTATTTCATTGTGTTTCGGTGAGGGACTCTTTGGGCTTTCGAATTGACGTTACTCAGCTTGCGAGCGGCGCTTGCGCTCAGCTGCGCCTCGCTGACTGGCAACTGGGAGACACTCCCCAAAATCCGTTCGTGGTGAGGAGCGCGGATCGAGACCAACGGTCGAGTCCGCGCGTCTCGAACCACAAGGCGAGTGGTTCGAGGCGCCATCTCGTTGCGTCGCAACGGCGGCTGCGCGACGCTGTGCGCCTACGCGCTACGCGCGCCTTTCCGTCGGTGCTGAGGCTGGCCGGAGCGAGACTGAAGGTCGAGGCCGCTGGATTGCGAACCATGGCTCCTCACCATGAACACATAACGCAAGCCGTTGATTTCCGGTCTCAGGCAAGTTCTGCCCCTCTCCCCAACCCCTCTCCCGCAGGGAGAGGGGCTTGAAGCCGACCCGCTCGCTAAGTTCATGGTCCTTAGGCAGGTCCAGCCTTAGGCGGACAGGAGGCTCATCACGAACGGTTTATGGAATTGTCAACGTGAAAGTATTTCACGCAAGCGCGGCTTCGCGCTGCTGCGCAGCGCTTGATGTTGCTAAGCCCGATCATCCTGATCTCGCTAAGCAACCCGGCCCGAGGCTTCCTGCCTCGGGCGTTCGAAGCGCCGCAAGCTGACGTTAAGTCAGCTTGCAAGCGGCGCTTCTCACCCCGGGGGCCACGATAGTTGGCGGCCGGCCAGCAGGTGCAGGTGGATGTGGTAGACGGACTGACCACCATCGGCATTGCAGTTGAACACGCAGCGGTAACCGGCTTCGGCGAAGCCTTCGCGTTTGGCGTAGGCCGCGGCGGCCAGCAGCAGGCGGCCCGCCAGGTCTGATTGATCCGGAGTAAGGTCGTTGAGGGTGGCAACCGGCAGTTTCGGGATGAACAACACGTGCACCGGGGCCTGCGGGTTGATGTCGCGGAAGGCCAGCACGTGCTCGTCTTCGAACACGATGTCGGCGGAAATTTCGCGGCGGATGATCTTGCCGAACAGGGTGTCGCTCATCTTCAACTTTCTCCATTGCCATGCGGCATGTTCTGGCGCTGCCCGAAGGCGTGTGCCAGGGTGCCGCGGTCGAGGTATTCCAGTTCGCCGCCCAGCGGCACGCCGTGTGCCAGGCGCGAGGCGCGCACGCCGTGGCGGCGCGCGAGCTGCGCCAGCCAGTGCGCGGTGGCCTCGCCTTCGACGGTTGGATTGGTGGCGAGAATCAGTTCGCTGACCTCGCCGCTTTCAAGGCGACGCTCCAGCAGGTCAAGACCCAGCTCGCGCGGACCCAGACCATCGAGCGGCGAGAGCCGGCCTAGCAAGACAAAGTACAGGCCGCGAAACCCGGTGGCGGTTTCCACCGCCTGCTGGTCAGCCGGCGATTCCACCACGCAGAGCAATGTCGGGTCTCGCTGGCTGCTGCGGCACAGCCCGCAGAGCGGGGTTTCGCTGAAGGAACGGCAGCGCTCGCAGTTGCCGATGCGCTCCATGGATTCGGCCAGGATCTTCGACAGCCGACGGCCGCCCTCGCGCTGCCGCTCCAGCAAATGCAGGGCCATGCGCTGCGCGGTCTTGGCGCCGACACCCGGCAGCACACGCAAGGCGTCGACCAGCTGTTCCAGCAAAGGGGTGCTCACGCGCGCCGCGTTCTTCAGAACAGGCCAGGGATCTTCATGCCGGGCGGAATCGGCATGCCGGCAGTGGCCTGGCCCATGCGCTCGGCACTGAGCTCGTTGACCTTGTTCACGGCATCATTGAAAGCTGCAGCGATCAGGTCTTCGAGCATTTCCGCATCGCCCATGGCCTGCGGATCGATCTGCACGCGACGCGCCTCCATGCGTCCGCTCATGGTGATTTTCACCATGCCGCCGCCGGACTGTCCGACAACTTCCAGATTGGCCAGTTCAGCCTGCGCCTTCTGCAGGTTCTCCTGCATCTTCTGCGCCTGCTGCATCAAATTGGCAATTGGTCCACGCATGATGTCGTTTCCTGTTTCTGTGAGTCGTTTCAGTTGAGGGGGCGAATCGAACCCGGCACCAGGGCCGCGTCAGGTCCTTGCAGCAGTTGTTTGACATTGGGGTCGGCGAGGAAATCTGCTTCGGCCTGCTGCTGGCGCGAGTCCGCCGCACGGCGCTCGCGATGCAGCAGGGTGTCACCCTCGCCCTGCGCCCGAACAATGCGAATTGATACCTTCTGGCCAAGCGCTTCGGTGATCGTGCTGCGCAACTGCTCAATCAACAGGTCGGAACGCAAGTGGTCCAGATTGGTCGGCAGCCCAAGGCTTAGCTCCTTGCCATCAAAGTTCTGGTAGACCGCATTGGCTGCAAGCTGACGCACAGGGCCGCGCAGGCCCAGTCTCTCCAGGAAAGACAGCCACGCATCAGCATCGCGCAGTGCCGCCGATGCATTCAGGGTCGGCTTCTCAGGCGCGGCAGCCGATTCCACAGCGGGTACAGCACTCGGCACGCGATGCGCACCTTCAGGCGGCACCGCTGTGGCGACCGTTGGGCGCGTTGCAGGTCGCAAGGGCGCGCTGGCGGCGCGCACCGGCTCGCTGCGCTCGCCTTCTGCACTTCCCTGCGGCCGGAACGCCAACATGCGCAACAACGCCATCTCGAATCCGACCCGAGCGCTCGGTGCCATCGGCAGGTCGCGGCGACCGGTCAGCGCCATCTGATACCAGAGTTGCACCAGTTCCGGCGACACGGCTGCTGCCAGCGCCTCGGTCTCGGCATCGATTTCGGTCTGCATGCCAGGAACCAGCTGCAGCAGCTGAATGCGATGCAGCAGGACCGCCAACTCATCGAGCACCGCGCCAAAATCCGGTGCGAAGGCGACGGTTTCCTCGATGTGCGCGATCAGGGCCGGACCATCAGCCTGTGACAGCGCCGTCAGCAGGCCCAGCACATGGCTGTGGTCCACCGTGCCCAGCATCGCGCGGACTTCGGCCTCGGGCACACGGCCGCCGGCATAGGCGATGGCCTGGTCGAGCAGGGACAGACCATCGCGCAGCGAGCCATCGGCGCCGCGTGCCAGCAGGCGCAGCGCGCCGGCTTCGAACGCAATCTCTTCGGCCGCCAGGATGCGCTGCATCTGGCCTTCGATCTGGGCTTCGTCGAGGCGCTTCAGGTTGAACTGCAGGCAACGCGACAGCACCGTCACCGGCAGCTTCTGCGGGTCGGTGGTGGCGAGCAGGAATTTCACATGCTCTGGCGGCTCTTCCAGGGTCTTCAGCAGCGCGTTGAAGGCGGCCTTGGACAACATGTGCACTTCGTCGATCAGGTACACCTTGTAGCGACCGCGGGTCGGCATGTACTGCGCGTTGTCGATCATGTCGCGCACATCGTCGACGCCGGTATTGCTGGCCGCATCGATCTCCAGCAGGTCGACGAAGCGTCCGCCATCGACCGCCTCGCAGACCGGGCACACGCCGCAGGGCTCGGCGCTGACGCCCTGTTCGCAGTTCAGGCTCTTGGCAAAGATGCGCGCGATGGTGGTCTTGCCCACGCCACGCGTGCCGGTAAACAGGAACGCATGGTGCACGCGGCCACTTTCCAGCGCATTGGACAGCGCGCGCACCACGTGCTCCTGGCCGACCAGCTCGGCGAACCGGCGCGGGCGCCATTTGCGGGCAAGAACGAGATAGGACATCACAGACTTCGTGCAGACACAGACCGCCATTGTGCCAAGCGCGGCTGCTGGGGCATAGGGCGAGTGCTGCCGACCGTGCGGTTCGATGCCTTGCTGGCATCTGCGCAATCAATGACTTGCGCAAACTCCCGCGCGGCGGCACCGTGTCAACATGAACCGCACCCCCGAACCATTCGTGTTGCGCAATGCCCGACTCTGCAGCCTTGACGGCGAAGCGGGCTATCAGGTCATCGAGAAGGCTGCGCTGGCCAGTCACGAAGGCCGGATAGCCTTTGTCGGTGCCGAAGCCGAACTTGCCGCCGAATGGCGGGCCGCACCCACATTCGACTGCGAAGGCCGCCTGCTCACGCCGGGCCTGATCGACTGCCACACCCATCTGGTGTTTGCCGGACAGCGGGCCGGCGAGTTCGAACAGCGTCTGCTGGGCGCCAGCTACGAACAGATCGCGCGCAGCGGCGGCGGCATTCTTTCCTCGGTGCGTGCCACGCGCGCCGCCAGCGAAGAGGAGCTGCTGGCCGAATCGCTGCGGCGTGCGCAGGACCTGCTGGCCGAGGGCGTGACGACGCTGGAGATCAAGTCCGGATACGGACTGGAGACCGCCGCCGAGGCGCGCATGTTGCGTGTGGCGAGACGCATCGGCGAGGAACTCGGCATCTCGGTGCGCACCAGCTTCCTTGGCGCGCACGCCCTGCCTCCTGAATTCGCCAGCCGCGCCGATGACTACATCGACCATCTCTGCACCGAGATGCTGCCGGCCCTGCATGCCGAAGGTCTGGTCGACGCGGTGGACGCCTACTGCGAGCGCATCGGATTCACTCCGACGCAGACGCGTCGCCTGTTCCAGGCTGCGCGCGCGCTGGGCTTGCCGGTGAAGCTGCATGCCGACCAACTGAGCGACTGCGAGGGTGCGGCGATCGTGGCGGAATTCGACGGGTTGTCGGCCGACCATGTCGAGTTCAGCTCGCCCGACGGTGTGGCGGCGATGGCGCGAGCGGGCAGCGTGGCCGTGCTGCTGCCAGCCGCCTTCTATTGCCTGCGCGAAACCCGCCTGCCACCGATCGAGGCCTTCCGCGCCGCCGGCGTGCCGATGGCCGTGGCCTCCGACCTGAACCCCGGCACCGCGCCGCAGCGCTCTCTGCGTCTGGCGATGAACCAGGCCTGCACCCTGTTTCGATTGAGCCCGGAAGAGGCACTGCGCGGCGTGACGCTAAACGCGGCGCGCGCGCTGGGATTGACTGACCGCGGCTTGCTTGCCGAAGGCTTGCGCGCCGATCTGGCGCTATGGGACGTGCGACACCCGGCCGAACTGAGCTACTGGATCGGAGGGCGTCTGCTGCACGCCAGCTGGAGTGGCGGTCGGCAAGTGGCGGGATAACCCCTTGGTTACTCAGCGACCCTGGATTGTGTGATCACGTCGTGCGTCGGATCCGCGCTGCTGCGCCTGATCGCCTGGTTTGGCCAATGGGTGGCGCTTGATCCGACCTACGTCCGAGCCGTCGTAGGTCGGCTCAAGCCGCGAAGCGGTGGAGCCGACATCCGGGCGAAAAACCAACGCAGAGATTCGTCGATCGGAGGTAGACGCTCATCTCCACAAGCGTGAGTCTGTATCCCCACGCACTTCGCGGCGAAATGCTGAGCCTTCCAACTCACTCGACTAGCACTCCGAACCGCCGCTGATGCGCAGATCCACGCGCGTCGCCAGCGCGGCGCGCAGCGCAACCCGCACGGCCTGCACCACGTACTCCAGCGCCAGGCTCGGAGCGCCTGGATGCCGCACCGCCTGCTCCGGCACATAGGGCACATGCAGGAAGCCGCCGCGCATGGCCGGCTCGTCGCGCAACAGGTGCATCAATCCGTAGAACACGTGATTGCAGACATACGTGCCGGCGCTGTGGGAGATCTCGGCCGGAATGCCGGCATCCGTCAACTCGCGCAGCATGGCCTTCAGCGGCAGGGAACTGAAATAGGCCGCCGGTCCGTCGGGCTCGACCGCTGCGTCGATTGGCTGCGCACCGGCATTGTCGGGAATGCGCGCGTCCTGCAGGTTGATCGCGACCCGCTCCAGCGAAATTCGGCTGCGTCCGCCGGCCTGCCCCACGCACAGCACCAACCCAGGTCGAACCTCGGCGATGGCCTGGCGCAACAAGCGCAGCGTGTCGCCAAAGCTCACCGGCAATTGCACGATAGCCACGCGATGCCCATCGATATCCTCGCCGGCGAGGCGAAGTACGGCTTCCCAGGACGGGTTCACGGCCTCGCCGTCGAAAGGCGCAAATCCAGTCAGCAAGATGGGATTGGTCATTGTTTGCTCCCGACGTATCGTCGGATGCGATGATGCCGCAATGCCGACCGATCCGCGCTGCGACCAGCGACCGCCTGCCCTGGCCCTGATGGGCCCCACTGCTTCTGGCAAGACCGCCTTCGCGCTGTGGATGGCCGAGCGCCTGCCGGTCAGCCTGATCAGTGTCGACTCGGCCCTGGTGTATCGCGGCATGGATATCGGCAGCGCCAAGCCTGATGCGGCCACTCTGACCCGCTTTCCGCACGCTCTGGTCGATATCCGCGAACCACACCAACCCTACTCGGCCGCCGAGTTTGCCAACGATGCGCGAAGCGCGATCGATGTCGCGCTGGCGAGCGGACGCATTCCGCTGCTGGTTGGCGGCACCGGACTGTATTTTCGAGCCCTGCTTCAGGGGCTTTCGCCGATGCCGGAGTCCGACCCTGCATTGCGCGCCCAACTGGCCGATGAAGCCGCCCGGCATGGCTGGGCGCACTTGCACGCCGAGCTGCAGCAGGTCGACCCGAAAGCCGCAGCGCGCATTCACGTAAACGATCCGCAACGCATCAGCCGTGCGCTGGAGGTCTATCGCGCCAGCGGAAAGCCGATCAGTGTCTGGCAATCGGGCGGTGGCGGCGCGGAGCGCCTGCCGGTTCGCCTGCTGCGCCTGGTGCTGGCACCGGCAGATCGTGCGGTGCTGCATCAACGCATCGAACAACGCCTTGACCAGATGCTGGCGGAAGGATTTCTGGATGAGGTCGCCCGCCTGCGACACGACCCCCGCCTGCACGCCGATCTGCCATCGATTCGCGCAGTCGGCTACCGGCAGGCCTGGCAGCATCTGGAAGGAGAACTGGATGCGGCAAGCTTCCGCGATCAGGCGATCTTTGCCACCCGACAACTGGCCAAGCGTCAGCTGACCTGGCTACGCGGCGATCTGGCGGCTCGACGGTTCGATCCGGCAACGCAGATGAAGGAACTCTCCCTGGCAGTGCGCGAGTTTCTGGGTTCGACGATGCCGCTCGACGGCTGATCGGGAAGCGAAGGCGTGATCCGGCGATCGCTTTCGCTCCACAGGCATCCTTGCCGACCGGTATAGTCGAATCGGCTGACGGGGACACCATGGCCGACCCTCGAATCATCTACCTGCTGGTTTCCGGACTGGAGGCGGCACTGGGCATCGCCATGGCCTGGCTGTTCCTGCGCTACTGGCGACAGATTGAACGCCCCTATCTGCGGCTCTGGGCGGGCAGTTTTGCGGCGCTGGCGATTTATCTGAGTGCTTCCAGCGTCGCCTTCCTGATGACTCGTGAACAAGGCCAGCCGCTCGGGCTGCGCAATCTGTTCACCGTGATCTCGCAGCTGGCAGCCTATCTGCATATCGGCCTGCTGGTAGTAGGCACCCTGTCCCTGCTCGGACGACGCGATCCGCCCGCCTTCCTGCTGCGCGCGGTGATCGGCTCGTCCCTGCTGCTGGGCCTGATGGCCAGCCTGATGTTTGCGTGGGACCCGGATGGCGCCGCCGGCAGGATCTTCATGCGCATCACCCTGCGCTATCTGGTCGCCACCGCCGCCTATGCGGGCGTAGCGCTGGCCTTGCTCGGGGCAGCGCAGCAAGACGGCCTTGGGCGGCGCCTGACCGGTCTGGGATTTGGGTTCATCGCGTTCACCTCGCTGTCGGGCGTCCTGATCACCACAGTTCCGGACCTGGGACGTGCCATTGGCAACAGCGCGGTGTGGCTGGCGCTGTTCGATCTGGTTGCCGTTGCCGGTATTGGTATCGGCCTGTTTGTCTGGCTGCACGACGAAGAGCGCGTCCGTGCGCAGAGCGCCACCCAGGCGCTTGAGCGGGCCAGCTTCTTCGATCCCGCCACGCACCTGCCCAACCGGCGCCTGCTCTCCAGGCGATTGGGCGAACATTTAGTGAACTCTCCAGGCAGCGGGCTGGTCGACAGCTTGCTGGTGCTGAGGGTGGATCGCAGCGCCCGTCTGCGCGAAGCGATCGGCGACGCCGAGTTTGACGTGCTGCTGATGCAGATCGCCCAGCACCTCGACGCGACGTGCACCCGCATGACCTCACCCACCGCCCGTCTCGAGGACGACCGGCTCGCCGTGTTGCTGACCCAGGAAAGCCCCGCCGAATGCACGCCGCAGGCCGAACGCGTTCTGCGGATGGTCTCCGAAACCTTTTCCCCGCGGGCCGGCTTTTCAACGTTCTCCGCCGGCCTGGCGATTTTCCCCGTCGACGCCGCCGGCCCCGCTGCGCTGATCAATGCGGCGGTGTCAGCCCAAACCCGCGCTGAGCTGGCCGGGGGCAATCGGCTGCTGGCGTACAGCGCCGAACTCCGACGCCAGGAACGCGACGACTTGATCATGCTTGCGGCCTTGCACCGCGCCATTGCAGGGGATGAACTACGCCTGCACTTGCAGCCGGTGATCGCGCTCGACGTCGGGCACGGCAACTATCACGAAGCACTTATTCGCTGGCAGCACCCTGAACGCGGCCTGCTGAGCCCAAATGCCTTCCTGTCACTGGCAGAAGATGCCGGACTGCTGCCCGAGCTGGACCACTGGGTGCTGCGCGAGGGTTGCCGCATGCTCGCGCAGACTGCCGACATGAGCTCCTGCATCGCGGTGAACCTGACCGGACCGACCTTTCTTGCACAGGGCTTCGGCGAAACGGTGGCGGCGCTGCTGCGCGAGCATGGCCTGGCCGGGAATCGACTGATCCTTGAAATAACCGAAGCCATCGCAGTCGATGACCCGGTCGCCGCCCGGACGAATGTCGAGCAGCTGCGTGCACTTGGCGTGCGTGTCGCGCTGGATGATGTCGGCACCGGCTTTTCCAGTCTGGACCAACTGCAGCGCCTGCCCTTCGATATTCTCAAGGTGGACCGCGTTTTCGTGACGGATATCGGCCGCAGCGCGCGGGACGCCGCGGTAGCAAGGGCGCTGATCACCCTCGGTCGCAGCCTGGGCCTGATCGTGGTGGTGGAGGGCATCGAGAACGAGGCGCAGCTCGAGTTCGCACGCAGTGAAGGGGCGCAGTATGCACAGGGCTTCCTGCTGGGCGAGCCTCAGGCGGGCTGAATCAATTCATGTCCTACTGCACACGATGCCCAATGCCGGCCACGTATAATCCTTGAATCACCCCTAGAGTCTTTCGCCATGCCCGAATTGATGAAAGCCCTGGTCAAGCGTGAAACCGGCAAGGGCATCTGGATGGAGCAGGTACCGGTTCCCGAGGTCGGCGCCAATGAGGTGCTGATCAAGCTGGAAAAGACCGCGATCTGCGGCACCGACCTGCACATCTACAAGTGGGACGACTGGAGCCAGCGCACCATCAAGCCGGGGCTGGTGATCGGCCACGAGTTCGTAGGGCGCATCGTTGAACTTGGGCCGGGCGTCACCGGCTATTCGCTGGGCGACCGGGTTTCCGCCGAAGGTCATATCGTTTGCGGACATTGTCGCAACTGCCGTGCCGGACGTCAGCACCTGTGTCCCAACACCACCGGCATCGGAGTGAACCGCAATGGTGCATTCGCCGAGTACATTGCCATGCCGGCCAGCAACCTGTGGCCGATTCCTGACCAGATTCCCAGTGAACTGGCGGCTTTTTTCGACCCCTATGGCAATGCCGCGCACTGCGCGCTGGAGTTCGACCTGATCGGTGAGGACGTGCTGATCACCGGCGCCGGTCCCATCGGCATCATCGCCGCCGGCATCTGCAAGCATGTCGGTGCGCGCAATGTGGTGGTGACCGACGTCAACGACTACCGCCTGAAGCTGGCAGCCGACATGGGCGCGACCCGCGTGGTCAACGTCGCCAAGCAGTCGATCCGCGACGTGGTGAAGGACCTGCACATGGAAGGCTTCGATGTTGGTCTGGAAATGAGCGGCAACCAGCATGCCTTCAACGACATGCTCGACGTGATGTACCACGGTGGCAAGATCGCCCTGCTCGGGATCCTGCCCAAGGGTGCCGGCATCGACTGGGACAAGCTGATTTTCAAGGGCCTTACGGTGCAGGGCATCTATGGCCGGCGCATGTACGAGACCTGGTACAAGATGACCCAGATGCTGTTGACTGGCTTCCCACTGCAGAAGGTGCTGACCCACCAGATCCACATCGACGACTTCCAGAAGGGTTTCGACCTGATGGATGCCGGCACGTGTGGCAAGGTGGTCTGCTCCTGGAACTGATGACCGTGCAATCCTACGTGCTCTGGCACAACCCACGCTGTTCGAAGTCGCGCGCCGCGCTGGCCCTGTTGCGCGAGCGCGGCATAGAGCCGATCGTGGTCGAGTACTTGAAGCAACCGCCGCACCATGCCGATATCGAACGCATTGCCGGCGCGCTGGACGGGCCAATCAAGGCCATGTTGCGCAGCGAAGAACCCGAGTACGCCGAGCTGGGTCTGGACGAACGCGGCGTTTCGGATGCCGCCCTGATTGCCGCAATGGCCAGTCATCCACGGCTGATCCAACGTCCGATCCTGCTGCATGGCGATCGGGCCGTGATCGGACGCCCACCTGAGGCCGTGCTGGAGCTGCTCGGATGAAGTCTCGCAAGGGCCTGATTGCATTGCTGCTGCTCGGCCCACTGCTGTCCATCGCGGCGGTGCATTTCTATCTGTCGCATCGCATAGCGCTGGTGGCCGCGGAAGTGCTCGCACCGATCGATCAGCTGGCGGAGGTCCAGATCGGAAAGCCGTTCTATACCCTGGACGGACGCTTCGGCGTGCGCAGCCTGGTGATGCATCCAAGCCACGAGCTGCTTGAGCCCAGCCGCACTGGTCAAATTACGGTGCTATCGCCGGGCTGGCTGTGGACCCTGCGAGCCCTGCACCAGTCATCGTCAGCCAATCGTCTGGTGTTGACGCCGCTTCTGCCAGCTCCTGAGTTGAACGAGGATGACATCCAGCGTGGCGCTCCCGCCTTGCGCCGCCTGCCATCGGCACGTCGCCTGGGCATCGAAATCGAAGCGCTTGAGCTGGGTTTCAATGGACTGCTTCCATCGCCGTTCGACAACGTGGGCTGGGCCAGCGCAGCCTTGTTCGAATCGGAAGGATGCAATGCCAGTGATCGATGGCGCAGCGAAGACCTGCGCGCCATGGGCTTGACGCCGGGCGAGATGCGTTGGCAGTGGGAGTACCGGGTTACCGGGCCCGGCGAAGTCCACAGTCTGGCGTCGCTGCACGTACCCGGTGTCAGTCGCTTCGAGCAGGTCCAGCGTCTGGTCAGCCCCTCGCCAGAAGATCATCTCTCGAATGATTCTCGCGCCAACCGACTGCAGACGGAAACCATCAGCCTGCGCGATGAGGGCTTCGTGCAGGCGCGCAACCGGTATTGCGCGGAGCGTGATTCCTCCAACCTGCCAGTATTTCTGCAAGGCCACTGGCAGGCGATCGAAGAACAACTGGCTGCATTGGGCCTGCAGGCCACGGCTGAACTGCGCGCGACCTATTTACGCTTCGCGCGTGATGGAGGCGAGTTGATTCTGCAGGCGGAACCCGCGCCGGTCGCCGCGCCATCGGACGAATCGATCAGTCAACGCCTGCGGCTTTACAACGCCAGTCTGCGGCGCGGCGAGACCGCGCCGGTAGCACTGCGATTGGAGGCGGTTGCAGCAACACAGATCGACATGCAGCCGGCGCAGGACAGCGAGCTCGCCGCGCCGCAAGGAGAGCGGTCCAGCGACCCGGGCGTCGCAGTCGACGGGCCGGACAAAGCGCCATTCGCCCCCAAGCTCAAGGCGCTGATGCAGCGAGGAGGCCCTTCCATTTTCGAACTTGATGCGCCGAAGGCCAGCGAAACCGCCGAGGCCACGGGCGTCGTCGACGCGATCGACCCTGGCGCTGATGTCACGCCCCCGCAGACTGATGGTGCACCGCGAATCACGCCACTTGAGGACGTGCCGAACACGGCGGTTTCGCGAGAACTCGCCTTCGAACAGTTCGCCTCGAATATCAACAGGGTCGTGCGCATTTACATGGCCGATGGCCGCAGCCGCATCGGCACGATCGAGGCGGTGAGCAACGACAGCGTGCGGCTTGAGGTCTCGCTGCCAAGCGGATCTGCCACCTATGACATTGCTCGAGTCAACATCCGCCGTGCGTACCTGATCGAGTAAGGCAGCGCCCGCAAGGCCGCCTCGGCGGCTGCAAACCTTCTGCGGGGCGGCAGGGACCCAGTAAACTGGCGTCCCTTCTCCGCGAAGCCGTTCATCATGTCTGCTGCCATCGCCCGTTACGCCGCCGAACTCCAGTCCATCCGCGAGCAGGGCCTGTTCAAGTCCGAGCGCATCATTGTCAGCCCGCAGTCGGCCGAGATCGAAATGGCCGACGGCCGTCGGGTGCTGAACTTCTGCGCCAACAATTACCTCGGCCTGGCCGACAACGCCGAAGTGATCCAGGCCGCCAAGGATGCGCTCGATACGCATGGGTTTGGGATGGCCAGCGTGCGCTTCATCTGCGGCACGCAGGACCTGCACAAGGAGCTGGAAGCGAAGATCGCCGAGTTCTTCGGCAAACAGGACACCATCCTGTATGCGGCCTGCTTCGACGCCAACGGCGGCCTTTTCGAGCCCCTGCTCGGCGAGAACGACGCGATCATTTCCGATGCCCTGAATCATGCCTCGATCATCGACGGTGTGCGCCTGTGCAAGGCCAGACGTTTTCGCTATGCCAACTGCGACATGGCCGACCTGGAGAAGCAGCTGCAGCAGGCGCGCAGCGAAGGGGCCCAGACCATCATGATCACCACCGACGGCGTGTTTTCAATGGACGGCTTCATTGCGCCACTGGATGAAATCACGCGTCTGGCAGCCAAGTACGAGGCCCTGGTACATATCGACGAATGCCATGCCACCGGCTTCCTTGGTGCCAGCGGACGCGGCAGCGCCGAAGTGAAGGGGGTGCTTGAGCGGATCGACATCGTCACCGGCACCCTCGGCAAGGCCCTCGGCGGTGCACTGGGCGGTTTCACCACCGGCCGCAGCGAAGTGATCGAACTGCTGCGCCAGCGCTCGCGCCCGTACCTCTTCTCCAACTCATTGCCACCGCACGTTGTCGCCGCCGGAAGCAGGGTGTTTGACATGCTCGCCTCCGCCGACACCCTGCGCGAGCAGCTGGCCTGGAACACCAGGCACTTTCGCGAGCGGATGACGGCCGCGGGCTTTGACCTCAAGCCCGGCAATCATCCCATCTGCCCGGTGATGCTGTACGACGCCCCGCTCGCCCAGCGCTTCGCCCAGCGTCTGCTGGAAGAAGGCATTTACGCCATCGGTTTTTTCTTTCCCGTGGTGCCCAAGGGACAGGCCCGCATCCGCACCCAGATGAGCGCAGCCCACACGCGCGAGCAACTGGACAGGGCGATCGATGCGTTCATCACGGTTGGAAAAGAGCTTGGCGTGATCCAGGGGTGAGCGCTGCGCAAGCCATCATTCGTCCTTGCAGTGACAGTCGCGATCTACAAGGTACTGGCGCTTCCTGAATCGAGCATGCCGCGCGACCTGCATATCCCGGCTTCCGAACGCCCGCGGTGCACCGTAGACTCGCACCATGCCCGGTGACGTCACCCAACTCATTGCCGCTGCAGGCGACAGCCCCGAACAGCGGGCGCGCCTGTTCATGGTGGTGTACGAGGAACTGAAGCGCCTGGCGCGTCGCGAACTGGGTTCGCGCCCGCATGATCAAACCCTCAGCACCGGCCCTCTGGTGCACGAGGCCTACCTGAAGTTGTTTCCCCAGGGTCAGGGCAGCTTTGAGAGCCGCAGGCACTTCTTTGGTGCCGCAGCGCGTGCGATGCGCCAGGTAGCCATTGAGTACGCGCGCTCCCGGCTGGCCGAGTGTCGCGGGCAGGGCCAACGAGCGTTGAACCTTGATGACCTGGATCCGAACCTGCTTTTCGTGGATAGCCAGGCCGAGGAACTGGTCCAACTGGATGCGGCACTGCTCAAGCTGGCGGAAGTCGATGAGCGGGCACTGCAGGTCGCCGAACTGCGGTTTTTTGTCGGGCTGGAGGTCTCCGAGATCGCCGAGGCACTTGGCGTGTCCGAGCCCACGGTAAAGCGCGACACCCGCTTCGTGCGGGAGTTCCTGCAGGCCGCCCTCAGCGGCTGAGGTGAATCCGGGAACGGTTGAACAGCAGGGCGCCGCGCTTCGTGGCATAGGCCTCGTTGCATTCTTGTCCCACGTCCTCGTCGCGTAAACCAGGACACTGCTGCGCCAGTTCCTTCAACGAGCGGCCGTCGGCGATGCGCGGATGGTGCGCACAAACCGCACCAGCCTCGTTCCATCCCGCCTCGAAGGCCAGTTCGCCGGGATCGACTTCCGGTGCCTGCACCCCGATGCGATCGTAGACATCGATCAGATTGCCCTCCGACGTGCCGGTGACGCCATCACCACAGTGGTCGGCACGCGCCAGTCGCAGGCAGGCCTCGAAGTACGGTGCCAGCGACATTCCTCCGAACGGTGCCTGACGCCAGGGCTGGTAGCCCCAGCGCAGGCACTTGGCCTGCACGCCGCTGACGCAGCTCAGGCTGAAGCGCTGCGGCGCATCGACGTACTGCTGCTGGCCGTCGACTTCGCCCTGGAAGAACACCAGGCGGGTATCGCCACCCGGGTCCGGTTCGCAGAGCGGCTGGAATGTCGCCCCACCGGGTGGACGAACCTGCGCGGTGTACAGCCAGACACCGTCAGCTCCAGGCCTGGCTTCGTGCTCCACCTGATCGATGCGCACACTGCCGAATCCGTCCAGCTCCAGCTCGGCGCCCGAAAGCTCAGTGCCGCTGAGGGTTCGATCCGCCAGCGCGACGTGCAGCTCGGTGCCGTGCACCTGCAGCTCGGGGGCGCCGCCTTCCGTGGCGGCTGTCCCGAAACCCAACAGCAGGGCAAGGGCCGACCCGATCACCCTGGATCAGCCCTGCGGCAGCCGCACGCGGACTGCGCCGCTGTGGAAGCTGAGGCGATCGGCCGAGTTTGCCGAGCCTTCAGTGCGGCTGCCATTGGCGGCCACGCCATTCAGCCTGAAGCCGTTGAACATCTTGCCGTTGAAGGTCAGCCCGTTGAACGTCAAACCGTTCAAGAAGCGGCCATTGAACAGCCTGCCATTCCATTTCAGGCCGTTCACGCGAAAGCCGTTGAAGTTGACGCCCTGCAGCACCGGGCCATTCAGGCGCATGCCGTTCATCTTCAAACCCTGCAGTTGCACACCATTCAAGCGAATCCCATTCAGACGCGTGCCGTTGCTCTGCAGACCGTGAAGCGGGAGGACAGCGGCTGATGTTGCCGGCTGTTCGGACGTCAACTGTGCGTGCACATGGGTGGTTGCGGCCAGGGCTAATGCAACAAATGCCATAAGGGTTGCGGATTTCATTGGTCTCTCCGAGTGGTGGGTCGCGAGGCTTGTTGCCCCTCGAAGAAAGACATGCGCGTAGCGGCAGTGCCAGGGATCATGTCCTGCGAAAAATATTTTCCTTCGATTCAACCGGCGGGTTGCCTGGAATCCAGCCCAACCCGAGTCGAGCCGAGTGCAGCCACCTCGTGCGCATCGAGGTCGCGCCAGGCGCCCTTGGCCAGACTTCCAAGCAGCAATGGTCCGATGGCCACGCGCACCAAACGGTCTACCGAAAATCCGTGTGCGGCCAGCAGTCGTCGGATGTGGCGATTGCGTCCCTCATGCAGAACCACCTGCAGCCAGGCGCGCTTTTCACCCGCGCGCAACAGTTCGACCGAGCTCACTCCCAGTGTTTCGCCATCCACAACACAAGGCTCGGCCAGGCGAAGCAGATCATTGGCGTCCGGGATCGCATCGATCTGCACGTGATAGGTCTTTTCCGGACCGGATTGCGGCTCAGTGATCCGCGCGGCCCATGCCGGGTCATTGCTGAAGAGCAGCAGACCCTCACTGGCCTGATCGAGGCGCCCCACCGGAGCGACCCAGCCAAGGTCGGCGCCGTCGAAACAGCGATAGACCGTGTCGCGTCCGCGCTCATCGCTGGCCGTGGTGACAAGGCCGCGTGGCTTGTTGAGCATCAGGTAGCGCGACGCAGGCGACTGCGGCGGCAAACCGTCAATCAGCAGGGTGTCTTGCGCCAGACGCGTCGGATGTTCCGGATCGCGCTGCAACTTGCCGTTCACCGTCACCCTGCCCTCGCGTACCCAGGCTTCGGCCTGGCTGCGCGAACACAGGCCAAGCTTGCTCAGCACGCGCGCCAGGCCGTGGCGTGGCTGGTGCCCGGAGCTGGAAGAGCGTGCGGCTGGAGGCATCGGATCTCGACCGGGCAAGCGGTCAGAGCGGCTCGAAACCATCGCGGAAGATCAGCGCAGGCGGCTCGGCACCGAACTCGTGCGCACCGATATCGCAGGCCACGCCTGCCGGGCGCAGGGCACCGCGCTGGTCAAGTCCGTTGACCGGAGACTCCGCGCAGGCTGCGTTGTTGCCGGCATCGATCGTCGGGCTTCCCAGCGCCGGCGCATACGTCAGGGTGCCACCGCCATTGTCGGCGAAACCCTGCAGCAGTGGATCAACGCTGGTCTGGTCGCCGGGCTGGCCAAGTCCCGTACAGGTAGCATCATCGGAAAGGTTGTTGCCTAGCGAGACGATCTGCGGGTTGCTGCCGCCAACCAGGCAGTTGGGCTGGCCGACACTGCTAATGAGGCTGTTCTGCATGCTGAATTGGCCCAGCTTGTGCAAGTCGCGACCATCGGGATTCTCGACCAGGCTGATGTTGACGGCTGTAACATTGCCTGCCGACGCCACATACAGGCCGCCGCCATTGCCATTGGCAACGTTCAACGTAACGGTGGTGTTGCCGATGCTGGCCGTGCTGCCCAGCCACATTCCCCCGCCATCACCGTTGGCCGTGTTGCCGTCGAACAGGCTCTGGCGAACCAGGCTGGACGGCGCGCCACCGCTTGCCAGATACAGGCCGCTGCCGGCACTGGCCTGGTTGGCGCGGCTTCGGACCCGCAGCAGGTCGGCCTGCTCCTGAACGAACACACCTCCACCGTTGCCGGAGGAGGTATTGAGTTCCAGCAGGCTGTCCTGCAGTTGCAGGACGGAGGCGTGGATTCCCCCGCCATGCGATCCACCATTGCCTTTGACCACACTGTTGCTGATCGAGGCGAATCCATCGATCTGAATGCCGCCGCCGCTGCCACTGGCCGAGAAAGCCGTGTTGTCCTCGACCCGCGTGTGGCGCATCACGAGGGTCAAGGCACGGATCGCGCCGCCGGGACCGCTGGCACTGTTGTTCGAGAAGCGGCTGCGTTCGATCAGAAGCGACGCGCCGCTGGAATTGACCGCGCCGCCGCTGGCGCCGAAATGATTCAGGAAGCTGGAATCACTCACCACCACATCGCCACTCGAACTCGACGCAATGCCACCGCCGCTTCCAGTGGCCTGGTTACTGTCGAAAAACGCATCGTCGACCAGCAGGTCTGCCGCGCCCAGCACGCGGATGGCTCCTCCGTCGCCAAGCTGGGCGGCGTTGAGTTCGATCTCGCAGCCTTGCAGGAGTTCCAGGCTGACTCCTTCGTGGTGGATTGCGCCAGCACCGAACGAGCTGGTGTTCTCACGGATCAGCGTGTTGCGAATCTGCACGCTACCGCCGGCCGCATTGAAGACAGCTCCACCGTCGCTGCCGTTGGCCGAGTTCTGCAGCAATTCGCCGTCGAAAATTTCCAGGGTGCCGGAATTGTGGATCGCGCCGCCGCCAAGCGCGTGATTGTCAATCAGGCGAGTGCGGCTGAGACTTACGGCGCCACCTGCGTTCAGCAACCCACCTCCGTTGCCCACGCTGCCAACATCGCCGCCGCGCAGCACCAGATTGTCAATCTTCAGCGTCAAGCCCTGATTCTGCATCACCCGCTGACCGACGACAGTCTGCTCGATCGTGGCAGGTGCTGCGCCTTGCGTCTCCATACGCAGGTCGAGATCGATTGGCACCGCCTGGAAGAGCGTCAGGTCTCCCTGATCATCGCCATTGCCCGGCACAGTCAGGCTGTAGGTGGCACCGCTGGCCAACAGGATGACATCGGGCACCGTGGCCGAGCCCGCGGCGCATTCGCCTTGCGCGGCGCTACCCTGCACATTGAGGCTAGCGTTGCGCACCGCTTCGCGCAGCGAGCAGAGGCCATCGCCATGGTTGATCCCATCCGCGGTGGTAGTGACCTGGATGAGGTTGCTTGCATCGCCAGCCGTGACGACACCGGTGCAGATCAGCAGGCCCACGGCATGGGCGAAAGCGCAGGCGCGCGCACGATGGGTCATGAGCAGTTCCAGCATCGGCAAAGCCCGGATTGTAAGTCCAGCTGTCGCCTCTGGCGCAAGCCGGAGCCGCACGCCCTGCTCTCGCTGTACTGCCGAAGACGGCTGGGCTACTGCACCACGCCGCAATGCGAGGCAGACCCTGAGCATCAACGCCACCAGACCAAGGCCTGCGACGCCATGGCGTTCCGTGCCGCCTGAACCGAGAAACGAAAAGACCCCGCGTGCTCGCACGCGGGGCCTCCATCATGCACAGCCTTCGAGTCAGTTCTGCTCAAAACCGTCCGCGAAGATCCCGTCGACTGAGGGCGCGACGGAACCTTGCTCGTGCGCGCCAATGTCGCATGCAGCACCTTCCGGACGCGCTGCGCCACGCTGATCGACACCATTCACCGGCGCCGCGGCGCACAGATCGTTGCTGCCGGCATCAATCAATGGGCTGCCGTCCAGCAGGGCCAGGGTCATCGTGCCACCGCCGTTGTCGGCCAGTGCATCGAGCATTGGATTTTCGATCTCCTGGTCGCTGGGCAGAACCTGATCGAAGAAGCAGGAATCGTCATCGACCACATTGTTGCCCAGCGAGTAGATCGGCGGATCGTCGAGCGTGGTCAGGCAATCGGGCTGACCGGGCGTGAAGATGATGCTGTTGCCCATAGTCAGTTTGCCCAGCTTGTGCAGGTCCTGGCCCGTGATGTGTCCGGCCAGGGTCATGTTGACTGCCGTCACGTCGCCATCGGCGTGAATGTAGAGTCCGCCGGCATTGCTGGCAAAGTTGTTGTGGATCGTGGTGTTGCCGATGCTGGCGTTGGAACGGATATAGAGACCGCCACCATCGGTCGCGGTGTTGCCGGTGAACAGGCTGCGGGTGATGCTGGTCGGATTGCCGGTGCCGCCGGTGTCGTGCACGTGCAGTCCGCCGCCAACCCCGCCCGTGTTGTCAATGAAGCGGCTGCGATCGATCGTCGCTGAATCACTGATCGATACAGCGCCGCCACCACCAAACGCGCTGTTTTCACGCAGCTCGACGTTGTTCAGCTCCAGATTCACTGACTGGATCGCACCACCGGCAAGCGCCTCGTTGGTGACAAAGCTGCTGTCGCTGATTCCTGCTACCGCTTGCGCCAGGATGGCGCCGCCCGATATGCCCGCCACGTTGGTCTCGAAGCTGCTGTTCTGCACGCTGAGGAAGACAGCATGCAGCGCGCCACCATCCTGGCTTGCGACGTTGTCGACAAAGCTGCTGCCGCTCACCTGCAGTGGGGTGTCGTTCCCGACCTGCAATGCGCCTCCGAGCACCGCTTCGTTGCCCGAGAAGTTGCTGGCGGTAATCTCGAATGCCTGGAAGGAATCGTGGCGGATCGCGCCACCCAGGCCATTGCCACCGCCGCCGATCGCACGATTGCCTTCGAAGCTGGCATTGGCAATGGTCAGACTACCGTTGCTGGTGTTCTCGATGCCGCCACCATTGCCGCTGCTGGCGGTGTTGAGGTTGATTGAGCTGCCCGCGGTGACAGAAACCTGCCCGCCCGTGTTGTAGATTCCGCCACCCGCCGTTGCGGTATTGCCGCGTACCTGGGTGTTCACTACGCTCAGGCTGGCGCCCGTGTCATTGAGGATTCCGCCGCCGATCAGGCTGGCAGAATTCACTATCACCTGGCTGTTCTGGAGCGAGAGGACGCCATCGTTGTAGATGCCTGCGCCACTGATGGCGGCGTTGGAAAGCAGCGTCACGTTGCTGAGCGCCATGTTGCCACCCTCATTGAGGATGCCGCCGCCGACGTCGCCCGCAACGCTGCCACCGCGCACGGTGATGTTGTCGATCTGCACGGTCAAGCCGAGGTTGTGCAACACGCGCTGGCCGACAACGGTTTGCTCGATGGTTGACGGCTCTCCGTTTGTTTCGAAGCGCAGATCCAGTGCAATCGGAACGTTCTGGAACAGGTCCAGGTCTCCCTCATCATTGCCAGCACCGGCGAGGGTCAGCTCGTAGCTTGCTCCCCCTTGAAGGCGAATCACATCGGTCATCGAGGCCGAGCCAGCCGGACATTCATTCAGCACCGGACTGAACTGGGTGTTGTTGCTGGCATTGTGGATGGCCTCGCGCAAGGAGCAGTCCTGGTCGAAGGCATCCATGGTGTCGATCGTGGTGGCTGCAAATATGACATTGACGGGCTCGCCGGCGAGAGCCAGCGAAGTGCAGGCCAGCAGGCTGGAGCCCAGCAGGGTGCGGATGCGAACGGACTGGCGTTTCATGACATGGTTCCTCAGTTGCGGTTGGGACGTGAGATCGCGGTCGGCAACAGGCCGGCCCACCAAATACATACGTGGCTGGGTGGCTCCAGGGATCACGGCAGCGGAGTAAATTTCTGCAGAGCTGCGCGTAACCACGGTCCGGTCCACCGCTCTGCTTGACTCGAACGCAGCTCGCGGCACGTGGTATCGCCTGCGTCGAGGCCAGGACTTGCCTCGCCTGCCAGGTGATTGATTGCCAAACCGGCAACCATCACCTTCCTGACAGACCCGAGCATGAAGATTCTCGACCCACGCCTATGGGTTCTCGAAGCCGTCCATGAGGATCCCATCCGTCGCTGGCGGCTGGGCATCCTGCTCGTGCGCACCGATGTCGCACGCGGCGCCTGCCGGGCGAGGCGCACCACGCTGATCGACTCCGTTCACCGGAGCCGCGCCGCATAGATCGTTGCTGCCGGCATCAATCAGGGGGCTGCCGTCCAGCAGTGCTAGGGTCATGGTGCCACCGCCGTTGTCGGCCAGCGCATCCAGCATCGGGTTCTCGATCTCCTGATCACTGGGCAGGTCCTGATCGAAGAAGCAGGAATCGTCGTCAACCACGTTGTTGCCCAGCGAATAGATCGGCGGATCGTCGAGCGTGGTGAGGCAGTCAGGCTGACCGGGGGTGAAGATGATGCTGTTGCCCATGGTCAGCTTGCCGAACTTGTGCAGATCCTGGCCAGCAAGGTGACCAGCCAGGGTCATGTTGACCGCGGTCACCTCTGCGCCCGATTCGATGTACATGCCGCCGCCATCGGTGGCGGCGTTGTTGTGGATGGTGGAGTTGCCGATAGAAACTTCTGAGCCCAGCCACAAGCCGCCGCCCGCGCCACCAGCCTGATTGCCGGTGAACTGGCTGCGCTCGATCGAGGTAGAAAAAAGCCCGTTGGGGTCGAGGTGCAACCCGGCTCCATCGCCCGCCGTGAGGTTTCCGATCACGCGGGTTGTCAGCAGCGAACCGTAGTTGGTGATATAGAGGCCACCGCCGGCCGTGCCGGATTGGTTGCTCTCGATCCGGGAATTCTCGATGGTGAGAATCTGGGCGTAGATTGCGCCGCCTTCGTCGGCCGTGTTGCCAGTCAGCACGCAGCCATCCAGTTCCCCCCCCAAGGCTATCCACATTGCACCTCCATCTCCCAGCGCGGCGCTGTTGTCCTCCAGCACGCTGTCCCAGCAATTCAGAGAACCCGCGCGGATAGCCCCTCCGTCGCTACCTGAGCTGTTGCCCCGAAAGACGCTGCGGTTGACCGCGAGGTTCCCAGCGCTCTGGACACTCACTGCCCCGCCCTCGACGGCATTGTTGCCGGAGAACGTGGAGTCCCACAGGAAAAGATTGAGCGTCGACACATGACTGATGGCCCCGCCATTGCCGTTGGCCATGTTGCCTTCAAAACTCGAATTGCCGACCCACGTGTAGGCCTCGCCCAGCGTCGCGACACCACCACCATCGCTCGAGGTCGCCTGGTTGAGATTGACTGAACTGCCCAGCGCGATCTCGACGTAGTCGCCCTCGTTGTAGATGCCGCCGCCACTGGGCGCTGAATTGGCACGCACCAGCGTGTTCCTCAGGCGCACGTCGCCAGGTCCGGAATTGAAGATCGCACCGCCACCAATGAAGCTAGCGCTGTTGAGCTGCAATTCGCCGTTGATGATCTCGATTAGGCCGGTGTTGTGGATGCCGCCGCCGGCAGTTGCGGAATTGCCGATCAGGCTGACGTTGGTGAGCAGCAGGTTGCCATTGTCGTTGAGGATGCCGCCGCCAGCGCCGTCGATCGCGCCGTCACGGATGACCAGATTGTCGAGTTCGACGCCCAGGGACTGGATTTCCATTACCCGCTGGCCGTTGACAGTCTGGTCGATGGTAGCGGGAGCTTCGCCGCCCGCTGTCTCGATTCGCAGGTCGAGTCCGATGCTGACGTTCTGGAACAGGTCGAGATCACCCTCGTCGCTGCCGCCGCCCGGAATCGACAATGCGTAGGTCTCGCCACTGATCAACACGATGACGTCGGTAGCGGAAGCCGAACCGGTCAGACACTCGTTGACCACCGGACTGAACTGGGTGTTGTTGCTGGCGTTATGGATCGCCTCGCGCAACGAACAGACCTGGTCGAACGCATCCATGCCGTCGACCGTGGTCGTAACAGACATCTGGTTTGGGGGCTCGCCGGCGTGGACCAGCGAACTGCAGGCCAGAAGGCCGATGCCGAGCAGGGTTCGGATGCGTAAAGTCTGGCGCTTCATGACGGTGTTCCTTGGATGCGTTGGCGTGAGATCGCAGTCGGCAGAAGCCGGCTTGCCTTTACATGCGTAGCTGGACGACCCCAGGGATCACGGCAAGCAGAGAAATTTGTGAAACGTTCAAGCCAGCTGCGCCCAACCCGCCGACAGGCGGGTCTGCAGCGCGCAACGTAGCAAGCATCGTGCCAGCGACCCAGGGCGGCGTTTCACCACCGAATCACGCCAGCAAGCTCAGCCTTCACCGATGCCCGCGCCGACTCCCAACCCAGACACGCCCCCGCAGATTGCACGCAACGTGTTGAATGCAGTGCGTTCCTGGTTCGATGCAACTGCGCCCGGCGGTACCACCTCAGAGTCGGACCGGATCCATTGGCTGCGCGTTGTTCCTTTCATCGGTCTGCACCTGGCCTGCCTCGGCGTGCTCTGGGTTGGTGTCTCATGGTTTGCCGTGGCAGTGGCCGCAATCCTTTATGCGCTGCGCATGTTCGCCATCACCGGCTTCTACCACCGCTATTTCTCGCACAAGGCCTTCAAGACCTCGCGCGCGATTCAATTCCTGTTCGCCGTGATCGGCGCCAGCAGTGTGCAGCGCGGTCCCTTGTGGTGGGCCGCGCACCATCGCCACCATCATCGCTATTCCGATACCGCGTCCGATCCGCATTCACCACTGCTGCATGGCTTCTGGTGGAGCCATATAGGCTGGTTTCTCACCCCGAAATCGTTCGCCACCGATGCTGCGGCCATTCCTGACCTGGTGCGCTATCCGGAACTGCGTTTCCTGGACCGCTTCGATCTGTTGCTGCCGGCGGCGCTGGCCGGGTTCCTGTTCGCCCTCGGCATGCTGCTGGAGCAGATCGCGCCCGGTCTTCAGACCACTGGCCCGCAGCTGCTGATCTGGGGGTTTTTCGTTTCCACCGTGGTGCTGTTCCATGTCACGGTGACGATCAACTCTCTGGGGCATCAGTGGGGCACGCGGCGTTATCCGACACGCGACCACAGCCGCAACAACGCCCTGCTCGCACTGCTCACCTTTGGTGAAGGCTGGCACAACAATCATCACCACTATCCGGGCTCGGCGCGCCAGGGCTTTCGCTGGTGGGAAATCGACCTTACCTACTACGGCCTGCGTCTGCTCGCCCTGCTCGGACTGATCTGGGATCTCAAGCCTGTGCCCGTCAACCTGCGCAGGAATGCAGCACAGTGAGGATTGCAGTGGTCGGATCGGGTATCTCCGGGTTGGCTTCGGCTTGGCTGCTTTCGCGCGAGCATGAGGTCGTGCTGTTCGAACGCGAATTGCGCCTCGGTGGGCATACCCATACACATCGAGTCAGCCAGGCGGGCCGCGAGTATCGCGTCGACTCCGGGTTCATCGTATTCAATCCGGACAACTACCCGCTGCTCGGCAAACTGTTTGGCGAACTGGGCATCCGTTCACAACCCACCACGATGAGCTTCGCAGTGCAGGACGCGCGCAACGGCCTGGAGTACAACGCCACCAGTTTGAAAACCATGTTCTGCCAGCGGCGCAATCTGCTGTCTCCGCGCTTCTGGCGGATGCTGCGCGAGATCCTGCGTTTTTATCGTGAAGCGCCGGCCCTGCTGCAGCGCTCTGATGAAGGTCCCAGCCTTGGCGATTACCTGGCCGAGGGCGGCTACTCGGCGATGTTTAGCGAAGATCATCTGATTCCGATGACTGCAGCCCTGTGGTCCTCACCCTCCGACCAGGTGCTCAGGTTTCCGGCCCGCTACCTGGTGCAGTTCATGGCCAATCATCAAATGCTGAGCGCCTCGGCTCGACCGGAATGGCGGGTAGTTGTGGGTGGATCGGCCAGCTACATCGACGCGATGCAAACCACCTGGCAGGTCGAAACACGGCTCGACAGTCCTGTGCAGTCGGTCAGGCGCAACGACGCGGGTGTAGAGGTACACAGCCGACATGGCGTCGAGCGCTTCGATCAGCTCGTGCTGGCCTGCCACAGTGACCAGAGCCTGGCGCTGCTGGCCGATGCCGATGCGCGCGAGCATGAAATCCTCTCCGCCATGCCCTACCAGGCAAACGACACCGTGCTGCACACCGACGCGCGCATGCTGCCGCGACGGCGTGCCGCCTGGGCGGCCTGGAATGCCTACATTCCGGCCACGCCCGGCAGGGACTGCACAGTGAGCTACTGCATGAACCTGCTGCAATCGCTCGATTCGCCCAAGCCCTTCGTGGTGAGTCTGGGGCGCGGAAACGAGATAGATCCGGAGGAAGTGATCGCGCGGATGCGCTATCACCATCCGATTCATACCCGAGCCAGCGTCGCGGCCCAGAGCCGCAGGGCCGAGATCCAAGGCCGGCGCCGCACCTGGTTTGCCGGCGCCTACTGGGGCTGGGGCTTCCACGAGGACGGCATTCGCAGCGCGGTGGACGTGGTGCGGGCGCTGGGCGTGCGCTGGCCATGATTCCTGAGATGGCCAAGACGCAGCCGCTGGCCAGTGCCGTCTATGAAGGAACCATTCGCCACCGCCGGCACTTCCCGCATGCGCATGCCTTCAGCTATCGCATCGCATTCGTGCTGCTTGATCTCGCAGAGCTCGATGCGGTCTTTGCAATGCACCCCTTGTTCAAACGCGAGCGCGGTGCGCTCGCCACATTCAGGCGCAGTGATTACCTTGGCGATGCCTCCGTGCCTCTCGACGCAGCACTCAGGAATCGCGTGTTCGAGGA
Organism: Lysobacterales bacterium; assembly: GCA_038257155.1. Classification (GTDB taxonomy): domain Bacteria; phylum Pseudomonadota; class Gammaproteobacteria; order Xanthomonadales; family Xanthomonadaceae; genus JANJTY01. The sequence goes on along the minus strand of JBBSJP010000022.1, from coordinate 4,786 downwards.
GCTCGGCCGACGCCCGCAGGGACCGATCCGCCTGCTCACCCATCTGCGCTATTTCGGCCACTGCTTCAATCCGGTCAGCTTTTACTATTGCTATCGGACCGATGGCCAAACGCTTGATTGCATCGTGGCCGAGATCACCAACACGCCCTGGAAGGAACGCCACAGTTATGTGCTCGATCCCGCCGCCGCAAGTTCACGCGGCAGCGCGCAGCAGTGGCAGTTCCCGAAGGCTTTCCATGTGTCGCCCTTCATTCCCATGCAGCGCGGCTACTGCTGGAACCTGACCGCGCCAGGCGAAACACTGCAGGTGCACATGCAGGTTCTGGAGGAAGCCCGTTGCCAGTTTGACGCCACCCTCGGGTTGCAGCGCCATCCGATGTCCCGCGCAGCGCTTTCGCACCTGCTATGGCGCTACCCCGCCATGACCCTGCGCGTGGTCGCCGCCATCCATTGGCAGGCGTTCTTGACCTGGTGCAAACGCAACCCCTTCTATCCTCACCCGATCCGCCATCCGAAACCGCGTCCATGAATGAACTCGCCGAATCGCAGGATCTGCAGTTGCAGGGCCAAGAGCAGACGCAACCTCTGGGCCGTACCGACCGTCTGCTCAAGCGCCGCTTGCTTGATCTGATGCGGCAGCTGCGCAATGCCCACATCACCCTCATCGATGCCGAGGGCTGCCTGCATCTGGGCCGGGCGTCCACGGTTCCGGGGCAGACCCTGCACGTGACCCTGCGGGTCAGCGATCCCGGTTTCTACCGCCAGATCGCCGCCAATGGCAGCGTTGGCGCCGGCGAGGCCTACATGGACGGTCTGTGGCACTGCGACGATCTGGTCACGCTGGTCCGCATTCTGGTGATCAATCGCGATCTGCTCGATGCGATGGAAACCGGCACGGCCCGCCTGGGCGGCATGGTGATGCGCACCTGGCATGCACTGCGGCGCAATACCCGGCTCGGCAGCCGACGCAATATCGCGGCACACTATGACCTCGGCAATCCGCTGTTCTCGCTGTTTCTCGACAGCCGCCTGATGTACTCCTCGGCGATCTTTGCGCATGAGAACGAGTCGCTGGAGTCGGCCTCGGTACGCAAGCTGCAGCGCATCTGCGACAAGCTCGCCCTGTCAGCGACCGATCACGTGGTCGAAATCGGCAGCGGCTGGGGCGGCTTCGCGGTCTACGCCGCTTCCAACTACGGTTGCAGGGTTACCACCACGACGATCTCGCGCGAACAGTTTGACCTGGCGGTGCAGCGCGTCGCGCAAGCTGGGCTTTCCGACAAGGTGACCGTACTGCTCAAGGATTACCGCGATCTTCAGGGCAGCTACGACAAGCTGGTCTCGATCGAGATGATCGAAGCCATCGGTCACCAGTTTCTCGATACCTACTTCGCCAAGGTCGCCGCGCTGCTCAAGCCTGAAGGCCTCGCCCTGATCCAGGCCATCACCATCGAGGATCATCGCTACGCACAGGCGCTGAATGCGGTTGATTTCATCAAGCGGCACATTTTCCCGGGCAGCTTCATTCCCTCGATCACCGCCATGAGCCAGGCCATGGCACGCTCAAGCGAGCTGCGCCTGTTCAATCTGGAGGACATCGGCCCCAGCTATGCGTTGACCCTGCGGCACTGGCGCAAGCGATTCATGGCGCGGCTGGACGAAGTCCGTGCGCTCGGCTATCCGGAGCATTTCATTCGCATGTGGGAGTTCTATCTTTGTTACTGCGAGGGCGGCTTCCTGGAGCGGTCGATCGGCAATGCGCAGCTCCTTCTCACAGGGCCGGCCTGCCGTCGCGCCGAGTTCCTGCCTGCCTGCGACGCGCAGACGTGAAGTCCTGGTTGCCCAATCTGCTGGGTTTCCAGATTGTCTGGTTGGCAGCGGTCGCTGGCGCGGGCAAGGGACTGTGGTGGAGTGGCGTGCTGGCCTTGATGGTGTTCGCGACTCTGCAGCTGTTTTTCAGTGCGAGGCGCGTCGCCGACCTTCGTTTGATGGGAACGGCGGCCGCTATCGGACTGCTGCTGGACTCCATCTGGATCTGGATCGGCCTGGTCGAATTCGCCACGCCGCTGCCGGTCGCATGGTTGGCACCTGTCTGGATCATCGTGCTCTGGCTGGCTTTCGCGTTGACTCTCAATCACTCAATGGCCTCGCTGCAGCACCATCCCTGGCTCGCCGCAGCGCTAGGTGCCGTTGGCGGGCCGCTTGCGTACTACGTTGCCGTGCATGCTTGGCAGGCTGCCAGTTTCATCGCACCGGCATGGTTGGTCTACCTGGCGCTGACTGTTGCATGGGCAATCGTCACGCCGCTCTTGCTTGCCCTGGCTTCACACCTGGCGCCAGCCGCACCTCCGATCTCAAGAGGATAGTGTCAGTCATGTCCAGTCTTGAAACATTCCTCCTCATTGCGCTGCTAAGCGTACTGGCCATGTCGGCAACATGGTGGCTGCAGCTGCGAACCAGCAACGCAGGCTATGTCGATGTCGTTTGGGCGGCCCTGATGGGAGTGGCTGCCCTGCTCTACGGTGCCTTCGGCGAAGGCGCAGCGACACCACGCTGGCTGGTAGCCATGATGGGCGGTGTCTGGGGTTTCCGACTCAGCCTGCACTTGCTGGCTCGGGTACTGCACGAAGCCGAGGACGGACGCTATCGCTACCTGCGCGAACACTGGAGAGGCGACCAGCGCAAGTTCTTTGCCTTCTTCATGGCGCAGGCCGCCTTTGTGGTGATCTTCTCGGCGCCCTTCCTGATTGCCGCTTCCAATCCGACTCCTGGCTTCACGGTGTGGAGCATTGCGGCGATCGTGGTATGGCTCGGAAGTCTTGGAGGCGAATGGCTTGCCGACCAGCAGCTGGCCAACTTTCGCAAGAGTTCCTGCAACCGCGGAAAAACCTGTCGGGTGGGCCTGTGGGGCTGGTCGCGCCACCCCAACTACTTTTTTGAATGGCTGCACTGGTTCGCCTACGTGCTGCTCTCGGTGGGTTCGCCCTGGTGGTGGCTTAGCCTTGCCGGGCCGTTGCTGATGTTTGTCTCGCTGCGCTGGATCACCGGCATTCCCTACACCGAAGCGCAGGCACTGCGTTCGCGCGGCGACGACTACCGCGCCTACCAGCGCGAGGTGAACGAGTTATTCCCCTGGTTCCCGCGCCGCAGCGCGGACTCCTGAAATCACCTCTGGAAACACACCATGCTGATCGACCTCTGCGAGCGAGGCCTTGTGCCGGACGCCCTCACCCGACTTGGCATCCGCCGGCTTTGCGCTCAGCGCCTGCGCGAGGAAAACGCCTCCGAGACGCAAGTCTCTGACGCGCGTTTTCGTCGCCTGCTGGAGGAGTTGCGCCAGAGTCCCATCGCGATCGAGACCGCTGCGGCCAATGAGCAACATTACGAAGTCCCGGCGCGATTCTTTGAGCTCTGCCTTGGCAAGCGCCTGAAGTACTCAAGCTGTCTGTACCCCAGCGGCAACGAGACCCTCGAGCAGGCCGAGGAGCTGATGCTGGCGGCCTACGGGGAGCGTGCCGAACTGGCCGACGGGCAACGCATCCTGGAGCTGGGCTGCGGCTGGGGCTCGCTGACCCTGTGGATGGCCGAACGCTATCCGAACGCGCGCATCACGGGCGTATCGAACTCGAACAGCCAGCGCGAGCACATCCTGGCGCAGGCTGCAGCACGCGGCCTTGGCAATGTCGAAATCATCACCTGCGATGTCAACCAACTGCAGCTGGACCGAACCTTCGACCGGGTCGTCTCGATCGAGATGTTCGAGCACATGCGCAACTACCTCAGCCTGCTTGAACGAGTCTCAGGCTGGATGGCGCCCGGGGCAAAACTCTTTGTGCACATCTTCTGCCATCGCAGCCTGATGTACCCATTCGAGACCGAGGGCCAGGACAACTGGATGGGCCGCTACTTCTTCACCGGCGGACTGATGCTCGCCGCCGATACCCTGCTGCACTTCCAGGAACACCTGCAGATCGAGGAGCGCTGGCTGTTGTCCGGCAGCCACTACCAACGCACTGCCAATCACTGGCTGGAGAACCAGGACCGGCATGCAGGCGAGATCATGCACGTGCTGACAGCCAGCCATGGGCAGGCCGAAGCGCGGCGCTGGTTCCAGCGCTGGCGCATGTTCTGGATGGCCTGCGCCGAGTTGTTCGGCTATGCCGGCGGCAGCCAATGGCTGGTGGCGCATTACCGCTTCGTGAAGCGCCGCTGATTGGCGCTGGCGGCAGATCGCCTTGGCAAGGAGCCTGCGCGGCAGAAGCAATCGAGGCGAAAGCGTGACTGCGTGAGAACGGGTTTTCGACGATTCGCCGGCCTGTAGTGGTGTGGTTCTACAGGCCAAGAATCGGCGGAAATCCGGGCCGCGCAGGCGCGGTTGCAGCCCGGTTGTCTTCTGCCGCGCAGGCTCCTAGCGCCAGAAACAAGAAAGCCCCGCGATGCGGGGCTTTCTCTTGGAGCTGATGCAAGCTGCGATCAGACGGCCGGCTTGATGCTGACCGTGCGACGCTTCTTGGCGCCCTTGATCGAGAAATCCACCACGCCGTCGGTCAGCGCGAACAGCGTGTAATCGCGGCCGCAGCCAACGCCCGGACCCGGATGGAACTGGGTGCCGCGCTGACGAATGATGATGTTGCCAGCCGATACTGCCTGACCACCGAAGATCTTCACGCCGAGCATCTTCGGATTGGAATCGCGGCCGTTGCGGCTGGAACCTACGCCCTTTTTATGTGCCATGACTTGGTCTCCTTCCGATGATCAGGCGTTGATGCCGGTGATCTCGATTTCG
>JBBSJP010000021.1:0-70020 GCA_038257155.1 Lysobacterales bacterium | reverse complement strand
TCGAGGCCGTGGCTGGCGGCCAGCACGTCGGCCATCTTGGCCGAGTCGTACTCGTTCATCTGGCAGCCGTGGGTCTTGATGAAAAGCTTGCCGCTGGCGGCTGGCTTCCCGGTCATGGCGCTTACTCCGGTCGGGAAAAACGCCAAGTTTAGCGGCAATGTGCGATGTGAGTGCGTGTGCCACGGGAGCCAAGCAAGCACAGAGTGACTCGAACCGGCAGAAATCCCCGCAGGAACCGGTCCTGGTCAGCAGTGCATTTGGGAGTCGGCGACGTTCGTTGCCAAAAATTAGGACACCGCTCGATCGGGTCAAATGACCACTCGTCGGCCTGCCCCTGATACGCCCGGTTTTTGGCGTCGCGTCGATGCACTATCGCCGCACAAATGTGAACTGGGTCTCGTTTTCAATGTGCCCGGATTCGCGTTCCGGCATGTTCCGGACCCGTGATGGGGTCCACACAGGGGGCCATGCCGGCTCAGTGGCTCGCCGCTGCGTTGTTTTGCGCCCCCGTCTTTCGCACGTTCGTGAATGGAATCGGGGGATTTATGTCACGTTGGTCAAAGCTGTTGGGGCATCTTGCCTCGGTATGTCTGCTGCTGCCGCTGCTGGTTCAGGCGCAGGGCGTGTTCCCACCGCCCGAGGCTGCGCCACACCTGCGCTTCGAGGTCGCAGGTTCGGTGAATGCCATCGTTGCCTATGAGGACGCGGGCAACCAGTTCTATGTCCTCGCGGGCGATTTCGACCAGGTCAACGGCGTGGCGCGATCCAACCTGGCGCGCGTCGATGCTGACGGAAACCTGGCCGATGCCGGCTGGGATCCGAGCTGGTTGCTCGGCACCGACGCACCGGTTCTGGCCATGACCCGTGATGGTGACGATCTCTATCTGGCAGGAGCATTCACCGCCGCGGGCGGACAGGCCCGGACGCACGCGGCACGCTTCACCCTGGTCGGCGGCGCTATCGACGCCAACTTCGCACCCAACCTCAATGGGTTCGCGCACACCGTACAGGCCGGCGCAGGCCAGGTGTTCTACGGCGGCGCGTTCACCGCGCCCCGTGCCCTCGTCGCTGCCTACGACACGGCCGGCAGTCTGCTGGCCTGGAACGCTGCCGTCGAAGGCAATGCGGTTTATGCCCTGCACCTCGATATCACCAATGACCGGCTGTATATCGGCGGCCAGATCCGCCGTATCGCGGGGGCCAATCGGCGCGCACTGGGGCGCGTGATCGCCTCGACGGCGGCGCACGAAGTCGGCGGTGCTGCCTGGAATCCAGGTGTTCAGGCTGCAGGCGGTGCGCGCGTCTTCAGCATTACCGGCGATGCTTCCCACGTCTATGTTGGCGGTCAGTTCCGTCGCTTTCCCGCGGGCGTAACGCGCAACAATGTGGCCAAGGTGGCCAAGGCCAGTGGCGCTGCTCTGGATGCCTGGAATCCGAATGCGGACGGCGCCGTGCGCAGCCTGCAGCTTGACGCAGCCGGCTCGATCTATGCTGGTGGTGACTTTGCCAACATTGGCGGCGCGTCGCAGCTGCGCGTCGCCAAGTTGCCGGATGCTTCGCCTGCCACGGCGGTGGCCGGCTGGAGCGCCAATGCGGATCGCGCGGTAGTTTCCCTCGCGCTTGATTCCGCTGGCAGGGTGCTGGTGGGCGGCAGTTTTGCCACCGTCAAGGCCGTCGGAGAAGGCGGCATCGCGCGACTTGCTGCTGCCACAGGTGATCCCGATGCGGGTTTTGTCACGACCGCCGGTGGTCCGGGCACGGTTGAAGCATTCGCGATGGATTCCTCCGGTGGCGTGATTGTCGGCGGAACATTCGACGGTGTCCGCGTCGGCGCCGATCCGACTTACCACACACGCGCAAACCTGCTGCGACTGCATGCTGACTACAGCCTCGATCTTGGCTGGTCCCTGGGCACCTTTGGCGATGTGCTGGGGCTGGACGTGGCACAGGATCCAGCAGGCGACCGTCTATACATTGGTGGTCGCTTCAACGCAGTCAACGGCGCCACGCCACGCACGCGGCTGGCGATGATCGATCTCGATCCGGTGACGTTTGCGCCCAGCCTCAATGCCACCTGGAACCCCGGCGCCGATTCCGATGTGACCAGCTTGTCGGAGGACAATGGACAGGTCTACGTAAGCGGACTTTTCACCTCGGCAGGCGGCGCGGGACGCAATCTCGTCGCGCAACTGAGTGCTGTCGGCGCTGGCGGCGCGAGCGCCTGGGATCCGAATCCGGATGATCTGGTGCACGTCGTGCACAGCGCGACCGGTGTGGTGTATCTGGGCGGCGAGTTCACCACCGCGGGTGGCCAGGCGCGCGCAGGCCTGGTGCGGGTCGACGACAGCCTTGGACTGGCAGACGTGAGTTTCGATGCCCAGTTGAATACCCTGGCGGTGGTGGCGGCATTGCAGTCTTCGCCCGATGGCCTGCTGGTCGGCGGCCAGTTCAATACGGCCGGCGGTGAGTCGCGCCAGAACCTGGCGCGCGTCGATGCCGCCACCGGCGCCGTGGACCTTGCCTGGAACCCCTGGCTGGCAGCTTCGGGCGATCGCATTGACGCACTGGCAATCGATGCCCTGAGTGGCAATGTCTATGTGGGTGGCGGCTTCGTGCTGGCCGGTCCGCAGGCACGCATGAATCTGGCCCGCGTAACGGGTGCCGGCGCCGTGGATCTGGCCTGGGAGCCAGGTACCGATATGCCGATTCGGCAGATCGCCGCACTCGGCGCTGATGCCGTACTGATCGGTGGCGAGTTCACCCGCGTCACCGGTGAGGGGCGCAATGGCCTGGCACGCCTCGGCGCTGCCGTCCGCGACACCACCAGCATCGCCATCGATGCAATCACTCCCTCGGGTGGCGCCAATGGCGACTCGTCGGTAGTGGGGCAGACCTATACCGTGCAGTGGTCGCTTGCCAACCTGTCCAATCCCGGGATCCAGCCGACCGGTAGCGTGCAGGTGATAAGCAGCGGCGGAGAATCCTGTGCGCCGGTTGCGGCAGCGGCGAGTGGCAGTTGCGATCTGGTTTCCGCCAGCAGCGGCCCCCGCACCGTGACGGCAAGCTTCACAGGCGACGCGGCTTTTCTCGACGCCAGCGGCGATGCGCAGCACGGGGTCGAAGCGGCGACCATCAGCTTCGGTCTGGCGGCCGCACCAAACCCGGCCGGTCTGGCCGACGAGGTTTTTGCCTCGATCACCAACCTGCTGGTGCTCGCGCCGGGTGGCGGCACGCCCGAGGGCAGCTTCACTGTCAGCATCGATGGTGGCGACGGTTGCACGATCACCCTGCCGGCTATGGATTGTTCGCTTGGTACCTTCCCGGCCTTCGACTTCTATGATCTGGAAGCGAGCTATCTCGACTCGAACGCCCCGGCCAATCATTTCGCCGCCGCGTTTGCCACTGCGCAGCTTGCGGTGGGTACGCCGACCAGCGTCAGCCTGAGCCTGCCGGCCTCGGCCGTGATCGGAACTGCGGTCACGGCCAGCATCACGACCAGCGGTATTACCGATGGCGAGGAAGTCGTCGTTAGCGGCGGACTCGGCTGCAGCATCCAGGTGCTGGCCAATGCCGGCTCCTGCCAGCTGGCGTTCGACGTCGCAGGCGACATCGACGTGACAGCAGACTTTGCCGGCAGCAACGACCTGCTGGCGTCTTCGGACAGCGCCAGCGTGGCGGTGGCGAAAATAAGTACCGGCTTCGCGCTTGGCCTTTCAACGACAACGCCGGTTTTGGGTGAGGTCGTTACCGTGAATCTGCTCGCGCCGACCTTGCCGGGCGATGCAATCGTCGCGGTGAGCGGCGGCAGCGGCTGCAGCATCGACCGCAGTGTCGCCGACAGCTGCCAGCTGAGCTTTGCGAGCACTGGCGTGCAAGCGGTTTCCGGTGTGTTCGCCGAGACCGCAACCCACCTGGGCTCGAATGCCAGCGAAGATGTGGACGTGCAGTTGATGGTCACGGCACTGAGCCTGGGCGCTGATCCCATCGTCATTGCGGAAGGCGACAGCATTACCTTCAGCTGGAATCTCAGCGTGCTGCCGCCGGGATCGGGTACGCCTTCCGGTAGCATCCAGGTGTCGGATGGCGCCGCACTGAGTTGCAGCGCGGCGATAGCGGTCGGTAGCTGTTCCATCCAGATCGACCTCGAAGGTGACTACAGTTTCAGCGCAAGCTATGCCGGCGATGCCACCTATGCCGGCGCCAACTCCAGCGCCGTGCAAGTGACGGTGAACCCCGCCATCGAGCCTCCGACCGATGCCGACCTGTCGGTCAGCATGCGGGTGTTGGGTAGCGCCTACTTCATCGACGACGATCTGGAAGTGGTGCAGTTCGAAGTCGTGGTGAGCAACCTGGGGCCGGCAGACGTCATCGGAGCCAGTCTCTCGGCCTCGATCGATGTTGACGCGTTCCAGGATGTCGCCTGGGGTTGCATGCCCTCGGCGGCCTGCAGTGCCGAATCTGGCATGGGCGACGTTGCTCTGACCCTTGACCTGACAAGCACCGAGTCGGCCACGGTGCTGCTGGTGGCCACGGTTCGGCCGGATGCACCCTCGCCGGCATACGGCCAGGCTGCAGTGCTGGTGCCCGTCGACCTGGATGATCCGGTGCTGGAAAACAACAGTGCCGCGGCGAGCTATCAGACCTGTTCCTTCTCGGTTGTCGCGGGTCCTGCGCCCGATCCCCTGGTGCTTCCGGAGCACCTGTGCGCGTTCCGCAACAGTTTCGAAGCGCAGCCCTGACACAGGGGGGCTTGGCACGGACGCGGGTCTGGCGGAAACTTTCCGCCAGACCCGACACTCGTATGCTCATGCCCCGCCTGCTGCTACCGTTCGGCTTGATGCTTGCTTTGCTTGCCGCTGACGCTGACGCGGCGGGCACGCTGTATCGCTGCACCGGCAGCCAGGGCGAGACCGCCTACACCAGCAGCCGCGACGGCTTTACCCAGTGCACGGTGGTATCCAGCTACAAGCCGGAAGGCGGCAAGCAATCGACGCCCAAGCCCAGTCCTTCGCCCGAAGCGATCGCTACGCAGCCCGCCGTCGCGGTCGGCGCGCAGGCCGCTGCCGGCTCCGGACGCCGGGGCCAGGAGCCCGTGGTGCAATTTCGCAGTTCTCCTGGCCAGCAGGCACCGACGGCCCCGGACGCCTTGAGCGGTCTTGGAACCCCGAAGGTCTCGCGCGGTGCGATTTATCGCTATGAGCGCGATGGCGTCCTGCACTACACCAACGTCAAGCCTGCATCCAGCAAGGACGTCACGGTGCTTTTCACTTACATCCAGAACTGCTATGCCTGCGGTTTGTCCCCCGGACTGGACTGGAATCAGGTCAACTTGAATCTCGATGCGTACCGCGAGGAAATTGCGCGCGCGGCGCTGGAACACGGTATCGACGCTGCCCTGGTGCGCGCCATCATGCATGCGGAGTCGGCCTTTCGTCCCAATGTGGTGTCGAACAAGGGCGCCCAGGGCCTGATGCAGTTGATGCCAGCGACCGCCGAGCGCTTCGGTGTATCGGATGCCTTCGATCCAGCCCAGAACATCTCGGGGGGTACCCGCTACCTGGCCTGGCTGTTGAAGCGCTTCGACGGCAATATTCAGTTGGCCGCTGCCGGTTACAACGCGGGAGAAGGCGCGGTTGACCGATACAGCGGCGTACCGCCGTACGAGGAAACCCAGCGATACGTGGAACGCGTCGGCATCCTGCATCAGCGCTATAGCGGCCTCTAGGCCTTGCTGAGCCCCGAATGCGGGGCAACACGTTGATCAGGTGCTGCGCGGAGCGGGTCGTTGCGCCAGGGTGATCTCGGTGCTGAATGGCAGGCCGGCGCGCAGTCCGGTGATCAGGACCTGACGACCGGGCTCCACGGCAGCCTCCCGCTTGCGAAGCTCACCCTGATCGGCGATGTCGATGCCATCGACCTGCAGCAGCACGTCGCCAGGTCGTAGTCCGGCGCGTTCCGCCGGGCCGCCGGGATGCACCGCAGTCAATGCAACCCCGCGTGGTTGGCCGGGCTCAAGTCCACCGGGCAGCAACGGCGCGTCGCCATACTCGGCGCCCAGCCAGCCGCGGATGACCATGCCGTGCTCGACGATCTGATCCAGCACCTGGCGCGCCGTGGTCACGGGAATCGCGAAGCCGATGCCCTCGGCATTGGCGATGTAGCGCGACATCATGGCGGTGTTGATGCCGATCAGTTCGCCTCGTGCGCTGATCAGCGCGCCGCCGGAATTGCCCTGGTTGATGGCCGCATCGGTCTGGATGAAGTCCTCATAGGTGCTGACGTTTAGCTGGTTGCGGCCTAGCGCCGAGACGATTCCCTGGGTGACGGTGTTGCCGAGGCCGAAAGGATTACCGATGGCCAGCACCACGTCGCCAACCCGCAGGCCGGTTTCCTGATTGAGGGGCAGGGCCGGCAGGGCGCTGCCTTCTATCTTGAGCACGGCCAGGTCGGTCTCGCTGTCGCTGCCGATCACCCGCGCGCGGGTGACCCGGCCATCCTGCAGTACCGCCTGGATGTCGTCGGCGTCGCGGATGACGTGGTGATTGGTCAGTACATAGCCGTCTTCGCTGACGATCACGCCCGAGCCAAGGCTCTGCTCGATGCGAGTGCGCGGCGGCCCCAGGGTGATGCCGGAAAAGCGCTGCAGCATCGGATCGGGCACAAATACCCAGGGGCGCTCAATGACTGCCTTGTTGGCGTAGATATTCACCACAGCGGGTGCAGCGCGGGCTGCGGCATCGGCATAGGAGACCACGCCGTATCCCGCCAGCGGGACATTGGGGCCAGGCGGGTTGGGCTGGCCGTTGGCCCAGCCGCGGACGCGCTCGGCGGCGCCAGGCATCAGGTGCATCAGCACAAAGGCAGCGGCCAGCCCAAGCACGGCAAATTGCCCAATAAACTGAAGGGATCGCATCACGGGGCGCATTGCGGCGCAGTTCCACTCGAAAACGTCGATACAGGCCGGGAATGGTACACGAGGGCCAGCGTTCACCCGGCTGCCAGACATGCCCGCAATTGTCGGAGGAGTTTACGATCCGTTAAACTACCCCACTTTTGCGGGACATCGACCCGGTGTCGACGGTTCCGCACCCCGAAATTCAAAGTGTTCCTGTGGAGAGCCGGATGGCTAATGAAGGCGTCAACGTCGGCCGCCGCCGCTTCATCACGGCCTCGACCGCCGTGGTGGGTGGGGTCGGAGCGATTTTTGCAGCAGTTCCGTTCGTGGCGTCCTGGAAGCCCAGCGCCAAGGCCCAGTTGGCTGGTGCGCCGGTTACGGAAGACATCAGTCATCTGGAGCCGGGTCAGCGCCTGACCACGCAGTGGCGCGGTCAGCCAGTCTGGATCGTGCGGCGCACGCCCGAGCAGTTGGCCCTGCTGGCGTCGCTCAACGACAGGCTTCGCGACCCTGCCTCGGAGAACGCCGATCAACAACCGGCCTACGCGCAGAATCCGCACCGTTCGGTGAAACCGGAGTTCCTGATCCTGGTGGGTATCTGCACCCACCTCGGCTGCGCGCCGCTGTTTGCACCCCAGTTGGAGCCACAGCCGTTCGACGCGGAGTGGAAAGGTGGCTTCTTCTGCCCCTGCCACGGCTCCAAGTTCGATATGGCCGGGCGTGTCTACCAGGGCGTGCCGGCACCGACCAATCTGAAGGTCCCGCCGCACGATTTTGTCGACGACAGCCGCGTCATCATTGGCGTAAATCCTGAAGGAGTTGCGTGATGGCGAACCTGATCAATCGCGCGGTGGGCGGGCTTTACGGCTGGTTCGACAGCCGTGCTCCTGGCGCAACCCATTGGTACAACCGCCATCTGGCGCAGTACTACGCGCCGAAGAACTTCAACTTCTGGTACTACTTCGGCTCGCTTGCCATCCTGGTGCTGGTCAACCAGATCGTCACCGGCATCTGGCTGACGATGAGCTACAAGCCAAGTGCCGCCGAGGCCTTCGCCAGCGTCGAATACATCATGCGTGATGTGGAGTGGGGCTGGCTGATCCGCTACATGCACTCCACCGGTGCATCGGCCTTCTTCATCGTGGTTTACCTGCACATGTTCCGCGCCCTGCTCTATGGCTCGTACCAGAAGCCGCGCGAATTGGTCTGGATCATCGGCATGCTGCTGTTCCTGGTGCTGATGGCCGAGGCCTTCCTGGGCTATGTGCTGCCCTGGGGACAGATGAGCTACTGGGGCGCGCAGGTGATCACTTCCTTGTTCGGGGCGCTGCCGTTCATCGGGGAGCCGCTGGTGGAATGGATCCGCGGCGACTACCTGATCTCGGATGCCACCCTGAACCGATTCTTCGCCCTGCACGTGATTGCCTTGCCGATCGTGCTGCTTGGTCTGGTGTATCTGCATCTGATGGCCCTGCACGAAGTGGGCTCCAACAACCCCGACGGCGTGGAGATCAAGAAGGTCAAGGACAGCACCGGCAAGCCGCTGGACGGCATACCCTTCCACCCGTACTACACGGTGAAGGACCTGTTCGGCGTCGGCATGTTCCTGATGATCATGGCCTTCATCCTGTTCTTCGAGCCGACCTTCGGTGGCCTGTTCCTGGAGCATGACAACTTCATACCGGCCAATCCCTTGGTCACCCCGGAGCTCATCAAGCCGGTCTGGTACTTCACCCCTTATTACGCAATGCTGCGCGCCGTGCCCGACAAGCTGTTTGGCGTGATCGTGATGGGTGCGGCGGTGATGATCCTGTTCCTGCTGCCCTGGCTGGACCGAGCCAAGGTGCGTTCGATCCGTCAGCGCAGCCTGGTCAGCAAACTGATCCTGACCGGCTTCGTGATCAGCTTCGTCTGGCTGGGCTATCTCGGTGCAGTGGCACCTACCGAGACCCTGACCAACATCGCCCGGATCCTTACCGTCTATTACTTCCTGTTCTTCCTGGCGATGCCCTGGTGGTCCACCCTGGGTGAGACCAAGCCGATTCCGGAACGGGTGACCATGCATGACTAAGATCGCCATGAAGAAGCTGATCGCGCTCGGATTCGTTTTCGCGTCCTCCCTGGCTTTTTCCGCCGGTCCCGGAGTGCCGCTGGAGCCCGCCCAGACCAACCTCACTGACCGTGCTTCGCTGCAGCGTGGCGCGCAGTTGTTCATGAACTACTGCATGGGTTGCCATTCGCTGGGCTACCTGCGCTATTCGCGCATGGCCGAGGACCTCGGTTTGAGTGAGGAGCAGGTCATGCAGAACCTGAACTTCACCGGCGCCAAGTTTGGCGAGCAGATGGTTTCGGCATTGGATCCCGCCGATGCGGTTGCCTGGATCGGCGCAGTGGCTCCGGACCTGACCCTGGTGGCGCGCGCCAAGCTGGGAGGTCCGGACTGGACCTATACCTACCTGAAGTCGTTCTACGCTGACGAGACCCGGCCCAATGGCTGGAACAATCGGGTCTTGCCGGGCTCCTCGATGCCGCATGTGCTGTGGGAGATGCAGGGCACCCAGCGTGCCGTGTACGCGCCGGGAGATGCTGGCAAGATCGAGCGCCTTGAAGTTGCGGTTCCGGGCAGCATGAGTGCAGCCGAGTATGATCAGGTGGCGCGCGATATCACCACGTTCCTGCACTACGCCAGCGAGCCGTCCGCGCTGCAGCGCCAAAGTGTCGGGGTCTGGGTTATTCTGTTCCTGGCCTTTTTCACCCTGATGGCATGGCTGCTGAAGCAGGAATACTGGCGCGACGTGCATTGACGGGTCGCGCCGTGAAAGACAAACGCCGCCCTGCCGGGGAACAGGGCGGAAGGCAAGCTTCGGAAATACCTGAGCTGGGGGGTTCCATGGCGCTGAGTGCCCGTTCCCGCAATACCCTGACGCTGTTTTCAGCGCGGGACTGTGTGGTCTGCCATCGCGTGCGGCTGGTGCTCGCGGCGAAAGGCGTGACCTACGATCTGATTCCGGTCGATCCGGCGAATCCGCCTGAGGATCTGATTGACCTCAATCCGTATCATTCGGTGCCGACGCTAGTCGACAGGGACCTCGTGCTGTACGCCGCTTCGGTGGTCAGCGAGTTTCTCGACGAACGCTATCCGCATCCTCCACTGATGCCGGTCGACCCCATTGCCCGGGCGCGCCTGCGCCTGGCCATGCTGCGTCTTGAGCACGAGTGGGTTCCGCATGTGCAGACGATCCAGTCCGGTGCGAAAGGTCAGGTAGAGCCGGCGCGAAAACGCTTGCGCGAACTGCTGCTGGCATCGCTGCCGCTGTTCAAGGCTTCGAAGTTCTTCCTCAATACGGAAATGAGCCTGGCGGATTGCGCCGTCGCGCCGATCATCTGGCGTCTTGATGCGCTCGGGGTAGACCTGCCCAAGGAAGCCAAGGTGATCGAGGACTACGGCAACCGCATCTTCCGCAACCCGGGGTTCACCCGCAGCCTGACCGCCGAGGAACGACTGCTGAGAGATGTTCCTGCATGAGCCCTGCCGCTCAGGCGATGAGCTCCAACCGGCCCTACCTGATCCGGGCCATGTACGAGTGGATCAGCGACAACGGCATGACACCTTACCTGTTGGTCGATGCCGTCCAGGAAGGCGTCGAGGTGCCGGGCTCGGCCGTCAAGGAAGGCAAGGTCGTACTGAACGTGGCGGGACGCGCCGTGGCGCAGCTCGAGCTGGGAAACCACTGGGTCCGCTTCATGGCGCGTTTCGGCGGTGTCAGTCACACGGTGCAGGTACCGATCGCTGCCGTCGAGGCGATCTATGCGCACGAAACCGGGCAGGGCATGATGCTGCCACCCGACACCGATCCGGACTCACAGCCGCCTGATCCGCCGGAACAGGAGCCAATCAAGCGCGCGCCGCACCTGCGGATCGTCAAGTAGCCTGGCCGCGTTTCGATCAGTACGCTGCAGGTTGCCGCAGCCTGCGCAGCGCTAGCCCGCATCAGGCCTCGCTGGAGATCGGCTCCGGCACGCTGATCCACAGCAACCGGCCGCCTTGAAGCGCCAAGCCTCCTCGATGCCGGTCCGATCCATCGCGCGAGTACTCGAAGCGATACTCGCGCAACAGCTGCACCCAGCCGCTCTCGCCCCGCCGCATGCCGACACGGTGCAGGCTGACCGTCTGGTCGAGCAGCTGCACGCCGGAACGGGCGCAGGCCTGTTGGCCCAGCTGGCGCGCCAGTTCGGCGGCGCGGCGGGCGTCCGTCCAGAGCGCGACACCGGCGCCAAAAGCCAGAATGGTGATCAATACATCGAGCATGGGCGCCGAGTGTGTCGCCGCCGCTCCGGCTTCGCAAGCTCAGGTGGGCTACATCCGGCATTGGTCTGCCTGGCGCAGTGAATTATGATGCCGAGGTCATCCCGCCGATTTTGGCCGGGACCGCGAGGCATCGAAAGGAATACTGCATGAGCGACCTGAAGCTTATTTTCCCCAATGGCGAGCATGGGCAGGTGCTGCTCAGCGAAGGGGTAACCCGGATTGGCGCGGATGCCGCGGGCCACGTCATTCTGGATAAGCCGGGTATCGCAAGACAGCATTGCGAAATAGCGCAATCCGATGGTCAGGCTGTGCTGCGCATAGCGACGCCGGGCAGCGAAGTCACGGTCAACGGCACCAGAATCCAGGCGACGGCCGCGGTGCGCGCTGGCGACTCCTTGATGATCGGTCCGGTACAGGCTCGCATGGTCGGAATCGAACGCGCTTCAGCAGCGTCTGCAGCACCGGCAGCGCGACCTGCGGCTCCGGTAGACGACTCCGGCGCCACGCGACTGCGCATGGCGTTGCCAAAGTACGTCCTGCGCGGCGTTTCCGGCGCGGCATTCGGCAAGACCTTCCCGATCTTTCAGCAAATGGTGATCGGGCGCCAGCAGGATTGTGAGATCAGCATCCCCAGTGAGGAAATATCCCGGCGCCACGCCTCGGTCAAGCCAACGCCAGATGGCCTGATGGTCGAGGACATGGGCTCGTCGAACGGTACCTTCATCAACGGCAAGCGGGTTCAGGCCGGCCTGCTGAAGCCGGGCGAAGAACTTCGACTGGACGCCATCCGCTTCATGCTGATCGCTCCCGGGATGGAGATCCCCAAGACGCCAGCACCGTCCGCGGTCAAGAGTGAGCGTCCGACCAGTGGCAACACGATGACGATCGCGATTGCCGCCGTGGTGCTGCTGGCCGCAGCAGCAGCAGCCTACGTCTTCCTGTTCTGAATCCCGCTCCGGTCTACCCAGGCGGTAGGTTGGTGCTGAGCGAAACGAAGCCCAGCGTTGCGTTGCGCAACGATTCTCGGGCTCCCGCCAGCTGCGTGGATTGGCTTCGCGCCGGCCTTGACCAGGGTCTGACTGAAAGCGGCGAGCAGCCATTCCAGGCAGCTGTTCTCGGCGTCCTCCGCGTTGATGCTCTTGATCTCCAGGGAAGCAACACCCAGCTCGCGAACGGCGGTTTTTTATTCGGGAAGCAGGCGCAAGGACAGATCAATCGCGCGCACGTTCTTGGTGATCGATCCCACCGAGATGAACTGCACCCCGGTTTCGGCGATCGCGCGAATGCTCTTCAGGTCGACGCCGCCGGACGCCTCAAGATCACAGTGTCCGGCCGCCATCCGGACCGCCTCGCACATGCTCGCCGGGTCAAACTCGTCGAGCAGGATGCGCTCCGGCTTGCTGTCGAGTGCTTCGGCGAGTTCCGCAAGGTTCTCGACCTCGACGATCACCGGCACGCCCGGGCTGAGGTACCTGGCCCGCTCCACTGCAGCGGCGATGGACCCGCAGGCCAGGATGTGGTTTTCCTTGATCATCACTGCGTCAAACAGTCCGATCCGATGGTTTCTGGCCCCGCCGCAGCGCACAGCGTACTTCTGCGCGAGACGCAGGCCGGGTAGCGTCTTGCGGGTGTCGAGAATGGTAGCCGAGGTGCCCGCCACTGCATCCACGAACTGGCGCGCCTGGGTGGCGGTCGCAGACAGCAATTGAAGGAAATTCAGGGCACTGCGTTCAGCTGTCACCAGCGCGCCGCCATGTGCAGTGACCTTGCACAGGATCATGCCGGCATCAAGCAGTTCGCCGTCGGATGCATACCATTCAAAACGCGCGTCAGGATCCAGACTGCGGAAACAGGCTTCGAACCAGGCGCTACCGGCCAGTACCGCCGATTCGCGGGTCACCACGCGGGCGCGACGAAGCGTCTGCGGCAGGAGCGCGGCAGACACATCGCCGGTACCGATGTCCTCCTGCAAAGCACGCTGCACATCGGCCAGCACCACTTCGGTCGGTGCAGCAACGGAAACCTGGATCATGCGTAACCCTGTGGATCATCAGGGTGGAGGTTAACCTCCAGCGCCGCGCTCAGCAAAGCGGCGGCACCATTCCTCAGCCGGCACGCAAATCCGCGGCGGACTGCTCGACCAGTTCCTCAAGCATGCCCTCGAGCGCACGCTGCACCAGTTGACCGCCTTCCAGCATTTGCGCCACGCCGCGTTCCAGATCGGCGGCGAGCGATTCCAGCCGCTGCTCGGAAACCTTCAGGCCTTGCCGGTTCACCAGCAGGCATCGCGTGCTCATCGGGCTGATCCAGGCGAGCTTGGCGCGCTCACTGGATCCACCTTCCTGTTTGATCTCGAACCAGCGCCCGGTGCCTTCGGTTTGCAGCAAGGCAACGGTCTGGGAGATTTCCGCTACCTCGTCGGTGCCGGGCTGATCTTCCAGTTCATCAACCGGAACATCGAAGAAGGCGGGGATGGGCTCGCGTGCCTGATCGATCGCCAGTTCGACCGGTTCACCGATGGCCGACGCCACGTAGCTTCGCAACTGGGCCGCCAGGAACTCGATTTCGCTCTCGTGAAACGCAACCGTGGCAAGTCCTAGCCGCATGCAGGACTCCAGTTCGGGCATGCGTTGGCGCAAGCGATTGACCTGACTGCCACGCAGCGATCCATCTGCGGCCACCAGGTCGTCGACAAGTTGCAGGGCATCGTTGTAGGTAGTCGATTCCGGCCCCTGGCGCAGCCATGCCAGTACCAGATAGTTCGCCCACGGCCGTGCCAGCAACTGCCCGAGCCAGCGCGCAACCGGCTTTCCGGCAAGTCGGTCCTCAAGTGCGCCCGCAACCGAGCGGCGCGCCAGTAGCAGGCGCTCGCGGCCGAGTGCGGCTTCGGTAGCACGCTGTTCGGCCAACTCGGCCCGGCGTCGCTGGGCCTCATTGAACGTGCGGAAGTCGCGCAGCGCCTGTTCGAAAACGCAGATGTCGCTGTCGAAACTGTGGCGCAGCCAGTCGATGGTTTCCTTGACCCGATTGAGCAAGCGCTGCCCAGGATCGGCATCGGCGGTCCAGCCCACCACGGCGCTGCCGATCTCCTCGATCAGGCGGCGTGCGGGATGCTCGCTGTTCGACAGCATGTTCTGGTCGAGCAGTGCCGCCCGCAGTACCGGAACGTGCAGCTGGGTGACAAGCTTTTGCAAGGTTGGTGGAAGGCGTCGATCGTGCTGCAGCTGCTCGAACAGCATGCCGACCAGGTCGACGACATTTTCGTCCGCCGGGCGCAGTGCCGCAGTCTCTTCTCCGACCATGCGGTGGCTTTGCTCAAGGATGTGCTGCTTGAGCTTCTCCGGGCTGGGCGATGGCGACGAGCGATGCTGCAGCTCTTCCAGTGCCTCCTGGAGAGTGGCCGTGGGAATCCGTTCGACCATCGCAGCCAGAACATCACTTGCCTGCAGCGTTGAGCCATCAGACGCCGAAAGGTCAGCCGATGAGCTGCGCAAAGCCGCCATTGCGCGACGCGAGCCGATCGACTCGATCAGCCGAGCGAGTACTGCGGAGTCTTCGTTGTCTGGCTGCGCATCCGCTGCCGTGTGGCGGCCGCCGGTTTGACCAGGCAGGGCTGAATGCCGATCGCCGGACTCCCTGGGCGCGGAAGGCGCACTGCTGGAGCTGCGAACCTCGCGCAGGCGCGGCTTGAGCGTGGGCAGGATGCCGGCCTCGATCAGCAGCGTGCCCAGATCCTTGTAAACCGGACCAAGGGAGGCAAGCACGTGACGCTCGAACAGCTTGAACACCACGAGCCGAACATGCATCGGGATGTCAAGGCGACGCGCTGCAAAGCGAAACGCCTCGGTCAATGCCGCCGGTCCCAGCGGATTGTCAGAATCGTGCAATGCGGGAATCTCCAGCACGCAGCCGACGCGCTGATTGAGCGCATACAGTACTTGTGCCAGTTGGCTCTCACACTTGGCTACCATGGCCTGCAGGGCCAAATCTTCCTCCAGGTCTTCTTCACCGACCAGCCCGAGGGTTTCGTCGCCGCGTGCTTCCAAGCCCGTTTCAAGGCCAACCGAGCGAAGGTCGTCACGAAATGCTGCGTCAAGTCCGCGCTTCACGCTGGCAACGACGCTGTCTTCGACATGTCTCCGGCGCAGGCGGCATTCACGCATGCCATCAAAGAAGTCGCGTTGCCGTGCCGGCTCGCGCGCGTGCTCGGCGAGTTCGAAGAGACTATCGTCCAGGCTGTCGAACAGGGCGCGCATCAGCGGCGTCAGCCGGCGGCCCAGTAAACCATTGAGGGCGTCTCCCAGCCGTGATCGGGCCTGCGGAGAAAGCACGGTATCGCCAGTCATTGAATTCATTTCGTCCCCCTGAAGGACGAGCACGCCCAGAACTGCATGTTAGTGAAGTGGCCCGGGGCAAATCGTGCACTGGTACACGATTCTGCCTCTGCTTCGCTGTTCAGTTTCACGATTTCCCATCCTGGAGGGAAGCATCCCAAGCAACGGCCGAATCGGAAAGCAGCGCGGGAATGCCGTCAAGGACAGGATAGATGCGCTTCTGGTCGGCACTGATAAGGGCGCCGTCGAGCGCACCGGACAGCAATTCTCCGCCCGCGGTGCGGACCTGGCCGGCTGCGATGGCTGCGTTCAAGCGCTTCAGTTGCGGCGCCTTCAGCAGTGCCAGCGGTTGACGCGTGACGGGGCAGCAAAGGATGTCGATCAGGCGGCGGTCAAGATTCATGGCGAGCGATCATGTTGCAGTCTCCGATAGTACATCGAAGCGACGATGCCGGATTGTTCGCGAGCACGCTTTGTGCGCAACGTGCGATCCGGGTGTGCCGCGCCGCGGGGATCGAAGGGTATGCCGCTGACGCCTGCGATACGCCTTCCCCTACAATACCGATTTGCCCGCGGTGACCTCAGCGCATGATGACCGAATCCAATGCTGCCCCGCTGATCGGCCTGGTGATGGGTTCGCGGAGCGACTGGGAGACCCTTCAGCCTGCCTCGGAGATGCTCGATCGTCTCGGCGTCGCCCACGAAGTTCGGGTGGTTTCGGCTCACCGGACTCCGGACCTGCTGTTTTCCTATGCGGAATCGGCGCAGTCGCGCGGTCTGCGGGCAATCATCGCTGGCGCCGGCGGTGCGGCGCACTTGCCTGGAATGCTCGCCGCCAAGACCCTGTTGCCGGTGTTGGGCGTACCAGTGCAGTCGAAAGCGTTGAATGGCATGGATTCGCTGCTTTCGATCGTTCAGATGCCTGCAGGCATTCCGGTAGCAACCTTTGCCATCGGCACGGCGGGTGCAAGCAATGCTGCGCTGTTCGCGGCGGCGATTCTCGCGCCGGACCACCCTGGCATCGCGGCGGCGCTTGAAGGCTTCCGTCGCAGCCAGACCGAATCCGTGCTCGCCAAACCGGATCCGCGCGCGTGACCACGGTGGGAATTCTCGGTGGCGGGCAGCTGGCAAGAATGCTGGCCCTGTCCGGGGCGCCTCTGGGGCTGCGTTTTCTGGTGATGGACGCAGCATCGGACGCGTGCGCATCGCAGTTCGTGCCGCAGCTCACTGCCGACTACCGCGACGAAACGGCTCTTGCCGAGTTCGCCAGCCGGGTACAGGTGGCGACGTTCGATTTCGAGAACGTTCCGGCGGACAGTGCGCAGTGGCTGGCCGAGCGCATTCCGGTGCATCCCGCACCGCGCGCCCTGGCTGTTGCGCAGGATCGCCTGGCTGAGAAGTCCTTGTTCAACACGCTGGGAATCGCCACACCGGAGTTTGCGGCAGTCGAGGATTGGCCGGGTCTGCTCGCCGCCATGGATCGTGTTGGTGTTCCCGCCATCCTGAAGACACGACGTCTGGGCTACGACGGCAAAGGTCAGTTCCGCCTTCGCAGCCGGGATGACGCCGAGGCCGCATGGTCAGCACTGGGGGCTCAGGCCGCCGTTACTGGTCTGATCCTTGAGGCTTTCGTGCCATTCGAGCGCGAACTTTCGGTGCTTGCGGTGCGTTCCCGTCAGGGCGAGTTCCGCACCTGGCCAATCACCGAGAACTGGCATAGCGAAGGCGTGCTGGCAGCCAGCCTGGCGCCTGCGTCGGTGCCTGAATCCATCGCTGCTGCCGCGGTGAGCATGGCCCGCAAGCTGGCCGATTCGCTCGAGTATGTCGGCGTGTTTGCGCTGGAGCTTTTTCTGCGCGATGGCAGGCTGCTGGCGAACGAGATGGCCCCACGGGTGCACAACTCGGGGCATTGGACCATCGAAGGCGCCGCCACGTCGCAGTTCCAGAACCATCTGCGTGCCGTGCTCGGACTGGCCCTTGGCGACACCCGCGCGACGGGGGTGGCGGCAATGCTCAACTGGATCGGCGAGCTGCCGTCTCCGGGGCCGGTTCTGCAGGAGCCGCGAGGCTATTGGCACGACTACGGCAAGCTGCCTCGGTCTGGCCGCAAGGTGGGGCATGCGACCCTGGTGGCGACATCCTCGATGCAACTGGCGTCTGCACTGGAGCGGGTGGGTCAGGCGCTGCAACGGGATGACCAGGTTCGCCCGGTGATTGCTGCGCTGCGCGACGCGCGCTGAAGCACCAGTGCGTCCAGGTCCCCGGATCAGGGAACCTCTGATCAACTCAGAGGTTCCGCCGGCCAGGGATGGCCGGCCCGCGAGACAATCGCGCAAGCGATTCGCTTCGCGAAGTCGAGCCCGGGCATGTGCCGGGCTCGACGTGGGCTGACAAGTCCAGGATGGACTTGTTCAGACCCGACTTAACGGGATCCGGCTGGAAACACCACGACGTGTTCCAGGTCCAGTTGCAGCTGGATGCGCTCGCCGACGGCGTGTTGATGATGACTCGGAAACAGGGCGCTGACTTCGCTGCCACCCGGCAGGCGCAGGGTGTAGATCGTGTCCGCACCACGAAACGCGCTGCCCAGGACCTCCGCTGAGAGTCCATTGCTGCCGTCGGGTTGCAGGTCATCTGGACGCAGAAGCACGTCCACCGCGGCATTCTCCTGCGAGCCTGCGGGTAATCTGCCGCGCAGCAGGCCAATCTCGGTTGCAATGAGGCCGTCGGCCGTGACGCGACCTGGAATCAGGCGTCCCTCACCGACAAAGCGTGCCACGAAAGCGTTGGCTGGCCGATGATAGACATCGAATGCGCTCGACCACTGCAGCAGGTGACCGGCACGCATTACACCGATGCAGTCGGCGAATGCGAAGGCTTCCTCCTGATCGTGGGTGACCAGCAGTGCGGTGATTCCGAGACGCTTTAGCAGGGCGCGGATCTGATCGCGAATTGCCCGGCGCAGGTCGGCATCCAGGCTGGAGAAGGGTTCATCGAGCAGCAACAGATCCGGACGCGGCGCGATGGCGCGGGCGATCGCGGCACGTTGCTGTTGTCCACCGGAGAGTTCATGCGGAAAGCGCCCGGCGAAATCGGCCAGATCAAGCAGTGCCAGGGCTTCGCGCACGCGCGGCTCGCGCTCTGATCGGGCAAGTCGGTGCAGGCCGAAACCGATATTGCCGGCGACATCCAGATGCGGGAACAGCGCCAGGTCCTGAAACACCAGACCCACACCACGCGACTCGGGAGCGGTACCGCGCTGACCGTGAGCCACCACGCGTTCCCGCAGGCGTATTTCGCCGGAGTCGAGGTTCTGAAAGCCCGCAATGGCGCGTAGCAGGGTGGTCTTGCCGCAGCCGCTGGGGCCCAGCAGGCAACCAAGATCCCCGGCGGCGAGTGAAAACGAGACGCCCTGCACCACGACAGCGCCGCCCAGGCTGCAGCGGACATTCTCCAGCGACAACAGGGCCGCTGTTGCGGGCGGCCCTGCCGTATTCATCGTGGGGTGCGGAATCACGCCATGCGGCTGGCGACAAAGTCCCAGTTCACCAGGTTCCAGAACGCTTCCACGTACTTCGGGCGCGCATTGCGATAATCGACGTAGTAGGCGTGTTCCCACACGTCGCAGGTCAGCAGGGGCGTGTCGCTGCCGGTCAGCGGGGTGGCCGCATTGGGCGTGCTGACCAGGCCGAGGGATCCGTCCGGACGCTGCACCAGCCAGGCCCAGCCCGAACCGAAGGTGGTAATGGCGGTCTGGCTGAACTGTTCCTTGAATGCCGCAAACGAACCGAATGCGGCGTTGATGGCTTCGAGCAGCTTGCCGCCGGGCTCGCCGCCGCCGTTCGGTGACAGGCAGTTCCAGTAGAACGTGTGATTCCAGACCTGCGCGGCATTGTTGAACATGCCGCCAGCAGATTTCTTCACGATGGTCTCAAGTTCGGCATCCTCGAACTCGGTGCCCTTGATCAGGTTGTTCAGGTTGGTCACGTAAGCCTGGTGATGCTTGCCGTAATGAAACTCGATGGTTTCTGCCGAGATGTGCGGCTGCAGGGCGTCCTTGGCGTAGGGCAGGGCGGGCAGTTCGATGGCCATGGGTGCGGGCTCCTTGAGGGTGCTGAAGGGGTGGGTCAGGGTTGACTGACCGTGCTGACGTACAATTCTACCCTCCCGGCGTTGATGCCGTGTCGTGACCTCGACTTCGCCGTGCCTGCCGCGCGGGCCCGCAGTCCGTCACTTTCCCAAGAACCGTATTGCGGAGTTGCAGCTTATGAGCGTGATGGACAGGATCAGGAGCGAAGTCGAGGCTCACCCGGTGGTGCTCTTCATGAAAGGCACCCCGCAGTTCCCGATGTGCGGGTTCTCCAGCCGGGTCGCGCAGGTCTTGAAGGGAAGCGGAGCTGCTTTCCACAGTATCAATGTGCTGGAGGAGCCCGAGATCCGCGCCAATTTGCCGCGCTACTCCAATTGGCCGACGTTTCCCCAGTTGTATATCAACGGCGAACTGATTGGTGGTTGCGACATCGCGATGGAGCTGCACGAGCGGGGCGAACTGGAGCGCATGCTGGCCGACGCGCAAAAGGCAGCCTGATGCCGCTGGCGAGTGATTTCTCGCCGGACGGAGAGGCGCTGGCCGGTCGCGCGATTCTCGTTGCGGGTGCCAACGGCGGGCTCGGTCAGGCTGCCGCCATGGCCATTGCTCGTGCCGGTGCCACCGTAGTGTTGCTGGGTCGCAGAGTGCCCAAACTCAACCGGCTTTACGACGCCATCGAACAGTCCGGTGCGCCGCAGCCGGCAATTTATCCGCTCGATCTGGAAGGCGCGACGCCCAATGACTACGCCGAATTGGCCGAGCGCCTCGGTGGCGAGCTCGGACGCCTGGATGGAATCCTTCACTGCGCCGCGCATTTTGCTGGTTTGACCTCAGTCGAGAGCACGGCGCCGGAAGACTGGCTGCGCGCTATCCACGTCAACTTGACTGCACCGCTCTTGCTTACCCAGGCCTGCCTGCCGCTGCTGCGACAATCGGAGGATTCCTCCGTGGTCTTCGTGCAGGATGATCCGGCACGCGTGCGGCGCGCCTACTGGGGAGGCTATGCGATCGCCAAGGCAGGCCTCGAAGGCGCGTTGGCCGTGCTGGCCGATGAGACCTCCAATTCGTCGGTGCGAGTTTCCGCGTTGCGCCCAGGGCCGATGCGTACGCCGCTGCGCGCGCGTGCCTGGTTTGGCGAAGACCCCGCCTCGGTCACACCGCCTGTCGCCTACGCCTCAGCCTGCGTGTTCCTGCTGTCTGCAGCGGGCGCCGCGTGGCGCGGCATGACCCTGCCCGTCGAGGCAGCCTGACTGACTCAAGCCGAGGACACGGCAGGGCGGGGGCCAAAGAGGGCGGTCCCCACCCGTACCAGGGTCGCGCCTTCGGCGATGGCTTGCTCAAAGTCGTCGCTCATTCCCATCGACAGCGTGTCAACGGCAGGAAATCGCTGCTGCAGCGCCGTGAACAGAACAAACATGCGGCGGAACGCCGCCTGGCTTCCAGGCGCATCCGGTTGTGGGGCAGGGATCGCCATCAGGCCGCGCAGGATCAGCCCAGGCTGGGCCGAGATCGCCTCGGCCAGGGCATCGATGTGCTGTGGGCGGCAGCCCGCCTTCGACGGTTCATCGTCGATGTTTACCTGAATCAACAGATTCAGCGGGGCCTGCCCAGCGGCGCGACCCTCGGCCAGCAGGGGCAGCAGCTTGGCGCGGTCTATGCTGTGGATCCAGTCGAAATTGGCGGCTGCCAGTCGTGCCTTGTTGGACTGCAGCGGGCCGATCAGGTGCCACTCGATCTCCCGTCCGGCAAGCGCTTCCCGCTTGGCAAGCGCCTCCTGCACATAGTTTTCACCAAAGCGTTGCTGACCTGCGTCGTTGAGTTCGGCGATCGCCTTGCAGCTCTGCAGTTTGCTGACAGCAAGCAGTTGCGCCGGGCTGTGGCCGGCGTGCTCCGAAGCGGCACGGATGCGGGACAGGATGCCGGCAAGGCGATCACTGCCGCGAAGCTCTGAATTCGACATCGCAAACCTTTGTAACGGAGCTATACTGACCCGGGAAGCCGTCGCCGGGGCTCCGGCGATAGTATCGGACAGCCTTGAGGGGAAGTGCATGGATATTGCCGAGCTGCTGGCGTTTTCAGTCAAGAACAAAGCCTCCGACCTTCACCTGTCGGCCGGCCTGCCACCCATGATCCGGGTTGACGGCGACGTGCGCCGAATCAATATTCCTGCGCTTGAACACAAGCAGGTACACGCGCTGGTCTACGACATCATGTCGGACAAGCAGCGCCGCGATTACGAAGAATTCCTCGAAGTCGATTTCTCCTTCGAGATCACCGGGCTGGCGCGCTTCCGCGTCAATGCGTTCAATCAGAATCGCGGTGCCGGTGCGGTGTTCCGTACCATTCCTTCCGAGATCCTCACCCTCGAGGACCTGCAGGCGCCAAAGATCTTCAAGGAACTGATCGATCAACCACAGGGACTGATTCTGGTCACTGGCCCGACCGGTTCGGGCAAATCGACCACGCTGGCGGCCATGGTCGACCACGTCAACAAAACCGAGTACGCCCACATCCTCACGGTCGAGGATCCGATCGAATTCGTGCACACGTCGAACAAATGCCTGATCAACCAGCGCGAAGTGCATCGCGACACACATGGATTCAACGAGGCGCTGCGCTCGGCCCTGCGTGAGGATCCCGACTACATCCTGGTTGGCGAGATGCGCGACATCGAAACCATCCGTCTGGCCCTGACCGCCGCGGAAACCGGTCACCTGGTCTTCGGCACCCTGCATACCAGTTCGGCCGCCAAGACCGTCGACCGCATCATCGACGTGTTCCCGGCCGGCGAAAAGCCGATGGTGCGCTCAATGCTGTCCGAGTCCCTGCGCGCAGTAATTTCGCAGTCCTTGCTGAAAAAGGTGGGTGGCGGTCGAACGGCGGCGCACGAGATCATGGTCGGCATCCCCGCGATCCGCAACCTGATCCGCGAAGATAAGGTCGCGCAGATGTACTCCTCGATCCAGACCGGTCAGCAATACGGCATGCAGACCCTGGACCAATGCCTGCAGGACCTGGTCAAGCGCGGCCTGGTTGCACGGCAGCAGGCCCGTGAATACGCCAAGGACAAGCGTCTGTTCGACTGAAAGTTGGGCCGGGCGGATGCCCGGCTTTCAGCCCCCTTGAGTCAAGGGGGCGGTGAGCGCAGCGAACGGGGGTTGTGGTGGCAATTCCGAGGCCTGTTCGAAGCGTAGCGATCAACAATTTGAGCGGAAAGGCAACAACATGAGCTCGATCGATTTCACCAGCTTCCTGAAACTGATGGCGCACAAGAAGGCGTCCGACCTGTTCGTGACGGCCGGGCTGCCGCCTTCGATGAAGGTGCACGGCAAGATATCGCCGATCACCCAGAATCCGCTGACGCCTCAGCAAAGCCGCGATCTGGTGCTCAATGTGATGAGCCCCTCGCAGCGCGAGGAGTTCGAGAAGACCCACGAGTGCAACTTCGCCATCGGCGTGTCGGGCGTGGGTCGCTTCCGCGTCAGTTGCTTCTATCAGCGCAACCAGGTCGGCATGGTGCTGCGCCGCATCGAGACCAAGATTCCCTCGGTCGACGAGCTCAACCTGCCGCCGATCGTCAAGACCCTGGCAATGACCAAGCGCGGACTGATCATCTTTGTCGGCGCCACCGGCACCGGCAAGTCGACCTCGCTGGCGGCAATGATCGGCTATCGCAACCAGAACTCTTCCGGTCACATCATCACGATCGAGGACCCGATCGAGTTCGTGCACAAGCACGAGGGCTGCATCATCACTCAGCGCGAAGTCGGCATCGACACCGACAGCTGGGAAATGGCGCTGAAGAACACCCTGCGCCAGGCGCCCGACGTAATCCTGATCGGCGAGGTGCGTACCCGCGAGGGCATGGATCATGCCATCGCCTTCGCCGAAACCGGTCACCTGTGTCTTTGCACCCTGCACGCCAACAATGCCAACCAGGCGCTCGACCGCATCATCAACTTCTTCCCCGAGGACCGGCGCAACCAGCTGCTGATGGACATGTCGCTGAACCTCAAGGGCATCATCGCGCAGCAGTTGATCCCCACACCTGACGGCAAGGGGCGGCGCGTCGCGATGGAGGTGTTGCTGGGTACGCCGCTGGTGCAGGACTACATCCGTGACGGTGAGATCCACAAGATCAAGGAAGTCATGAAGGAGTCCACCCAGATGGGCATGCGGACCTTCGACCAGAGCCTCTTCGAGCTTTACCAGGCTGGCGAGATCAGCTACGAGGATGCCCTGCGCTCGGCCGACTCCTCCAACGAGGTGCGTCTGCGCATCAAGTTGGCGCAGGGTGGTGACGCGCATTCGCTGTCTCAGGGACTGGACGGAGTGGAGCTGATCGGCGACCGCCGCTAGCATCCCTCCGAATCGAACGCGCTGGTTTGCGTCTCACCTGCAAGCCCGTCGAAGCTGTCTGCGGGCTGTTGGCGTTCCGATGGTGAGCGCGCGAGTGCAGCAGCGCACCGGCGTGCGCGATCGGCATTTTCGGCCTTGTACCGTTCTTGCCGTTCGCCGAATCCCCGCGGTTGCCAACAGGGATGGCTCCTGCCGAGGGTAATCGCGCGGGTGCAGGAGCACTCGGTCAATCGCATCATGCCTGCCGCATCCAGGGCGGCTCCAGCGCTGCAATCTGTTTGAAGACCGGACATTCGGGGCGGTGCGCACCGGTCAGCCAACCGGTACTCATCAAGAATTCGCCGACAATTTCACCACCGGTAAAGCGAAAGGTGCGGCGGAACAGCTTCACCCATTCGGCCTTGGAGCGCGGATGATGGGCATCGATCCAATCCGCGAACGTTCCGTGCGACTCGCGCAGGCTCAGGATCACCCCGGCATTGTGGATCGCCGCGTCTACCTTCAGGCGGTTGCGGATGATCCCGGCGTCGCCCAGCAGCCGCTGCCTGTCGGCTTCGCCATACGCTGCGACGAGTGCGGGATCGAAGCCACTGTAGGCCTGCACGAAGCCCTGACGTTTCTTCAGGATCGTGCTCCAGCTCAAGCCTGCCTGGTTGATCTCCAGGATCAGCCGCTCGAACAGCTCCGCGTCGCCGCGCAGCGGAAATCCGTACTGGCGCGCGTGGTACTCGGCATGCAGCGGCTGGGAAGGGGCGAAGTCACAGTAGGTGCTCATTGATGAATGGCGATTCCCGAGGCCTTGGGGGCGGCGCTACAATGCCGCATGGAATCGCCGACGTCTCTAGCCAACCACTTCCTGATCGCGATTCCCTCGATGCTGGACCCCAATTTTTCGCGTGGTGTCACCCTGCTGTGTCAGCACGGAGACGATGGAGCAATGGGAATCCTGGTAAACCGGCTCTCCGAGTACACCGTCGGGGAAGTGCTCAGCCAGATGGGTATCAACACCGACGACGATGCGCTGGCCGCAAGCCCGGTTCTGCTGGGTGGGCCAGTGCAGCCCGACCGTGGCTTTGTGCTGCATGATGGCGATGATCACTGGGAATCCAGCCTGCGCATTTCCGAACGGCTCTGCGTAACGACATCGCGCGATATCCTGGTTGCCATGGCAGCAGGTTCCGGGCCAAGGCACTGTCTGCTTGCATTGGGCTATGCCGGCTGGACTGCAGGTCAGCTGGAATCCGAACTGCAGGAAGATGCCTGGCTGACCGTGCCGGTGAGCGAGCGCATCCTGTTCGATACGGCGATCGAAGAACGCTGGCAAACGGCGGCGCGCCTGATGGGTGTCGACATGGATCGGCTTGCCGGATACTCAGGTCGAGCGTGAGCATACCGGCGACCTGCGCATTGGGCTTCGATGTTGGCGCCCGCCGTATTGGCGTGGCGATCGGCAATACCCTGTCCGATAGTGCCCGCGATTTGCAGGTCGTGGCGATGCGCGAACAGCAGCCGGACTGGTTGGCTATCGACAAGCTGATCGCGGAATGGCGGCCGGATTTGCTGTTGGTGGGTGACCCAGCCACCCTGGACGGTGGCGACCAGCCGGCGCGGCAGCGTGCCAGGGCGTTTGCCAAGGAGCTGAGGAAACGCTATGGCGTGGCGGTCAACATGGTGGACGAACGTTCCAGTTCGGTCGAGGCCGCCCACCAGTTCGCCCGCGAGCGTGCCAGCGGAACGCGTCGACGACGCGACGCCGAGCGGCTCGACGCCATGGCCGCAGCAATCATCGTGCGGCGCTGGCTGGATCAGCCTGACGCCGCCTCAAGTCCACCCGGCCCGCAATCCATCGAATCCCCGACGTGAACGATCCGCAATTCGACGCGCAGGGCAAACTGCGCCATCTGCTGAGCCTGAAAAACTTTCCCCGCGCCAGTCTGGAGCGGCTGCTGGATCGTGCCGAAGCCCTGGGGACGCATTCCCACGGCGGAATCGAACTGCGCAGCGCACTGGCCGGTCGTGCCCTGTGCACGCTGTTCTTCGAGCCCTCGACCCGCACCCGCAGCAGCTTTCAGTTGGCGGCGCAGCGACTCGGCATGGATGTTCTCAATTTCGATGCCAGCGTTTCTTCTGGCAAGAAGGGCGAAACCGATCTCGACACGCTGCGCACCCTGGAGGCGATGGGCGTTGATGTGTTCGCCGTGCGGCACGCGCAGGACGGCGCCGTGGCGGAACTGGCTGCCCAGATCCGGCCGGGCACCGTGCTGATCAATGCTGGTGATGGGCGCAGCAATCATCCGACCCAGGGGCTGCTCGACATGCTTACCCTGCGGCGCCATCTGGGACCCGACCTCACGGGCCTGAAGATCGCGATCGTGGGAGACGTCAAGCATTCTCGGGTTGCTCGCTCGGACCTTCACGCCCTCTGCGCGCTGGGCTGTCGCAATATCCGGGTGTGCGGGCCAGCCCGCTTGCTGCCCGATAGGGCGGAGTTCCCCACAGCGCGGTTCAGCGTTGACCTGGACGAGACGCTTGAGGGACTGGACGCGGTGATCATGCTGCGTCTGCAACGCGAGCGCATGGAGCAAGGGCTGGTGCCATCATTGCAGGACTACTTCCGCGACTTCGGTCTCAGCAGCAAGCGCCTGTCACGCCTGTCGCGCAATGCGCTGGTGATGCATCCCGGCCCAATCAACCGAGGCGTCGAGATCGAGGATGCCGTCGTCGATGGCCCGCAGTCGGTGGTGCTGGAGCAGGTCGCCAATGGCCTGCCGGTGCGCATGGCGGTAATGCTGGAGTTGCTGGGGAGCTAGGGCGTCAGTGAGTCAGTGAGTCAGTGAGTGAGTGAGTGAGTGAGTGAGTGAGTGAGTGAGTGAGTGAGTGAGTGAGTGAGTGAGTGAGTGAGTTAGGAGTAAGGAAATGCCTTACGCTCTTGCCCGTTCCCCGTTCCCCGTTCCCCGTTCCCCGTTCCCCGTTCCCCGTTCCCGCTTCACCTGTTCCGCAGCGTCCCATCCGGCAGGAACTGCCAGGTCCGGGTGATGTGCAGGACATCCACCGAATCCGCGGTTTGCGGAATCGGCGCAAACGGTTCGGCGAGCCGCACGATACGCAAGGCAGCTTCGTCCAGCACCGGCTGACCACTGGACTGAACCAGTTCAACGCTTTCGATACTGCCATCGCGGCGCACCGCCACCGTCAACACGAGCTGCCCCTGCAGGCTGCGACGGCGTGCTTCGTCCGGGTAATTGAGGTTTCCGATGCGTTCGACCCGTGCCACCCAGCCACGCATGTAGGCGGCGTATTCGTACTCGCGCGTCGCGGCTGAAAGGAACTTGCGCTTGGGGCGCTTGGCGTAGGCCTGGCGCTGGCGATCCAGTTCCGCCGACAGGCGCGCCATCTCCAGGCTGCGTTCGATCAGTTCACGGCTGGTCATCACCGGAACATCGGGGACGGCATCCGGTGCGGGCTGACTGCTGCTCTCCGCCTCGCTGCTCCGCGCGGTGATCACGCTTTCTGGTTTGACCGGCTGCGGCAACGGCGCCGACACCTGCATTTCGCGCGGCGCAACACCTTCCTCGGGCTTGGGCACTGGAGCCGACTGCGGATCCTGGGGGCGTTCCGGCGTGGTCGTTTCACCACCGCCCTGCTGGCTTGCCTGGGCGAGGAAATCAGCCTTGTCCGGGGGCTCCGGACTGTGGGTCTGGGTCAGAATCACATCCAGCGTCGGAACCAGGGGCGCCGGGTCTTCCTGCGCAAATCCTACGCCGAGCAGCACGATGCCGTGAGCGATCAGCGAGAACGCCAGGGTTGCTCCCAGGCGGTCGCCCGAGCTGATGCGTGGCGCCGTCATTGCAGGCGGGCTTCGATCCGGTCGAACAGCTGGGCCGCGATGTTGATGCCGTACTGGGCGTCAAGCTCCCGTACGCAGGTCGGACTGGTGACGTTGATTTCGGTGAGGTAGTCACCAATCACGTCCAGTCCCACGAACAGCATGCCGCGGCGGCGCAGCTCCGGCCCCACCTGGGCTGCAATCCAGCGGTCGCGTTCACTCAGAGGCCGCCCTTCGCCTCGACCACCCGCAGCCAGGTTGCCGCGGAAGTCGTCAGCGGGCGGGATGCGCGCCAGCGCATAAGGCACCGGTTCGCCGTCAATCATCAGGATGCGCTTGTCGCCCTGCAGGATTTCCGGGATATAGCGCTGCGCCAGGGCCAACTGCGTGCCGAAACCGGTGAGCGTCTCCAGAATGACCTTCAGGTTGTCGTCGGCAGCGCGGGCGCGAAAAATCGAGCGGCCACCCATGCCGTCGAGCGGCTTGAGCACGCAGTCGACATGTTCGCGCACGAACGCGGCCAATTCCTTGGGATCTCGCGCCACCAGGCTGGGCGGGCAACACTGCGGAAACTCCAGGGCGTACAGCTTTTCGTTCATGTCGCGCAGGCCCTGGGGATCATTGACCACCAGGGCACCCTCACGCTGGGCCTGCCCCAGGACCAGCGTGTCATACAGATACTGTGCGTCGAAGGGCGGGTCCTTGCGCGCCATGATCACCTGCATTTCGGCCAGACCGCGCCATACAGGTTCGCCCAAGCTGAACCAGTCGGACGGATCTTCGCGAAGTTCCATCGACTGCAAGCGTCCGAACGCGCGCCCGCTGCGCAATGCCAGCTGGCCCTGAGTCAGGTAGTGAAGGCGCCAGTTGCGGCGCTGGGCCTCAAGCAGCAGGGCAAAGGTGGTGTCCTTGGCGATCTTGATCGAGCCGATTGGATCCATCAGCACGGCGATATCAAACGGCATGAGGCGGCTAATCCAGGAGGGCGATGCGCAACAGTGATGTGGTCAGGTCCTGCGACTACGGCTGCCAAGCTCCGGTTGCAATGCGTCCGGGCGAGAGCTGCCCTTCCGCCAGGGAGCTCGGAGGGGCAGGTGCGGGACGCAGTTCGGCGACGGTCAAAACAATCCGTCTGCATGGAGACCGGCTTGCGCGCTTATACTAACAGTGCGATCAGGTTGGCAAGCGTCAAAGCATTTGCTTGACAGGCGAGTTGAACATTGGGATATAGGTACAAACGGCAAACGGTCGCGGCGCAGCAAATGCGAGACGCATGACCGCTTTTACCCCGGGGGAAGCGAATGGAAGAGCTCGACAAGACCGTCAACTTGGCCGGCCTGAAGGTGATGGTCATCGATGACTCGAAGACGATCAGACGAACTGCCGAAACCCTGCTCAAGAAGGAGGGCTGCGACGTCGTCACCGCGACCGATGGCTTCGAGGCGCTCTCGAAGATCGCCGATCAGCAACCGCAGATCATCTTTGTGGACATCATGATGCCGCGTCTGGACGGCTATCAGACCTGCGCCCTGATCAAGAACAACCAGATGTTTCGCAATACGCCGGTCATCATGCTCTCGTCGAAGGACGGACTCTTCGACAAGGCGAAAGGTCGAATCGTGGGTTCGGAGCAATACCTGACCAAACCCTTTTCGCGGGAGGAACTGCTCTCGGCTATCCGCCGTCACGTAGACCGAGCTTGACCGACAGACACGCTGGCCAGAGGGGGCAAGCATGGCGCGCATCATGATCATCGACGATTCGCCAACCGACACCAAGGTTTTCACCACGGTGCTGGAGCGGAACGGGTACCAAGTAATGTCCGCCGGCAGTGCCGAGGAGGGGCTGGAGGCAATTCGCCGTGATCCGCCCGACCTCGTCCTGATGGACGTCATCCTGCCCGGCATGAACGGCTTCCAGGCGACCCGTGCATTGGCACGCGATCCGGCGACCAGCGCCATCCCGGTGATCATTGTCAGCACCAAGAACATGGAAACCGATCGGGTCTGGGGCCTGCGCCAGGGCGCAAAGGACTACCTGGTCAAGCCGCCCAGCGAACGCGAACTGATCAATCGCATTGCCGCCTTGCTGCCGCAGGCCACTTGAGCCCACTCATGGCATCGAACACCCAGAACGAATCCGCCTTTGACCTGTTGCTCGATTTCGAGCACAAGAGCCTTGCGCACGTCGCCGGCCTGCCCGAGCAGATCGAGGCGCCCGGCCTGTGGCGCGGCGTAGCCTTCCGGCTTGGCGGCCACCGTTACGCGTCGGGCTTTGACGAAATCGTGGAAATCATCACCCTGCCCGAAGTGACGCCAGTGCCGGGCTCACAGCCCTGGCTGCTTGGCATTGCCAATGTGCGCGGTACCCTGCTGCCGGTGGTCGATCTCAAGCAGTTCCTGGAAGGCGAGCGCACCGTGCTGCACGAAACCATGCGCATGCTGGTGGTGAAGCAGGTCGGCGGCAACGTGGCCGTGCTGATCGACGAACTCTACGGACAGCGCAACTTCACCGACGCGAACAAGGCCGACCCGGAAGCTCTGGCCGCCGGCCGCTATGGACATTTCGTCAAACAGGCCTATCGCCTGGGAGACTCCCTCTGGGGCGTATTCAGCATGGCACTGCTGACGCGATCCAGCGAATTCCGACAGTCAGCCGTCTGATCCTGGACGGGACTACATTTTTGCAAGGCGAGGTCGAGACATGAGCACTGCAGCAGGCGCCATCGGCGGTAAAGAGCGTACATCAGGCATCAACTTCTGGTTGTTGATCCTGGTCCTCGCCCTGGTCGTCTTCGGATTCAACTTCTACCGCACGACGGTCCTGACCAATCAGGAAAGTCAGGCGAAGAACCTGGTGGCCGATATCCAGGTGCTTTCGCAGCAGATCGCGAAGTTCGCATCCGAAGCGACGGGCGGCAACATCGAGGCCTTCGAAGAGCTCGCGGCCACCCGAGGGCGAATCCAGGAGCACGTCAATGCCCTGCGGTCCGGCGACACCCAGATCCCCGGGTACGCCAGCACCGACGGCATCCAGGACGAGCTCGCGGTGCTGACCCAGACCTGGGCACCGATGGATGCCAACGCCGGCAGCATTCTTGAGCGCAAGGACCTGGTCCTTAACCTCTCCGAAGTCGCCATGGACTTCTCGGCGGCGGTTCCGCAGCTGCAGTCACGAATGGACGAAGTGGTCCGATTCATGGCCGACACCGGCGCTCCCAGCTCGCAGATCTACACCGCGTCCCGGCAGATCTCGCTGGCCGACCGCATGCTGCGCCGCGTGACTGAGATCCTGCAGGGCGGCGTCGAAGCCGTTTCCGCAGCCGACAGCTTCGGGCGTGACGCGACCATGTTCGGCCAGGCGGTTGACGGCCTGCAGAACGGCAATCCGGAACTCGGTATCGTGCGGGTCGCCAGCCCTCAGGCGCGCGAAACACTCGCCGACGTCGGCCAGATCTTTGAAGAAGCCGGCGAATACGTCGACGAGATCCTGCTCGCCTCGACCGAGCTGTTCGAAGTAAAGGAAGCTTCCGACCTGATCTTCCAGGACTCAGAGCTGCTGCTCGACAGCGCACGAAATCTGTCTGCCGCATTCGACAACCTGCCCAGCAAGCGCACCTTCCCGCGCAACCTGTGGGCGGTGGTTTCCGCCGGTCTTGGCGTGGTGGCAATCATGGGTCTGTTGCTCACCGTCTACCGCGACCAGAGCCGCCGGTTCCAGACCACCCAGGAGCTCAACCAGCGTAACCAGGAAGCCATTCTGCGACTGCTGGACGAAATGGGCTCGCTGGCAGAAGGCGATTTGACGGTCCGCGCGACGGTTACCGAGGACATCACCGGCGCGATCGCGGACTCGATCAACTTCGCGGTCGAGGCACTGCGCTCCCTGGTGCAGACGATCAACGAGACCGCCGTGCAGGTGGCCGCCGCTGCACAGGAAACGCAGGCCACCGCCATGCACCTCGCAGAAGCCGCCGAGCATCAGGCGCAGCAGATCACCTCGGCCTCGGCTGCGATCAATGAAATCGCCGTCTCGATCGATGAAGTGTCGAAGAACTCTGCCGAATCGGCCGACGTGGCGCAGCGCTCGGTGCAGATCGCTGCAAAGGGCGCCGAAGTGGTGCGCCAGACGATTCAGGGCATGGACTCGATTCGTGACCAGATCCAGGAAACCTCGAAGCGAATCAAGCGACTGGGTGAGTCCTCACAGGAAATTGGATCGATCGTCGAACTGATCAACGACATCTCCGAACAGACCAACATTCTCGCCCTGAACGCCGCCATTCAGGCGGCCTCGGCAGGTGAAGCGGGCCGCGGATTCGCGGTCGTGGCCGACGAGGTGCAGCGACTCGCAGAACGCGCCTCGAACGCCACCAAGCGAATCGAGACCCTGGTGCAGACGATTCAGTCCGACACCAACGAGGCGGTCAGCTCGATGGAGCAAACCACCGCCGAGGTGGTCGCCGGTGCACGACTGGCCGAGGACGCCGGCCTGGCCCTGGGCGAGATCGAAAAGGTCTCGAACGATCTGGCCGACCTCATTCAGAACATCTCCGAAGCGGCCCGCCAGCAGTCTGCTGCAGCGACCAACATTTCAGCCACCATGAACGTGATTCAGGAGATCACCACGCAGACCTCGATGGGCGCCAGCCAGACGGCCGAGTCGATTGGAAACCTGGCGCAGCTCGCCGCCGACCTGCGTCGCTCGGTCGCCGACTTCAAGCTGCCCGGCTGATCCCTCCACGCATAGGACATCAAGAGCAGGGTGATGATGAAAGAGGCGCTGCTACCAGCAACGAACTCCAATTCGGCCGTCCACATGGACGACGCCGAATTCGAGCGCTGGGTGCGCCTGCTCGAATCGCGCACTGGCGTTACCGTGCCGCCAGAGCGCAAACCATTCCTGGTCACTGGCCTGCGTCGTCGCATGCGTGAAACCGGTCATTCGGCTTTCGCCAAGTACTACGACGAGCTGCTCGACGGCGCTCGCGGTGCCGTCGAGTGGGCGGCGCTGGTAGATCATCTGACCGTGCATGAGACGCATTTCTTCAGGCACTTGCCCTCGCTCGAGCTGATCCGCGACGAGTGGCTGCCGACCTGGCTGGCCGGCGCAGAACCGGACCAGTCCTTGCACGCCCTGTCGGTGGGCTGTTCAACCGGTGAGGAGGCCTACAGCATGGCCATCGTGCTGGACGCCGCACTTTCCCAGCTTGCACCACCGCGGCATTTTGGCGTGACCGCGACTGACGTCAGCCAGTCGGCGCTCGCCATCGCCAAGAAAGCCAGCTACCCGGCAGAGCGTCTGGCCGAAATTCCCAAGTTGTACCAGGCCGAGTCGGTTGAACCGGATGTCCCCGGGCAATTCCGCATCGCGCCACGGGTGCGCAAGCGCGTTGGCTTTGCCTGCGTCAACCTGCTGCATGCGTCACGTGCGCCACTGCGCAAGCTCGACCTTATCTACTGCCAGAACGTGCTGATCTACTTTGCCCGCGAACGTCGCGGCGAACTGCTCGACGGGCTGGCGCGACTGCTGCGCCCCAACGGTCTGCTGGTTCTGGGTCCTGGTGAAGTCACCAACTGGACCCACCCGCAGTTGCTCCGTTCCGGCGGACGCCAAACCCTGGCGTACCTCCGCAAACCGCAAGAGACCCAGGCATGAGGCTGCAAGACGATCTCGATTTCACCACCCTGACCTGGGTCAAAGGGGAGCTTGACGAAACCCTCAAGCAAGCGCGGCATGCGCTTGAGGCCTACGTCGAAGACCCCAGCGACGCCAGTCAGATGCGCTTCTGCGCGACCTACCTGCATCAGGTGCACGGGACCTTGCGCATGGTGGAGTTGTATGGCGCCGCCATGGTCACCGAGGAAATGGAACGCCTGGCAACCGCCCTGCTGGAGCAGGAAGTCGCCGATCGCGATGAGGCATACACCGTTCTGATGCGCGGCATCGTGCAGCTGCCCGACTATCTCGAGCGCCTGCAAAGTGGTCACAAGGACATTCCGATTGTCCTGCTGCCACTGCTCAACGACCTGCGTTCTGCGCGTGGCGAACGCGGTTTGTCGGAGAGCGTGCTGTTCACGCCTGATCTGTCGCGGCCGTTGCCGGCTGCGGCTCACGGCCCTGCGCAAGCCTTGCCCGAGGCTGAGCTCAAGCGCGCCGCAGAACTTCTGCGCACCCAGTTCCAGGTATCCCTGCTGCGCTGGTTCCGGGGTGAGGATATCGACGGCAATCTCGCCCGCATTGCGCAGGTCTGCGACAAGCTGGTGGCCATCACGGCTCAGGAGGAAGCACGCCAGCTTTTCTGGGTTGCCGCGGGCGTCATTGATGCGCTGCGCGCCAAGGCCTTCGAGCCCAACCAGGAACTAAAGCAGACCATCGGCAAGGTCGAGCGTGAGGTCAAGCGCCTCGCCGACTCGGGCGAGGCCAGTTTCCGGGTTGATCCGCCGCGCGAGTTGACCCGCGCCTTGTTGTATTTCGTTGCCAACGTGGCGACCGATCACGGTCGCATGCGGGAATTGCGCGAGGTGTTTCGCCTCGACGCTCTGCTTCCGAGCGAAGAAGAAATCGCGCACGCACGCGGTAGCATTGCCGGGCACAATCGTGCCTTGCTCGACACGGTGTCTTCTGCGATCAAGGAAGATCTGCTGCGCGTCAAGGACGCTCTCGATCTGTTCCTGCGTGGTGGAGAGTCGTCACCGGAACAGCTTGCCCCACAGGTCGAAGTGCTGGATCGGGTGTCCGACACGCTCGGAATGATCGGTCTGGGCGTGGCACGTCGGGTGGTGCAGGAACAGCGCAACGCGGTGTTCGAGGTTGCCGGAGGACAGCGTCAGGCCGACGAGGCAACCCTGCTCGATATCGCAGGGGCGCTGCTCTACGTTGAAGCCAGCCTGGATGACCAGGTGCAGCAGCTCGGCAGTGCCGCCAGCGGTGAGGAAGAACAGACAACCCGCAGCCTTCCCAAAGCCGAATCCCAGAAGGTCCTGGAAGCCGTCATTCGCGAGGCCCACGGAAATTTCCAGCAGGCCAAGCAGTGCTTCGTGGCCTTTGTGGAGAGCAACTGGGATCACGCCCAACTGGCAGACGTGCCGCGCTTGCTGGATGAAGTCGGCGGCGCCTTGCGCATCATGGAAATCACCGATGCGCCGCAGCTTTTGCACGCAGTGAGGCGCTTCACCGAGGACGAGCTCCTGCGCCGTCATCGGGTTCCGAATGGCCAGCAGATGGACACTCTGGCCGACGCGCTGGCGAGCCTTGAATACTATCTGGAAGCGGTGCGGGATCATCGATCCGGACGCGGCAAGATTCTCGAGGTTGCCGAGCGCAGCCTGGAATCGCTCGGTTATTGGCCGGTTCCCGACGCATTGCCCGACCCCAAGGTGGACGAAGTCGTTGCCGAAGCGCCAGCCGCGCCGGTTCAGCAGGAGCAAGTTCGCGCCCCTGCGCCAGCGGCAAGCGAAGCGCCAAAGGCGCAGGACCCTGAACCCGCCCAGACCGCCGAGGCATGGTCAACTGGCGAAGCGTCCAGCTTCGGAGACATGCCGACGTTCGACGCTGGAATCCCCGAGCAGACCGAAGACCCGACCCTGAGCGAGATTTCGCCGGTGCAGATGTCACCGGGTGACGACCTGGGTGACCTGATTCTGGGCGAAGCTGCCTCCGAGCCCGTACAGCGCCAGCCGGTGCCGCAGGACCTGGGCGGTTTTCGCCCGGTCGAAACCGAGCGCACCGCACCCCCGACACCCCCGCCTGCCATCCCGGCCGGAACTGGCGGCTTCGAAGGAACCTCGGACGAGATCGACGAAGAGATCCGCGAAGTGTTCGTCGAGGAAGTGCAAGAGGAAATCGCCAATCTTGATGAACTGCTGCCGGCCTGGAAGGCCAACCTTGATGCTGTCGAGAATCTCAAGCCGATCCGCCGCGTATTCCACACCCTGAAGGGCAGTGGTCGCCTGGTTGGTGCGATGACCCTGGGCGAGTTCAGCTGGAAAGTCGAGAACATGCTCAATCGGGTCCTCGACAAGACCCTCAAGCCAGGCGCCGCGGTACTTGCGCTGCTCGATCACGCGCACGCGCAATTGCCGACCCTGTTGGCTGCGCTGCGTGGCGATGGCGGGGTCGACCTGGAGGCGATCGAAAACATCAAGGCAGTGGCTGATCGCCTCATCGATGGCGAGGAAGCCTGGTACGTACCTGCTTCCGCAGCAACGCCACAAGCGCTGGAAG
The DNA here is from genome assembly GCA_038257155.1 of Lysobacterales bacterium. Lineage (GTDB taxonomy): Bacteria > Pseudomonadota > Gammaproteobacteria > Xanthomonadales > Xanthomonadaceae > JANJTY01. The sequence continues at coordinate 33,981 of JBBSJP010000021.1, read as the reverse complement.
TCGAGACTTCACCCGTTGTCGACGAGCTCGAAACCGAAGCGGCGCCGGAGCAAGGCAGCGTGCCCGTCGAGGCCGAACCGGGCGAGGTCGCGCAGGAGTTCATCAGCGAAGCACCGCCGCCGCTGATCGACCCGGTCTTGTTCGAAATTCTGAAAGCCGAAGTTTCCGGCCATCTGGAGTCGGTTGACGGTTACGTTCGCGCATGTGCCGGAGGTCCGATCCCGGTTACCGACACTTTGCTGCGCAGTGTGCACACGATGAACGGCGCTTTTGCGATGACCGAAGTTCCGGTCATCTCGGAGGTGGTCAGTCCACTCGAGGGCTACATCAAGCGCCTGATGGCGCAGCGCGCCAGGCCATCGGGCGCCGGACTTGCACTGGTGGCCGAGGCTGCCGACGCGATTCGAGCGGTCATGCTGCAGCTGGAGGCCGTGCGGCCGGTCATGCCTGACCTCGATGCGCTGGCGCAAGCGATCACTGCCGAGCGCGATGCATTGCCCGAGCCGACCGGTTCGTCCATTCCGCTGTACCAGGTTGACGAGACTGAACTTGAGGTCACCACTGACTTCGCGGTGCCGGAGACGCTATCGACCGTCGTGGAGACTGCTCCCGCCACGGAATCAATGGAAGTCGCCGAGCTCGGGGAAGTGACGAGCCAGGACATCGAGCTGAACGAGGCTGCCATCGCCGACGAGTTCCCCCTGTTTGCCGAAACCATCGATGGTGCGCCGCCCAGCGAGTCCGAATTGCAGCAGGATGCCGATGGAATTGAACTGCAGTCGGCTGAGCTAACCCAGGCGCTGGAAGGCGACAGCCTGTTCTTCGAAGAGCTCGACATGGTCGATCTGCCAGCCGAGCTGGAGCAGATCGCCGGAACGGTGGAACCCACATCTACGGATGAGCTTCTGGAAGCGTTCGATAATGTCAAATCCGAAGCCGAAACCGACATCTTCGATACCACAGTGAGTGAAGTGTCGTCCGACGTTGCGGCCCCGGAGGACGCGTTCGTCCTGGATCTCAGCGAAAGCGACCTGCAGCTCGAAACGGGGGATGTCGAAACTACGCAGGCTTCCCAAGCATCCGAAGCTCTGTCGGAGCCGCTGGAGGCTATCAGCCTTGAGGAAATCAGCGAGGCTGAGGCGAGCTTTGTCGACGTCACTGATGCGACGCCTTTGCAGGCTGCCGATGACGAGTTCGAACGTGAACTGCTCGAGCTTCCTCCACAAGCGGTGCTGGATGAAGCAGCCGTGCTGGAAGCGGTGGATGAGTTCGATTTCGAAATTGTTGCGCTGGAAGACGAAGACGCTGCGGCGCCGACCCTGTCGGATTCTGACGAAGTGCTTGATCTGGAATCCAAATTCACGACGCTGGACGAATCCATCAGTGGCGACGTGGTTGAATCGATCGCTGATAGCGAGGCGGCCGAGCAGGACCTGAGAGAAACGATTTCGGACGTAACCGACACGGGCGGACGCGACACGCTGGAAGACAGCGCCGAAGCGGATGAAGGCGCAGCTGAACTTGTGCCGGAGATCGGCAATGATCAGCTTCCGGCGTTCGATGGCCTAACGGACGAGTCTGTCGAAGCAGAGGCTCTTGCTGCTGCTATGGCAGGCCTGGAAGCAGACAGCGCGACGGCAGAGCTGTCTGATGCCCGGTCCGATGCGATTGAAATGGAGGTTGTCGACGTCGAAGCAATCGAGGCTGAGCTCATCGAAGCCGAAACTGCAGAAGACGAAGCGATCGAAGCTGAGGCTGTCGAACCTGAAGCTGTCGAAGCTGAAGCCGAAGCCGAAGCCGAAGCGTCGGAAGTCGAAGTCGGCGAAGCTGAAACCGCCGAAGCTGAAGCTGGCGAATCAGAAGCAAGCTATGCCGACGCAGGCGCGACTGAAACGATCGAATCCGAAGCCATCGAAGCGGAGGCGTCCGAAGCAGAGGATGCTGAAGTCGGCGCCCTGGAAGGCGAAGCTGTCGATTCCGAACTGGTCGAAGAGGCCGGTGTCGAGTCTGTCGAAGCCGAAGCCGTCGAAACCGAGTACGTCGAGACCGAAACCAGCGAAGCCGAAGTGGCCGGGTCCGCTGCCGAGTTCGATGCCTCCACGTCGCAGGACGCCGTTGCCGGCGCGTACAGCGCCGAGGAAGAGGCTGAGCTCGCCGCCCTGTTCGCTGAAGAGGAGGCCAGTCGTGCATCCAGCGAGCAGCCAGCTGAAGTGGTGGCTGAAGACGAGCCGGCCGAAGCGTCTCCCGCAGCCGAACTTGCAGAATTCGAGCCGAGCGCTGCGATTGGCCAGTTCGACTTCAGCAAGGAAGATCCGGATCCCGAGGGAACCCTCGATATTGCGGATCTCGACGACGAACTGCTCGACATCTTCCTGGAGGAGGGTGGCGACATTCTCGATCACTCCGACGGAATGATGGCGCAGTTGCGCGACAGCCCGGGCGATCGAGAGCTGGTGGTTGGCCTGCAGCGAGATCTGCACACCCTGAAGGGCGGTGCACGCATGGCAGGACTGGCGCCGATCGGCGATCTCGGTCACGCCATGGAATCGCTGCTCGAAATGGTGGCCGAAGGGCGTCGCGAATTGAGTCGCGAGGGCGTGGAGGTTCTCGAGCGCTCGTTTGATCGCCTGCATTCCATGGTGACGCGCGTGTCCAAACGCCACGCGATTGCCATGCCGGTTTCGATGATCGGTCGAATCGAGGCACTGGCGCGCGGTGAAACCGTTGTGCTGCCCACTGCGGTCGACACCGACGCCTTGGAAACGTCAGTCCAGGATGCAATGGTCGAAGCGCCAGCCGAGATCAGTGAGGCTCCGTCGGAACGCTCCGCCCTTGCGACCCAGCTCACCGGCATGGACCGGATGGCGGAAGACGACGACGTTGCGGACGTGGGCGTGCGCGCGCCACAGGAGCAGATCCGCATTCGTGCAGACCTGCTCGACCGACTGGTCAATTACGCCGGCGAAGTCGCCATCTATCGCGCGCGCCTCGAGCAACAGCTCGGTTCGTTCCGCGCGGCCCTGGTTGAAATGGATCAGACCACTACGCGCCTGCGTGAGCAGTTGCGTCGTCTGGAGATCGAAACCGAGGCGCAGATCATCGCGCGCTACCAGCGTGAAGCTGACGTCAGTGACGAGAGTTTCGATCCGCTCGAACTGGATCGGTTCTCGACCCTCCAGCAATTGTCGCGCGCACTGTCGGAATCTGCAGCCGACCTTGTCAACCTGCAGCACACCCTGGACGATCTGACCAGGCAGTACGAAACCCTGCTGCTGCAGCAGTCGCGAGTCAGCTCGGACCTGCAGGAAGGCCTCATGCGCACGCGCATGGTGCAGTTCGAGTCGCTCGTGCCTCGCCTGCGACGCATCATTCGCCAGACCGCCGGAGAGTTGGGCAAGAAGGCCCAGTTGAGGGTTGAAGGCGCGCAGGGCGAAATGGATCGCAGCGTGCTGGATCGCATGACGGCCCCGCTGGAGCACATGCTGCGCAACGCGTTGGCGCACGGTCTGGAGCAGCCCGAAGACCGACTCAAGGCTGGCAAGTCGGAAGAGGGCCACGTCCGAATCGCGATCAGTCGCGAAGCCTCCGAAGTAGTGATTCGGGTCAGCGACGATGGACGCGGCATGGATCGCGATGCGATTCGCCGCAAGGCCATCCAGCGCGGGCTGCTGAAGCCCGACGCGGAGCTATCCGATCGCGACATGTTCGGCTTCGTGCTGGAAACCGGCTTCTCCACCGCCGAAAGCGTCAGCAAGATCGCGGGACGCGGCGTCGGCATGGACGTCGTCAACAACGAGATCAAGCAGCTCGGTGGCCAGCTCTTCATCGATTCGGAGCGCGGCAAGGGTTCAACCTTCACGGTCCGCCTGCCATTCACCCTGGCGGTAACGCAGGCTGTCCTGGTCAACATGAACGAGACGCTATACGCGGTGCCGATTGCATCGGTACAGGGCGTCGCGCGCATCGCTCGTGAAACCCTGGAAAAGCAGCTGCAAACCGAGCATCCGAGCTTCGAGTACGCGGGAGAAGACTACGCGATCTACGATCTCGGCCTGCTGCTGGGTCAGAGCCACGCGCGTGCCGACGAGAGTTTGCAGATTCCGCTGCTGCTCGCGCGGTCCGGCGACTTGCGTGCAGCGATCTGCGTCGACAGTGTCGTCGGAAGCCGCGAGATCGTGGTCAAGCCCACCGGTCCGCAGGTCAGTTCGGTGCCTGGCATTTTCGGTGCCACCATCATGGGCGACGGCGGTGTCGTGGTGATTCTCGACGTTACCCCGCTGGTGCGCCGTTCGGCGGCGCTCAAGCTCAGCGGCGATGCTCCGGCGCGGGTGCAGGAGGTGGTCGAAGCACGCCGTGTACCGCTGGTCATGGTGGTCGACGATTCGATCACCATGCGCAAGGTCACCAGCCGCGTCCTGGAGCGTCAGAACTACGAGGTGCTCACCGCGAAGGACGGCGTCGACGCAATCGAGAAGCTGCAGGAACGCGTGCCGGACGTGATGCTGCTGGATATCGAGATGCCGCGCATGGATGGCTACGAACTGGCCACCCACATGCGCAATGATGCGCGCCTCAAGGGCATACCGATCATCATGATCACCTCGCGCACGGGCGATAAACACCGCCAGCGCGCTTTCGAAATCGGTGTTGATCGCTACCTCGGCAAGCCGTACCAGGAGAATGAGCTGATGCGGAACGTCCAGGAAATCCTGCAGGTGGGACGTGGCGGCGGTGGCTGAGCGCGCCATCTCGGTCGCATTGCTAGGACGGGCCGATGAGGCCCGCGCCCAACTGCGCGTTGCGCTCGACGAGCTGGGGGCATCGGTCGTCATGGAGGCCGATCCCGCGGCAGTCGACATCGCAGCTCTGGCTGCAGGACAACCCCAGGTGGTGCTGGTGAATCTCGAGCCAGGTCTCGAAGATGCTTTCGATCACCTCCAGCCGCTGTTCGATGACCCCTCCGTGCGTGTGGTCTTCAACGAGGCCGACGTGAGTTCGCAGCTTTCAGGTTGGGATCGTGCGCGCTGGGCCAGACACCTTGCCGCCAAGCTGCTCGGGCACAACAGCATCAATCCGCCACGGCCCGAAGGTGCGGAAGCCCTGCCGGATCTGAACATCCTCCCGACTCCAGGTGCTCCGCTGACGCCGGCACAAATGGTCGGTGACGTATCGATCGAAGGCTTTGCGCAGGAAGCGCTGGACTCCGCTGATCTTGTCCCCAGTGAGCCTCGTCTCGAAATCAGTGAGACCGAGGATGCGTTTGCGGGCGCCTTGAGCCATGCGCTCGAATCGGGTGATCTGGTGCTGGAGGATTCGCTCGAGGATTTCAGCATCGATCTGGGTGAGATCGAAGGCGCCATGGTCGAGACAGACCTCAAGCCTGAAGTGCACGGAGCCAAGGTTCCCGATGCGGCCCCCGATGTTGACGCCGCGATAGATTTCGAGTTTGACCCAAGCGTGCTCGAGTCCGCCTTGCAGGGTCACAGCGAGATTGCCAGTGGCGGCTCCAGCGACGAGTTGCCAGTAGAGGAAAGCATCGCGGATGAATCGCTCAGCTCGGATGAGTCGAGCGTCCTGGACGAGGCACTCGCAGGGTTCAACCTCGACGGCAACGCTGACCTGAGCATTGCCGACCTGAGTCTGGAAGACGAGGCTGTCGCCAATCTGGACGAAGATGCGGACCTTGTCGCGCTGGCGGCGCAGTTTGATGCACAGTCTGCCAGCACCGACAACGTCATCAGCGACTCGGCCGGAGATTTCGATTTCCTCTCCCTGGAAGACGAGCCGGAGCCTGCGGCAACGCCTGCAGCCGTGGAACCCCCGGCAGCCAAGAACCCGACTCCGGTTGCGGCTCCGGCAGCAAGTGCCGTACGCAGTTTTGATCTCGGTGGCCTGTCACTGGAGCCGATGAGCGACGAGGTGCAACCGGTTGCTCAGGCGCAGGCTGCAAAGGCATCGGCCGGTGCAAAGGCAGAGTACGACTTTGGGAGCCTGGACCTGAGCCTCGAGCCACTGCCCGAGGAGACGTCCGACTCCATATGGAGCCAGCGCGACCCGGCGAGCGCGAGCGAAGCCTCGGAGGGTGCGACCCAGGTCGCCAGTGAAGCGCCTGATGCAGGAAACAGCGAAATATTTCGCGTGATCGTGCTCGGCGCGTCGATTGGTGGTCCGGATGCATTGCGCAGCTTTCTCGCCGAGCTGCCGGCCAACTTCCCTGCCATGTTCCTTCTGGCCCAGCACCTCGATTCGGGCTTTTTCGAGCGTCTCGCCGAACAGCTTCAGAAGGTTTCGCAACTTCCCGTGCGCTTGCCGACTGACGGCGCGCGCATTGGCCACGGCGAAATCCTGGTGCTGGGAACCGGCGAGCGTGCGCGAATCGATCGGCAGGGAAACCTGCGGCTTGAGGAGTTCGAGGTCAAGCCCGCCTACAGTCCGTCCATCGACCTTGTGCTGCGCGACGTAGCCGACACCTTCGGTGCGCAGGCTTCCGCCATCATTTTCAGCGGCATGGCTGGCGACGCCATCGAAGGCGCGGCCTATATGGTTTCGCGCGGTGGCGAAGTATGGGTCCAGGAAGCCTCAAGCTGCGTCGTGAGTTCGATGGTTGACGGGATTCGCAGTCGAGGGCTTTCAGAGTTTACTGGCAGTCCGCGCGAACTTGCCCGGCACTGTATCGCCCGTTTCGGTAACCCGGTTTAAGGAATCAACGTGGCCCAGCCCCAGACACAGGCCGATATCCGCGGCGTGGTAATGACCGTCGCAAATGGCAGACTTCTGCTGCCCAACGCCACCGTGGCCGAGGTAATCACCTACGCCGAACCGGAGCCGATCCCCGGTGCACCCGCATGGATTCTTGGACGCCTGCGTTGGCGTGGTTGGCGGCTGCCGCTGATTTCGTTTGCGCGGCTTGCCGGCCTCGCCAACACCGAGGGCGAACTGGGCGCCAAGGTGGCCGTTCTGAAGGGTCTGGGAGGCGTTCCGAAGGTGCCATTCACCTGTCTGCTGACGCAGGGCTTCCCACGCCTCACCACGGTATCTCCCGATCTGTTGCTGGACAGCGAGGACGGCGAACTTCGCCCTGGCGTATTGAGGAACGTGCTGCTGCGCGATGACCCGGCAATGATTCCTGATCTGGCCGGCATCGAAGCCATGGTTGCCGAAGTGCTGCACAGTCAGGAAGCTGCCTGATTCAAGGCCTGCGACCTGGACCCTTCTCCCACTGGGAGAAGGTGGCGCGCAGCGCCGGATGAGGGTGCGAGCGAAGCGCTCACTCAAAGACTAATGGTCAGTATTCACGCCCCAAAGAGGGAATGGATAGGTTGACTCCCTCCGCTTGCGCAGCCGATGTCGGCGGCGCAAGCGCGCCGCTTACCCGCTAGCGGGAGAGGAAGCCCCGCGATTGCCGGATGAGGGCCGCTGCTTATCGGCCTTGGCATCCTCACCGACAGCAACATCGCCGGGGCTCTCATTTCGCGGTTTGAGCCGCTTTTCGATGACGTCTCACTCGCTCGGGCCCGCGCCCCGGTGCCCGACCACCACCGGTCCGTGCTATTTTCCCCAACCCTTCAGACAGCCAATGCCGCATGAACCAGACCGCAAGTCGTCCCGCCACCGTCAATGCCCGCATCGCGCCCCGCGGCGGACTGGATGTGCTTTCCCGCGACGAGGTGAGCCGGCTGCGCGATGCCACCATCGGCGGCATGCATGAGCTGCTGCGACGCTGCACCCTTGCGGTGCTGACCTCGGGCAGCGCTTCGGATGACCCGCGCGCCGCGCAGGAGCGCTTTCCGGATTACGACGTGCAGGTGCTGCAACAGGATCGTGGCATCAAGCTGGAGCTGATCAACGCCCCGGCCGAAGCCTTTGTCGATGGCCAGATCATCGCTGGCGTAGCGCAATTGCTGTTCGCCGTGGTGCGCGATATCGCCTACATCTGCACCGAGGTGGAAGACACCGGGCTGTTCAACCTCAGCGAGTCGTCAGGCATGACCAATGCGGTGTTCGAGATCCTGCGCAATGCGCGGGTGCTCTGGCCGCACGTCGAGCCGAACCTGGTGGTCTGCTGGGGCGGCCACTCGATTTCCCGTCCGGAATACGAATACACCAAGACGGTTGGCTACGAGTTGGGCCTGCGCGGTTTGGATATCTGTACCGGCTGTGGTCCGGGCGCGATGAAGGGGCCGATGAAGGGCGCGACCATCGCGCATGCCAAGCAGCGCCGCTTCGAGAACCGCTATATCGGCATCACCGAGCCGGGCATCATCGCGGCCGAGTCGCCCAATCCGATCGTCAACCACCTGGTGATCATGCCGGACATCGAGAAGCGTCTCGAAGCCTTTGTTCGCACTGGCCACGGCATCATCGTGTTTCCTGGCGGCGTGGGTACGGCGGAAGAAATCCTCTACATGCTTGGCATCCTGCTGCATCCGGACAATGCCAGCATGCCGTTCCCGCTGATCTTCACCGGGCCGCGTGACTCGGCTGCCTATTTCGAGCAGATCGACCGCTTCCTGCGCCTCGCGCTGGGCGATGACGTAGCCCAACACTACGAGATCATCGTCAACGATCCTTCGAAGGTTGCGCGCCACATGGTTCGCGGCATCGAGCGCGTGCGCGAGCATCGCCTCGACAGCAAGGACGCGTTCTTCTTCAATTGGGGCCTGAAGATTCAGCGCGACCTGCAGCTTCCCTTCACTCCCAGCCACGAGAACATGGCCAGTCTCAACCTGCAACGCAATCAGCCGGCGCATGCATTGGCGGCTGCGCTGCGGCGCGCGTTCTCGGGCATTGTGGCGGGCAACGTGAAAGAAGACGGCATGCGCCGAATCGAGGCGCATGGTCCGTTCAAGATCGACGGTGACAGCGAAATAATGGCCGCACTTGATGAACTGCTGAAGGCCTTCGTGGCTCAGCGCAGGATGAAGATGAGCGGCGAGTACAAGCCTTGTTATCAGGTGGTTGCCTAGTCAGCCCAGACCCGCAACGCAACTTGCCTCAAGCCTGCAACCGCGTGCCTGGAAGAGCTCGCATGTCGGATCCGCGCCGCCATTCATGGTCGCCTATCCGGGCCGAACGGCGGCGCTTGATCCGACCTACACCGGCCGCATGATCTGCGCAGGTCAGCCAGATCAGTCCAGCGGCGCAGCCGTGATGTCCATCTGGCGAGCTTGGGTAGGTCGGCTCAAGCCGCGCCGCGGCGGAGCCGACATGGCCATTCTGGAAGCCCTGGAAGTCTGAGTAGCTTGCCTCAAGCCACACAGGGGCAAAACCAATGCTGCCGTATCGTCCCAGCTACTCGCTCACAGCTTCAGGGTCGCGACTAGTTCCAGCAGCTTGGATTGGCTGCAGTGCGCGTTACCGTGCCGGCATTGAAGGTATAGGTGAAGTCTCCACACGTTGCGTCCCCGGTCTGATTGCCGGCTCGCGTGGCCGTGGCCGTATACGTGGTCGCCGTATTGTTGGTCACACGAAAGGTGTAATAAGGCGAGGTGGGTATGCCACCGATCTCGGCCGCCGTGCCGTAGGCCGGATTGTTCGACCGCCAGCGCTCCTGGCGCAAGGCGATTTCCTGAAGGCCCGAAGTGGCGTCGGCGCGCCGGCTCTTGCGCGTCTGTTCGAGGAAGTTGGGGTAGGCAATTGCCGCCAGAATGGCAACGGCTGCCACAACCACCATCAATTCGATCAGTGTAAATCCCCGTAGACGATGCATTGCAGATCTCCTGAAAAGTACTGAATACAGATGCTATATGCCGCTGTAGGGCAAAAAGTGCCGTCCATCCCAATGCATGTGCCGCCCGTCGTCAGGTGGTATGGCCGACGCCTGCAACACGTTAGGATCCTAGCATCACCAGTCGTCTGCGACGGAGTCGCGCATGAAATCCATAACAAGCACAGGCACCCGGTCAGCCCGCGGCTTCAGTCTGGTTGAACTGATGGTGGCCCTGGTGGTGTTCGCCATCGGCATGAGCATGGCGGCGCCGGCCTTCCTCGACCTCCGTCAGCGCCAGTCGCTGCAGGGCGGTGCCGAGGAATACATGGCCCTGCTGGCCGAGCGTCGTAACGACGCAATCAAGAACAACCAGACACTCGAAATCGATTTCAACACCATCGCGGCGCGCCTGCCGACAGGGGTGACCGTCGCCGTTGCCCCGAGCATGGGTAATGCGGGCGTGGTCGAGATCGATCCGAAACGCGGCACTTTGGCAGACCTGAACTCGGCTGGCTCAGTCACCCTGCAGGCCGGCAGCTACCAGCTTCGCTTCAACGTGAATGTGCTGGGCCGTGGTTCGATCTGTTCGCCATCGGGATACGCGGTACCAGGCTACGGAGCATGCTGACCATGAAACGTCCTTTCAGCTTCGCTTCTCACCGCAGTTCAGCAGGTTTCAGCCTGGTCGAAATGATGGTCGCCATGGTTGCCGGCCTGATCGTGGTCGGCGCTGTGCTCTCCTTTACCCTGGCATCGATGCAAAGCAACTCGGAGAACGTGCGCGCCACGCGCCTTCAACAGGAACTTCGCACCGTGATGGGCCTGGTAACCCGCGAGCTGCGTCGCGCAGGCTACAACGAGGACGCCATCGGGCGGGTCGGGCGCGGCACCACGCTGGAATCACCGCTCGACCAGGTATTCATCAGTGGCGACCAGCAGTGCGTCATCTTCGCCTACGATGCGGAAGGCGGCACAGCCAATCAGCTTGACGACGGCGAAACCAAGGGCCTGCGCCGTTTCGTCGCCAACGGTGTTGGGCGGATTCAGTACCACCCTGGTGGCGCCACCGATCCAACCTGCGGCGCGGACGGCGGTTGGCTGGACCTTTCGGATCCTGTTGTCACCGATGTCACCACGCTGCGTTTCTGCTGGGCCGACAATGCCGCCAATCACACGTGTGCCGGAGCCGCGCCCGCAGGCACAGCCGTAGTCCGTCGCATCCTGGTCGATATCACCGGCGTTCCGCGCGTAGGCCGGGACGCCGCCGATTTCGTGCGAACCGCGCAGGCCAGCGTACGGGTGCGCGCCGACTGCATCCGCGGGGACGATGACGAATGTTCGCAGTTGCCTGGCTCATGAGTCATTTCCCGCTACACACCCTTTCAGTTTCTTGCGAGACCCACGCCATGAAATCCACACGGTATCGCCGATTCTCTCCAGTGCGGGCACAGCGCGGTTTGACCACGCTGATCATGGCCCTGCTGCTGCTGGGCATCCTGTCCATCGTGGTGCTGTTTGCGACTTCGGTCGGCGTTTTCGACCAGCGCACTACCACCAACGAGAACCGTGCCAAGCTGGCAGAGGCCTCGGCCGAGGCGGGGCTGAACCTTGCCGGTGAGTTTTTCAAGGCGAATCTCGCGCGCATCAACGAGGACGAAGATGCTGGCGGCTGGCTGGTCGCCGCCTCGCTCCGCTGGGTGCCGTGCTCCACTGCAGGGCCTACCGGACAGGTAGACCCCTGTGAAGCAGAACGTGATGCCACCCGTCGTGCCGCCATGTATCGCTATCAGTTCAATGGCAGCACCAATGTTGACTATGCGGCCATCATGCCGGCTGGCGCCCAGTTGACGGCGGTGTCACTGGGCAACGCGACCACGCCGATGACGGTCAACGTTTCCGCCACCATGTGCCGCATGGACATGAGCGACCCGGCCAACCCGGTCTGCGCCCTGGAACCGGCAGACGAAGACAATCGCATCGCGGTCACCCTGGTATCGAACGCGGCGATCGTCGGTGAGTCCGCGGCCGCCGAGGTCAAGGAAACCCTGGCCACCTATCGCATGATCGGCGGGGCCGCCACGGTGCCCCTGGTGGCGTCCGGCACGGTGATGGGCCTTGGCAATGCGCAGCTGGTTGCGAATCCCAATGCGGGCGGCTGGGGTGTTCCCGCTTCGATCTGGTCGCCCTGTCCCGTCGATATCGAGTCGGGGACGAGTGGCGCTGTCGATCCGCTGTGCCCCGCGGTCGGTGGTGGCGGCATTGGTAGCGTCATCACCTGCCATGTTGGTGAGTTTCTGGAGGGCCGGCCGATTACCGACCTGCTGACCCACTGCCCGTTCAACAACGACTGCGGCTGCCCGGGGCTGGGTGCGGGCGGTTTGTCGGGTCATTCGGGCAGCGAAACCAGGGAAAGCATCGATATCCTCGATGTCGATGGTGGCGAAGGCGAATTGCCGGACATCACCTATTTCCCCCGTGAGCCCTGGGATGACCCGGCTGATCCGCTGGATGACTCGCTGTTCGAGGTAATCTTCAATGCGGACGTCGTTGCCGAAGGCGCGACCAATGTCAGCACAACCTGCACAGGGCCTGCCGAGTACGGTGGAGACTGCGCCAAGATTGCATTGCACGATCTGGGTGCCGAGAAGATCCCGGATTGCACTGGCTTGAGCGCCAGCAGTACCGGCCTGTTCTGGAACAACACAGGCGGCTGCTCAATCAGTGGGCAGGTCGGGTCGCCTGAAGCGCCGGTGGTGCTGGTGATTGAAGGCGACCTGCAGCTCAACGCCAACGGCATCATTTTCGGCATGCTCTACCTGCGTTCTTCCGACAGCACCGCCGAACTCAAGGCGACTGGTAGTCCACAGATCTATGGTATGGCCATCGTGGAAGGTACGGTCGACATGGGTGGTACCCCCAGCATCGTGTTTTCGGCAGAGATCGCCAACGCGATCAACTCGTCGCCCGCATTCACCCGTTTTGGTCGCGTGCCGGGCAGCTGGCTCGACGCTCGCAGCGGCTTCTGAGGAGATTTGAGCCATGGCACACATCACATCACCCGTTCTCTTCAACCGCCGTCGCGCAGGCTTCAGCCTGATCGAAGTGCTGATCGCTGTCGTCGTGCTTTCCGTCGGCCTGCTGGCGCTGGGTGCGCTGCAGGCCAGCCTGGTGCGGTCGTCGGCGGAAGCCAAGGCCCGCGCCGGTGCGCTGTCGCTGGCAGAAGATCGCCTGGAGCGCATGCGCTCCTTTGGCGACAACTACCATGGACTCACTGGTACCACCGAAACCACGGCCGATCTGGGTGGCACGATCAGCGGTGTCGACTACACCCGTCGAACCACCGTGCAGCGCTACGCCTATGATCGGGTTTCCGATGCCTTCGTAGCGGTTGCCAGCACAGCCAATGGCAGCCTGCCGGCAATGGGTGCTGCAGGTGCAGCGCCGCAATGGGCGTCTGGCGTGGAGTTCAAGCGTATTGAAGTTGCCGTTTCCTGGGCCGATGCGCAGGGCGGAAACCGCACCGTACGGGTTACCGACAGCCTGAGCTCAGTCAGCCCGGGCAGCGGCCTGCCCGCCACCTCGGTTACCCGCGTCGGGGCGCGGTCGCCACGCGTGCTGATCAACAATCCCGAGAATATTCCTGGCGTCATTCCCATCGCGATTGGCGACGGAACCGACACCGCCGCCACGAATCCGCGCCCGGAGGTTGCCGGTCAAGGCAACAACCAGGCCGTGATCGAGACCCGCTTCGAGGTGCTCACCTATCAGGGCATCAGCTCCGACCTGGCGCAGGTCCAGGCGCGGGTCGAGACCATCGTGGTTGGTTGCACCTGTGACAAGACGACCGGTACCGGTAACGGCTACCGTCCCACGTTCTGGAATGGAACTCATTATGTTGCGCCGGAATTGACCACCGTTGCGCCGCCGGCCGTGCACAACCCGGGCGGTGGGAATGCGCCTCCGCAGAGTTCGCACTGCACAGCCTGCTGCCGCGATCACCACGACAGCGGTTTCTCTGGCCCGAAGTTCTCCCCGCGTCGTGCATCGCACAATCACACGGGTACCTACACCGAAGCCTGTCGCATGATCCGGGTGGACGGCATCGTGCATACCGCGGCTGACATGAGCAACGACTACTTCAACCTGCTGGCAACGGCCGATGATGGTGATTTGCCGCCACCCAGCACGACGGCCTCGGGCAATTATGAGAGCTTCGTGCTGCGCTACCTGGGTGACCGCATGGTCAGCGGGACGGGCTACAACACCCTGCCCGCCGATTTGACAGTTGACGGCTACGAGATCCAGTACAACATCAACGAACCGCTGCAGATTCAGCTCGAGGCAAGTGGCGACTTCAAGTGGCTGCACAGCCGCGGGCTGTACATCGACTTCCTCGAAGCTGATGCGATCACCTCGATCAACAATGCCAAGACGCTTACCAATTGCCAGGGCTCGGCACTGGAAGGTTGCGTGCTGCGTCGCGTTCCCTTTACTTCGATCAACCTGACTGAGCTGAGCAACTGGACGCCAGCCGTTGGCAACCAGATCGTCGTCACCAACAATGACTTCCGCCAGAGCCTTACCTCGACTGATCCGGTGCGTGGCCGCGTGGCGTCTGTCGCCGCAACTGCTGGAACCACTCAGCAGGGCGCTGCGTCGATCATGAACTCCAACGCGGGCGTGGCATTGATCCTGAACGAAATCAACGATGAAGTAGTCCTGGGGGATGCGCAGCCGTTCCTGATCACCGGCAGCAGTGGGCCCGGCCCCGGTGGAACGGCAGGCACCTTCGGAATCACGATCGCAGGCTATCCACTGTCCATTTCGGCAAACCGCCTGCCGGCCATTCTGTTTGATCCCGCGGTTTCAGGAAACATCTGTAACCACGCGACTTCGGGTGGATCGCGACCGAATCCGTACTCCTGTTCGACGACCAACATCGGTGGTGCGATCGCGCTTTCGGTGCGGAACTACAATTTCCTCGATTCCGCTCAATACTCGCTGACCTGTACCAATTCCGGCGCCGGCAGCCCCGCCAGCGTGTCCTGCAACAACAATTTCCCGGTTTGCCGCAACTTCGCACTGCAATCGGTTACTGGTGGCACGGTGGGAGCCCCGACCAACAACGGTTTTGCGACCGAAGCTACCGGGGTCAGCTTTACCTCGGTCGCCGATGCGGCGAGCCTGACCATGACCTTTGCCGAAGAAGCGGCAACCCGCGCCACGACCTGCAGTTTCTCCAGCGGCAACAACGATAGTCAGCGTTGCAACGGCGCCATTACCAACGATCCCTGCTCGCCCTGATGCGTCAGCTGGCCCGCCTTGGAAGTCTTTCGGGGCGGGTCAGCCAGCTGGGGTGAGGATGGCGAAAACCGCGGATTGGTTCCCTACAGGACCGCGCCGGTTACCGGCACGTCAATCAGTAGGATGCCCGATACCGATCAGGATGCTTCATCCTTGACCGGGATGAGTTCACGCCCACATCACACCTCTTCACAGATGATCTTCACATCGGTGAAATGACCCCTGAGGAGTGATCCATGAAGTCGCGTGAAGAGAGTGCTGGTCTGGTGCTGCTGATCGAGGACAATCGCAATATTTCTGAGATGGTCGGCGAGTATCTGGAGCGTCGCGGCTTCGGAGTGGATTACGCGGCCGACGGTGCCGATGGCTATCGCCTGGCGGGTGAAAACAGCTACGACGTGATCGTGCTGGATCTGATGCTGCCGCGTATGGATGGCCTGGAAGTCTGCCGCCGGTTGCGTGCCGAGGCCAAAGTGTCGACGCCCGTGCTGATGCTGACCGCGCGCGACACGCTGGACGACAAGGTCCGCGGTCTTGAGGCCGGTGGCGACGACTATCTGGTCAAGCCCTTCGCAATCCAGGAACTGGAAGCGCGTATCCGTGCCCTGATCCGCCGCGACCGCCGCCAGGTAAGCACCGAAGTGTTGAAGGTTGGCGACCTGGTGCTGGATACGGCCACCTTGCGTGTGACCCGCACTGGACGCGAACTGACTGTATCGCCAATCGGCCTGAAGCTGCTCACCATCCTGATGCGCGAATCGCCGCGTGTGGTCAGCCGGCGCGACATCGAGCGCGAGATCTGGGGCGACGCACTGCCCGATTCCGACACCCTGCGCAGCCACCTTTACAACCTGCGCAAATCGATCGACAAGCCCTTCCAGCGCCAGTTGCTGCACACCATCCACAGCGCTGGTTATCGCCTTGCGGAACTGGAGTCGGAACCGGCGATGCGCGAGGCGGGTTGATTCGGGGGCGCTCACACCTGAAGCTTGACCCGTCGGCAGGCACACATATTGGTTGGGCGGGTCATGAGCGGATGCTCACATCTCAAGGGCTCCCACAAACCCGTTTAATGGCGAGTCTGCTACCCGCCCTGCAACAGACCCGCTCACGCACCATGAACCTCGGGCCTGCGCGATTTAGAAGCCCCTCTCCCCATGGGAGAGGGGTGGGGGTGAGGGCCGGGTGTCGATGGAGCCCGAATCAGGCGGCAAGGGTCTGCAACCTGATCGAGAATTAGGACTGGCGATCTGTCCTCCGCTCGGTCCGCCCCTCTCCCCAACCCCTCTCCCGTAGGGAGAGGGACTTGATGCCGAACCACTGCCTGAGTTCACGGTCCGAGAGCAGGTCGGTCGACAGACGGACAGCAGGCTCTCCACGAATGAAACTTGGAGCGTCTCCTTGGGTGGAGAGCATCGGATCTCGACCCGCCAAGGAGACCACGCCGGCTCAATTCGATTGTGCGACGCTTTCGATATTCAAAGAATCTCGCTTCTCGCATTCAGCTCGAAAGTACTTCAATACAACCAGGTCCACCCTATGCAACCCGCCTCCGGCCTGCGCCGCAAAATCTGGATCGCCTTCATCCTGCAGGTAGCGGCGATCAGCTTCGCGACCGTGCTGGGCGTTTACGGCGCATCGGCCATCCTCAAGGACGTGTTGATCCAGCAGGCGCTGGTGGACGAGGCAGCGCACTACTGGAAGCGGTGGGACGCCGAGCCGGGTGCCAGCCTGCCTGACACCTACAACATGCAGGCATACATGCTATTGCCGGGCGAAACGCAGGCCACGTTGCCCGAGGCCCTGCGCGATCTGCACCCCGGCTATCACGCTCTGGCAAAAATGGACGGCGGCGCACTGGTTTTCGTCGATCAGCAGCCGCAGGGCCGCTTGTTCCTGGTGTTCGCACAAAGCCAGGTGAACGCGCTGGCCTTCTTCTTTGGCGCAGTTCCGTTGGTGTTGGTGCTGATCGTGATCTATGTGATCGCCTGGTTTACCTATCGCGTGTCGAAGCGTGCGGTGAGCCCGGTGATCTGGCTCGCTGATGTTGTCCGTCAGTGGGATCCAAAACGGCCGGCGATCTCCGCCATCGATCCGGACAACCTGCCGGTTGATGTGGAGGGCGAAACCCAGGTGCTCGCCCTGGCATTGCACGATTTCGCTTCGCGCATCGAACGCTTCGTGGAGCGCGAGCGCAACTTCACCCGCGATGCCAGCCACGAGTTGCGTACACCGCTTACCGTCATTCGCATGGCCTGCGACCTGCTGGCGGCGGACGGTGAACTGGCACCCTATGCCGAGCGCTCGGTAAAGCGCATCAAGAGCGCTGCATTGGACATGGAGGCATTGATCGAATCCTTCCTGATCCTGGCGCGCGAGGGCGATACCGGGCTGCCAGAGGAGGACTTCGACGTGGCGGAAGTCGCTGCCGAGGAGGTCGACAAACTGCGCACCCTGTGCGTCGACAAGCCCGTACAGCTGCGGGTCGAAGCAGTGACCGGATTTTCAGTGCATGGCTCGCCGCGCGTTTTTGCGGTGATCCTCTCGAATCTGCTGCGCAACGCATGCCTTTATACCGAGCAGGGCAGCGTCACCGTGCAGGTCGATACTGACCGGGTGGTGGTGGAAGACACCGGTATCGGCATGAGCGCGGAAGAACTGGCACGCGCCTTCGAGCCCTTCTTTCGCGGCGGCGATGGCAAGCGCAGTGGTCAGGGCGTTGGCCTGACCATCGTCAGACGCCTGTCGGAACGGTTCGCCTGGCCGGTGACGCTGGAAAGCGAGCAGGGCAGGGGCACCCGCGCCACCATCCGCTTTCCTGCGCCGCAGCCGCTCGGAGCCTGAACCGGGCTTCAGCCTGGCAGAGAGAACGACAACGGAAATCAGCCACTCGCTCGTTGAAGCATGGATTGGCTGTACCGACCCCGCGAATCTCCATGCACCACGAACTGGAACCTGCTAATCGCATGTCCAAAACCCGCTCGCTGTTTCGACTCAGAAATCTTGCCTTTGTCGCGCTCGCCGTGGTGCTTGTCGTGTTCGGCTATCGCCAGTTCGGCGCGACCGAGTCATCGCCGGAGTACCGCACGGCAAAAATCGAGCGAGGCGAGCTGCGCGTATCCATTTCGGCCACGGGCAGCCTGCGCGCACTCTCGACGGTGGAGATCGGCTCGCAGGTCTCAGGCCAGATTCTCGCAGTTGAAGTCGACTTCAACGATCAGGTCGAACGTGATCAGGTGATCGCCCGCATCGATCCGGCCAACTTCGAGGCGCGTCTCACCCAGGTGCGCGCCGATCTGTCCAGTGCGCGCGCCAATCTCAGCTCCGCACGCGCGTCCCTGGACGAAGCTCAGGCCAATCTGAAGAACGCCGAAGCGCAGTTCGAACGTCTCAGCGCGGTCTATGGACGCGGCCTGATCTCGCGCACCGACTACGATGCCTCGCTCGCCCAGCGCGATGCTGCTCGAGCTCGCATTGCCTCAGCCAACGCAGCGATAAGGGTGGCCGAAGCGCAGGTCGAGCAGCGCGAGGCAGCGGTGGCCAACTCCGAACTGGATCTCGCCTACACCGTGATTCGCGCGCCGGTCGACGGCGTGGTGCTGCTGCGCAACGTGCAGCCCGGCCAGACGGTCGCAGCCAGCTTTCAGACGCCGGTGCTGTTCCAGATCGCCGAAGACCTCAAGCAGATGCAGATTGACCTGTCGATTGACGAGACCGATGTCGGTCAGATTCGCGAAGGCCAAAGCGTGC
Source organism: Lysobacterales bacterium (assembly GCA_038257155.1). Classification (GTDB taxonomy): domain Bacteria; phylum Pseudomonadota; class Gammaproteobacteria; order Xanthomonadales; family Xanthomonadaceae; genus JANJTY01. The sequence goes on along the minus strand of JBBSJP010000021.1, from coordinate 15,218 downwards.
GCTTCACGGTCGATGCGTTCCAGGGTCGCGAGTTTCGCGGCGTGGTCGATCAGATCCGGCTGTCGGCCACCAATCTGGCCAACGTGATCACCTACCCGGTAGTTGTGGGTGTCGACAATGCAGACACTAGCCTGCTGCCCGGCATGACGGCCAATGCCGAAATCGAGATCGATCGTCGCGAGCAAGCCCTGCGCCTGCCGAATGCGGCGCTGCGCTTCCGTCCCGCCGATGCGCCTGTCGAGTCGACCCGCGTCAGCCCCTTCGCCGGGCTGGCCGACGAACTGCCCAAGCTGGCCGAACCGCTGGGGTTGTCAGCCACCCAGCAGGCGGCCCTTGCGCAGGATCTGGCCGGCATGCGTGAGCGCATGGCGCAGCGCCGTGGTTCACGCGGCGCAGCGGGCGCGCCCGGTGGGGCTGCCGGCGTTCGCGCAGCGCCTTCCCCTGAAGCCATGCGGCAGCGTGTCGCGGGCATGCTGAAGGAATCGCTGGGCGGCTTTCGCGCCACGCTGACGGCAGAACAGTTGGCCCGGTTTGAAACTGAACTTGCCACATTTGTCGGCGCGCGCCGCGTTACTGCCTGGACGCTGGAGCGCGGCCAGGCGGTCGCCAGGACGCTGCGCGCGGGCCTGTCTGACGCGACCCATACGGAAATCCTGGGCGGTGAACTGGGCGAGGGCGACGAAGTGATCCTGGGACTGGCGCAGTGAGCGAGGCCTCGCCGCCTCTCATCCGTATCGAACGACTCGGCAAGGTCTACTCGCCGGGCACGGAGGCAGAAGTGGTGGCACTGCGTGACGTGAGTCTTGTGGTTCCGTCGGGTCAGCTGCTGGCGATCATCGGGCCTTCGGGTTCGGGCAAATCGACCCTGATGAACCTGCTTGGCTGCCTGGACTCACCCAGTTCGGGAACCTACCTGCTCGACGGCACCGACGTCGCCGGTCTGGATGCCAGCGGCCGGGCGCGACTGCGCCTGGAGAAAATTGGTTTCGTGTTTCAGGGCTTCAATCTGCTCTCGCGGCTGAGCGCGCTGGAGAACGTGATGATGCCCATGACCTATGCTGGCGTGGCCAAGCCTGAGCGCCTGCGTCGCGCCCGAGCGGCACTCGACGAGGTAGGGCTGGCTGGACGAAGCGGGCATACGCCGGGTGAAATGTCCGGTGGCCAGCAGCAGCGCGTCGCCATTGCCCGTGCCCTGATCAATCACCCGCCGCTGATCCTGGCCGACGAGCCGACCGGCGCACTGGACTCGAAGACCGGCGCTGAAATTCTCGACCTGTTCCAACGCCTCAAGTCCATCGGGCATACCATCGTGCTGATCACTCACGATCCGCAGGTTGCGGAAGTCGCGGACCGGGTGGTGTCAATGCACGACGGCGAACTGAAGGAAGTGCGATGAGTGCCGATGGATCAACGCCCGAGCGCCTGCTGCCAGGACAGGCGATGGGCAGGATGGGTTTCGCGGACGTTCTGGGCAGCGCGGTGTTCGCGCTGCGCGGCAACTGGTTGCGCAGCATCCTAACCGCGCTGGGCGTGATCATCGGAATCGCTGCGGTGATCGTGATGGTGTCGGTCGGGCAGGGCACCCAGGCGCAGATCGACGGCATGCTGTCGAACCTGGGCAGCAATCGCATCGAGATCTTCGGCGGTTCCAGCAGCCGTGGTGGCGTGCGCGGCGGCGCCGGCAGCATCAGTTCGCTGACCGATGCCGATGCGGATGCCATCCGCGCTGAAATGCCTGCGGTGCAGTACGTATCCGGCGTGTTGCGTGGCGGCACCCAGGTGGTCAACGCGGAGCAGAACTGGTCGACCCAATGGCAGGGCGTCGAGTCAGACTTTTTTCCGATCAACGGCTGGGAAATGGCCCTCGGCGAGTTTTTCGGCGCGCGTGAAGAGGCTTCGGCGGCCAAGGTCGTGATACTCGGCCAGACGGTGCGTGATCAGCTGTTTGGCGATGCTGATCCGGTGGGAGCCATCATCCGGGTCGGTCGCGTGCCCTTTACTGTTGGCGGTGTGCTGAAGGCGCGCGGCCAGGGTGGCTGGGGCAACGACATGGACGACGTGATCTTCGTCCCGCTGGAAACGGCTCGACGGCGCCTGTCTGGCGCAGGCTCGCTGCCGCCGGGAACGCTGGCCCAGATCACCGTCGGCACATCGCGCGCCGAAGACCTGGCTTCAGCGGAACAGGAGCTGATCGAACTATTGCGCCAGCGGCATCGCATTGCACCGGGCGCCGATGATGATTTCACCGTGCGCAACCTCACCGAGATTGTGGCAGCTCGAACCCAGACCACCCGCCTGATGTCCATGCTGCTGGGCGCGGTGGCCAGTATCTCGCTGATCGTCGGTGGCATCGGCATCATGAACATCATGCTGGTCTCGGTGACCGAGCGGATCCGCGAAATCGGCCTGTGCATGGCGGTTGGTGCGGGCCCGCGCCAGATCCAGCAGCAGTTTCTGGCCGAGGCCATGCTGATTTCGCTGGGTGGTGGTGCGATCGGCATCGCGCTGGGCATTGGTGGCGCCTTGCTGGCGGAGCGATTTGGCGCCCTGCCGGTACAGCTGGACGCGGCAGTGATCCTGATGGCAACCGGTTTCTCGGTCGCTACGGGCCTGTTCTTCGGCTATTACCCCGCACAGAAGGCAGCGCGGCTGGATCCGATCGAAGCGCTGCGCCACCAGGGCTGAATCGGCCCCGAGTAGCAGCGCACCCTGTGCGCGACCGTGATCATCGGGGCTTGCAGCGCGCCAACGACACACTGATACCCTGCGGTCGCCGACAGGGTCGGCTCCTACAAGGGGCGAAGCGCGAATTCGTCTGAGCCGCAATGCGCTCAAGTGTAGGAGCGCACGCTGTGCGCGACCGTGATCTACGGGGCTTGCAGTGCGCTAACCTCACACTGATGCCCTGCGGTCGCCGACAGGGTCGGCTCATACAAGGGGCGAAGCGCGCATTCGTGGAAGCCGCAATGCGCCCTAGTGTAGGAGCGCACCCTGTGCACGACCATGATCAACGGGGCTTGCAGGGCGCCAACGACACATTGATGCCCTGCGGTAGCCAACAGGGTCGGCTCCTACAAGGGGCGAAGCGCGCATTCGTGGAAGCCGCAATGCGCCCCCGTGTAGGAGCGCACCCTGTGCGCGACCATGATCAACGGGGCTTGCAGGGCGCCGACGACACATTGATGCCCTGCGGTCGCCAACAGGGTCGGCTCCTATCGGCTCGACTTGCCCTTGCGCCGGGCCAGGGTGTTCAGCATCTCCACACCCGCCGAAAAGGCCATCGCGAAGTACAGATAGCCGCGCGGGATGTGGTAGCCCAGCCCATCGGCAATCAGCGCCACGCCGACCAGAATCAGGAAGGAGAGCGCCAGCATCTTCACGGTCGGATGGCGGTCGATGAAATCGCCGATCGGGTTCGAGGCCAGGATCATCACCGCGATCGCCAGCATGATGGCCGCCACCATCACCGGGATGTTCTGCACCATGCCCACCGCGGTTATCACCGAGTCGAGCGAGAACACGATATCGATGATCGCAATCTGCACGATGACATGCGCGAACACGGTCGAGGTCGGTACGCTGCCGGAGGCACCCGGTTCCTCGGAGGGCTCCACCGAGTCGTGGATCTCCATGGTGCCCTTGACCAGCAGAAACAGCCCGCCGGCAACCAGCACCATGTCGCGGACTGATATTTCATTGCCGAAAAGGATGAACAGCGGCTGCGACAGGCGGGTAAGCCACGCCAGTGTCAGCAGCAGGGCGATACGGGTGACGCAGGCCAGGGCCAGGCCGAAGCGCCGTGCAGCAGGGCGCTGCTCCGGCGCCAGCTTGCTTACCGCGATTGAAATGAAGACCAGATTGTCGATGCCCAGAACGATTTCCAGCGCAGTCAAGGCCAGTAACGCCACCCAGATTTCGCTGCTGAAGAACCACTCCACGATGCTTGCGTCTGGCTTCGTTGCTCAGGGCGCGAGCAGGCGCGGGCCGAGGATGAGGGCCCAGACCAGCATCACATTGAGCATCAGCACGAAAACCGCGGCTGAACCCATGTCCTTTGCGCGCCCGGCCAACTCATGGTGCTCGGCGCCATAGCGTTCGATCACCGCTTCGATCGATGAATTGAGTAGTTCCGATGCCATCACCATCAGCAGACAGCCAACCAGGAGACTCCGCTCGACGGCGTTCTGCCCCAGCCACAGCCCTGTTGGGCCAAGCAGTACAAACAGGTATACCTCGAGGCGAAACGACGACTCCACGCTCCAGGCGGCGCGCAGGCCCTTGAGCGACCAGAGTGTGGCGCGCCAGACCCCAACGGGGCCGCGTGGTGCGAAGCTGGATTTGCTGTCGGCCATCGGTTGGTGATCCAGTGGGTGGTGCCTGCTGAATGCGGCGCGGGAAAGGACCGGCGGGGCGCGGCGAAGTTTGCCACAGGCGGGTCCGCGCCGTTTTGCTTCAGGAAGGTTCTTTCGGCCGCAGCTCTGAAGTCAGGCGCTGGGCACGGCATAATCAGGCGTTTCCACTGTCCGGGATTCCCAAGCGAATCGCGTTCTCCTTGTTGCTGGCCGCCGCAGCCACCTCCACCACGGCAGGCCCTGCGCAGCCGCCCATCGCGCTGGCTATCCATGGCGGCGCTGGAACGCTCAAGCCGGATCAGATCGACGCCGAGCGCGAGGCGGGCATTCGCGCGGCGCTGGATACGGCGCTGACAGCTGGACACGAGGTTTTGGAGTCTGGCGGCGCAGCGCTCGACGCAGTCGAGGCGGCAGTTCGGGTGCTGGAGGATTCGCCGCATTTCAATGCCGGCAAGGGAGCCGTATTCACCGCCGAAGGTGTCAACGAGATGGACGCAGCCATCATGGAAGGACATAGCCTGCGAGCCGGCGCGGTTGCGGGTGTGCGCAGCGTGCGCAACCCGATCGGCGCGGCTCGCGCAGTGATGGAACACAGTCCGCACGTCATGCTGACCGGCGAAGGCGCTGACGTGTTCGCGCGCGAACGGGGCCTGCCGCAGGCCGAGCCCGACTACTTCCGCACCGAGCACCGCTGGCAGCAGCTGCAGGAAGCGCGCGGGCGTGATCAGGCGGGCGTACCTCGCGAGGCCAGTGCCTACTTCGGAACGGTGGGCGCGGTGGCGCTGGATCAGCACGGCAACCTGGCAGCTGCCACCTCTACCGGCGGCATGACCAACAAGCGTTGGGGCCGTGTTGGCGATGCCCCCATCATTGGCGCGGGCACCTATGCCACCGCCGACTGCGCCGTATCTGCCACGGGCTGGGGCGAGTTCTTCATCCGTCTTGCCGTGGCGCATGACATATGCGCGCGCATGGCCTACGGCGGCCAGACTCTCGAGGCTGCGTCGGAAGAAGTGGTGATGCGACGCGTTCCTGCCTTGGGCGGTGACGGTGGAGTCATCGCGATCGATGCGGCTGGCAATATCACCATGCCCTTCAACACCAGCGGCATGTACCGTGGCTGGATAGCCCGGGATGGAACGCGCGGCACGAAGATCTACCGGGACTAGCGCTGGAACCAACTCGCGCCTGGCATCGACATCGACTGGCCGCGAGCTGTAGCGCGTCAAAGGTGCAAGGTCTGACCGTGAGTCGAACGCGTTCGGTCAGGCGCCCGCCGTGGACCGGCTGCCGGGCAGGTGCTGGCCGAGCGATGACGGTTTGGCCAGCGTTATGCGAAAACAGCTGCCGCCGCCGGGCATCGGAACATAGTCGATTGCAGCCTGGTTGGCTTCGCAAAGCTGCCGCGCCAGATACAGGCCAAGTCCAGTTCCGTGCTCGTGCGTGGTAAAGAATGGCTCGAAGATGCTCGCCGCGACCTTGGCAGGAATGCCTGGTCCTCGGTCGATGATTTCGATCAGCGGCGGCGACGCGTCGCTCGACTGCCTGGCAATCAGGGTGATGCGGGCAGGTTGGCCTGGCATGTGTCCGTAGTTGATGGCGTTTTGCACCAGGTTGGAGACGACCTGATACAGGTGCTGTGGATCCACCATCGCCGGCAGATGGCGACTCTGCGCAATGCCCTTGACGTCATGCTCGTTGAGGTAATGCGTGTTGCGGAACTCGTCGACGAAGGTATAGACCCAGTGCGCCAGATCAATCTCCTCCGGCCGGGCGCGCTCGCGACGTGACAGGTTCAGCACGTTCTCGACGATGCTGTTCATGCGCTGGCAGTGGTTGTTGACGATTTCCACCAGGCGTCGGTCGGTTTCGGGCAGGTCCTCGGACTCTTCCAGCAATTGCGCGGCGTAGCTGATCGCCGCCAGCGGATTGCGGATCTCATGTGCGATCGAGGCCGACAGTCGACCGAGCGTGGCGAGAGTCATTTCCTCGGCGCGGCGCGAGAGCAGCGAGGTGTCGTCGAGAAAGACCAGAAACAGGTCATCGGTCACGGTGAGTCGCGCGAAGCGCGGGATCACCTCGGGTGTTTCCTCCGCCAGCTGCACTGGGCCTGGTTCGATCTCGGTTTCGAAGCGCCAGTGGTACAGCCTTCGGGAAAGCTCCGGCGCGACTTCGGCAAGATCTCGCTGGTTTGGGCTGGGGTTGCCCAGCAGATGCCAGCCGGCCTCGTTGAAGAGCTGGATGCGATTGCCGGCGTCAACCACCAGCACACCGGTGCGCATTCGCCGAATGATCAGCTCGTTGAGCTGCGAAAGGTTGGCCAGATCCGCGCCGCGCTGTTCGGCCAGTGCGTGGGTTTCGCGCATCTGTGCTCCCAGCAGGTGGCACAGAACGGCCGCCGCCAGGTAAGTGACAGCGAACATCAGCGATTCGGTGAAGCCTCGCGCGGGTCCACTTTGGGCGAAATGCGCGTAGAGGTACTCGACAATCAGTGCGACACCGGCCACCAAGGCGATGCTGATGCCGGTGCGCAGGGGCAGCAGCAGGGCCGCGGCGCCGACATTGACCACCAGCATCAGGCCGATCGCGGTCTCCATGCCGGCAATGCAGTTGGTCGCCAGGGTGGCAACCACGATGTCCATGAGTGCCCCGGCGGCGGCTTGGCGGCGTAGCCCAAGGCGGCTATCCAGACCGGTGACGAACAGGACGAAAGCCAGCACCAGATAGATCGATGCCAGCGCGTTGGCAAGTCCCAGGTCGGCTTGCGCGATGCGCTCTGCCTGGAACGGCGTGAATACCAGGAAAGCCAGCAGAACTGCCTGCAACAGCCGGTAGAGCGTGAAGAAATAGAGCTCGCGACGCAGCGCGGCATCACCACTGAACTGGGTGCGGGTGCTGGGCAGCTTGGCCGTCGGGGTCGACGCCACAATGGCTCCGTTCGGGCGCGAGTCGGTCGGCAGTATAGCCCCAGCGACGCGGTGCCCATTGGCGCCACTTTTGCCTTTGCCCGGGTCGTTCGCCACAATACGCGACCGTTCGCGGTCTCGCCGATGCGGCGTGACCATCATCCGGCCCCGGCTTTGCGGCAGGGTCCTTTTGGAATCCAGGTGACCCCATGAATTTTCACGAGTATCAGGCCAAGGAACTGTTCGCCGAGTACGGCATTCCGGTGCCTCCCGGCAGAGTTGCGCGCACGCCCGAGGAAGCCGCGGAAGTCGCGCGCCATATGGGTGGTGAACACTGGGTGGTGAAGGCGCAGATCCACGCCGGTGGGCGCGGCAAGGCCGGCGGCGTGAAGCTCGTCAAGTCGGTCGATGCGGTGAAGGAAGCAGCCGCTGCGATGCTCGGCACGCGCATGGAAACCTACCAGTCCGCAGGCCTGGCACTGCCGGTCGACTGTGTGCTGGTCACCGAAGCCACCGACATCAGCAAAGAGCTGTACCTGTCGATCCTCATCGACCGCGCCAGCAAGGCGATCAATTTCATCGCGTCGGCGCAGGGCGGCATCGACATCGAGCAAGTCGCGCGCGAAACCCCGGACGAGATCCACACCGTGGAGGTCGACTTCGTGCAGGGCCTGCAGCCCTTCCAGTGCCGCCAGCTGGGTTTCGCCATGGGCCTGGGCCCGAAGCAGACCATGCAGCTGACCAAGATCATGCTGGGTTTGTACAAGCTGTTCAACGAATGCGATCTGGCCCTGGTCGAGCTCAATCCGCTGGCCATCCTCAGCAATGGCGACGTGATGGCGCTGGACGGCAAGATCAACTCGGATGACAACGCCACCTTCCGCCACCCGCGCCTCGCGGCGATGCGCGACGCGGCTCAGGAAGATCCCGCCGAGGCCGAAGCCGCCGAACACGGCCTCAACTACGTCACCATGGACGGCGACATCGGCTGCATGGTGAACGGTGCGGGCCTGGCCATGGCCACCATGGACGTGATCAAGCTGGCTGGCGGCACGCCGGCCAACTTCCTCGACGTGGGCGGCGGCGCCACCAAGGAGCGCGTCACCGAGGCCTTCAAGCTGATCCTGTCTTCCGACAAGGTCAAGGCCATCCTGGTGAACATCTTCGGCGGCATCGTGCGCTGCGACATGATCGCCGAGGGCATCATTGCCGCGGTCAAGGAAGTCGGCGTCTCGATCCCGGTGATCGTGCGCCTCGAAGGCACCAATGTGGAAAAGGGCAAGCAGCTGCTGAAAGACAGCGGCCTGGCCCTGATTCCGGCCGACGATCTGAACGACGCTGCCGACAAGGCAGTGGCGGCGGCCAAGGGCTGAGCGCTCCAACATCCTCACCGAGCGGTTTCCGTTCGCGGCGACAATCAAATTCAACGCAAGGCGTACCACGATGAGCGTATTGGTCAACAAATCCACCAAGGTGATCGTGCAAGGCTTCACCGGCCAGCAGGGCACTTTCCACGCCGAGCAGATGCTGGAATACGGCACCAAGGTGATGGGCGGCGTGACCCCCGGCAAGGGTGGCAGCGAGCATATTGGCCTGCCGGTGTTCAACACGGTGCAGGACGCGGTTGACGAGACCGGCGCCGATGCCAGCGTGATCTACGTGCCGCCCCCGTTCGCCGCCGATGCCATCCTGGAAGCGGCCGATGCCGGCATCCGGGTGATCGTGGCGATCACCGAGGGCATTCCGGCGCTCGACATGCTGCGCGTGAAGAACGTGCTCAAGCGTTACGAGGACACCTGGCTGATCGGCCCCAACTGCCCCGGCATCATCACCCCGGGCGAGTGCAAGATCGGCATCATGCCGGGCCACATCCACCAGCCCGGCAAAGTCGGCATCGTCTCGCGCTCCGGCACCCTGACCTACGAAGCCGTATTCCAGACCACCAAGGCGGGCCTCGGCCAGAGCACCTGCATCGGCATCGGCGGCGACCCGCTGCAGGGCATGAACTTCATCGATTGCCTGCAACTGTTCCAGGACGATCCGCAGACCGAGGGCATCATCATGGTCGGCGAGATCGGTGGCAGCGCCGAGGAAGAGGCGGCCGAGTTCATTGCCGAATACGTCACCAAGCCCGTCGTGGCCTTCATCGCGGGCGCCAGCGCCCCGGCCGGCAAGCGCATGGGCCACGCCGGCGCGATCATCTCCGGAGGCAAGGGCACGGCAGCCGGCAAGTTCGAGGCGCTGGAAAAAGCCGGGGTCACGACGGTGCGTTCGCCAGCTGATCTGGGTGCAGCCCTGGTCAAGCGGATGAAGGCTGGTTGAGTCGCGGATTCTAGGGCGGGAGTGTGTAGCGGCGGCTCTGGCCGCGGCACGGTTCTTTCTGCTGGCGAGGTGCCTGGATGAGCAAACCCCTTCGCATCGCCCTGGCCCAGTTCGATTTCTCCGTCGGCGATGTCACGGGTAATACCCGGCGCATCCTCGACCTGATTGCGCTAGCACGCGAGACGCATGGCGCCGACGTTGTGCTGTTCCCGGAACTGGCGATTTCCGGCTACCCGCCCGAGGATCTGCTGCTTCGCCCCAGCTTTCTGGAGGCCTGCGAATCGGCGCTGGCCGAGATCGCGTCCGCGGCCACCGGCATTGCTGCGGTTGTGGGCTGGCCACAAACCGCGGGCAGCGTGGTTTACAACGCTGCCAGCCTGTTGCGTAATGGCCGCATCGAGCACACCTATCGCAAGCGCGAGCTACCCAACTACGCGGTGTTCGATGAGCGCCGCTATTTCGCTACCGGCAGTTCGGCTTATGCGTTCGAACTCGCCGGAGTTCGAATCGGCCTGGTGCTGTGCGAAGACCTCTGGCATGCCGATGCAGCCGCCGAGACCGCAGCACTTGGTGCAAAACTGCTGCTGGTTCCCAATGCCTCGCCGTTCGAGCGAGGCAAGGCGGGCGATCGCGACGCCCTGCTGGAGCGGCGCGCGCGCGAGTCAGGCATGGCCATCGCCTACCTCAACCTGGTAGGCGGGCAGGACGAACTGGTATTCGACGGCAGTTCCTGTCTCGCCGATGCCGATGGACGCGTCCACAGCGCAGCCACAGCATTTGTCGAACACCTGCTGATCGCTGATTTCGACGCTGAAACCGGCGGCTTCACTCCCGCGGTTTGGCCGGAGGAGCATGACGAGTCGCTGGAATCGCTGGCCTACCGGGCCGTGGTGCGCGGCATCCGCGACTATGCCGGCAAGAATGGCTTTGGCCGTCTGCTGCTGGGCCTCTCCGGCGGCATTGATTCTGCCTTGACCCTGGTAATGGCTGTCGATGCACTGGGCGCGGATGCGGTTACCGCGGTCCGCCTGCCGTCGCGCTTCACGTCAGGCCTTAGCAACGAATTGGCGCAGCAGCAGTGCGATGCGCTGGGTGTGCGCTTGCTGACCATCCCTATCGAGGCGCCTTTCGAGGGTTTTCTCGATGCCCTTGCACCCGCCTTTGCCGATCGCATGCCCGACGTCACGGAAGAAAATCTGCAGTCGCGCTGCCGCGGCAGCCTGATGATGGCGCTGTCGAACAAGTTTGGCGGACTGCTGCTGACCACGGGTAACAAAAGTGAATACGCGGTTGGCTACGCAACGATCTATGGCGACATGTGCGGCGGCTTTGCGCCGATCAAGGATCTCTACAAGACCGAGGTGTACGCATTGTGTCACTGGCGCAATGCGCGTCAGCCGGAGAACGCCCCGCAGGCCATTCCGAGCGCCGTGATCGACCGGCCGCCATCGGCGGAACTGCGTGAAGGCCAGCTCGACCAGGATTCGCTGCCGCCCTACGACGAACTGGATGCCATCCTGCGCGCCTTCGTCGACGAGGAATGCTCGCGCGACGAGATCGTGGCGATGGGGTATCTGCGGTCGACGGTCGAGCGCGTGGTCAGGCTGGTGCGGATGAACGAGTGGAAACGTCGTCAGTCGGCACCCGGGCCGAAGGTGTCTCGCCGTGCGTTTGGGCGCGAACGGCGTTACCCGATCACCTCGGGCTGGAAGTAGGGACCTCGGGACGCAAGGCGCCGCAGGGAGCCTTCAGCTCCCACATTGCGCTGCCGTCAGTTGCGCAGTCCGCCAAGCGGGACCAGCTTGCGCCAGAAACTCTTTTCGGCCGGCCACTTGCCACTGAAATACGGGTGGTTCGGGTCATTCAGTTCGAGCACGCGGCGAGAGTCTGTGGCCAACTGCTCATCACCAAGCCGAAGGTAACTCTCCGTGATGATGGCCAGGGCGTCTGCCGTGTACGCGCTTTGCGGATAGCTTTGCAGCACATGCTGGCCACGGTTGCGCGCCGCGACCCAGGCGCCACGCTCCAGATAGAAGGCCGCCACATTGATTTCGTGTGACGCCATGGCATTGCTCAGGTGCAGCATGCGGCTGCTGGCATCCGCCGCGTAGCGGGTGTTTGGATAGCGCCGCATCAGGTCGCCGAAGTCGGTGAATGACTGACGCGCCGCGCTCATGTCGCGCGTGGTGGTATCGATGCGCGCAACGCGGGTAAGAAAGGTTGAGTCCCTCTCGAAATTGATCATTGCCCGCAGGTAATAGGCATAGGCGATCTCCGGGTGCGCCGGGTAGGTGCGGATGAAGCGCGCTACCGTGGACGTGGCCTCTTCGTGCATGCCGCCCTTGAACTGGGCGTAGCCAAGTTCAAGCTGCGACTGCTCGGTAAGCGGACCAAAAGGAAAGCGCGCAATAAGCCGCGAGTAGACGCGCTGGGCCCTGCTGAAGTTGTTCACCTGCAAGGCGCCCTTGGCGATCTCGTAAAGCTCGGCCACCGGCAGTGTCTCGACCGGGTCTTCGCGCTTGGAGAACCAGCCACCCACGCGGGCACAGCCAGCGGTAAAGGCCAGCAGGAAAACGATCAGCAGAATTCGGGTGAGGCCAGTCGAAAGGCCGGGGCGAAGGGTCATCAGTTGGCCGCTTTGGGCGCTGCCGACGCGGCAGCAAGGCCCGCGATGATAGCCGAAAGGTCGGACCCGGCTCCATAAACCCCGGCTGAAGTGTGGCTGGGCTTCAGCATCCGTGCCCCGGGTCGGCGGTTTCAGGCAGGATCACTGCGCATCGCGAGCCTTTGACCAAGCCGCACCGGCTGCTCGGCAGCCAGCACGGGACTGAGCTCAGCTGCGCCACGCGGCAGCAGGACAATCACCGTGGACCCGTAGTTGAAGCGCGCCATTTCGGCGAACCGATCGAGCGAAACGGTGCGGTTCCGGTAGTCCTTGCGATGCGGGCGATGCCCATACGGGGGGATTTCTTCGCCACCCCACACGGTTTCCACGCCCGAAACCAGCAGGGCACCGACCATCACAAGGCACAGCGGGCCAAACTCGGTCTGAAAATGACAGACGAGACGCTCGTTGCGCGCAAACAGGCGCGGAATGGCTCGCACGCCCCAGGGCGCAACCGTGAACAGGCGCCCCGGCACGTGCAGGGTTTCCAGCAGCTGCCCCGCCCAGGGCATATGTACGCGGTGGTAGTCGCGCGGCGACAGATAGACGGTGACGAAGTCTCCATCCGCATACGGCGCTGCCATTTCAGCGTCGCCGAGCAGTTCAGCGGCGGAGAACTCTTGGCCCTTGGCCTGAAAGATTCTGCCGTCCTCAATCCGTCCGAATTGACTGACGCAGCCATCCGCCGGCATCAGCAAGGCAAGCTCGTCGGGGTCCGGCGCACGCGCGCCCGGTTTCAGGGCGCGGGTGAAGAAGGCATTGAAGCTTGCGTAGGAGCGTGGATCGGCATTCTCTGCCTCATCCATGTTGACCTTGAAGTGACGCACCACCAGGCCGATCAGGGCGTTCTTGAACGGCCGCCAGCGCCAGAGTGCCACGCGGTGCGCAGCGCCCGACAGCAGCCGGTGCGGCAGGATGTATTGCAGCAGGACCTTCGGACTCATCGGCCTGTACCAGCCAGGCGGATCATGTCGTTGGCCAGCTTTGTCACATCCAGCGGGCTGCGCACGATGCCGGCCAGGCGGCCCTGTGGATCGATCAGCGCGATATGGGTGCTGTGGTCGATGGTGTAGTCATCGCCCTGCTGCGGAATTTTCATGAACACCATGCCGAGACTTCGCGCAAAGCCTTCCAGCGCTGCAAGTTCACCGCTGGCGGCGGTGGCGGTAGGGCTGAAGTAGCGCGCGTACTCCAAGGCCCGCTCCGGGCTATCGCGTTCTGGGTCGACCGAAACGAACACGGTCTGGGGTCGCTGCGCCTCGGGCAGTGCTTCGGTCCATCGCTTCTCCACCTGCGCCAGTTCGGCCAGTGTAGTGGGGCAGATGTCAGGGCAATGGGTAAAGCCCACGAAGACCAGATGCCAGCGGCCAGTGAGGTCTTCCGGAAGAAATGCTTCTCCCTTGGCTGCGACAAGGCTGAAGCCCGGCAGTGCGCGCGGCTGTGGGTAGATGAAGACCGTCTCGAAGGCCTTGCCTGGCGGTGGCCCGGCTTGATAAGACTGCGCAAGCCATAGCCCAAATCCCGCGGCCAGGGCGGCCAGCAGGACCAAAAGGTGTGCGCGGGCAATGCCCGTGGATCGAGAATGTTGCATGGCAACAAGTATAGCCGCAGCCTCTATACTCGGCCGTCCCGCCCCTGAATCCGTCCCACATGAGCGCCGAACTGCGCACCCTGATCGATTTCATCCGCTATGGCGCCAGTCGCTTCAACGCGGCCGGCCTGTGTTTCGGGCACAGCTACGACAACGCACTGGATGAGGCCACCCAACTTGTCCTGCACGCCCTGCATCTGCCACATGACCTGAGTCCGGTGTACGGCCAAGCGCGCCTGGTGGCCGAGGAAAAAGCCGAAATCCTGGCGCTGTTCGAGCGCCGCGTGACCGAGCGTATCCCGGCGGCCTATCTCACCGGGGAAGCCTGGTTCGCGGGCCTGAGCTTCAAGAGCGATCCGCGCGCCCTGGTGCCACGCTCGCCGATTGCCGAATTGATTGAATCCGGATTCCAGCCCTGGCTGGGCGACGTCGAGGTATTCCGGGCGCTGGATCTATGCACCGGCTCGGGCTGCATTGCCATCGCGATGGCGCATTACAATCCGGATTGGTTGGTTGACGGCGTGGATATTTCCGACGACGCACTGGCGCTGGCCGAGGAGAACAAGAGCCGCCTGCTGGCCGACAACATGCGCCTGGTCAAGTCCGACCTGTTCGCGCAGCTGGCCGGCGAGCGCTACGAACTGATCGTCACCAACCCGCCCTATGTCACCCACGCCGAGGTCGAGGCCTTGCCACGCGAGTATGGCTTCGAACCCGACCTTGGTCTGCGTGCCGGCGAGGATGGCCTGGACCTGGCCCTGCGCATCTTGCGCGATGCGCCCGATCATCTGACCGAGGGCGGACTGCTGATCTGCGAAGTCGGGGAAAGCGAACGCGCCCTGACTCGGCTGGTGCCGGAATTGCCGCTTGAGTGGGTCGAGTTCAAGGTCGGGCAGATGGGTGTGTTTGTGATCGATAGGGAATCGATGATTGAACATCATGGGCGGATTGTTCAATTGGTTGAGGCACGACAGGGGTGATCGGGCGCGATTCATCGCGAATGGCTGATCGGCAGGTTGGTACTGGCCGCCGTTGGAGGGCGGATCTTGATCCGCCATTGCGGGGTGGTGGTGCTGTTGTACTTAAGGCAGCCTCAAGATCAATAGCAAGAGCAACATCAACATCAACATCAACATCAACAGCTTTCTCTGCCCTGCGGGCAGCGAGTCACTTTCTCTTGCTTGCCCAAGAGAAAGTAACCAAAGAGAAGGGCACCCCGGATTTCCCGCCCCGCGCAAAGAGCGCGCGGGGTACCCTGCGTTGCTCAGAATCCGTCGGCCGGCGCGAACTCGGCCATCCATGGCCTCGGACATGCGCGCCTTTCCCCGCCGGATTCTTCCGCTACTCGGCGGAAAATAAACGGGGATTTCAGAGCGAAAAGC
>JBBSJP010000020.1:0-73113 GCA_038257155.1 Lysobacterales bacterium | reverse complement strand
TCCGCCGTGGAATGGAATGGCTTCGACGGACCGTGCTTCCGCCAGGTATCCAAACACGCTTGGGCCGTGAAAACCCAGATGAAGTGTGGAGTCGAGCAATGGCACAGCGATGAAAAAGTGGGGAGACCTCAGGCCTTGGCGCACCGTGACCATCACCCTCCGATCCGCATCGCTGGCGGTGGGCCAAGGCCCACCCTACAGTCCGCTGGCAGCCTGCGCCACGGCGCGGAACAGGGCGCGACCCTTGTTCATGGTCTCGTCCCATTCCTTGCCCGGATCAGAGTCGTAGACGATGCCGGCGCCGGCCTGGACGTGCAGGCGGCCCTCGGCGATGACGGCCGTGCGGATCGCAATCGCCGTGTCGGCATCACCCCACCAGTTCACGTAGCCGACCGCGCCGGAGTAAATATTGCGCTTGATTGGCTCCAGTTCGCGGATCACTTCCAGGGCGCGGATCTTCGGCGCGCCGCTGACCGTGCCGGCAGGGAAGGTGGCCTTGAACACGTCAGAAAAGCTCAGACCCTCGCGCAGCTGGCCGGTGACTTCGCTGACGATGTGCATGACGTGGCTGTAGCGTTCGATCACGAACTGCTCGCCGACCTGCACGCTGCCGGGCTTTGCCACACGACCGACGTCGTTGCGACCGAGGTCGATCAGCATCAGGTGCTCGGCGCGCTCCTTCGGATCGGCCAGCAGCTCGGCTTCCAGCGCCAGATCTTCTTCAGGTGTGGCGCCACGCGGGCGAGTGCCGGCGATCGGCCGCACCGTGATGGTGCCGTGCTGCTGACGCACCAGGATCTCGGGCGAACTGCCCACCACCTGCATCGGACCGAGATCGAGGAAATACATGTACGGTGACGGATTCATCGCGCGCAGCGCGCGGTACACGTCCACCGGACGGGCGCGGAACGGCACGCTCATGCGTTGGCTCAGAACAACTTGAAATACATCGCCGGCGCGGATGTATTCCTTGCTGCGCTCCACCGCCGCGATGAAACCCTCGCGCGTGAAGCCCGAAACGAAGTCGGCCTCATCGAGCAGCGAAGGATCGAGCACATCCGGGTAGCTGGCGCCAGCATGCCGCAGGCGATGCACCAGGGCATCGAGGCGATGCTGGGCGCGCGCATAGGCCTGCGGCTGCGCCGGATCGGCGTGCACGATCAGGTACAGTCGGCCCTTGAGGTTGTCGAACACCGCGACTTCCTCTGACAGCAGCAGCAGGATGTCGGGCGTGCCTAGCTGATCGGGCAGATCGCCGCCCGCCAGGCGCGGCTCGATGTAGCCGATGCACTCGAAGCCGAAATAGCCAACCAGGCCGCCGGTGAAGGCCGGCAGGCCGTCGAGCTGGGGCACGCGGTACTGGAAGCGCAGCGCGTCGACCTCGGCCAGTGGATCGGCCACCTCGCGGCTGGCCACGGCTTCACCCAGCACGCGCTCGGTCAGCGTATGCCCGCGGAACTCGAAGCTGCGCTGCGCCGGCAGGCCAATGATCGAGTGCCGGCCCCAGGTCTCGCCGCCTTCGACCGATTCGAACAGATAGGTGTTCGGCCCGTCGGCCAGCTTCAGATACACCGACAGCGGCGTGTCCAGATCGGACAGCACCTCACGCACCACGGGAATGCGGTTGTAACCGGCGGCAGCAAGCTGGTCGAACTGGTCGCGGGAAATCACGGTGGCCGGGCGTATCGGGCTGGGCGCGGCAGTATGCCAGCGCGGCGCGATGTCCGGACCAGGATGCCTGGATCAGAACTTCCAGGTGGCGCGCACGTAGACGTCGCGATCGACGCGCTGCTGGAGTGCGCTGGCTGGCGACTCGATCTCGCGCCGCCAGCGCCAGCGCGCATCGAGGCTGAAATCGGCGCGCACACGCCACAGGTAGCGCCATTCGAACAGGCGATCGTTCTCGCGGAAGTCGCTGCTGGTCAGCCAGCTGCCGCCGGCGCTGCCCAGCACGATACCGCTGCTGTGGCGCCGGTCAGGCCCTTCAATATCGATCTCGGTCTGCCAGGCCGCTGGACTGCGGTCCGCAACGCGGCGCTCGGCGCGGCCGATCTCGCCGCCCAGCAGCAGCCGCATGCCGTTGTCGCCCAGCGGCCAGGCCGCCGTGGCGCGCGCGGTGAGGGCGCGGTAACCGATGCGGCGCGATGACGCCAGTCCATCCACGGCCAGGCTGTCCGGATAGACGGTCAGGCCTATCGCACGCTGGATCAGCGGTCCCAGAGCGTTGCGCGACTCGAGTGCGAAAAATCCGCCCCAGCGGCTGTCATCCGACGAAAAGTCCAGTGGCGCGCGATGCGTACTGCCGGGCCCACCGTCGGGCATGTGCTGCAGAATGGCGTGCGCCGTCAGTTTCTCGGCGAACTGGTATTGCCAGTGCAGGCCATCGGTCCAGTGGATGTCGGTGTTGGGGCCGTCATTGCGGTCAAGGCTCTTGCCCTGCAGCGTGGGAAGCACGAACACCGACTGGAAGCGCCCCAGGCGCAGCGACCAGGGCGCGCCGCCCGGCGCCAGCCGCAAATGGAACTCGTCGAAGGTGGTGTCGCCCAGCGCGGCGCCATTGCGGGTTGGCGCTGCGGCGGTGAAATAGGTGTCGGCACCATCCTGGTCCGAGCCATAGCGCCCGGCAATGCGCGCGCGGAAGCTCAGGCTGTCGGAAACGGTCCATTCGGCGAAGGCGCGCAGCCGGACGCGCGCGGCCGTGATTTCGTCGCGGCTTGCATCGCGATCGCTGCGCTGGTCCCAGATCCCCGCCACGCGCAGGTCGCCGCCGAAGCGCCAGGCAGGTTCGCTTTCTGCCCCCGTTGCCAGCGGCGTGTACGCGAGAGCAAGCAGGATGATAAGCGTGGGAACGATCTTCATGGCGCCATGCTAGGGCATCGCATCCCGATTGCCGTTGATCCGGGTCAAGCAGCCGACACAGGCGGGTCTGGCTCCGGGTAGGATCTCGCCATGCCTGCCATAACGCCGATGCTGCAGCTGATTCCGCTCGCCGGTCCGCGCCCGGTTCGCCCGCTGCTGCTTGATCACACGCTGAGCATCGGGCGCGCCCCGGGCGCGGCACTGCTGCTGGTCGATACGCGCGTATCGCGCCAGCACGCCCGCATCGAAGTCACACCGGAAGGACTGCTGCTGCGCGACCTGGGTAGCCAGCTCGGTACCGAACTCAATGGCGGGCGCATGGAAGGCGGCAGTTGTCACCCGCTGCGCGCCGGCGATCGCGTCGGCATAGGTCCGTGGCTGTTCGAAGTCGCGGTGGCAACTGACACGGTGCAGCGCGAGGAACTGCAGCTGGACGAGGATGCGCCTACCGGCATTCAGCTGCTGCCGGGCAGCGAGGCGAGCGCCGATATTGCCGCCTTTGCGCAGTTTGCCTCCCGCGCCGCGGCCTGCCGAAGCCTGGATCAGCTCGATCGGCTGTTGCTTGCCGAAGTGCGCCGGCACGGCGTATTGGATGCCGCCGTGCTGCTGGAACCGGGTGCCGGCAGCGGCGTGCGTGTGGCATGCGCCGACCCGCCCACCGCCTGGCCCGAAGGGCTGACGCGCGCGCTGCTCGATCGTGCGGATGCGGGCGGCGTGCTGCTGCTGCCTCCGGCGGCAGCCATATCGCCTGTACATACCCAGGTCGGCATCGGGCCTGCCTGGTGCGTGTGCGTGGCACTGCGTGGTGAACACGGCAGCGAAGCCTGGCTTTACGGCTGGCGGCGCGATGTACGCCCGCCCGGCGCCGAGCTGGGCCACTACCTGCGCGGCCTGGCTGAACTTGCCCAGGCGCTGCGCACCGGCCTGCGGCAACGCGCCCTGGCCGAGCAGCATGCCCAGCTCGCCGCCGACCTGGCCGAGGCTCGCGTAGTCCAGCATCGCCTGCTTCCCGCCGCCAATGGCAGCTGCGCAGGCCTTCGGTATGCGCGGATCTTTCGCCCCGGGCGTGAAGTCTCCGGCGACCTTCTGCTGCTGATGCCGGATGAGGCCGGCGGCTGCGGCTTCGCACTGGGCGACGTATCCGGCTCCGGTGCCGGCGCCGCCCTGCTGATGGCACAGCTCTGTGGCCTTTTGCAGGGCTCGCTGCCAACGCGCATGCCGCTGGCGGATGTCGCGGCCCAGCTCAATCGGGCCCTGCTGCAGATCGGCGAAGGTCGCTTCGCCAGTATGGTGCTTGGGCGGTTTCATCCGCGGCGGGCCGACGTGGAGCTGCTCGATGCCGGGCACGGATTTGCCTGTATGGCGGTGCAGGAGGGCAAGCTGGCGAGCATCGAACTGCCGGGCGGGCCACCGCTGGGCGTGATTGAACAGTCCTATCTTGGCGCGCAGCTGTCTTTTCCTCCCGGCTCCCGCCTGCTGCTGATCAGCGACGGCGTGGCCGAGCTCGGTCGCAGCGATGGCACAGACTTCGGTATCGAGCGCACCACGGCCGCGGTGGAGGATGACCCGGACTGCGGGCTTGCCGGGCTGGCAGCAGCGCTTGATGCCTGGCATGACCCATTATCGGCGCCAGATGACGCCAGTGCGCTGCTTCTGATGCGTGAATAGTTCTCTGCATCCACCGGCCGCCATCCGCGCTCAACCGTGTTTTTCCGGGCTCAGCAACGCTGGCGCTTGGATCAGAAGGCGCGGACGGTTATCGTCGGAAACCTTCCCTCTCGGATTCATCTCAGTGGCCAAGCCAAATTACAGCTTCGAGAAGCGCCAGCGCGAACTGGAAAAAAAGCGCAAGAAAGAAGAGAAAGCCAAGCGCAAGGCACCGCCGGGGCCCGAAGGCGATACCGAAAGCGAGCAGCCGGCCGAGCCGAAGCCCGCCGACTAGGCAGTGCATGGCTGTGTTGCCCGCCCGATTTAGCCTCAGCGAGGTCGGGCCGCCAGCCGAGTGATGGTTTGATGGTGGCAGCGCAGGCATCGCAGCGCTCTGGGCGATGGTTTCCGCTGCTGCGTGGCAACGCACCTACAATGGCGCCCCTCCCGCATTCCGGACGATCACATGGCGCTCAAGGCCACGGTGCACAAAGCCGAGCTGCAGATCAGCGACATGGACCGGCATTACTACGCCAGCCACTCGCTCACCCTGGCCCAGCATCCATCGGAAACCGACCAGCGACTGATGGTGAGGTTGCTGACGTTTGCCCTGTTCGCCGAGGAGAGGCTGGAGTTTGGTCGCGGCCTGAGCACGGATGACGAACCCGACCTGTGGCGCAAATCGCTGACCGGCGAGATCGAGCACTGGATCGAACTTGGCCAGCCGGATGAAACCCGCCTGCGCAAGGCCTGCGGCCGCGCGCGCCGGGTCAGCCTGATCGGGTTTTCCGGGCGTGGCTTCGGCATCTGGTGGGAGAAGAACGCGGCGGCGCTGGCGCGTTGCGGCAATCTGGAAGTACTCGAATTGCCGTCCGGCACGGCGGATGAACTCGGCGCCCTGCTGGCGCGCGGCATGAGCCTACAGTGCCTGATTCAGGAAGGCGAGGTGCAGCTGATGGGCGATGCCGGCACGGTGACGGTCACGCCGCTGGTGCGTCAGGCACTCGCGGCGTGAGCGAAGCGGTCGACGTCGCCATCATCGGCGGCGGTGCGGCCGGGCTCATGTGCGCCATCACCGCCGCGCAGCGCGGCCGGCGGGTGCGGGTGATCGAGCACGCCAATCGCTGCGGCAAGAAGATCCTGATGTCGGGCGGTGGACGCTGCAATTTCACCAATACCGGCACGACGCCGGCCAATTTCCTCTCGGCCAACCGCCACTTCTGCAAATCGGCCCTGGCGCGCTACACCCCAGCGGATTTCATCGCGATGGTCGAGCGCCATGGCATTGCCTACCACGAGAAAGAGCTCGGCCAGCTGTTCTGCGATGACAGCTCAAAGCAGATAGTGAAGATGCTGCTCGACGAATGTGCCGCGGCCGGTGCGCAGATTTCGGTCGGGTGTTCGGTGCAACGGGTGCAGGCAGTCGATGGCGGCTTCCGACTGTTCACGGCCTCCGGCGAACTTCGCGCGGCCGCGCTGGTGATCGCGACTGGCGGCCTGTCGATTCCCAGCATGGGCGCAAGCGGTTTCGGATTTGAGCTGGCGCGCCAGTTCGGGCATACGGTTTTACCGACCCGTGCTGGACTCGTGCCATTGACCTTGAGCGGCAAGCACGCCGAACGCCTGCTGGATCTGGCCGGGGTTTCCCTGCCAGTGACGGCGAGCTGCAAAGGCCAGCAGTTCAGCAACTTCATGCTGATCACCCACCGCGGCATCAGCGGCCCGGCGATCCTGCAGATCTCCTCCTACTGGCAGCCTGGCGATGCGCTGCAGCTGGATTTGCTGCCGCAAGGCAATGCCTTCGAGCTGCTCAACGCCCAACGCAGCGAGCGGCCGGCGGCCGAACTGCGCAGCGTGCTGGGCGAGCTGCTGCCCAAGCGTCTAGCGCAGCGCCTCTGCGAAGTCTGGCTGGGCAGCCGCCCGATGCGCCAGTACAACGATCCCGAACTGCGGCACCTCGCCGGGCAACTGCAGGCCTGGCCGCTGGTGGCCAGCGGCACCGAAGGCTACCGTACCGCCGAGGTAACCCTGGGCGGGGTCTATACGGACGGACTTTCGTCCAGCACCATGCAGTCCAAGCACCTGCCCGGGCTCTATTTCATCGGCGAGGTGGTCGATGTAACCGGCTGGCTGGGCGGCTACAACTTCCAGTGGGCCTGGGCTTCGGGCCACGCGGCCGGCCTGGCGGTGTGAGGCCGCGGCGAGGCTGACGTTCACTCTCGCGCAGTTAAGCTGCAACGGCTGCCCGCATCGCCACCGCTGCACACAGGTCGGCCTCGCCTGTCGAGTTGCCTCCCCCAGCCTTCGAGAATCCCATTTCCCAGCCCAAGGTCAGCTGCTCCAACTGTGACGCCGTCTGCTGCCGCCTGACCGTGGTGGTGATGCCCGAAGACATCGTGCCGCGCCATCTGGTGACGCGCGATGCGCATGGGGTGGAGGTGATGGCGCAGGATGAAGAAGGCTGGTGCGTCGCGGTTGATCAGGGCCGCATGTGCTGCAGCATTTACGAGCTGCGTCCGGGCATCTGCCGCAAGTTCGCCATGGGCAGTGCCTACTGTCGCTCCGAACGGGACGCCTACCGCGAGCATTACGCGCGCGCGATTCCGCTGCAGCTGGTCACGTACGACGCGGCCTGAAGCGCCCGGTGGGCCAAGGCCCACCCTGCGACGGCTCTGTAGGGTGGGCCTTGGCCCACCGCAATCCCGCGTCGCGGCGTCAGCTGTCTTCGCGCACCCGCTGGTGCTGCAGGCTGCCAAGCGCCGAGAACCCGATCGCCGTGGTTTCACGGTATGCCGATACCGCGGCGTAGACCGCGCAGCCAACGCTGATCACCACATAGGCGCGACGCGCGACCAGCGGCGCAAATCGGGTGCCCTGCATCGCCTTCACTGCAAGGCGGCTGACAATGGATCCAACCTGCCGGGTGGTCTTGTTGGCCGCCACACGACGCGCGGAGGCCTGGCGCGAACTGCCCTCGTGGGTAATTGCCACCTCGATGCCGAGTTCGTCGAGCATGCGCGTCTTGACCCCATCGACCGGATCGCCGCCCAGCGCCGCCACGGCCAGTCCGCTCGGCACCATCAACAAGTCCATGCCGCCGGCGCATAGCGCGGCCTGCAGGCCACGCATGCGTACGCGGGCTTCGGGGCTGAGCCGGAGACTGCGACTGGGGGTGTCTTGCTCGTTGTTCTGCATGCGCTGCACTCCCGAAAGTCCGACCGCATCAGTGTACGGCGGCCGGCATCAGGGTAGGCGCCCTCTGCTGAACAGCAGGCCGAGCTTCAGTGCGAACGCAGCCGGAACCGCTCGCGGTAATCGGCCGGCGTCAGGCTGGTTGAGCGTTTGAACAGCTTGCGGAAGCTGGACGAGTCGCTGTAGCCACAGCGCTCGATGATTTCGTCGAGACTGAGCAGGGTGCTCTCCAGCAGGGCCTTGGCGCGCTCCACGCGCAGGCGCTGGATATGCTCCTGTGGGCTGACGCCGTAATGCGAGCGGAAGTGGCGCAGCAGGCTGCGTTCGCTGGTACCGCAATGCTCGGCCAGGCGCGCCACGCTAACATCGCTGTGCAGCTCCTGCTGCAACAACTGCTCCGCGCGCTCGGAGAGCGAATGTCGCGGCCGTTCGATCAGGGCCATGCTGACGTAGGGTGCCTGGCTGTGCCGCTCGGCATCGATCAACAGCATGCGGCCGGTCTGCTGCGCCAGCTCCTCGCCGCCGACCTCGCCAATCAAACGCAGCACCAGGGTCATCACGGCAGTGGACGCACCGCAGGTGAGGAATGGGCCATCTTCGACCAGCATGCGATCGGCGCGCAACGCCACCTTCGGATAACGCACTCGAAAGGCCGCGTCGAGCCACCAACTGGTCGTCGCACTGCGCCCGTCAAGCAGGCCCGTCTGGGCCAGCAGGAAGGTGCTGCAGCAGGCCGTCGCCAGGCGAACACCGCGCAGATGCAGGGAGCGCAGCAGCTCGATTTCCTGCGCGAACTGCGGGATGCGGCGTAGCAGATCCTCGACACTGTCGTGCATCAGGCCGGGCACCAGGACCATGTGCAGCGGCCGATCGGGTGACTGCAGGCCGCCAAGCTCGATACCGGTACCCGTGCAGATACGCTCGGCGCCGCGGGCCGACAGCAGCACCGTCTCGAAGCGCTGGCCACTGCTGGGCGCGCGAATCTCCATCAGACGCTGGGCCACGCGCAATGCGTCGGTGGTGCCGGCCACGCTCGACAGCATGCAGCCATCGAACGCCAGGATCCCGAGGCGGAAAACGCTGTCTGTCATGGCGGGGCTGGTCGACATCAGTCGGTCAACAGCACCGCGCCGGAACTCTGCGCGATCCATTCCAGCAGCGGACGCGGCAGGTTCAGGGCCAGGCCCGGCTGGTCCGCCGCTTCGCAGTCGCGCAATGCCACGCGCTCCGGGTGTCCGGCCGGCAGCGTCGTGACCGAGGGTGCCAGCAGCGCCGCGCTGCCGTCGGATTCACGGACCAGCATCCACAGGCCACTGGGCAGGGAGGGATTGTCGCTGCCGCAGTCGGCTTCGTCGGCGTGGATCAACAGGTCCTGGCCATGGGCCGGCGTCAGCCGCCAATGCCCCGCACCCTGCTGCAGGACCGCGGTGTACTGGCTGCCCTCGCTGTAGACCGGCGCAGGTGAGGGGATCGAGGCGATGGCACCGGTGCTGAGGGCTGCAAGAGCAAGCAGGAGCAGATTGCTGCGTTTCATGGTGGTCTCCAGGGACCGGTCGGGTGACCGGGTGTGGACACAGCGTGAGCCGCGACAGAGCCTTCACGAAGTGGCGGATACGACATTGTAGGGGTGAAATCAGCCAGGGTGGCGTCGGAGCGGCGCGAGTCGATACGTCGAACCCGAGCGCCCTGCTCCCGCGGCCTTGTTGGTCCTGCCAAATCCTCAGCAGCCGCGCGCTTGCGCGGCCTCCCCCACAGCGGGCCTCTCTGGAAAGGCCGGCTATCGCCTTAAACCAGGGCTTGGCGCTTCAATCCTGGCGCAGGCGGCTGCGCTTGCAGGCGGTCGGATTGCCCTTGCCGCTCTCTCCGCAGTCCAGCATCTCGGCGTCTTCCCAAGAGCCATAGCTGGGATTTGGCAGCATGATCCAGCGCGCACCCCAAAATCCGGCATGTGCTTCGACCAAGGCCTGACGCTGCTCACGGCCCACCTTGATGCCGTCGAGGAAGTCGCCGAGGTTGTCGCCCAACATCAACAGAACGCGATGTCGTTCGCCGACCCAGCGCCGCCGCTCGCCCTTTTCGCGCGCCGGCGCACGTGGATCGCCACGCAGCAACACATTGCTGGCGTCTTCGGCCACAGGAAAGCCGAGCTTGCGCAAGTTTGCGATCGTCGCCTCGAGCTCGGCCGGCGCATCACGATTGGTGACGTAGTAAACCGTGACCCCGCGACTGGCCGCGTACTGGGCAAACTCGACCGCGCCGGGCAATGCCCGGGCACGAGATTCGCTGACCCATGCAAGCCAGTTGCTGGAGTCAAACTTACGGTTGGCAAGAATATCGCGCGCCTGGAATGGCGAATTGTCGATCAGGGTTTCGTCCGCGTCGGCGATGACAGCCGGCGGCAGGCTCTCGAAACTGCGCCGTGCGATGGCGGCGCGCTCGGTAGGCGGCAGGGCATCCCAGGTCGAATCTGCCAGCGCCGCATCGAGTTGCTGTCGCGCCAGGGCGTAGCTGCCCGCCACCGCTGCGTGGTACTCGGCTGAAGCCTGCATCCACAAGCTTGCGTTGAGATTGTCGTGGGCAGCATGGCTGGCAGCCTGCGCATCGGAGCCACGTTGGGCAGGAGTTGCACAACCCCCAAGAAAACCGAGCAAGAGCAGCAACGCGGCTGCACGGCATTGCGAGGAAGTGGTGATGCGACGAACGACATTCATGCTCAACTCCTGATTCGAGAACCATGCCATCGAGACCGCGCTTTGCCGCGCCTCATTTCGGTGCCAGAGCCGTCTCCAGTACTTCGGCCAGCCGCTGGGAAGCCTGCTGCAGGCGCCTTTCGGCCAGGGGGCGGAAGCGATCCAGGTAGGCCGGGCCGATGCGGCGCCTTGACGGGTAGATTTCCTGCTCACGCAACAGACGGCACGACTCCAGCGCCCACGCCGCGGCGGCATTTGGCGCCGCCTTCGTGCTGCTGTCCACGTCGACCAGGCCCTGCTCGAGATACGCAGCGTACGCAGTGATGCCGCGAGGTCCGCCACGCAGGATCGTCGAATCCCACACGACATGCAGATTGCTGCCCTGCCCACTCACGTTGACCTGGAAGTTGTTGCCACCGCGATCGCGGGCGAGCCCGGCATGCAGGGGCTGGTGCACATCGCCAATCAAGTGCACCAGAAACTTGAGGGCCTCGGTGCGCAACATCGCGGGCTGACTGCGATCAGCCAACACGCGCGCCTGACTGGTGATTGCAGCCACGATGCAGTTGCCATCCGGGCAATCGCGCGCCGGCACGTAATCGCAGTCGAGGCTGGGAAAGTTGAGGAAATGCCAGCTGCGCGTGTGCGCGTAGTCTTCCAGTTCGGCTTCACGGACCTGATCGGCCCATGCGGCCACGCCCGCCAGGGTCGGCTCCCGCTCATGCTGGAGCAGCTCGGCCACTGCGGCGCGGGCAGCCGAGGAGAGCTGGCGCTCGGCCAGCTCACCGACCAGACGATGACCGAATTCACCCCAAGCCAGGGCCGGCGAAGAGAACAGCACCAGTGTCAGGAAAAAAGCGCGCATGCAGACCGGAACCAGGACAAGGCGCAGAGTATCGCCGCAGCAGCTTACGGATGCCTAATTCGCCTGATGCAGGAGCGCGGGAAGCAAGGTCCGCCGCCTTGGACCCTCAAGGCGTGGCACCAAGAAACTGACGCAACGCCGGGTTGTCGCTCTCCTCGCGGCACCAGAAGGCCAGGCGCGCCAGACCAGCTTCAAAGTCGGCATCATCAGGGGCCTCGACCTGGAAGCCGGCCAACACCCGACCGTAGGCCGCACCGTGGTTACGGTAATGGAACAGGGAGATGTTCCAGCGTGTGCCGAGGGTTTCCAGAAAGCGCAGCAGGGCACCCGGGCGCTCGGGAAACTCGAAGCGGAACACGCGTTCACGCGTTTCGCTGGCCGCCGGTCCGCCGACCAGGTGCCGCACATGCAGGCGCGCCAGTTCATTCTCGGTGTAGTCAGCCGCCGCGTAGCCGGCGTCCTGCAGTGCCTGGCGGATGGCGATGCGCTCGGCGCTGCCGCCCTTCAGTGCGATGCCGACATAGACCTGCGCGGCCTGCGCATAGTGATAGCGGTAGTTGAACTCGGTCACGGCGCGCTGCCCGATCACGCGGCAGAAATCCAGGAAACTGCCGGGACGCTCGGGAATGGTGACGCCGAACAGCGCCTCGTGTTGCTCGCCGATCTCGGCGCGCTCGGCAATGTGACCCAGGCGATCGAAATTCATGTTGG
Organism: Lysobacterales bacterium; assembly: GCA_038257155.1. Taxonomy (GTDB): domain Bacteria; phylum Pseudomonadota; class Gammaproteobacteria; order Xanthomonadales; family Xanthomonadaceae; genus JANJTY01. The sequence goes on along the minus strand of JBBSJP010000020.1, from coordinate 61,149 downwards.
CGCCGGACAGCACCGCGACCAGGTTGCGCTCCTCGCCGCCGTGCTCGGCCACCCAACGTTTCAGGCCGGCCAACGCCAGGGCTCCAGCTGGCTCGACGATGCTGCGGGTGTCCTCGAACACGTCGCGGATCGCGGCGCAGACCTGGTCGCTGTCGACTGTCACCACCTCATCGACGAACTCGCGAAGCAGGGCGAAGGTATGGGTGCCGATGGTGCGTACCGCGCAGCCGTCGACGAACAGACCGACTTCGGCCAAGGGCGTGGGCTCGCCGGCCTCCAGTGCTGCCTTGAGACAGGCGGCGTCAGCAGGTTCCACTGCAATCACCCGGATTGACGGATCGAGGCTCTTCAAATAGACCGCCATGCCGGCGCACAGCCCGCCACCGCCGACCGGGATGAATACCGCATCGAGCCGTCCATGGCGCTGTGCAAGCAACTCCATCGCCACCGTGCCCTGCCCGGCGATGACGGCCGGATCGTCGTAGGGATGGATCAGGCTGCGGCCCTGCTCCGTCGCCAGCTGCATGCCGTGGCGGGCGGCTTCGTCATAGCTGTCGCCATGCAGTTCGATGCGTGCACCCAGCGCGCGCACCGCCTCGACCTTGATGCGTGGCGTGGTGGCGGGCATCACGATCAGCGCATCGATGCCCAGCTCCCGCGCGCCCAGCGCCACGCCTTGTGCATGATTGCCGGCCGAGATCGCCAGCACGCCGCGTGCGCGTTCTTCGGCAGTCAGCTGCACCAGACGGTTGTAGGCGCCGCGCAGCTTGAACGAGAACACCGGTTGCAGGTCTTCACGCTTGAGCAGCACGTTGGCGCCAAGCCGCGCCGACAGCCGCGGTGCCGGCTCAAGTGGGGTGCGTTTGGCGACGTCGTAGACAGGTGCGGTGAGGATGGCGCGTAGCCAGGAGCCTGCATCAGCCCCTCTCCCGTTGGGAGAGGGGTTGGGGAGAGGGTGCGAATACGGTGTTGGGTCGGTGGCTGCGTGCACTTTCGGGGCTCGACTTCTTGGCTTTGCACTTGGAGGAACGGGAGGGCAGACGCGAGATCGGACCCTCTCCCCAACCCCTCTCCCACAGGGAGAGGGGCTAAAGCGCACGTACGATTAGGCCGCCTTCCGCTTCGACACCCGCGGAAGCCGCGCAATCACCGCATCACCCGCCTCGGATGTACTCACTGCGCCGCGCGCCTTCAGGTCACGCGTCAGCACGCCATCATCCAGCGCCTGCGACACGGCCGCTTCCACCGCTGCCGCTTCGTCGTCCAACTCCAGCGAATGACGCAACAACAGGGCCACCGACAGCAGGGTCGCGTAGGGATTTGCGATGCCCTTGCCGGCGATGTCCGGGGCCGAGCCGTGGATCGGTTCGTAAAGCCCCTTGCGACCTTCGCCCAGCGAGGCCGACGGCAGCAGACCCATTGAGCCCGCCAGAACCGCGGCCTCGTCGGTGAGGATGTCGCCAAACAGGTTCTCGGTCAGCACCACGTCGAAGCTGGCCGGCCGGGTCAGCAGATACATGGCCATCGCATCGACCAGCACGTGCTCGACCGACACATCGGGAAACTCGTCGCGTATCACGCGCGAGACCGTGGCGCGCCACAGCCGCGAGGTCTCCAGCACGTTTGCCTTGTCGACCTGGGTGATGCGTCCGCTGCGCTGACGTGCGAGCAGGGCCGCAGTGCGGGTGACGCGCTCGATCTCGGCCACGGTGTAGCGGCAGCCATCGAACGCCGACTCGGCATCGCGCCGCTTCTCGCCGAAGTAGCTGCCACCGGTCAGTTCGCGCACGAACAGGATATCGACACCCTTCAGCAGCTTCGGCTTGAGCGGCGCATGTTTGGCTGCGACCGGATGCGGCTTGACCGGGCGCAGGTTGGCGTAGACACCGAGCGCAGCACGCAATCTGAGCAGGCCCTGCTCGGGACGCACCGAGGCATTCGGGTCCGACCACTGCGGTCCGCCAACGGCACCGAGCAGCACCGCATCGGCTCGCCGACAAAGCGCCTCGGTCGGCGCCGGCAGCGGATCGCCCATCGCGTCGATGGCGATGCCGCCGATCAGGGCTTCCTCGATATTGAATTGGTGGCCGTAGCGCGCCGCGATGGCATCGAGCAGCTTGCGCGCTTCGGCACAGACTTCGGGGCCGATGCCGTCACCGGGAAGGAATGCGATGGTGGCTTTCATTGTTTGCGTCGTGTTGTGTGGATGGTGATGAGTTGGGCGGCAGAGGCAGTCTGATGGTGGATTCTGCTTGTGCGAATCAGGCGGCTGTGGGAGGGCGGATCTTGATCCGCCATTGCGGGGTGGTTGGTTTGCTGTGCGAAAGCAACGGCTACATCAAGTTCAAGATCAACAGCGGCATCAACAGCGAAATCAAGATCAAGAGCTTTCGCGCCCTGCGGGCAGCGAGTCACTTTCTCTTGCTTGTCCAAGAGAAAGTAACCAAAGAGAAGGACACCCCAGTCTCGCGCCGCGCGGAAAAAGCCCCGCGCGGTCCCCTGCGCTGCTCGCCATGACCGGGCCGGCCCGAACTCGCACATCCATGTGCTCAAACATGCGGGCCTTTCCCCCGGCCCTGGCTCCGCTGCTCGGCACGAGCCGATGGGGACCTAAAGAGCCAAGAGCAACAACAGGAGCAACAGCAGCTCCCGCTTCGGTCAATTGGTGGCGAGCGCAGCGATGCCACCCACTCGTCAGCGGAGCGAGTGAAGCCGCAGCACGAAACGAGGCAGGCTTCTGGCTGTTCGCTCTGAATCCCCGTTTATTTTCCGCCGAGTAGCGGAAGAATTCGGCGGGGAAAGGCGCGCATGTCCGAGGCCATGGATGGCCGAGTTCGCGCCGGCCGACGGATTCTGAGCAACGCAGGGTACCCCGCGCGCGCTCCATGCGCGGGGCGGGAAATCCGGGGTGCCCTTTCTCTTGGTTACTTCTCTTTGGGCAAGCAAAGAGAAGTGACTCGCTGCGCGCAGCGCAGAGAAGGCTCTTGATCTTGATCTTTGGGTAAGCAATCCAACCACTCCGCAATGGCGGATCAAGATCCCCCCTCCAACAACCTCCCTCGTTGGACAAACCGCCAGCAAATGACAAGGTCGAGGTCACGCAGCTCTCGCCCTCTCAAAATCAGCAATCTCAACCTCACAATCCATCAGATAGCCGAGCTGATCGACACCCTTCAACAAGCACTGCCGCGCAAATCGCTCAACCGTAAACGCGATGCATGACCCATCGGGAAGTTCGATCTGCTCCTGCTCCAGATCCACCGCGATCGAGCGCCCAACGAAGGCATCCAAGAGTTGCCAGTCGGCCTCCGACACCTCAATCGGCAGCAGCCCATTCTTTAACGAATTGGCGCGGAAGATGTCGGCAATGCGGGTCGCGATCACCACGCGGATGCCGTAGTCGAGCAAGGCCCAGGGTGCGTGCTCGCGCGAACTGCCGCAGCCGAAATTGCGTCCTGCCAGCAGGATGCCGGCGTTGCGCGCGGCGGGCAGGTTGAGCGGAAAATCGGCGCGTTCGTTGCCGGCTGCATCAAAGCGCCAGTCGGCAAAGCAATGCTGGCCCAACCCCGCGCGCTGGGTGGTGGTGAGGAAGCGCGCCGGGATGATCTGGTCGGTGTCGATGTCGCTGCTGGGCAGCCGTGCGATGGTGGATTCGATTCGGGTGAAGGATTGCATGGTGGGGCCTTGGGTTTTTGCTCCCCTCTCCCGCTTGCGGGAGAGGGGCTGGGGGTGAGGGGCAAACCTGGAGACGTGCTTCGAATCGCCCCTCACCCCAACCCCTCTCCCGCAGGGAGAGGGGCTCAACTGAGAGGGGTTCCAATAGCTACGCCGCGCGTTCGATGTCAGCCATCGCCCTCGGATCGGCGATATGCCCTGCCACCGCGCAGGCCGCGGCAGTGGCAGGGCTTGCGAGAACGGTACGGGCACCCTGTCCCTGGCGGCCCTCGAAGTTGCGGTTGCTGGTGGAAACGCACAGCTCGCCAGCGGAAACCCGATCGCCATTCATGGCGATACACATCGAGCAGCCGGGCTCGCGCCACTGCGCACCTGCGTCGAGGAAGATCCGGTCAAGGCCTTCGGCTTCGGCTTCGCGTTTGACCGCGTCCGAGCCCGGCACCACCAGCATGCGCACATGCGCAGCAACCCGACGCCCGCGCAGGAGTGCGGCGGCCTCGCGCAGGTCGGACAGGCGGCCATTGGTGCAGGAACCAATGAACACCACGTCGACCTTCTCGCCCGCCAGCGTGCCGCCACCGCGGAAGCCCATGTACTCCAGCGAGCGGCGTGACTGCGCGTCCGCCGCCATTGGCACCTTGCGATCGATGGCGATGACCTGGGACGGGTTGGTGCCCCAGGTGATGGTCGGCGCGACCTCGCTGGCATCGATGTCGATTTCGCGACCGAAGCGCGCGCCTTCGTCGGTAACCAGCTCGCGCCAGCGCGCAACAGCGGCGTCGAAGGCTTCGCCCTGCGGTGCCATCGGGCGGCCGCGCAGCCACTCGAAGGTGGCCTCGTCCGGCGCTACCAGGCCGGAACGCGCGCCGGCCTCGATCGACATGTTGCACAGGGTCATGCGTTGCTCCATCGACAGCGCGCGGATCGCTTCGCCGCGATACTCGATGGCATGGCCGGTGCCACCGTCGACGCCCAGCTTGCCGATGATGTGCAGGATCAGGTCCTTGGCCGAAACATCTGCCGCGAGCCGCCCGGACACGTTCACCGCCAGGGTCTTGGGTTTGCGCAGCAGCAGGCACTGGCTGGCCAGTACATGGCCAACCTCGGTGCTGCCAATGCCGAAAGCCAAAGCGCCGAAGGCACCGTGCGTGGCGGTGTGCGAATCGCCGCAGACAATGGTCATGCCGGGCTGGGTGGCACCCAGCTCCGGCCCCATCACGTGCACCACGCCGCGCGAACCGGAGCCGAAGCCGTGCAGCCGAATGCCGAAGTCCGCGCAGTTGCGCTCCAGTTGCGCAACCTGCTTGGCGGACGCTGCGTCGGTATAAGGCAGCAGGCCGGTGGCATCTGCCGGCAGGGTCGGCGTGCTGTGGTCAAGCGTTGCCAGGGTGCGCTCGGGCCGCCGCACGCGCAGACCGCGCGTGCGAAGTTCGTCGAAGGCTTGCGGCGAGGTCACTTCGTGCACCAGGTGCAGGTCGATGTACAGCACGGCCGGCGCTTCGGCGCTGGCGGCGCGTACTTCGTGGGAGTGCCAGAGTTTGTCGATCAATGTAGGCATGGCCGGGATTCGGGATTCGTAAGAGCTGGGGTGCGGAGGCGTTGAGGTTGCTGGTGGATCGAGATGGCGGGAAAGTGCGGTGGGCTGAGTCTTGACGCGGTTCGCTCTAGCGAATCCCGAATCCCGAATCTCGGCTTTCCCCAATCCCGTCCATCAGGCCACCACAGTGAGCTTTGACTGGGCGACCGACTCTTCGGCCTGATGGACATAATCCAGCCAACCCCACCGATCCTCGGTGCGGCCATCGAACAGGCCAAAGAAGCGCTCCTGCAGTTGTGCCGTAATCGGGCCGCGCGCGCCGTTGCCGACCACGATGGCGTCGACCGAGCGCACTGGCGTGATCTCGGCGGCGGTGCCGGTCATGAACACCTCGTCGGCGACGTACAGCATCTCGCGTGGCATGGCCTGTTCCTTTACCGTCAGCCCCATGTCGGCAGCCAATTGGAAGACCGTATCGCGGGTGATGCCAACCAGGATCGAGGCCGCGCCCGGCGGGGTGTACAGCACGCCCTTTTTGACCAGGAACAGGTTCTCGCCGCTGCCTTCGCTGAGCAGTCCGTCGTGCGACAGCGCGATGCCCTCGCCGAATCCGAGGCGACGCGCCTCGTTTGCCACCAGCTGGCTGTTCAAGTAATTGCCGCCGGCCTTTGCCACGCTCGGGAAGGTATTGGGCGCCGGTCGCGACCAGCTCGACACGCAGGCATCGATGCCTCGCTTGAGGCCCTCTTCACCCAGATAGGCGCCGAACTCGATGGCGGCAATCGCCACTTCTACCGGCGCGTCGGCCGGCTGCGCGAGACCGAAACTGCCCAGGCCGCGGAACGCAATCGGGCGCAGGTAGGCCGAAGCCAGGCCGTTCTCGCCAACCACGTCGCGGCAAGCCTGGGTCAGCGCCTCCGGACTGAAGGGCATGGCGATGCCGTGGATCTTGGCCGAATCGAACAGGCGCTCGATGTGCTCTTCGAGCCGGAATATCGCCGGGCCCTTCGGCGTGGCATAGCAGCGGATGCCCTCGAACACCGAGGAGCCGTAGTGGAGGGCGTGCGTCATGACGTGCACGTTGGCGTCCTGCCAGGGGCAGAGGCGGCCGTTGAACCAGATCAGGGCGGGGTGTTTCATGGTGGGGCTCCGGGGGTAGCTTTGGCTTCGTTCTAAGCCCCTCTCCCCACGGGAGAGGGGTTGGGGTGAGGGGCAACGTTTCTGCAGACGCTGGGCGAGGCTTGCCCCTCACCCCTGCCCCTCTCCCGTGGGGAGAGGGGTTCAAGAGCAGGTTCGGGGGTTCCCATCACGCCACAGCCTCCTCGCGCGGCGCGGCGACACGGCGGCGCTCAGCACGATTGATCACTTCGATCAGGGCCAGCGCGCTGGCTTCGAGGATATCGGTGGACACCGCGCGACCACGCACCTCGCGGCCATCGACCACCGCATCGACGCGTGCTTCACCCTGCGCATCTTCGCCGGTGGACAGCGAGCGCACCTGATACTGGCTCAGGGTCACCGGCGTGCCGGTGGCGCGTTCGATGGCAGCGAAGATCGCGTGCACCGGGCCGTCACCAACCGCAGCTTCCTGGATCACCCGGCCGTCCTCGTGCGCCAGGCGAACCGAAGCCGACGGCACCGCATCGCGCCCGATTGCGCCCTGGATCTGCGCAGCCAGCAGGCGCCACGGGCCCTGTTCGCCGGCGCTCTGACCCAGCGCGATGGCTTCCAGATCGGCATCGAAGATCTCCTTCTTCTTGTCGGCCAGCGCCTTGAACGCGGCGAAGGCCTGGTTGAGCGCAGCTTCCTCCAGATCGAAGCCCAGCTCGCGCAGCCGGTCGGCCAGAGCGGCGCGGCCGCTGTGCTTGCCCAGCACCAGTTGGGAACGCGAAACGCCGACGTCCTCGGGCCGCATGATTTCGTAGGTTTCGCGGTGCCGCAGCATGCCGTGCTGGTGGATTCCGCTTTCGTGTGCGAAGGCGTTCTCGCCGACGATGGCCTTGTTACGCGCCACCGCGCTGCCGGTGAGTGCGACCAACTGGCGCGAGGTCGGATACAGGCGGCTTGCACGGATGCGTGTGCCGGCCTCGAAGTGGTTGGCGCGGGTACGCAGCGCCATCACGATCTCCTCTAGGGCGGCATTGCCGGCGCGCTCGCCGATGCCGTTGATGGTGCATTCGACCTGGCGCGCGCCATTTTCAATCGCGGCCAGCGAGTTGGCCACGGCCAGTCCCAGATCATCGTGGCAGTGGCAGGACAGCACGGCGCGCTCGATGCCGCGCACGTTGGCGCGCAGGTAGGCAAACAGCGCGCCGTACTGCGCCGGAATCGCGTAACCGACGGTGTCGGGCACATTCAGCGTGCTGGCGCCGGCCTCGACCACGGCGCTGAAGATTTCGGCGAGGAAGGCCGGATCGGAGCGCGAGGCATCTTCGGCGGAGAATTCCACGTCGGCGCAGAAGCTGCGCGCCAACTCGACACCGGCCACCGCCGCCTGCAGCGCTTCGGCGCGCGAGATGCGCAGCTTGTGTTCGAGGTGGATGTCGGAGGTGGCGATGAAGACGTGGATACGCGGCGCCTCGGCCTTCTCCAGCGCCGCCGCCGCACGCTCGATATCGCCGCGCTGGCAACGCGCCAGCGCCGCCACCGAGCTGCCGCGCACGGTGCTGGCGATGGCCTGCACCGCGGCGAAGTCATCCGGACTTGCGGCGGCGAAGCCGGCTTCGATCACATCCACGCCCAGCTCGGCCAGCGCGCGCGCCATGGTCAGCTTCTGCGCCATCGTCATCGAGCAGCCGGGCGACTGCTCGCCGTCACGCAGGGTCGTGTCGAAGATGCGTACGTGCTCACTCATGCGGGAATCGCCTCGGGGCTGATGCGATCCGGGATGCCAAGCCAGGACAGGCCATTGCGGGTCGGGCGTGGGGCACGTGCCGGCATCGGCTGCCAGGTACTGGCAGGAATAGCAAAGGCCGGACGCGCCGGCGCGAAGCTGGCCTCGCGCACATCGGGCAGGCGCTTGATCTGACGCATCAGCACCTCTACCGAACGGCCGTTCTCGGCCAGCTTGAGGCTCAGCGACAGACCGCCATCCGCACAGTTCATTTCCATGCCGGCAAAGGCGAAACCGCGGCGCTCGATGAGGCCAAGCACGCGCACCAGGGCACCTTCGGCGGCGGACAGGGACAGGCTCAGTTCGTACATGGCGATTTCCTCGGGCGGGGGTGGCGGAACAAGGGCAGGTGGTTCGAGACGCGCTCTCGAGAGCCTGCTGCGCAGGCCCCTCGATTGCTCCTCACCACGAATGGGTATGGGTGGGCCATCACGCTTTTCCCCCGTTCGCGGTGAGGCCGCCGATCGAGGCCGGCGCAGCCGGATCGAGAGCGGCGGATCGAACCGTGGCTTCGCGGTCCATCAACTGATCGTTGGCGCAATTGGGCGGCACCAAGGGCCAGACATTGGCGCGCGGGTCGATGCGCACGTGCAGCAGGAAGGGGCCTTGCGCGGCCAACAACCTGTCGAGCGCGGAGTCGACTTCGTCGCGACGCTCGATCGTCATCGCCTCGATGCCGAAGGCGCGCGCCAGCACCGCGAAGTCGGGGTTGTCGGACAGGTCGACTTCGGAGAAACGCTCGGCGAAGAACAGCTCCTGCCATTGCCGCACCATGCCCAGCGAACTGTTGTCGAGCAGCACGATCTTCACCGCCACGCCGTAGCGGCGCAGGGTGGCGAGCTCCTGGATGTTCATCATGATCGAGCCGTCGCCGCTGACGCAGACCACTTCGGTCTCAGGCGAGCCCAGCTTCACGCCCATCGCGGCCGGCACGCCGAAGCCCATGGTGCCCAGGCCGCCGCTGGTCAGGTGGCGGTTGATGGCGCGGTGGATACAGTGCTGCGCCACCCACATCTGGTGCTGGCCGACGTCGCAGGCGATCACGCCGCCCTCGGGCAGACGCTGGCTCAGTTCGCGCAGCAGGGCCGGTGCATAGATCCACTCGCCCGGCGCGTCGTAACGCGGCTGCGAGCTCGCACGCATCGCAGCGCAGTGCGCCTGCCAGTCACCGATCTCGGGGCGGCAGTGCAGCTGCGGCAGCAGTTCGGCCAGGCGCCCGACCAGGTGCACATTGGCGTAGCGCAGCTTGGAGACTTCCGCCGCGTCGGTATCGAGATGGATGATCTTGGCCTTGGGCGCGAACTCGGCCAGCTTGCCGGTGGCACGGTCATCGAAGCGCGCACCGATGCAGATCAGCAGGTCCGATTCCTGCACCGCCAGATTGGCGGCGCGATTGCCGTGCATGCCCAGCATGCCGAGGAACTGCGCATCGTCGGTTGGCAGGCCGCCTAGACCTTTCAGGGTACTGACCACCGGAATGCCGCTGGCCTTCGCCAGTGCGCGCAGTTGTGATTCGGCGCCGGCCAGACCCACGCCATAGCCGGTGTACAACACCGGGCGACGGCTGTTCTGGATCAGGGTGATGGCGCGGTGCAGGGCCGCGCGATCCACCGCCGGCCCGGATTCCGCGGCGGGACGCGGCGCCGGCCGCCAGTCGATCATGGCATTGGCGACGTCCTTCGGCAGGTCGATCAGCACCGGCCCGGGGCGACCCTCGCGCGCGATCTGGAAGGCCTCGCGCACCACTTCGGCGATCTCGTTGGCGTCGCGCACGATGTAGCTGTGTTTCACGATCGGCAGGGTGATGCCGAAGATGTCGACTTCCTGGAAGGCATCGGTACCCATCAGCCCGGTCGGCACCTGGCCGGTGATCGCGACCATCGGCACCGAATCGAGGAAGGCATCGGCAATGCCGGTGACCAGGTTGGTGGCGCCCGGCCCGCTGGTGGCCAGGCACACGCCGACCTTGCCGCTGTGCCGCGCATAGCCATTGGCGGCCAGCGCCGCGCCCTGCTCGTGCCGAACCAGGATGTGACGGATGGAGGAGTCCACCAGGGCGTCATACACCGGCATGATCGCGCCACCGGGATAGCCGAAGATCAGGTCTACGCCCTCGGCTTCCAGCGCGCGCAGCAGGGCATCGGCGCCGCGGATGGTGGCGGCGGGCATGGCGATGGGGGCGATCTGGGCGTTCATTGATGTGGGGCAGGCCTATCCATTTGAGAATCCGTTCGCCCTGAGGAGCCGGTATCGAGGCCAGCGGTCGAGGACCGGCCCTTCGAGACGGCGCTTCGCGCCTCCTCAGGACAGGCTCTCGAAGGGTGGTTCGAGACGGTCGGCCTCGGTCTTCGACCTCGAGCCAACCTCCTCACCACGAACGGTTGTTTTTGAAATGACTGGTCTTCGTCTGTCCTACTCGGCAATCGCCGGGGTCGGCTGTGGCGCCGGCTTCTTCGCGGCGCTCTCGTTCAGCCAGGGCATGCGCGCACGCAGGGTGGCGCCGACCTGCTCGATCGGGTGCTTGAGATCGCGCTGCTTGAGCGCGTCATAGCGACCACGGCCGGCCTTGTGCTCGCCGACCCATTCCTTGGCGAAGGTGCCGTCCTGGATCTCGCGCAGGATGGCGCGCATCTGGGTGCGGGTGTGCTCGTCGACCACGCGCGGGCCACGGGTCAGGTCGCCGTACTGTGCCGTCTCGGAAATGAACTCGTGCATCTTGGCCATGCCGCCTTCATGCAGCAGGTCGACGATCAGCTTGAGTTCGTGCAGGCATTCGAAATAGGCGACTTCGGGCTGGTAGCCGGCTTCGACCAGGGTCTCGAAGCCCATCATCACCAACTCGGTGGCGCCGCCGCACAGCACGGCCTGTTCGCCGAACAGGTCGGTCTCGGTCTCTTCGCCGAAGCTCGTTTCGATCACGCCGCCGCGTGTGCCGCCGATGCCGTGCGCATAGGCCAGGGCGAGTTCCTTGGCCTTGCCGGTGGCGTCCTGCTGGATCGCCATCAGGCAGGGCACACCACGCCCTTCTTCGTACTGGCGACGCACCAGGGCGCCGGGGCCCTTGGGCGCGATCAGCACCACGTCGAGGTCAGCACGCGGCTTGATCTGGCCGAAGTGCACATTGAAGCCGTGTGCGAACAGCAGGGCGGCGCCTTCACGCGCCAGCGGCGCTATGTGCTTCTCGTACAGCTCGGCCTGCTGCATGTCGGGAGTGAGCAGGGCGATCAGGTCGGCCACCGGAATGGCGCGATCGGGCGTATCGACCGCCAGGCCATCGGCCTTGGCCTGTTCGAAGCTCTTGCCGGGGCGCGCCGCGACCACCACGGTGAAGCCGGAATCATGCAGGTTGCGGGCGTGCGCGCGACCCTGGCTGCCGTAGCCGTAGATCACGATGGTGCGGCCGCGGAGGGCGTTGGGGTTGGCGTCGGCGGCGGTGTAGTGGGTTGTCATGGCGGTGGTCCTTGGAGGTAGCGGGGAGTGAGTTGAAGCGAGGGCTTGGGCTTTAGCCCCTCTCCCGCCGGGAGAGGGGTTGGGGTGAGGGGCGCTACGAAGGCGAGTGTCTGGGCACCGATTGCCCCTCACCCCGGCCCTCTCCCGTGGGGAGAGGGGGAAAAGCAGTGCAGGCTCCGGTGGATGCCGAGCTCACGGTGGCTGCGTACTTGGCCAGCACGCCGGATCTCGGCGGCGGCTGTGGCGGCACCCATTCGTTGTCGCGCGCGGCCAGATCGGCGGTGCTGGAAATCGTGCGTGCCTCGACGTCAATCACCACCGCATCGCCGTCGCGCAGGCGTGCAATCGGCCCGCCCAACGCAGCCTCCGGGCAGATATGGCCAACCATGAAGCCGTGCGTGGCGCCGGAGAAACGGCCGTCGGTGATCAGCGCGACTTCGCCGCCCAGACCCTGGCCGACCAGCGCCGCGGTAACGGCCAGCATCTCGCGCATGCCAGGGCCGCCGACCGGGCCTTCGCCGCGGATCACCACCACGTCGCCGGACTGGATCTCGCGCCGCTGCACCGCGGCGAAGCAGGCTTCTTCACCATCAAACACGCGCGCCGGGCCAGCGAAGCGCAGGCTGTCATGGCCGGCCAGTTTCACCACGCAGCCTTCCGGTGCGAGGTTGCCGTACAGCACGCCGAAGCCGCCGCGCGCCTTGACCGGCTGGGCGGCGTGGAAGATGACCTTCTGGCCGTCGCGCTCGCTGGCCTGATCGATTTCGTTGAACAGGCTCTGCCCGCTCACCGTGGGCGCGTCGTGCAGCAGGCCGGCCTCACGCAGGCGCGCGCCGAGCAGGCGCGAGCCGCCGGCCAGGTACATGTCGGGGGCCATGAAACGGCCGCCGGGTTTCAGGTCGGCGATCACCGGCGTGGCGCGACTGATCGCATCGAATTCGTCCAGCGCGAAATCGATGCCGGCCTCGCGCGCGATCGCGATCAAATGTAGCAACGCATTGGTCGAGCCGGCGGTGGCGGTGACCGCAACCGCGGCGTTGTGGATCGCCTCGCGGGTCAGCACGCTGCGCGCCGTGACGCCTTCGCGCAGCAGGCCCATGACGCGCTCGCCGCAGGCGCGTGCGGCCTGCAGCTTGGCCGGATCGGGCGCCGGAATGTCGTTCAGGCCCATCGGCGCCAGACCCATGAAGGTGGTCGCCAGGGCCATGGTGTTGGCGGTGAACTGGCCGCCGCAGGCGCCGGCGCCAGGGCAGGCGGTCTTCTCGATCTGCTCCAGTTCGGCGTCGTCGATGCGCCCGGCGGCGTGCGCGCCGACTGCTTCAAAGACCTCTTGAATCGTGATGTTCTGGCCCTTGTGGCAGCCGGGCAGGATGCTGCCGCCGTACAGCATCAGGCCAGGCAGATCGAGCCGGGCCAGGGCCATCGCAGCGGCGGGAATGGTCTTGTCGCAGCCGCACAGCACCACCAGGCCGTCGAGGCAGTGGCCATTGACCGCCAGCTCGATGGAATCGGCGATGGTCTCGCGGCTGGCCAGCGAGGCGCGCATGCCGGCACTGCCCATGGCGATGCCGTCGGTGACAGCGATGGTGTTGAACTCGACCGCCGTGCCGCCAGCGGCCTGGATGCCGGCGCGCACGTGCCCGGCCAGTTCGCGCAGGTTGATATTGCAGGGCGAGACGTCGGACCAGGAATGCACCACCGCGATCAGCGGCTTGGCGATGGCGGCGTCATCCAGACCCGTGGCGCGCAGCATGGCGCGGGCGGGGGCACGATCGGGACCGGTCTTGATGGCGTCACTCTTCACATCTTCTCCATCGCGCGCAGCAGCGATGGCCCCGAATCGGCTGGCCCTTAAACGCAAAAACCCCGCACTGGTTGCCCGGTGCGGGGTTTCGGAGTCTTAGGGTTTGCTGTCTCGTGGGCCTAAGTCGCCGTTCCGCACCTATGTCGGCTAATAAGTACGAGTACGAGTACGAGCGCCGAGGCGAGCGCGAGCGCCGGAGAAATTCCGGTGGTCAGCAGGTTCGCGTTGGCGGTCAGGGTCAGCACGGGTTCGATGCTGCTTTGCAACATGGGGGCTTGTCAAGAGGCACGGGCAAACTTTTTTCGCGAATGATCAGTAGAGATCCACGGGATCGACATCCAGCGACCAGCGCACCGTGCGCGCTTCGGACAGCGCGTGCAGCTGCGGCGTCCAGCCCCGCAGCAGGCTCTGCAGTGCAGGTCGATCGACTGCTGAAAGAAGCAATTGGGCGCGCATGCGGCCCTCGCGGCGCGGCATCGGAGCCGGCATCGGACCGAAGGCCTGCACCCGCTCGGTTCCGAAACCACCCACCTCGTTGCCCAGCAACCGACGCGCACACTGCAGGAAGGCGTCAACTGCCAACGGATCGAGCGCTTCGGAACGCAGCAGGGCCAGATGCCGGAACGGCGGAAAGCCAGCCGCGCGACGCTCTGCCAATGCCTGCTCGGCGAACGCGGGATAGCCGCCCTGCAGCAAGGTATGCAGCAGCGCATGGTCGGGATGATGGGTTTGCAGCAGCACGGTGCCGGGTCTGTCGGCACGTCCGGCACGACCCGAGACCTGGATCAGCAACTGCGCAAGCCGCTCGGCGGCGCGGAAATCGACGCTGAACAGGCCCTCGTCGACGGAACACACCACCACCAGGCTCAGCTTGGCCAGATCGTGGCCCTTGGCCAGCATCTGCGTGCCGATGAGAATGCCGGGGCCGTCGCCCAATTCACCCAGACGGCGCTCGAAGGCATCACGTCCCTGCGTGGTATCGCGATCGATGCGGACGAGGCGCGCGTCGGGAAAACGCTCGGCCAGTCCCTGTTCCAGACGCTCGGTGCCCGCGCCCTGTGGCAGCAGGGCCAGGCTCTCGCAGTTCGGGCAAGCCTCGGGCACCGCCGCGCGCGCCGCGCAGTGATGACAGAGCAAGCGACGACCGCGAGCGTGCACGGTCATTGGCGAATCACAGCGGCTACAGCGCGCCGACCAGCCGCAATCGTGACAATGCAGTACCGGTGCATAGCCGCGGCGGTTGCGGAACACCAGCACCTGTTCGCCGCGCGCCAGGGTTTCGGCAATGCGGGCGAACACCGGTTCGATCAGGCCATCGGCCATCGGCCGGCGCCGCACATCCAGCACCTCGACGCGCGGCGCCGAGGCGCCGGTGGCGCGGCGCGCCAGGCGCAGGCGCTGGCTGCGGCCCAGGTTAACCTGCTGCAGGCTTTCCAGGGAGGGTGTGGCCGAGCCGAGCAGCACCGGCACGCCCAGCGCCTTGCCGCGCACCAGGGCGAGGTCGCGCGCCGAGTAACGGAATCCATCCTGCTGCTTGTAGGAACTGTCGTGCTCTTCGTCGACCACGATCAGCCCGGCCTCGGGCAGCGGCACGAAGATCGCCGAGCGCGTGCCAAGCAGAACACGGCCCTCGCCGCGCGCGAAAGCGGCATGCACGCGGGCGCGCTCGCCGTCGGGCAGTTCCGAATGCAGCACATGCACCATGACTGGCAGGCGCTCGGCGAAGCGACGACGGGTCTGCGGCGTCAGACCGATCTCCGGCACCAGCACCAGGGCCTGCTTGCCTGCCGCCAGGCAGCGCTCGATCAGGCTCAGATAGACCTCGGTCTTGCCACTGCCCGTCACCCCGTCCAGCAGGGCGCTATGGAATGTGCCGAAGCAGGCCGCGACTGCATCAATGGCCTTCTGCTGTTCGTCGTTCGGAAGCGGTCCGGCGACCGGCTGATGCGTCACCACCGCACCGATCTGGAACGGCTCGAGCAGTCCCCTGCTCCGCAGGCTGCGCGCCGCGCTGCGCCAGCCGGGCAGCCGTTCATCGAGCTGCATCTCGGCCAGCGGCGCTTCGGCCAAGACGTGCACCAGTCGGGCGGGCAGTCCGCCAGTGCGCAGACGAGCGCCTTCGGTGTCACCGCAGAGCCGCCACCCGGTGGTACCGCTGTCAGGGATCTCGCGTCCCTCGCGCAACCAGGCCGGCATGGCCGTGAACAGCACATCGCCCAGGGCGCGTTGGTAGTAGCGCGCCGCCCATTGCAGGCTTTGCCAGAGCTCAGCGTCGAAAACGGGAAGCCGATCCAGACGCGCGTCGATGCAGCGCGGGCGAGCGGCTTCGGCTGGTCCAATCGCCGCTACCACGCCGATCAGGCTGCGTTTGCCAAATGGCACCCGTACCCGGCAGCCAATCCAGTTGAGTTGCGCTGGATCATCTGGCGGCGCCAGGTAGTCGAAAAGCTGCGGCAGGGGCAGCGGCAGTGCGACCTTGAGCAACGGTGCGGGAGCAGGATCATTCACGGCCGCAGTGTAGCGGGGAGGGCGAATGGCCGGGCCGATCTCCAGTTGCGCGCACAAGCTAACGGTTTCATTACGAGTGTCCTCTAAGCAACTGGCCTGCAAGCGGATTCACTCTTATCCACACGCCTTGTGGATAAGGTTGTGGACGAAACCCGTTTGGTGGCTGCGCAGGGCACGTCCCACAAGCCTTGGCGCCGACTTGGTGAAGATTTAACCTTTCTGAAATATAGCTTTATAGTCAATGGCTTGGCATTCGCGTCGCGACTCTTGAGACGCTTTGTGCCAGTTCCAAGACAGGTTCGGGCAGGCTCCCCCGCTGCTGTGTACAACCTGATGCCGACGCAACCCATGTGTGGCGCGGGAGAGCGCATCCATCGCCGCTGTCAAGCTCCCCGAATGGGGGGTGTCCGGCCCGTTCCGGTTAGCATATCCGGCCACATCACTGACGCCAGCTGTGCCGCATTCGACCCTCAACCTGACCCGCGCACGGGAAGCCTTCCTCTACAGCATCAGGCGTCGGTCGCTGCGTTTCGCGGCCTTGGTCGGCGTGGATGCCGGGATGACACAAACCTGCCTGCAACAGGCCTTGGCGGCTTTCCTCCCCGAGAGCCGCGTGCTGCAACCGGCAGACTGGACCGCACGCTGGTGGGCCTTGCTGCTGGAACAGAGCTCGCACTTTCCTGAGCAGCCGCCAATCGTCACGCCGAGCGAGGCCGAGCCTTGGCAGCAGTGCTGGAATCAACTCACCAAGCCGCAACGCAGCGCCTTCCTGTTGCGTGTCTGGCTGCTGTTGCCATCCGACGACACCGCCCGCGCGCTGGGTACTGCCGTCGACCATAGCGAACGGCAGCTGGCGCAGGCCAGCCTGCAGCTGAGGCTCGCGCTGGGCGCCGACGCACAGGCCACGCACTGGCTGAAGGTTCTGCGGGAAGCCTTCGAGCATCTTGATCTTGGCTTGCCTGCACCAGCTCCGGTCGCGAATGGACGCGATTCCGCTCAGCACGCGACAGCTCCACGGCAATGGCGCAGGCCGGCGACGCTGGCGGCGGGAATCGGCCTGGTGCTGGTCGGCCTGGCTGTGACGCTGCTGCTGCCTCGCCAGGAACCGCTGCCCAAGGATCTTCGCGTGCCGGAAGGGGCGACGGGCCTGGTCCGCAGCAACAAGGGCCCAAGCGCACTACCGCAGGATGTGATCATGCTGCTCGACCAGGACTGGCCCCTCTGGTCGAGCCCGGACGACGCCGCAATGCTTCGCCAGCTCGAGTTCTACGCATGGCTGGAGTCCGATGATGCGAAGTAGATGCCTGTTGCTGCTGGCACTGCTGCTGTTCTGCAATGCCCCGCAAGCGGAAGACTGGAGCCAGCTGCCGCTCGACATCCGGGCCCTGCTGGAACCCGTGCGAGGCAGCTGGGACCGGCTTCCACCCGAAGAGGCAGCGAGGATCGCCGGCAACGCGCGCGCCTGGCTCGATGCCGGCCCCGAACAACGCGAGATCCTGCGACAGCGCCACCAGACCTGGCTGCAACAGCCCCCGACGGAACGCGCTGCCGCGCGTCAACGCCTGCAGGCCTGGCAATCGTTTGATAGCGCGCAGCAGGAATCCGTGCTGGCTGCCGCCAAACGCTTTGCGGCGATGACGCCCGCCGAACGCGAGCAACTCACCCAGCGGTTCCGCAACATGGATGCCGAACGCCAGCTCGCCTTCCTGATGCCCGCCGATCAGCGCGCGGCCGTGGTGATGGCGCAACGTCTGTTTCCCTTCGTCGACCTGGGTCAGCGGGACGCCACCTTGAGAATGCTGATGGATCTGGGTGCGGATGGCCGCAGCCTGCTGGAACGCCGCGCGCGGCGCATGAGCCCGCAGCAGCGTGAGCTTCTGCGCACCGAACTGCTGAACTTGTCGACCGAGGAGCGACAGCGCCGACTGGCTGAAGGCTGACCGGCGCGAAAGCAGCGATCAGGCGACGGAACGAAAGTTCGGCGGCATCCCGGTGCCCTTCAATCCATCGCCAGCAGGATGCGTCGCCTGGCGTCGAATCGTCCGCCAAAGCGGGCAAGCCCGTCTGCGCGCAAGCGCGGCGCATGCTGGCTCAGGTAGGCATCCAGTGCTGCCCGGTCGAGCAACTGGTAATGCACGCAAATCGCGAAGCGTCCCGCCGCCGCCGGCGGGTCCTGACGCTCGAAGCGCCGCGCCGACACGAAACCCGGCAGGGCCAGGATTTCCGCAATGTGCGCATCCAGCCAGACGCGATACTCGGCCTCGATGATCCGATCAACTTCCAGTTCGACTTCGTAGATCACAGCCATACGAAACTGGCCATCAAGGCGAGGGTGGCGCCGAACGACACCATGATGGAATAGAGCGTCCCGATCATGCCGAACTTGAGCAGGGTCATGATCCAGCCCTGTCCATAGATTCGCTTCTGCGCCAGTAACAGGTAGATCGGCATCCATAGCGCCACACCCGATTCAATCCAGCGCAGGCCAGTTGCAAGCCAGGGCAAGCCTGCCACCAGTTCCGACAGAAACTGCAAAGCGAAAATCACCAGGATCGCCCCGCACAGGAAGGCATGGCTGTGCAGCGCGACGATCAGATGCTCCATGTAGAGCCGGCGCTTGAACAGGTAGAGCACCTTCAGCATCAGGGCGAAGAGCGGCAGCATCACGAACAGGGTCCCTGGCACCGAGGAAAGAAAGGCGTCCTTGAGAAGATTGGGATCCTGCTTGACGCGCTGGATGTTCTGTTGGCCGCGACCGATCTGGCGATTCAGCCAGGCGTTGCCGCCTTCCGTCAGCCAGGCGAGCTTGACCGGGTTATCGACCGGGTCCCAGGGCTCGTTGTTGAACATGATGGCGTCCGGATTTTCGCTTCGCGCATCCGCTTTGTCGGCATCCTCGGACTCGTTTTCGCCGGCTGGCGCGGCACCGCGCAGTGTGGCCAGACGGTCGGCTGCCTCCTCTTCGATGGCGGATTTCCCGGCCTCGAGCCCGATGCGCGCCGCCAGCGCACCGGGGCCTTCGCGCAACTCGGCGATGCGTTCGTCGAGGCGGGCTATTGCGGACGCGCGCAGCCGCTCAACCTCTTCTTCGGTGGGAGCGCTTGCGATGGAGCCACTGTCGCCCACGCTCAGCGAAACGCCCGTGCCCGGCCTCATTTTGACCACGGAGGTCTGAGCGTCGAGGTCAAAGCGGAACTGCGCAACGAAAAAGGTCACCACGCAAAGAAAGAAGAACAGCCGTACCGGACTCACGTAGCGCACCCGGCGCCCGGCGAAGTACTCGGTGCTGAGGTATCCAGGACGCAGAAAGAGCGGCGGCATGGTGCTGAAGAAGCGGCCGTCGAAGTTGAGGACCGAATCGAGAAAATCGCCAATGATGCTGGAGAAGTGCCGCACCAGACCCTTGATCGGCTGACCACAACGGTAACAGTGGCCGCCAAGCAGATCGGCGCCACAGTTCTGGCACGAGCTAAGGGTTTCGGCAGGTTCAGTCATGACGGTTCGGGCCACTGGGTTGGCCGGTAAGATACGGCACCCTGCTGCCGTGCGCCCACTGTCAGACCTCCTGTCTGGCACGCCCTGGCGCTGCGATACGTGATGACCACCACCGAACCCCGCTCCAAGCGCCTCGCCCGCGAGTTGCGCGCCACCGGACTGCTGGCGCTGCCGCTGGCACTGGGCCAACTCTCCTCGGTGGCGATGAATGTCGTCGACACCTGGCTGGCAGGTCAGCACAGCGCGCTCACCCTGGCCTCGGTGGCGGTCGGCAGCCAGATCTGGTCACTGGTCATCCTGATCCTGATCGGTGTGCTGATGGCCCTGCCCGCCTTCGTCTCGCAGCTGAACGGCGCCGGTCGACGTCACGACATTGGCCGGCTGTTCCGGCAGGCGATCTGGCTGGCCCTCGCAATGGGGGTGGTCCTGATGCTGCTGGTGCGCCAGGCCGGCTGGCTGATGCGCGCCTTCGGCATCGCTGAAGCCGTGCAGCCCGGCGCAGAGTCCTTCCTGCTGGCAATCTCCTGGGGAGCACCCGCGCTGGCCCTGTTCTTCGTGTTTCGCGGCCTGTCTGACGGCGTCGCCTGGACCGTCCCCACCATGCTGTTCGGCTTCGGCGGATTGCTGGCATTGCTGCCGCTGGGCTGGGCCTTCATGTTCGGTCACTTTGGCCTGCCCGAAATGGGCGCCGCTGGCCTGGGTTATGCCACCGCGCTCGTGCTGTGGGGGCAGGCGGGCGGCTTTCTGATCTATCTGCTGGCATCGCCGCGCTTTGCCGACCTTGATCTGTTCGAACGCATAGACCCGCCGCGCTGGGCCCCGATCCGCGATGTACTGCGGGTGGGCCTTCCGATGGGCATCTCGATCTTCATGGAGGGCAGCCTGTTTGTGGCCACGGGCCTGGTCATCGGCAGCCTCGGCGCCACCGAGGTGGCGGCCCACCAGATCGCCCTGATCATCGCCAGCGCCACCTTCATGATTCCGTTCGGCGTGGCGATGGCCACCACGGTGCGGGTCGGCCACGCGGTGGGTGCCAGCGACCTGCCGGGCGTGCGGCGCGCCGGCGGAACGGGTTATCTGGTAGTCGGCCTGACCCAGACCGCCTCGGCACTGATGCTTGTGCTTGGCAGCGCCGCGATTGCCGGCCTTTTCACCCGCGACCCGGCAGTAACCGCCTTGGCCGGCCTGTTGATGCTTTATGCGGCCGCATTTCAGTATGCCGACGGCATCCAGGCGCTGTCTGCAGGTGCCCTTCGCGGCCTCAAGGACACCCGAGTTCCCATGTTCATCACGGCCTTCAGCTATTGGGGAATCGGCATGCCGACGGGATGGGCTTTGGGGGTGAAGTTGGGCATGGGGCCGCAAGGCCTGTGGATCGGGCTGATCGGCGGGCTGAGCGCCGCGGCACTGCTGCTGACCCTGCGTTTCTGGAAGTTGGCCCGCAAGCCGCCCGGCCACCCCTGACGCCTGGCGCATGCCGCTTCACGCGGCGCAGGGTATCCTTTGCGCCCCTTCGCACACCCGGCACGTATTCCCATGAGTCAAAAGCAGCCATTTCTGGTGCAGGCTTCGGTCGGCATCTGGAACACCCTCAATTTCACCCGGCGGCTGCTGCTGAACCTGCTGCTGGTAGTCATCCTGATCGTGCTGGCCGTCGCCGCCCTGACCCCCAAACCCAAGCTGGAGTCGCGCAGCACTTTCGTGTTTGCGCCGGCCGGAATGCTGGTCGAGCAAACCAGTGCCGACCCGTTGGAGCAGGCCATCGCGCGCGCCACGGGCGAGGAGATCGGCGAAGTGCAACTGCGCGATGTGTTGCGCGCCATCGACGCGGCCGCCAAGGACGATCGTATCGAACGCATGCTGCTGCGCCCGGACCGCCTGCTTGGCGGCGGCATCGCCTCGCTGCGCGAAGTGGCCGAGGCGCTGCGGCGCTTCAAGGAAAGCGGCAAGGAGATCATCGCCTTCGCCAATGGTATGGACCAACGTCAGTACCTGCTCGCAGCGCAGGCCAACGAGATCTGGCTCGACCCGGAAGGCGCCGTGCTGCTGGAAGGCCTGGGTCGCTACCGTCCCTATTACCGCGAGGCGCTGGAAGACAAGCTGCTGGTCGACGTGCATTTGTTCAAGGTGGGCGAGTACAAGTCCGCTGCCGAGCCCTACATCCTCGACGGTCCTTCGCCCGAGGCGCAGGAAGCCGACCTGTACTGGATGACCGATGTATGGCAGCGCCATTTGTCCGAAATCGCGACGGCGCGTGACCTGAAAGCCGAGGATCTGCAGGCCGGCATCGAAAACATCGCCGAACTGCTTTCCAATGCCAACGGTCGGCTGTCGCAGATGGCGCTGGATCAGGGTCTGGTGGACGAGCTCAAGACCGAAGCCGAGATGCGCGCCGAAATGATCGCGCGCGGCGTGGAGGACGAGGAGCTGCACAGTTTCCGCCAGGTCAACATGGATCGGTATCTGGGTTTCCTCGGCCCGCGGCATATGCCGTTCGACCAGCGTCCGGCGGTAGCCATCGTGGTGGCGCAGGGCGCGATCAGTGGCGGCAGCAAGCCGCAGGGTGAAATTGGTGGCGATTCCACCTCGGCCCTGCTGCGCAAGGCGCGCGAGGACGAGAACGTCAAGTCGGTGGTGCTGCGGGTCGATTCCCCGGGCGGCGAAGTATTCGCCTCCGAGCAGATCCGCCGCGAAGTGGAACTGCTCAAGGCCGCCGGCAAACCGGTCGTGGTCTCGATGGCCAATCTGGCGGCATCGGGCGGCTACTGGATCTCGATGAATGCCGATCGCATCTTCGCCAGCCCCAGCACCATCACCGGATCGATTGGCATCTTCGGCCTGATCCCGACCTTTCCGCGCACCATGGAAATGGTCGGCGTGCGCATGGGCGGCGTTGGCACTACGTCGCTGGCCGGTGCGTTTGATCCGCGCCGTCCCTTGGCGCCGGAAGTCGGCGAATTGATCCAGGGCGTGATCGATAACGGCTACGCGCAGTTCACCGGCAAGGTGGCGGCGGCCCGTGGCCAGTCGGTCGAGGCGATCGACAAGGTTGCGCGCGGCCGCGTGTGGACGGGAGCACAAGCGCTCGAATTCGGCCTGGTCGATGAACTCGGCTGGTTGTCCGATGCCGTGGCCGACGCGGCCGAACGCGCGGGTCTCGAGGCCGACAAGTACCGCACTACCTATATCGAGAAGGAGCCGACCCCGTTCGAGCAGTTCGTCGCCAACATGGGCAACAATGCCAGCGCGCAGATGCTGCTGGCGCGGGTCGGACTTCCCCTCGGCCTGCTGCCCGACAGTGTCGTTGCGCAGACGGTGCGCGACATCGAGTTCCTCAGCACGCCGGTAAACGGCCCCCTGCCTGCCCGCATCCTCGCGCACTGCTTCTGCGAGTATTAGCCAGCATAACAATGCAAGGCGGCGAGGCACGCGCCGCCGTGCCCGCCAACTCGGGTGACGCGCTACAACGCGGGACCCGATGAAAACTCCGTTCGTGGTGAGGAGCCATCGAGGCAATCGCGCAGCGGTTGATCGAGAGGGCGTCTCGAACCACGTTTCGGGCGATCCGAGAGCAGTGCACTGGGGTAGCGAAATTTGCTGCCGCGCCCGGACCGAAATCCGAGCGCGTGAACCTATTCCTGCTTGAGCGCGTCTTCGGTACGTTTTGCCGCGGCCTCACTCGCCTCTTTCGCCGCACGCGCCTTGTCGAGAGGCTCCTGCACCGCGCGACTGAGCGCCTTGTCCTGTTCGCGCGGCGGCGGTGGTGGCGTGCTGCTGCCGCAGCCGACAAGCATGGCCATCAGCGCCAGCCCCGCAATCGCAATCTGCAGTGTTCGGTGATTCATCGTTCCTGCTCCCAGCCGTTGATCAGTGCCAGACTCTGAATCGCTTCGATGTCGACCTGGCGCTGGCGCTGCTGGCGAATCTGCGCACCGGCCGCCTCGACACCCAGCGCGTCGATCTGCACCTGCAGTGCCGCCACCTCGGCACGCAGCCCGCGCAGGCTGGCGCCAAGCCGGTAGGCCTCTTCGTAATTGCCATCCTGGCAAGCTGGCTCGCGAGGACCTCCCAGCAGACCGGCCTGCCAGCCGCTGATGTTGTCGCAGCTGGCTCCACGCGGCACATCGGGCGCAGGTGCTTCGCTCAGCTTGGGCGACGAGGCACAGGCTGAAAGCAACAGCAGGGAAGCGAGCAGCAAGGGCCAGTGCAGCGGCATGGGTGTCTCCCGAGGTTCGATGGTTGGGTATGCTAACCCGACCCCACCGCAAAGCCTCGTGCATGTCACAGTCCCGCTGGCGTCTAGACGGACAGGTAGCCCTCGTCACCGGCGCCAGCCTGGGCATTGGTCGCGCCATCGCGCGCGAGCTGGCCGGGCTCGGCGCCGAACTGCTGCTGGTGGCGCGTGATGCCGAAGCGCTGGAACGCAGCGCCGAGGAACTGGGAAGTGAGTTTCCGGCGTGCGAGCCGCTGATCTTTGGCGGCGACCTGTCCGACACCGAGCAGCGTCTCGAGCTGTTCGACTGGGTACGCGACCTGGGTCGCGGACTGCAGATCCTGGTCAACAACGTCGGCACCAATATCACCCGGTCCGCACTCGACTATGGCGTCGCCGAGATCCGCGACATCCTTGAAACCAATCTGCTTTGCGCCTTCGAACTGTCGCGTCTCGCGCATCCACTGTTGGCCAGCCACGCTGCCTCCAGCATCGTCAACGTCGGCTCGGTCTCGGGCCTCACCCACGTGCGCAGCGGCGCGCCCTATGGCATGAGCAAGGCCGCCCTGCACCAGCTGACCCGCAACCTGGCCTGCGAGTGGGCCGAGGACGGCATCCGCGTCAACACCGTGGCGCCCTGGTACATACGCACCCGCCGCACCTCGGAAGCGCTTGCCGACCCCGACTACCTCGACGAGGTGCTCGAGCACACCCCGATGCGACGCATCGGCGAACCGGAAGAAGTCGCCGCCGCGGTGGCCTTCCTCTGCCTGCCGGCGGCGAGTTATGTAACCGGCGAATGCATTGCGGTGGATGGGGGTTTTCTGCGCCACGGGTTTTGAGGGCGCCGCCGCGGGGCGCTGCCTTTCGGTCAGATCAGAAGCCAGGGCAGCCGCGCAGCTACCATAAAGATTGTCGCCCGCGATCCCTACTCGAAGCCGTCAACGAAAACCTCGCCGGCAGCGGTAGCGGGCGTTGTAAAGATGCCAATACCGTTGTTGATCAGGTTGGGATCCGATGTGGACGAGGCAGCCATCAGCTCGACGATTACGCCGTCGGGCGTGGCGGGAAACTCGGTTACGCATTCAATGAAAGCGTTCACCGCCAGACTGGCCTGCGGACCAGCCGGTGTGCAGCTGCTGCTCGCGCCCGAAGGCACGGCCTGGAAGCTGCAGGTCGCGTTTTGCGCCGCGTCGGGGCCAAGATTGCTGCAGCGTCCGCGCACGCGGCGATTGCCGGGCAGCAAAGGCGCGATCACGCTGAGCTCGGTGACGGCCATGTCGGCGCTGGCGCCGCCGGCGACCGCATGCACCAGCAGGCGCAATTCGGGATAGGCCCACTGCTGGCCGAGGTCGCCCTGAATGGACAGCGTCGGCGCCCGAAACAGGGTGTCGCTCGCCACCGCATTCATTGGGCGGTCACTGACCACCGGCACCAGGAACTCATAGGCCGCATAGCTGCCCATCGGCCAGAGCTGATTGCCCCCACTCTGCGGATCGCGCCGCTCGATCAGCAGGCCAGTTCCACCATCTCCCACGAGATAGTTCGGCAGGGCGGCGGCCGATGGCTGGGGACAACCGCTGATGCGCAAACTGGCGCCGAAACTGGTGTCGGTCAGCACCTGATGGGTGAAATCGACATAGCTGCCACTGCCGTCCATCGGGCTGTAGTAGCAGCGCAGCGGGTTGGCAGGATCGGCCACCACCGTGGTGCCGGCGGGCAGCTGCAGATGCGGCGCCATGTAGCGCCCGGTCGGCGGCGAAGCGATGCCCGACATCACCACGCTGAGGTAATAGACCTGGCCTGCCACTGGCTGCGGCGGGTTGGGAATGGTGGCCTGGGCTACGAAATAGCCGGTGCCATTGGGCTGGTAATTGCCCATCTGGTCGTACAGCGCGGTGTAGACCAGTTGGCCTTCGCGCCACACGACCTGGGCCAGCGCTGGACTGGCCAGGCAAACAGCAAACAGCAGGGCCGCAAGAGCTTGCAGGGGACGACGCAACATGGATGGATTCCGCGAGGGGTTTGAAACCCTTAACGCAGGATGGCGTTCAATCC
This sequence comes from Lysobacterales bacterium, assembly GCA_038257155.1. Lineage (GTDB taxonomy): Bacteria > Pseudomonadota > Gammaproteobacteria > Xanthomonadales > Xanthomonadaceae > JANJTY01. Next base: position 35,516 of record JBBSJP010000020.1, on the reverse strand, counting down.
CCTCACTGGACGCCTTTAGCGAAGCAACTCAGTCGCCAAGGCGAAGGATGGTCAGATGCGCGGACACCGGAGCCGCACCACCGGCGAAGGGCGTGATCGTCAGCGCCGCAAAACCTTGCGACGAATTCCTCACCGAAAGGATCTGGCCGGCGGTGGCACGCACCAGCGACAGTCCCACGATCTGGGAGGTGCCGGTGGCGCGCCCGACAACGGTCTGCGGCAGTTCGACATTGTCGAGCGCCAGCACCAGCTGGCCCGCTTCCGTCACGCTGACCTGGAACATCACCTGGTAAACCCCTGCCGTGGGCAGCAGGAAACTGTCGACGGAAACGCGCTGGATGTCTCCGAAGATCTCGCCGTCCTGTGGAAAATGCACATCCGCACCCACAGCAACCGGAGCGGCATTGTCGCCAGGCATGAGCGCGAAGAAATCTGCATAGGCGCTGACGATGCCGGCGGGCCCCGGCGGACCTTCCGGACCAGCAGGCCCAGTCTCGCCCTGCGGGCCGGCAGGCCCGACATCACCCTGCGGCCCCGGATTCCCGTCCAGTGCCCATTGCGCCACCGGCGCGGTGGCAATCGGCTGGCGCGGAAGCGTGACGCCCTCAACCGTTGTCTCCAGATACAACTGGTCACCGGTGAATGCACCGGGAAAGGCCAGGCTGATGCTGAAGATGCCGTTCACCACCGGGTAGGCGGTTTCGATGATGCTGGCGCCGACCTGGGTTCCGGCGACCTCGTCGTCCCACAGGCGAAACTCCAGATCGAAGTTGCCGTTTGCCAGCACGCCGGCCTGCTCCAGTCGGCCCTGGTAGACGAAGTCGGGCAACTGCGATGGCGTTCCAGCGACGGCGATTTGCAGGCACAGGCCGAACAGGGCCGCGATGAGCAATCGATTGGTTTTCATTGTGCGCAGGCTCCTTTGACAGCGGCGAGTGTGGGAACGGGAGCTTCGAACCCGTCGGCGAAGAGGTTGTCCTGCAGCGCTTGCGGATCGGGAATGGTGGCCGGAAAGCCGGTCACCATTCGCCACTCGCCCGCCGACACCGTGCCAACGGCCGCTTCGCCAATGCTGTAGGTCAGCCCGAAGTCGACGCAGGTAACGACGCTACCGCCCGAAACGATGGTCGGGTTGGACAGCGCCAGGCCCGCTTCTCCTGCCGTGCCGGATGACGAAAGCCCCAGGGACAGGCCAATTCCAGCAAGCAGCAAGAGAGCGATGGTCAGGGATCGCCGGACAGGTGCGCACGGAGCGCTCCGATGTACCCCGGGTTGCAATTGGATGCAGACAGGCATGCTGGCCTCGGCGATTGCATGGCGGACCTGATCAGGCGGTGTGCCCGGCAGGGTGCTGCGAGTATGGCAACAGGTGATGCCAACAGCCTTGATCGCCAAGCCCCCGGTTTCCCCGCGTTGGCGCACGTTGCAAAGGCGGCGGAATGCAACCGCATTCCGATGCCTTGGTCCGAGTATGCCTTATTGTGCGGACGCAAACGGGGCACGGCACGTTCGCCTCACTGGCCTCGCTTGGTCGACGCCGTGGCGTCGGCTTTGCGCCGCTGACGCTACCAGTCAGGCCCGTCCGTTCGCCGGCCTCAGTGCCGCAGGGGAACGGCTCTCACGCGCAACAGCAAATACGCCGCCAGCATGCCCAAGGGCAGCATCACCAGCAGATTGATCAGCGGCGTGAACAGCAAGGCGATCGCGGCGGTGGACGAGGTCGGCGCCACGAACACGGCGTGGAAGGTGAAAAGATCCGGGCCAAGCGCCGCGATCGCGCCACCCGCCGCCAGCGCAGGCGCTGCACCGCGCTTGGCCACGTAGGCCACCATCGGGCAAAGCAGGTAGGGAAACCACGACCACGCCAGCAACCCGAGAGTGAAGGCCAGGGCGCCGGCGTCCTCACTGGTGCTGGTCTCGAACATCAGGATCCAGACGTGCAGCGCGATGCCGAGCGCCGCCACCGTCGTCACTGGCCAGCGTGGGAACAGCTGTGGGTTCATGCGTGGCTTCCGATTCACGAGGCCGACAGCATAAGGCCCGATGGCATCGGCGGGCGAGACACTCGACGCGCTCCAGCACGCTGCTGGCGCTATCGGGTCATGGGCCATCATCACCAGAAACCGCCCAACGGCTCAGCCAGGCTCAACCTCAAACGCTTCAGCGCTGGCCATTGCGGGAGGCAGCAGGCGATCGGTCTCGCGTTTGACCGCGGCGTAGCATTCACATGAACGCCGCTCCAGGCCGGCGCGATCCCGCGCCAGGATAATGCCGTCGGCATAATCAACCAGACCCGAGGCCTGCAACGCGGCAGCGGCGGCACCCGCTGCGGGACCACTGATGCCCAGCATGTTGCCGATCAGCTTCTCGGTCATTTCGATGCGCTCGTTGGGCAGCCGATCGAGGCTCATCAACATCCAGCGGCACAACTGCTGATCAAGCGTGTGATGTCGATTGCAGGCAGCAGTCTGCACCATCTGGTTGATCAAGGTCAGCGAAAACATCAGCAAGCGTTGGCTAAAGTCCTGGCCGCGACCGAACTCCGCTATCAGGGCGGCCGCCGGCATCCGGTAAGCGTGTCCAGCGTTCTGCACCACGGCGCGGCTCATGGTGGACTCGCCACCCATGAACAAGGCGATGCCAACCATCCCTTCGTGGCCCACCACGGCAATCTCCGCGGATTCGCCGTTCTCCATGACGTAAAGCAGCGAAACGATGCAATCGATCGGAAAATAGGCGTGACTCATCGTCTCGCCAGATTCATAGAGCACCTGCCCAAGCGCCAGGGGAACGCACTCAAGCTCCTCAGTCACACGCTGCAGTTGCTCGTCGCGCAATCCCGCGAACAAGGCATTCTTGGGATGTGTGTCTGGCTGCATCATCATTGGCTTGGCTGTCGTCGACATGGTCGGTACCCGCTTCGTCTGGGCCTGAGAAGTCAAAGACTGACAGCGATGCACCGGCGTATCGGTCCGCTACCGCACATAGACTGGAATCGGGCAAGGCGCCAGCCCACAGCGCGATGACCTGCTCCGACAACACTGTTGCAGGACCTTGGCGCGGAGACCGACTCGCCCTGCGATCCGGGCGCCGAGCGGTTCCGGCCGCGCCCAACTGGCTGCACACCTGCCGTCTGCCCTGCGATTGGCCCGAGGTCGCCGCAGATGATCCCAAATCGTCCCGTCTGGTCACCAGATGATCCTCGACCGCACTGGTCCCGGCTCCTAGCGTGGAGGCACCGCGGTCGATACCGGCCGGGCATTGATTCATTCACGACCCTGACCCTAGGAGAAACCCCATGAAGCGCATCCTTCCTGTCCTGCTGCTCGGCCTCGGATTCACCCTCACTGCCCAGGCGGTCCCCTGGTGCCATCGTGGCCACATCACTCAGGTGGCCAACATGTCGATGACCGGCCCGCAAATGGAGGACTATGCAGACAATCACCTGATGCCGATTCCGACCTCCCTCATTGGTGAAGATGTGGATCGCTACATCGCGTTCCATGCCTCGAACGCCGCATGCGCTGTCTACACCGGCTGGAGCGGCCCGACCTTCGGCGTTTCCAACGCCGGACAGGTGCGCACCATTGCGTATTCCCCGACCACCTACACCAGCCAGATATATGGCTACTCGCTCAATCAGGGGCTCTCCTTCAAGTGCGAGAAATGCATGCCCTTGCGCATGCTCCGGCTCGATATCGAACGCTGACGGCTCCTGCCACCACAGCTGCCGGTCCCACGGGCGATGCGATTCGCATCGCCCGTCTCGCCCACGCCCCATTGCAAGCCATTGAATTTCAATGGCGGCGCGCACATGGTCCCATTTGTGCCCGGAAAAATGCTTGGGTAGATCGCCGTTGACGGCATAGTCTCGGGATACCCAAGACGCAACGACGGAACCCCCATGCGACATCTGCTTGCAGCGATCACCCTGGCCGCGCTGGCCGGTTCATGCCTCGCCCACGGCGAGTTGCCCACCCCGACCTGGTGCGCCAACGGCCACCCGGTGCCGGTCTCCACATTCGAGTTCTCCGGCAGCTGGCTTAGGGAGCCCGAGCAGTGCAGTGTCCTGCCGGAGCAGGACGCCGATGACTCTCGTGAGTGCGGTCAGTTCGACGATGACTACGGCACGACGCGTCACATGGCCTCGCGCACCTGCCAGGTGCACGCACGGAGCGGCCCGGGCGACATCGGTAGCGTGGTGTTCGTGGTCGAGCAGCCGGCGAGCTTCCTGCACGACGATCATCACGCGCTCTACAATCTGTCGCACGGCGTGAAAGGCACCTGCGTGCGCTGCGAGGCGCGCGTCATCCCGGCACCTCCGCCGCGCTGAGGGCACCAGCGCAACCGGCAGCCCGTTGACGCGATCGGGCTTGGGCAGGCCCCGTGTGGGAGCCGCCTCGGTGGGCGACCCGGACGCAAATCTTGCCAAACGCTTCGGCAGTGCGGGTCTGCGACGCCCGGGACCGAACTTCAATCGCGCTTCCAATCACTCGCGATCGCGGGCCAGGTGCAACAACTCCTCGACCAGGGATTCGATGCGTTGCCGCTGCTCGGCTTCGAGGGGCACTTCAGCCAGCACGAAATACGCGGTGCGCAGCACTTCGCGCCAGCGCGGGCGTTCGGGCAGGGTGTCGGCGCGCAGGTAGCGGTCGAGTGCGCGCACCCGCAAGCGTCCGTCGTCGATGGTGATGCGCCAGATCCCGCTGGCTTCGGCCAGTTCGACCCGGCTCTTGCGGGTAGCCCGTTCCCAGGCGTCCGTGCTCGCCTGCATCAAGTCGACCAGGCGGCTGCGGAAGGCACTGCGCGAATCCTCCTCGACCCTTGCCGAAGGCGCGTCATTGCCGGCCGCTTCGGCCACTGCCGTGTCGCCGGCGGCAGGCGCATCGCGCCCGATCAGCAGCACGCCCAGCTCTTCCTCCAGGTCCAGCTTGCGACAGCGCACGCGCATTCCGTCGCCGCCGATCAGGCGTTCTCCAAGGTCAACGCCAGCCGCACCCTCGGCCAGCGAGGCAGAATCGACCAGCGACTGGGCCCATTCGGCCACCTCGGGATCCATCACCTCGCCCAGCTTGCGGTGTTGCAGCTCGGCCAGCGGCCGTCCCAGCTCCAGTGCTGCGCTCGCCGTGATCGCGCGCACCGTGCCGGCGGCGTCGAACACCAGTGCGGCACGATGTTGCTGCTCGAGCAGCCACTCGGTGGAGCGCAGGTCGCTGCGCAGCAGGGTGGCCGCCTGCCGCGCGTCACCGATGCGCAGTTCAAGCGCAACCCGCTGCAAGTCGGCGTGGCGCCGTTGCCGGTACAGACGCGCCTGCGACATCATGGCCAGAGCAGCCAGCGCGAGCAGGGCAGCAACGGCGACCAGCAAGGTCTCGAAGCGGCGAACTGCGACCAAGGCCTCCTGCCGCGCCGATTCCGCGAACAGGCGGTCGCGTTCTGCCTCCAGTCGGGCCACGTCGAAACGCACCCGCAATGCGTCAAGGCGCTCGCCATGCCGCGAATCCTGCAGCGCTGTAGCCAGGCGGTGGGATTCCCGCAGGTGGACCAGCCCCTGCTGCGGCTGACCAAGTGCTTCGGCAAGATCCGCCAGCGCCGCGTGCGCATCGGCGCTGCGCGCGGTGGCACTCTCGCCGGCATCCGCCAATGCGGCGGCCAGCGCGGCATAGGTGTGGCGGCGGGCGGCGTCGCTGTCCGCCAGTCGCGCAGCAATCAGCTCGACCTGCAGCAGCCCGTGGCGATCCAGCTCGCGGGCCAGCCTGCGAGCCTCTTCGAGCCAGGCTTGCGCCGGTTTGCGCGCGCCCTGCTCGGCCTCCAGGCTCGCCAGGCGCAGTGCTACCCGCAACTGATCGCGCGGCGCACGCACGTCGCGGTAGTAATCAAGCGCATCCCGCAGACGTGCCTGCGCATCGGCGGGACGACCCTCCCGCTCGTCCAGTCGCGCCAGTTCTTCGATGGTCTGCTGGGCCTGCATTTCGCGGCCGTTGTCGCGGTGGTCGTCGAGGGCCCGTTCCAGGTCGCGACGGGCGGCGGCCAGGTCTCCCAGCTCCAGATACAGGCTGCCGATGTTGGCAAGCAAGGCGCCATGCCCGGATTCAGCGTGCACGCTGCGCAGCTGCAGGCTGGACTGCAGGTGGCCGAGCGCGACTGCGTGATTGCCAAGGTGTCGATGGATGACGCCGAGATCGTTCTCGCTGATCGCGATGGCCTGGGTGTCGTCGCTGGCGCGCGCGGCCGCCAGTGCCTCCAGAAAACGCGACAGCGCGTCGACCGGGCGGCCGTCGCGGTAGGCATTCAGCCCGCGCCGCCGCGCCAGCCGGTGCGCCGCCAGCGGATCCCGTACCCGCACTAGCAGCGGCACGGCCTGATCGAGGGCGGCCTCGGCGCGCGCCCGATCGCCGAGTTGCGAGGCCACCTCGGCCGCGTGCATCCAGGCTTCGAAGCCAGCCTCGTGATCGTCCAGCGCGAGCATCGCGGCGGCGGCGGCTTCACATCGCGGCAAGGCATCGGCAGGTTCGGCCAGGCGCAAGTGGCGGCACTCCGAAAGCAACTCCGCTGCGCCGTCGACGTCTGCTGCCGACACATTGATTGCCGCGAGCAACAGCAGGGCAAATCGCGGCAGCCTGAGCCAGGCCAATCGGAATCTCATCGCGATGAAACCCGCGTCAACGGTTTCACGATGGGTCGCTGCGCGGCGGTCAGCGCGCAACCCGTCACGCCCGCATGTGGAGCCATGCAGTAAGGAGAGCAGTTCATCGGCGAAAAATAGCATGCTGTCGGCGGCGGAAACGCCGTTCGCTTGCCCCTGCGTCGTCGGGTAAGCCATTGCAGTCCGCTACGCTGCATGGATGAGAATTCCGCCAACCGCAGCGAACGCGCATCAACAGCCGTCAGATCCGCCGGCTAGGGCTTCCTGCCACGAGATTCGCGCCGCTGCTCCAAAGACACCACGTTCTCGGGAGAGTCGCGCGTCGCACGCCTGCGCGGCGGCAACGCTGCAGGTTTCCGGGCCGTCGCCCGACGCCACAGCAGGGGCAGTACGCCCCAGGCCTTCGCTCCATCCAGGGGCGGGATGGGCAGCAGGTTGTAGAAGAGGATCAGCAGGTTCAACGGCACCCAGATGAAGAAAAGCGGCTGCAGCAGCACCGGGACATCGCCGGTGATCAAGGTAGTGGCCTTGGCGAGAGCCAATGCGACAAGGAACAACAGCAACTGCGCCGCTACGCCTCCCCATGCCACGGCAATCTCAGCGCCACGCGAGCGAGCGGACTCGTAGGTGCACAAGCCATGCAGCCAGAATGCCTGAACCGAGAAGACACTGAGACCGTTGGCGCGGGCCACAAGGGCATGCCCCAGCTCATGCACCAAGAGCAGGCAGACATAGGCGGCGAAGCCCACCAGTCCACCCGGCATGCTCCCGGTTGCCGCCCACGCGAATGGAATCGCCAGCAAGGCCGACCAATGCACCGAGATCGGTGCAGCGCCGAACCGACCGATTACGAGCTCGCCGGGAAGTTTCAAGGCAGATCCAGGGCCGTGCTGATTTGCCCTCCAGCAAAGAGGGCCTGGTGTGAACGTCAATGTACCTCAAGCCGGTTTTCGTACCGCGGTTTTCGCACCCGGCTGGTGTCAATTCGTCAGCGGCAGGATGCGCTCCTTGAGTATTGCGTATTGGGCGTCGATGACGACCTGGTTGGGATCGTGACCCGCGTGCTCCAGCATCACGAAATGCTTCTGTGGTGCCTTCACGCTGTCGAAGTAGCGCTGCGCGACATCCGGCGTGGTCAACAGGTCTTGCGCTCCGTGCACGAAGAACAATGGAATCGCGAAGTCGGTGCCCAGCTTGGGCAGGTCGACCTGCGAGGCCATGCCGTCGCCGTTCAGACCGACGAAGTTCAAGAACGAATAGTCCTCTCCGGCCTCGTAGTCGGCCAGAGCCTTGGGCGTCGTGTATTCGGCGGCCCGCTTCCACCAGGCTTCCGGTGGTGGTGTGGTGAGCTTGGCCTCGAACGTGCGGATCACGCGACGCACCTTGCCGAAGCTGCGCGGATCGGTCCACGGCGGTGGGCCAACACTCTCCAACACCGCGAGCGATTTCTCATCGGCGGCGGCACGAACCAGTCCAAGCAACGTGGCGTAACTCACCGCCTCGTTCTCCTGATTGCTGACAAGCTGAGCGGTACCCAGGTGGGCGTAAAACAGTTCGGGCCTGGCCTTGGCCATATGGATGCCCAGGATCGAGCCCCACGAGCTACCCCACAGGATGAGCTTCTCCTTGTTGAAACGGTCGGCAAGGTAGGCGGCCAGTTCGACACCGTCATCGCTCATTTGCGTGATTGTCAGCGTGGCGTCGGGGGCCGGCGGGCTGCGGCCGTAGGTCATGCCGGCTCCGCGCTGGTCCCACTGCACCAGGGTGAAATCCTTGGTCCATGCGCCGAAAACTGCGTCCGAGTGAGGACTCAGCGGATTTCCCGGGCCGCCACTGAGGAACAGGATGATCGGATTGGCACAGCTGTCGCCCTTCACGGTAACCCACTGCTCAATGCCACCGATGGACACAAATCCCTTCTCGTCGATCTGCTGCGCAGGCGAAGTGCATGCGGGCGGCGCAGGCCCGGGTTCATGCGCGGCGCCGGCCGTGGCCAGCGCGGGCAGAAATCCGAGAAGTGTCGCGGCCAGGAGTGCGGAGCGTTTCAGCATGAACGTGTTTCCTGTCGGGCCAGGGGTGGGCCCGTTGTAGAGCTCGGGAGAAAAGAGCTACAGGCCTGAAGTTCGCGGAGCGAAATGCAGACTCGAAATGCATCAAGAATGCCCGCCAGTGCTGGAGCTCGACCCCCCTGAGCATGGGGATCATGAGGCGTGGCGCCGCACCTGCCGGCCTGAAACCGGGAGTGGTGCGTTCGAACCTAACATGTAACCCGCTCCAGAAGTCTGTACGCCGACGCCGCGCCTTCCGAATGACCCAGCACAAGCGCACTGGTCCAGCGAGTTCACCCGGCCCAACAATGACCGATGTTGTTTGCGCTACGCGCCTCCAACCAATGTGCCCTCACTGCGGTTCCGCCCCGCATGCTTGGCGCGATACAGCGCGTCGTCGGCAGTCGCGATCAGCGGATCGATGCTGCCGGGGTGCGGGAACAGGCTCGTGGCGACGCCGGTGCTGGCGGTTACGGGTATGTCGCGGCCTTCGAAGTACACGGGCTGCGTGGAAACAACGGTGCACAGGCGAGTGGCAGCGGCCACGGCGTTGGACTGGTCGCAGTCGCTGAGCACGGCGATGAATTCTTCCCCACCCCAGCGACCAATGGCCGAGTCGCCGCGCAATGCATTGCGCAGGCGGATCGCGATCTCACGTAATACCGCATCACCGGCGAGATGCCCGTGCCGGTCATTGATCTGCTTGAACAGGTCAACATCCAGGATCAGCACACTGAGCGGGCTTCCCGCGGCCTGCGCCTGGGCGAGACGCTTGTCCAGCTCCTTGGCCAAGGCGTGGCGATTGGCAAGGCCAGTCAGGGCGTCGCTGTGCGCCACTCGCTCAAGCTCGATGGAACTGTCGACCAGGGCGCGGTGCAGTTTGGCCAGTTCATCTCGACTATCAGAGAGCTGTCGGTTGCTTTGTTCTGCCACGCGGAAGCGGGTGTAGAGCAGGGCCGCCAGCATCACCAGCGCGATCAGACCAATTACCAGGCCGGCACCCATCCAGCGTTGTCGGTTGAGCGTGAGTGACTGGATGGCGTTGTCGCGTTCCAGCAATACCCGTTCGGCCTGGATGCGCTCGCTTTCCAGGCTACCCTCCAGCATCGCGATACGGCGCGCCGCGAGGTCAATGGCCAGCTCCCTGTCCAGCGCCTGATACGCATTGAGGGTGACAAAGGCATTGGCCGCGTCACCAGTCAGCAGCTGTTGATCAGCCAGCAGACGCAAGGCGGTACGTTCAAGGATTCGATCGCCAACTTTGCGCGTGGATTCCAGCACGGTGCTGGCTTCGGTGAGTGCCTCGCCAGACTCGCCGCGCGCGGCAAGCACCTGGGCGCGCGTCAGGCGCAGCAGGATCTGGTCACGTATTGCCACCGCATTGAACGACTCGAAGGCGCGTTCGGTCCACTGCATTGCTTCATCGAGCCTGCCCTGCTCCAGCCGCACTTCGGCCATGCGGGTATAGGCACTCACCCGGTTGGGTGGACTGCCGGAATCTTCTGCCAAACGGGCTGCCTGGGTTGCGCTGGCCTCGGCTTCGTCGAGTCGTCCCAGCAGCAGCAAGGACTTGGTCAGTTCACCCAGCAGGGTAATGGCCTCGCGTGTGTTGCGTTCCTCGACGTATTCCAGCGCCTCGCGCAGATAGCGACTACCGAGTTCCTCGTCATCCAGATTGCGATGCAATACGCCCAGCAGGCGCAGGCTGCGCGCGATCTCGCCTGGATCTGCCGCCCTGCGCGCCAGCTCCAGGGCTTCCTTGTGTACCAGCATGGCATCGGAGAAGCGGCCCGTGCGCCCATGCAGCATGCCGATCGAATTCAGCTCGCGGGCAACGCCAAGGTCGTCGTCAAGTTCTCGCAGTAGCGCGAGCGATTGCTGGAAATAGTCTTCGGCCGAATCGAAACGCCCCAGCTTGCGTTCCAGCACGCCCCGATTGTGCAGCCAGCGTGCCCGCCAGGCTGGATGTCCCGTGGCGTCCACCAGAACCTTGGCCGCATTCAGCACCACGTCGGTCTCGGCCGAGCGACCGCGATTGACCATGATGGTGGCCTGTCGCCCGAGGATCTCGAACTGCAGGTCCATCAGATTCAGTGCCTTCGCCTCGGCGAGCACCTGGTCGAGAAGGCCCAGCGAGACGTCGGCGTTTTCCAGGTCGTTCTCGAACTCGGCCAGGGCAAGATTGGCCCAGGCGCGAAAGACCCGATCGGTGTTGCCATCGCGCAGCACGATCGCCTGCTGGCGCAGGTCCTCGGCGGAGCGTGATTCGCTGCTGCGCAGCGCGGCAATCTCGTCAGGTTCCGAGTTCGGCACCGACGCCTGCGCAAAGCACGCCGACAACAGCATGGCCAGCACCATGAACAAGCGCATCGGCTGATTCGGCTGGTTCGTTTTCATTGCCCCACTGTCCGCCAGTAGCCTGGCTCATCGGCAGGGCAAGCATGCCACGTGTGGCCGCCGCGCGTGAGCACCGGATTGTGAAAAGTGTTGCCAGCTTGGCAAATTCCTGACCGGTCCAGGCAATTGAGGCAAGCGCACCCTACTCCGGGCTGCAGCTCTGCTTCCAGATCTCGTCGAGGCGCAGGAACTCGGTTCGCAGCTCCGGCACGGCGGTCAGCGGCACGTCGCCTGCAGCCAGCGCTGCGCGACTTCTCAGCTCCTCGTAGTGAGTGCAGGCAGCGACATCGTCCAGCGGGTCGCAGGCATCGTGCACATCGCGGCAGCCGTCGCGCTGGTCTTCTGGCAGTGCCGACAAATCAATCGCGAGCTCACTCAAGGGAATGCACTTGGGCGGCGGCGTGGCCGTGGTGCTGACATAGGCCTTGCGGTCCAGGCCACGGCAGCGCCACAGCCGCGGCGGGCTGGGCCGTAATGTAGGCCTGAGCTTGATCGCTGGCGATTCGCTGGCTTCGGCCTGTGGTTTCACGCCGGCCTCGGTTTCCCACGGCGGCAAGGAGAACCCGCGCTCGCGCGCCTTGGCGGCCAGGTCGGAAACCGGTTCGGCGGGCTCGGTCCCTGCCTGCTTTTCGCCTTCCTCGGTCTCCCAGGGTGGCAGTGAATAGCCGCGTGGCGGCGGTGCGACGGCGTCTTCGGATGCCTCGGTTTCCCACGGCGGCAAGGAGAACGTTACCGGTTCCTTCTCAGTCTCTGGCGGGGTCTGGAGCGTGGCATCGGGCTCGGACTCGTCGCCGGGCGGCTCGGACGGCGGCGCGGCTGGTAATGCGGGCGCGGGGGGCGCAGCCGGAATGGGCGAATCGACCGGGCGCTGCATGCGGATCACGTGCTCGAAGCTGTTGATGGGGCAAGGCGCGTCCTGATAGGTGTCGTGCCCATGCGCATCGGTGCAGCGATAGATCAGCACGTCGTCACTCGCCATGGCGAGCAGTGGGGGCATCAGCAAAGCGAAGGCTGCGAGGCCAATCCGGATGTGCATTGAACCTAGATTCCGCAGTTGGACGTGCCCGAGAGTGCGCTTGGCCGGTTGACTGGCAAGGCGCGACGACGCGCAGGTTGGACACCTGCAAGGAGAACCGAGCGCAGCGAAGGCGCAGGCTGCGCAGCAGCCGTTGCCGCGAAGCGGCCGAACGACGCAGCCAGGCGGCCGTCCAGGCGTGCTATCGGGTGCGTAGCGGCCCTCACCTTTCGGAAGAGGTAGGAAAGGCAGGCAAATTTCAAACACATCGATCCCTTGGGCGAAGCGCAGAGCGGTCAACTGCGGAATCTAGGTTGAATCTCAGCGCAGCCGGTAGATGCGACCGTCGAGATCGCGGAAGCGTTGGGTACTGGCGCGCGCGGGATCGGGTCGGCGCAACTGGCTTTCCTCACGCGCGTAGTCGACCAGGACCTGGGCGTAGTCGAGAAAGGTGTCCTGCCGGCGATTCGCATCGATCGTCGCCAGCGTGTCGTATCCGTCGCGCCCGGTGGCCAGGTAGTCGTTGGTGATCACGTGGTAGGTGCGCGCCGGGTCGAGCGCTTCCCAGGCCTGGCCATTCCAGAACTCCAGGGCCTGCAGTCGCCCCTGTGCCTTGCTGCGGGTGAGGTCGGCCTGCCAGCGCAGCCCGGCGGCATAGGGCCAGGCACCGGTGTTGGCGCCAATATTGCTCGCGAAATAGTCAGCGGCATCTTCCAGCACCGCCTTGACCTCGGCGCCGGTCAGCTCCAGTCGCACCAGGGTGTTCTTGAACGGCAGTGCGAGATAGGCGTCGCCCACCGTGAACGGGCCCTGCGCCAGGCCGTTGCGTACGCCGCCGCCGTTCTGCAGCGCGATATCAGCGCCGCCATAGCGTTGTCCCTGGGCGAGCATGGCTTCGGCCACCAGCGCCTGTGCATGACCACCCTGCACGTCGGTGGACTCGGCGCAGCCGGGTGCACCGTCGCGATTGCGATCATGACTGCCCGGCGCGCGACGCAGGCAGAGCCGCGCCGGCACCGTGGCAATGGCTTCGTTGGCGAAGCTGTCGATCTTGGCGCGATAGGCGTCCAGCACCCGCTCGGTTTTGGGATCGGAGGCGAACTGGCCCAGCAGCGGGCTGGCAGCGAGACTGGCATTGGCCACCGCCAGCGCCTCGCCCTGCAGCGCGGCGTCGTTGCGGCGCAGGTCATCGCCCAGCAAGAGCACCGTGCGGCCTCCGCAATCGAGCACGCGACCGTCGGCATCGAAGCGCGCGTCCAGCACGCCCAGCGCCCAGGTGTACTGCCAGGCCTGCACAACGCAGACCGGTTCGTCGTCGGCATTACGCAACTCGGTCGGATACGGGCCTTCCGGGGACAGGCCAAAGGCAGCGAACTCGGTGCCCAGCAGGCTGTGCGAATCACCACCCACGATCAGGTCGACGCCATGCAGCGCAGCAGCGAGTTCAAGGTCGCCGCGATAACCGATGTGGCTGAGCAGGATAATGATCTCGACGCCCGCAGCGCGCAGCGCATCGATCTCGGCCTGCGCCGTTGCCGCCTCATCGAGCAGCACCGTTCCCGCATCAGGACTGGATGAGGACATGGTCTTGCCCGCCACATCGATGCCGACGATGCCGATGCGCCGACCGCCACGTTCCAGCACCACGGATGGCAGCAGATAATCCTGCGGGGAGAAGCGCGCCAGCGGCGAAACGCCGACCTTCGGAACCACATTCGCTCCCAGCGCGGGCGTGTCGCAGGGCCAGGTGCGCTTGCTGAGAAAGTCCAGAAATCGCTGCAGGCCGTGGTCACCGAAATCGAACTCATGATTTCCCACCACGAAGGCATCGAAACAGACCTGGTTCATCAGATCGGCATCGGCCTCGCCCTGGAACAGGGTGTAGTAGAGATCGCCGGTGATGGCGTCTCCCGCATGCAGCTTCAGCACGTGCTCGGCTTCGGCCTCGAAATGGCGCAATGCGGTGACGAGGCGCGGATAGCCGCCAAAGCTGACCTGCAGTGGCTCGCCATCCAAGATCAGGCTGCGGCCGCTATCGGGTGCCAGGCGCGAGTGCTGGTCGTTGATATGCAGGATGCGCAGCGCAAAGGGCTCAGCCTGTGCGGCAGCGTCGGAGCGCGGCGTCATGGTCTGGCAGGCACCGAGCAAGCAGCCTGCGGCGAGTGCGAGCAAACCGGCGCCTGCGGCGCGGTGCGGAAATCGGTGACTGGAAGGTGTGAGCATCGTGCCCGTGCTGGATCGCTGCTGCGAAAGCCTAGGGATAGTACACGGAGACCACATGGCGGGCCTCGGCAAAGAACAGCCAACGCTCGAGCAGCGCACCCAGCCACAGCAGCACCGCGGCAAGCGCGAATCCGTAGCGCGCATCGGACTCGCGCAGCAGCCAGGCCAAGGCCAGGCCGAACAGCGGCGCTACGAAGATCATCAGTGCGGCCAGCAGTCGCAGACGGGTGCGATGGCGGCGCGCCAGGGCAAACACCATCTCGCGGGTGATGTACGAGCCTTCCGTTTGTGGCGCTTCGAATCGTCCGACCTGCGAACCGGCCGGCAGGCCGACTGCGCTGGCTGCGTCGGGTAGTCGCTGCGCATCGATTGCGCGCCAGTAGGCGAGCTTCATGGCGAGCAGCACGAACAGTCCCAGTGCCAAGGACAACATCAGCAGCGGCGGCGCGCGCTCGGCTTGCAGCGCGGTGCAGGCCAGCGCGCCGGAGAGCAGGGCAAACGCCATGTAGACCGGCAGCACCAGGGCATGCCTCCAGGCGGGAATTGGCTTGAGCGAGGCATAGATCATTGCAGTGCAGGCCACCGTGAGCAGCGTCAGCGCAGCGAGCGCCAACCCACTGACGCGCATCAGCCAGCCCGTTTCACCCTTCAGCAGCAACCCGCCCAGCAGCATCGCCGCCGGCACCACCACGATGGCCAGCACACCCTCGCGCGACAGCCACGAACTGCGCCATTGGCTGAAAGACCGCCAGGCGCGCTCCGGTCGGCCGAGATGCGCCAGCGAACTGAGCAGGCCAATGCTGCTCAGCACGAGACCGAGCACGATGCCGATCAGTGCCAGGTCCCCGTGCAGCTTGTCGGGCAGCAGCAGCGCCTGCAGCCCGATCCAGAACAGCAGGCCGTAGCCGAGACCCGACAGCGTGGTGAAGAAGATGACCGAGAAGGCAGGATGCATGTCAGCGTGAAAGGATCTTGTCGAGCCAGCGCAGCAGGGGTGGCGCGGTGGCCGCATCGAAGCCATCATCAGGCGCCGCAGCGGGACTGCCGCGCCGTGCGCGCGGCGGCAGGTAGCGGTTGACCGGGCGATAGCCCAGCTCGGGCAGCAGGCCAAGGCCATCGCGCTCGGCCACCAGTTTCGACACCGCCGAATCGGCATCGCCCAAGTCACCGAAATGCCGTGCGCGCGTGGGACAGGCCTGCACGCAGGCCGGCACGCGTTCTTCCTGGTCGAGGTGTTCGTTGTAGATGCGATCGACGCAGAGCGTGCATTTCTTCATGACGCCCTCGACCGCGTCGTACTCACGCGCACCGTAAGGACAGGCCCAGGAGCAGAGCTTGCAGCCGATGCACTTGGATTCATCGACCAGCACGATGCCGTCCTCGGCACGCTTGTAGCTGGCGCCAGTTGGACAGACCGTCACGCAGGCGGCGTTTTCGCAGTGCAGGCAGGAGCGCGGGAAATGCAGGGTAAGCGGGGCGCTGTTCTTAGCCCCTCTCCCGTTGGGAGAGGGGTTGGGGTGAGGGTCCGATGCTCGCCCAGAGTCTCCCTCACCTCGCACCCTCTCCCCTAGCCCCTCTCCCACAGGGAGAGGGGAGAGATCCACTTCATAGCTGTGCACCCGATTGAGCCACACGCCGAGCGGCTCTTTTCCGTACGGCTGCTGATCGGTCAGCGGCGCCACCATGCCACCGCTGTTCCATTGCTTGCAGGCCACCGCGCAGGCGTGACAGCCGACGCAGGTGTCCAGATCGATGACCAGGCCAAGCTTCTTGCTCGACGGTGGCGGCAGCATGGTCATGCTTTCGTTCCCTTGCGGAACTGCGCCCCGTAGCGCAGCGAGCCTACCTTGGCTTCACCGAGCGGCAGTGGTGCGAACTGCGGGCTCGACTCGAGCTGCGCGTCGACTCGGCGGATCGCCACACGCAGGTCAAACCAGGCGGCTTGGCCAGTGACCGGATCAGCATTGGCATAAGCCGACTGCGGCAAGCGGTCGGAGATCAGATGATTCAGCAGGAAGCCCTGCGCACCTTCCGGCGCATCCTTGGCCAGCTTCCAGGCGCCGCGGCGCTTGCCGATGGCGTTCCAGGTCCACACCGTATCGGGCTGCACATTGGAGGCCAGTCGGCACTGCACGCGGATCGTGCCGTGATGCGATTCGACCTCGGCCCAGTCCTCATCGGCGATGTCGTAGCGCGCGGCGGTGTCGGGATGCAGGTAGAGATAATTGCGCGTGGCGATCTGGCGCAGCCAGGCGTTCTGCGAACCCCAGGCGTGGTACATGAACATCGGCCGCTGGGTGATGGCGTGCAGCGGAAAGCGCGCGCCATCGACTTCGGCCTGTTCGAACGGTGCATACCAGAATGGCAGTGGATCGAAGTAGCGCTGCACGCGATCGCGATCGGCTTCGGGCGGCTGCGCCTTGCCATGGCCCTGCGCCGCCAGGCGGAAGCGCTGCAGGTGTTCCGAGTACAACTGCAGCACGATGGGTTCCGGCCCGGCAGCGCCCGCCGGCGTGGGCAGGAATCCCATCGCACCGGCCCAGTCCAGGTAGCCGCGGTTGGCCATCTTGAAATAGCGCGCGTGTTCGGGGATCTCGCGCCGCCAGAAGCTGTCGTTCTCGATATAACGATCCAGCTGCTGCGGATTCGCCGCGCCCTTGCCCTGCAGGGTGCCGTCGCCGCGCCAGCCGGCCAGCAAGCCGATGCCGGGTGCGCGCTCGTGCCGCACGATGTAGTCGGCATAGTCGCGATACAGCGGCGCGCCACTCTCATCCACCAGGCCGGGCAGCTTCAGACGTGCGCCAAGATCCAGCAGCACCGACTGGAAGCCACGCACGTCGCGATCCGGCGCCAGCACCGGATGGCGGATCGCGTCAGCAGCGCCATCGGCATCCGAGATCGGCCGATCAAGAAAGGAAATGCAGTCGTGCCGTTCCAGATACGTGGTATCGGGCAATACCAGATCGGCGTAGGCCACCATCTCCGACGCATAGGCATCGCTGTAAATGATGTGCGGAATGCGGTAGGCGCCCGACTCGTCGGTGTCGGTGAGCCAGTGCATGGTCTCGGACGTGTTCATCGCCGAATTCCAGCTCATGTTCGCCATGAACATCAGCAGGGTGTCGATGCGGTAGGGATCGCCCGCCCAGGCATTGCGGATCACGCTGTGCAGCATGCCGTGCGCGGCCATCGGATAGGCCCAGGAATAGGCATGGTCGATGCGCCGCGGCTGGCCGTTCTCGTCGACCACAAGATCTTCGGGCGCGTGCACGAAGCCGAGCGGCGGCGCGTCCAGTTTGCCGTCTGCACCGCGCGTGCGGCCCGGGCGGTTTGGTGGCGGAATCGGCTTCGGGAACGGTGGCTGATAGCGGAACGAGCCCGGCGCATCGACCGCGCCCAGCAGCATCTGCAGCAAGTGCAAGGCGCGGCAGGTATGGAAACCATTGCTGTGCGCGCTGATGCCGCGCATTGCATGCATCGCTACCGGACGACCGGGCATGGAGGCGTGCTCGCGGCCCCAGGCGTCGGTCCAGGCGATGGGCAGTTCCAGGCCGGAATCGAACGCCGTTTCAGCTAGCTCCCGCGCCAGCGCACGGATGCGCGTGGCTTCGATGCCGCAGCGCTCGGCAACGGCTTCGGGTGTGTACTGCGGGTCGCTGTAGCGTTCGACGATGAGTTGGAACACGGGTACTGCGGTGCAGCCGTCGGGCAAGGTGTATTCGCCGACGATGAGGGGCGAGATGTTGATGCTGTCGGCGGGGGCGAAGCAGGATCGGCTCCCCTCTCCCGCGAGTGAAGCTTGGCCTGAGGGTTCGATGCTCGCGATGAGATCCGGCGAGATTTGCCCCTCACCCCCAACCCCTCTCCCGAGGGGAGAGGGGAGTCCAGCCGTAGCCTGGCTTTGAGCCCCTCTCCCCTCGGGAGAGGGGTTGGGGTGAGGGGCAGGACTTGCGGAGACACCCCGCACCGCACACAACACCCTCCCCTCCGCATCCCGCGCAAACATCCCATCCTGCGCGCCGCCCGGATCACGGATCACCAGCCAGTGCGCATTGGCATAGCGCACCAGATAATCCAGATCGATACGCTGCGTGCGCAGCAGTTCGTGGATCAGCGCGAACGCCAGCAGCCCGTCGGTCCCTGGCCGAATACCGATCCACTCATCCGCAATCGCGCCATAGCCGCTGCGCACCGGATTGATCGCCACCACGCGCGCGCCACGCTGCTTGAGCTTTCCCAATCCCAATTTGATCGGATTGGAATCGTGATCCTCGGCCACGCCCCAGAGCAGCAGCAGGCGGGTGTGGTCCCAGTCCGGCTCGCCAAATTCCCAGAAGCTGCCACCGATCGAGTACAGCCCACCGGCGGCCATGTTGACCGAGCAGAAGCCACCGTGCGCGGCATAGTTCACGGTGCCAAAAGCCTGCGCCCACCAGCCGGTCAGGGCCTGGCTCTGGTCGCGGCCGGTGAAGAAGGCCAGTTCGTCCGGATTGCGCTGACGGATATCTCCCAGCCACTGCGTCGCGGTAGCCAGGGCCTCTTCCCATTCGATCTCGACAAACTCGCCGCTGCCGCGCGGCCCGACCCGCTTGAGCGGCTTGGACAGCCGCGCCGGCGAGTAGTGCTGCATGATCCCGGCCGAACCCTTGGCGCACAGCACACCGCGATTGACCGGATGCTTGGGATTGCCCTGGATGTAGCGGATCTGGCCGTCCTTCAGCCAGACCTTGATGCCGCATCGGCAGGCGCACATGTAGCAAGTGGTCGTCTTGACCTCATCGCCAGGCGATACGGACAGGTCGAGTGTCGGCTCAGCCATGCGCCTGCTGCTCCGCTGCGTCAGAAGCCTTCATGCCACTGCGAACCGTCCCTGGTGGTGTACGCCGGCCGCGCCATCCCTGGCGCGGCGCTCGCGCGGGCGCGCCCGTCCACCGGACGCGCGCAAACGCCCGCGCTCGCCCACATCGGCACGCGCACATGTAGCAAGTCGTGGTCTTGACCTCGTCGCCGGGCGACGTGTGCAGGTCAATCTGTGGCTCAGCCATGTGCCTGCTCCTCCGCTGCCTCAGCAAGCGTCATCCCAATGCGAACCGTCCCTGGTGGTGTGCGTCGGCCGCCTGAGGATGGAACACGGCAATCTGGCTGTCTGGGAAAAAACGTCATCGTGAAAAGGTCTGAAAGCAAGGCGCATGGTTTAGCATGCGCGCGTCTTCATGGACAGAGTGACACGTGCAACGCCTCCTGTTTGCCGCCCTGCTGACCGTAGCCTGCCTGCCAGCGAAAGCCGCCTGGCAACTTGGCGCTGGCCTGGCCGACTCGATCGACGGCGAACATGCCGGCGTCGGAACGCTCGGCTGGTTGAGCGATGAGCGGCACCCTTGGGAGCTGCTTGGCGGCTATATCGGCAGGCGGCACATTGCTGGCGCCGACAGCGTACCGAACGCCTTCTTTGGCGCGCTGAGCAAGCGCATCGCCGGCAAGCACTGGTTTCTCAGCAGCGGCATTGCCTATGTCAGCGTCGACAACGAAGTGCTGTCGGGTCGCTTTCAGTTCCTTACCGGCGCGGGCTATGCCGAGGAACGCTGGAACCTGTCCCTGCGCCATCTGTCGAACGCCGGCACCAATGGGCGCAATCGCGGCGAAACGTTTCTGCTGCTGGAGTGGGATCTCTAGGGAGAAGTTCCCTGGCCAGCCAGAGATTCAGCGGCAGCGCCGCGCCCGTTCCCGATGTGTCAGCGCGACGCGCTCCTCATGGCTGTCGGCCGAAGCCAGACGCGAACGGATGTCGGCACAGGCATCGTACCGGCCGCCGCCAAACAACGCGCCAATCGCGTTGACCACCACTTCGGGGGTGATTTGCCGGTGCATGGTAATGCCTTCGACAAAGGCCTCGTCGCGCCCCGGCATGCCGACCCGCGGCGTCATCATGGGGTTGCGCGGCGCGAGAGCTGGAAGCTCGCGCAGCGAAGGCGGCAGGCTGAGTACCATGCCGCGATCGGTACCACCGGGCAATTCGTCGGCTTCGAGTTCATTGCTCAGCACGTTGAACCCCTGCGGCGCGCGCAGCGGTCGCGATATCGACTGTCTGCGTGCCGGACGCGGTGGGCCGATCTCTGCTGCTGGAGAGGGGCTTTCAAGCAGGACCACCTCAAGCCGCTCGGCAGGCGGGGTTGGGCTGGCCGCTTGCGGCGCGGCAATCTCCGGTGTCTGCCGCAGCAGGGCCAGCAGGCCGGCGTGCAGCAGCAAGGTGGCGACGACGGCGATAAGCGGCGTGGCGTCGATGCGTCGCGAGGTGTCTGGCATGGCGTCCGTGCATGCGGCTGCCTTCGGCTTGAAGGCCCGCGCAGCATAGGCAGGTCGGTGTTGGCTGGAAATTAAAACGACGTTCGATTTTCGTTGGCTGCGCGGAACCGCTCGCGGCCGGCGCCCGCCTGCCCTAATAATGGCTGCATGGACCGATACGAACGCATCCTCGCCCTGCATCGCCAGCTCAAGTCGGCGCGCCTTCCGGTTCCGCTGCAGCGTCTGATGGACACGCTGAACTGTTCACGCGCCACCGTCTACCGGGACATCGCCTTCCTGCGCGACGCCCTGGGCGCGCCGATCGACAAGAGCAGCGAGCCGGAAGGCTTTCATTACGCGCCGGAAGAAGGCTCGCGCTTCGAGCTCCCCGGACTGTGGTTGAACTCGGAAGAGCTGCATGCCCTGCTCGCTACCCAGCAGTTGTTGGCGCGCACCGGTCCAGGCCTGCTGTCCGAAGCGCTGGCACCACTGCAGGAACGCATCGAGTCGCTGCTGGCCGAACAGGCGCGCGGCAAGCGCTGGCCGATCGAGCGCGTGCGGGTGACTTCCAGTGGCACGCGACGGCTCGACCAGGTGGCGTTTCGCCAGGTGGCCAGCGCGGTGCTGGAACGCCGGCAACTGGATTTCGACTACCGCGCGCGTTCAACCGATGCCAGCACCCGCCGGCACGTCTCCCCGCAGCGCCTCACCCACTATCGCGACAACTGGTATCTCGACGCCTTCGACCATGATCGCGGCGCGCTGCGCAGTTTTGCCGTGGACCGGGTTCGCACCGCCCGCATCCTGGAGGATGCCGCTCAGGACGTGCCCGATGCCGAACTCGATGCGCAGCTGGCGTCCAGCTACGGCATCTTCTCCGGTCCACCCAAGGCCTGGGCCACGATCCGCTTTTCCGCCCATGCCGCGCGCTGGGTCGCCGACCAGCACTGGCACTCCAAGCAGGAAGGCCGCTTCCTGCCCGACGGCAGCTACGAGCTGCGCCTGCCCTTCTCCAACTCGCGCGAACTGCTGATGGACGTGTTGCGCTATGGTCCCGATGCCGAAGTCATCGAACCGGCCAGCCTGCGCAGCGAGGCGCGAATACTGTTGAAGCTGGCGGCGGGGGCGTACGACTGAGAGGCGAAGAAGCGGGAACGGGGAACGGAGAACGGAGAACGGAGAACGGAGAACGGAGAACGGAGAACGGAGAACGGATAGAGCATCGCAGGCAAACGCGTTACTTGTAACGCTTTGACAATCGCCTCTCACCAACCGCCCTCACTGACCGATCTTCAGCTGTCCGGTCTTGCTGACCGCTCTTCAACTGACTGCTCCCAACTGACCGATCTCCTGCTGACCGCTTTTACTGACTGCCACCCGCCGCCTCCCGCTGCGCCTTGGCTGCGGCGGGCACCGACAGCAAAACAGGGTTGGCTTCGAATCCGGTGCCAAAGATTCCCACGGGCTCGATCAGGGTGCTGTCGGTGGCGCTGTTGTTGCCCGGCTCCAGATCGCCCTGCCCGGCCGGCGGCGCAACGCTGGCGGTGTTGGACACCGTCGCACCGCCGCCCGCCTGGATCCGCGCCGACAGGTCGTAACGCAGATAGCCACCAACCGGCAGATCAATCTCGGCGTACAGATCGCCACTGCCGGCATCGAACGGCGACTGCGGGCAGGCCGTATTGGACTCGGCCGGAATGCAGGCCCACTCGCCATCGATCAACTCGACCGGCAGCACATCGTTCAACTGCGCGCCATTGGCCGCCACCAGGCCAGCATTGGCCACCGTGATGGCGTAGACCACGGCCTGACCATCCAGCGCGGCCTGCAGGCCGTCGTCCTTGGCAACTTCCAGATCAACCAAATCCGGGTCGATGCCAAACTGCGCTTCGACGCTGAGGTTCTCGGTCACGTTGGTGTCGATACGCGGGTTGGCAAGAGAAGCATCACTCCACTGCACGAAGCGGTAGCCGAGGTCGGGCACAGCCGATATCTCGCTGCCGTCATTGCCCTCGAACACCTGCTGGGAGATCTCGCCGAGCAGGCTGCCATTGGGGCCGGTGGTGTAGGTGAGGGTATGAAATTCGCCGATGTCCTGGATCAAGGGTGCCGAGACGCTGGCGCCATGGTTTGGTCCGCCCAGGTACTCGGCAATGAGGCTGTGGCTGCCTGGCTCCAGCGAGGCCGTGCTGATAATTGCAGTGCCGCCTACATCCAAGCTTACCGTGCCGAGTTCGGTGGAACCGTCGCGGAAGATGACTTCGCCGTCGGGCGTCTGCGTGCCGCCGGCAACCGTGGCGGTAAGCGTCACCCATTGCCCGGTTTGGGCCGGATTGCGGTTGGAGACGAGGCTAGTTGTGGTTGGAAGCCGGCCGTCCAGCGATGTGATGCTGAGGTCGTTGCCATCGCCACCGACATAACTGAGCTGATAACTGAAGTTGCCAAGTACGACGGTGGCGCCCTCTGGCCGGCCAATAAAGGTTCCGTTGATGGCGTCGCTGCCATTGTTGTCGATTAGCACCAGTTCCTGGCCGAGGGCCGGAACAAAGCCTCCGTTAACGTACAGATTAAGAGTTTTGCTAAGCCCAAGCTCCACGTTTCCGACCACCCGCAGCTGGCCGTGGCTGATTCCGGGAATCGTGCCCGTGCTCTGGATATGCAGAGTTCCCCAATCCGTTGCTGTCAGATCGCCGGTGGCAATTCGCTCAAGCTGGGCGTAGATGTTCCCAGAACTTGCCCAAGATACAGGGCCCACTGATCCACCGCCTATCAGGGAGCCCTGGAGGACGAGCGTCGCTTGGGACAGGTCAGCTTCGTCTAGACGCAGCTGCCGCTGCACCGTCATGGTGCCGCCATAGCCATGAGTGCCCGTAAGCGTAAGGTAGTCGGAAACCAGCACCGGCCCCGAGCCGCTCAGCTCTCCTGCCAAGGTCAGAGTGCCTAAGAACGTCACCGCATTCCCGGCAACATCGATTGGAAGATCAATCTGGGTTGACCACCATCCAGTGATCCAGGACTCAGCTAGCTCTATGCGATTTCCGCTGAACGTGTAGCCCAGGTCAACCACTTCAACGCGGGAAAAGGCGGTTCCAGCGGGCAGGTCGTTGGTGGTGTTTCGGTTTGCTGCGTCATTCGGGAAACGCAGATCATCTCCGGACTCAGGCACACCGGACGGTGTCCAGTTTCCCGGTTCAGACCACAGCCCACTGACCGTGCCGCTCCACACTCTGGGTGCGGATATGCAGGTCAGGCTCAAGTCATTACCGTCTCCGCCGGAGTAGCTCACCTGCAATTCGGCCCCGTTATGAATGACAACCGAGCCCTCTGGCCTGTTGGTGAAGGCGCCACCGATCAGGTCGCTGCCATCGTTGTCTATTAGCACTAGCTCCTGTCCCACAATCGGGACAAAGTTGCTGTTGAAATTGGTGGAGAGAGTCTTGCTCGTGCCGAGTTCCACACTACCGGCCACTCGCAACTTGCCGTGACTGACTCCCGGGGTATTATCTTCGATCTGAAGTGTGAGCTCGCCCAGTCCCGTTGCTGAGAGATTTCCGGTGTCGATCTGCTCGTCACCGAGGGAAATTTTCCCAAACGCGATCCAGTCAACCGCGCCCACGGCTCCACTTCCACTCAGGTAGCCCGCAAGGACAATTGATGCCTGGGACAAGTCAGCATTGTCCAGTTGCAGGTGATCCTGAACTGTCATAGTGCCGCTGTAGCCATGCGAGCCAGACAAGGAATAGGAGCCCGACATCAGCACCGGGCCCGTGCCGCTCAGCGCTCCAGCCATCGTCGCATAACCAGACAAGGTCACCGAATTCCCGGCAACGTCGATCGGAAGATTGATCTGGCTGCTCCACCAGCCAGCGAACCAGGACTCGGTCAGCTCGATCCGGTTGCCGTTGAACGCGTAGCCGGGGCTGGTGACATCAACGCGGGAGATGGCGATTCCGGGCGGCAGATCGTTCGTCATGACCCGGTTAGCGGCGTCAGCTGGGAAGCGCAGATCCTCTCCCGCCACTGGCACACCAGATGGCGTCCAGTTGCCGGGCTCGGACCATAGCCCATTGACCGCACCGTTCCAAACCCTGGGGGCGGAGACGCACGTCAGACTGAGGTCGTTGCCGTCCCCGCCCGCATAGCTAAGCAGTAGTTCGGCACCATTGTGGGTGATGATTAAACCTTCCGGGCGGTTGAAGAAGCTTCCGCTGATCGGGTCGCTACCGTCATTATCAATTAGCAACAACTCCTGTCCCACGATCGGAACAAAGCTGCTATCGAAGTTGGTCATGAAGGATTTGTTCGCGCCAAGCTCCACAGCTCCGGCAACTTGTAGCTGGCTGTGGCTGACCCCAGGGATGGTGCCTTCGATCTGGATCGACAGACCCCCCCACAGCGACGCCGTTAGATCGTCCGTCTCAATTTTCCCAAAACCCGGTGAAATCCATCCCCCAGTCCACTCGACGGGACCCAGGATTCCAGCGCCTCTCAGATCACCCTGAAGGTCCATCGTGGCCTGTGAAAGGTCGGTACTATCCAGGTGCAGATCACCTTGGACTGTAATGGTGCCGCTGTAGCTGTGAATGCCTGACAGCTGCCAGTTGCCAGAAATCAACACAGGGCCGGTGCCGCTCAGCTCTCCAGACAGTGTTGGACTGCCATCAAACGTGACCGAGTTCCCGGCAACGTCGATCGGTAGATTGATCTGAGTGTTCCACCAGGTATCGAACCAGGATTCAGTCAGTTCAATTCGATTACCGCTGAACTCGTAGCCGGAACCAGCCACGTCAATTCGGGACAAGGCTGTTCCCGCGGTTAGATCATTAGTGCTGACCCGGTTCGCGGCGCCATCTGGAAAGCGCAGGTAGTCTCCCGCTACCGGCACGCCGGATGGCGTCCAGTTACCGGGCTCGGACCACAGCCCATTGACCGCGCCGTTCCACACCCGGGGTGCCGAGATGCACGTCAAGCTGAAATCATTGCCGTCACCACCCGAGTAGCTAACCAATAATTCGGCGCCATTGTGGGTGATGACTGATCCTTGCGGGTAGTTGGAGAAGGCACCACTGATCGGGTCGCTGCCGTCGTTGTCAATCAGCACCAGCTCCTGTCCCGCCGTCAGAACAAGGCTGTTGCTGAAGGTCGAGCTAAGCCACTTGAAAGCGCCAAGGTCGACGCTTCCCGCCACCTTCAGATGGCCGTGGCTAATCCCGGGAATCGTGCCAACGATATGAATGGACAGAGCGCCCCCTCCCGATGCCGCGAGGTCACTTGTATCAATTTGGCCAAGTCCGGGGGAAATCCATCCGTTCGTCCAATTGACCGGCCCCACAGATCCGTTGCCATAGAGGAAACCCTCCAGGTTCAGCGTCGCCTGTGGCAGGTGGGCATCGTCCAGAAGCAGGTTGCTCTGAACCGTCATGGCGCCGCTGAAGCTGTGCGTGCCCGACAACTCCAGATCGCTAGTTACCAGCACTGGCCCCGTACCGCTGAGCTCCCCGTTCAGCCTCGTGGAATTGCCCAGGAACGTCACGGCGTTGCCAGCAACATTGATCGGCAGATTGACCTGAGGATAAGTGCCAGTGAAAGAGTCGCTCAGTTCGATGCCATTACCATTCAGCGTATAGCCGCTGCCAGTAACAGCGATCTGGGCGAAGTCCGCTCCAGGGGCCAGGTCGTTATCAGTGCTTCGATTGGTGGCGTTAGCGGGAAACACCAACGAATCCCCATCAACCGGACTGCCAGCCGGATTCCAGTTGCCCGCCACGGACCAGTGATTGTCCACCGCACCGGTCCAGGTGCGGGTGGTCTGAGCGAGCGTAGGCGAGGCTACGCAGATCAGGGCGGTCAGTACTGCCAGCCGTAGCCAGATCGAAGAATTCATGCGAGGGTTTCCGTGAAACGATGTGAGGCGTCGCGGGCGGACAGGCGTCTGCAGTCGACCGGTGGTGACTGCAGACCAGGCAATACTGAAGGGATTGGCGGCTTCCGAGCCTGCCATCTCATCGCCCGGCGTGTTCGCCTTGGGCGTTCGGGGCAACACCAGCGGCGACGCGCTGGTTTGCGAACACGCATTCTAACTCAACCGGGTTCCTGGCACAGAATCGTTCGATTCATGTATCAAACAAGGTCGGGAATCGGGAACCAGCACGCAGTACTCGTGCGCGCGAGTCAGAAATCGGTGGCCGCGCGTCGGCGGCTGAGCATGCGGCTGCGCATTGCAGCGCCGCACACCGTGTCGATTCAGTATGGCGCGATGCTGGCCATGCCACGGGATACGATAGCGCGCATCGATAGGTGACTTGGGGTCAGAAACACGCGATGAAATCGGAGCACGAAGACGACAGCAATCAGCCCAGGGTCTCCTTGGTGTTGGGGGCCGGTGGCGCGCGCGGCCTGGCGCATATCGGCGTGATCGAGGCGCTGGAATCGCGCGGCTACCGGATCGCTTCCATCGCGGGATCTTCGATGGGCGCGTTGATCGGCGGGGTGCACGCGGCGGGCAAGCTGCGCGAGTACCGTGACTGGGCCAGTGCCTTGGAGCGATCCGATGTGCTGCGTCTGCTGGACTTTGCCTTCGGCCACCCCGGACTGATCAAGGGTGAGCGCGTGCTCGGCGTAATCAGCGAGCTGGTCGGCAAACGCGACATCGAGGACCTGGAGATTCCTTTCACTGCGGTTGCCACCGACATCATCGGACGGCGCGAGGTTTGGCTGAATCGCGGGCCCTTGTTCGATGCGATCCGTGCCTCGATTGCCATTCCGATGATCTTCACTCCACATCGCATCGGAGGTCGTGAACTGGTGGATGGCGGGCTGCTGGCACCGGTGCCGATTGCCGCCACCCGACTGGGCCTGGGCGAGATCGTGGTTGCTGTAGACGTGAACGCGCGACCTGATTCTGTGCGCAAGCACAGGAAGGTTGGCGACAAGGCCGTCCAGCCGGTGCTGCAATCTGCTGTTCCGGATACCTATCGCGCCCGGATCAGTGCATTCATCGAGAGCATGATGAGCAAGGCTGACAACGGCCCGGCACAGCCCGGCCTGATGGACCTGATGGCGCGCTCGCTGGACACGATGCAGGGCCAGATCGCGCGCATGCAGTTGGCCATGGACCCGCCTGACCTGTTGATCCGCGTGCCGCACAATGCCTGCATGTTCTACGAGTTCTGGCGCGCCAGCGAGTTGATCGAGCGTGGTCGCGAGATCGCCGAAGCGGCGCTGGATGATTTCGAGGCGGGGTAACGCAGTGCCGCGCATGTCCCTGTAGGGTGGGCCTTGGCCCACCGTCGCGGAAACATGTGGGCAGCGGTGGGCCAAGGCCCACCCTACAGGGCAAGCGCGGCGGTCATCCGCCGCGGCGACGGATCGGGATTCGCGATAGCGGAATCGCGGCGATCTCGCCCTCGGGGTCACGGCGCGGTTGACCGGGGGCCGGCGCGAAGGCTTGCGCGTAGAGCACTTCGTAGCTGGCCGGCACTCGGCCATCCTCGCCGCGCAGCTGTTCGTAGGAGGCGATCATGCGCTGCATGCGTGATTTGCCGGTGAGGCTGCGACGTCGATCGGCGAGGCCATTCACTGCGCCGATATCGCGCAGTTCGCGCATCAGGTCGCGCACCTCGCGGTAGCGCAGGACGAAGTCGTCGCGATCGGCGACCGGATCGCGGAAGCCGGCTGCGAGCAGCGCGTCGCCCAACACGGGCAGGTCGGGAAAGCGGCTGACGTGCGGCGCTGCATCGGCATCGGCAAAGGACTCGCGCAATTCGATCAGGGTGGCCGGGCCGAAGGTCGAAAGCAGCAGCAGGCCCTGCGGCCGCAGCACGCGGCGCAGTTCACCCAGCGCGCGCGGCAAGGACTGGGTCCACTGCAGGGCCAGGCTGCTGAATACCAGGTCGATGCTGGCCTCGGCCAGCGGCAAGGCCTCAGCCTCGGCTTGCACGCAGCGCACCGGGCGCCACCAGCCAGCGCGCTTGCGGGTCTGCTGCAGCATCGGTCGCGCCGGATCGATGGCGATGACCTGGGCGCGCGGCCAGCGGCGTTTGATGTGCTGCGCGGCGCGGCCCGGGCCGCAGCCCAGGTCCAGCACGCGGGTGGGCGCGTCGCCGAGCAGGTCCAGGCGCTCGAGCAGGCGGCTTTCGACTTCCTTCTGCAACACTGCGTTCGCGTCGTAACTGGCAGCCGCACGACTGAAGGAGCGGCGCACCTGGCGCTGGTCGAATTCCTCGCTCATGCGGTGTTCGGCCGGGCAGCGACGAAGTCGAGAATGGCTTCGGCAACTTCATCGCCGTGACTCAGAAAGGGTGCATGCCCGCCTCCCTCGATCTGCACGAAACGCGAGTCCTCACAGCGCGTCGCGGCCTCGCGCATCGCCGCAGGGAGCACCAAACGATCCCGGCGTCCGGCAATCCACAGGCTGGGCGTGTCGAGCCGCGCAAGATCGTCACGCAGGTCACCCGACAGCAGCAAAGCCAGACCATGACGCAATGCAGCGGACGAGGGCTCACCGCGCTCGAACACATGCGCGCGCAATTCGCGCAGATCCTCACGCATATGGTCCGAACCCATCGCTTCCAAGGCAAGAAACCG
This sequence comes from Lysobacterales bacterium, assembly GCA_038257155.1. GTDB lineage: Bacteria > Pseudomonadota > Gammaproteobacteria > Xanthomonadales > Xanthomonadaceae > JANJTY01. Next base: position 6,319 of record JBBSJP010000020.1, on the reverse strand, counting down.
CTCGATGGTGGCGTGCGCATCGGTGGCGAGCTCACTGCCGAAGCGCTTCAGTACTTCGGGCGCCACGCCGTGCGGCCAGTCGGGCCCACTGGGAAAGCGCGGCGTCGCGCACAGCATCACCAGCGCGGAAGCCAGACCCAGACGCGCCGCGCGCAGTGCAACCATGCCGCCCAACGACCAGCCCAGCCAAGTGGCCTTGTCGGGAACACGCTCGCCGATGGCGCGTGCGCAGTCGTCCAGATCAAGCCAATCGAGCGAGCTGCTGGAACCGTGTCCGGGCAGATCGACGACATGCAGCGTGACCTGCTCGCGCAGTCGCGCGACCAGCGGCGCGAAGATTCCGCCATGCATGGCCCAGCCGTGCACCAGGACCAGCGCCGGGCCCTGGCCAGAAATCTCGATGTGCATCAGGCTGAAACGTCGCCAGCAGGTGCTGCCGCGCGGCAGGCTTTCTCCAGCGCATCGAGCAGGGCATCAACCTGCTGCTCGGTGTGGACGGCGCTGATCGAGATGCGCAGGCGCGCGCGTCCTTCCGGCACGGTGGGCGGGCGAATCGCGCCCACCAGCATGCCGTGCGCGCGCAGCGTAGCGGCCACCGCTACGGCGCGTTTGCTGTCACCCAGCAACAAGGGCTGGATCGGGGTGTCGGATTCCATCAGCGGCAGGCCGAGCTGCTGCGCGCCACGCCGGAAGCGGCTGACCAGACCAACCAGCTTGAAACGTCGCCAGGCTTCCTTCTGGGCCAGGCGCACCGAAGCCCGCGCCGCGGCCGCGATGGCAGGCGGCAGGGCCGTGGTGAACAGGTAGCTGCGCGCCGTCTGCAATACCGCTTCGATCAGGTCTTCGCGGCCGACCAGCAGGGCTCCGTAGCCACCCAGCGCCTTGCCGAGTGTGATCAGCTGCAGCGGCACCTCGCGGTGCGAGAGACCGGCATGCGCGACGCTGCCGCGACCGCCGGGGCCCATCACGCCAATACCGTGCGCATCGTCGACATAGAACAACGCATTCTGCGCGCGTGCCAGCAGCGCCAGTTGCTTGAGCGGGGCCAGATCGCCATCCATGCTGAACACGCCGTCGGTGGCGAGCATGGCTGGCGCTGCGGGCTGCGATTGCAGCTGTCGCATGGCGCCTTCAACATCCAGATGCGGGTAACGCTTCAGCTCGCAGCGCGACAGCTGCGCGCCATCCAGAAGGCAGGCGTGGTTGAGCTTGTCCTGCACGCATATCGCGCCCTCGTGCAGCAGAGCCTGCTGCACACCGAGATTGGCCAGATAGCCAGAACCGAACAGCAGGGCGCGCGGCGCGCCCAACCAGTCGGCAACTTCGCGCTCCAGTGCAGCGTGCTCGGTGAAGTGGCCGCAGATCATGTCGGCGCTGCCGCTACCGACGCCGTGAATGGCTGCGGCTTCCTGCATGGCCGCAATCACATCAAGGTGCTGGCTGAGGCCGAGGTAGTCATTGCTGGCGAAGTTGACCAGCTGCCGCCCATAGAGCTGCACCATGGCGCCATCGCGACCTTCCACATCCAGCCGGCGGCGTTCCAGCCCGGCGCTGCGACGCTCGGTGGCGAGCGCTGCGAGACGGTCGGTGAGGGCCGGGCGGGTCATGGCGTCAGGCGGCCGCCTGCGGCGTGCAAATGTCGGCGTGAACCGTGGCCGAGGTCTGCTCGACCGCCATCGGGCGCAGTCCAAGGCGCTGGAACAGCGCCTGATCGCTGGCCGTGTCGGGATTGCCCGTGGTCAAGAGTTTCTCCCCATAAAAGATCGAATTCGCACCCGCCAGAAAACACAGCGCCTGCAATTCGTCCGACATGGTCCCCCGACCCGCTGACAGACGAACCATAGATTTAGGCATAAGCACGCGCGCGACTGCGATGCTGCGCACAAATTCGAAAGCATCCAGCTCGGAAGTGCCATGCAATGGCGTTCCCTCGACCTGCACCAGACGGTTGATCGGCACCGAGTCGGGATGCGCGGGCAGGTTGGCCAGGGCCTGCAGCAGGCCGGCGCGTTGCTCACGCGACTCGCCCATGCCGACGATGCCGCCACAGCAGGTCTTCATGCCGACCCCGCGCACATGCTCCAGGGTATCGAGGCGGTCCTGGTACTCACGCGTCTTGATCACGTCGCCGTAGAACTCCGGCGCGGTGTCGAGATTGTGGTTGTAGTAGTCGAGGCCTGCGTCCTTCAGGGCCTCGGCCTGCGGCGCACTCAGCATGCCGAGCGTGGCGCAGGTTTCCAGGCCAAGCGACTTCACTTCGCGGATCATCGCAGCGACTTTCGGAATATCGCGATCCTTGGGGCTGCGCCATGCCGCGCCCATGCAGAAACGCGACGCGCCAGCGGCCTTGGCGGCGCGGGCCCGTTCCAGCACGGCGTCGAGGCTCATCAGCTTCTCGGCCTGTACGCCGGTGTTGTAGCGCGCTGCCTGTGGGCAATAGGCGCAGTCCTCCGGGCAGCCGCCGGTCTTCACCGAAAGCAGGGTTGAAACCTGCACTTCGGCGGGATCGAAGGTCTGTCGGTGAATGGTACCGGCGAGGTGCAGCAGCTCGGGAAAGGGCAGGTCGAACAGCGCCAGCACTTCCGGCCGCGTCCAGTCGTGACGCAAGCTTGCGGTCATGGGCGAATCAAGGGCTTGGAGTGCGCGAAGTCTGGTGCGGGCTGGGAGGGCTGTCAACTTGAACGACTCACGCGGCCGTCGCGCAATCGCGGCGTTGGGGCGCCTGCTGTTGCCACCGCGCTGCCTGCTCTGTGGCAGCGCGGGTGAGGACGGCCTCGATCTGTGCCACGAGTGTCGTGCAGCACTGCCGGTGCAGGGCCCCGCCTGCACGGTCTGTGCCTTGCCGCTGCCCGATGCCTCGGCGCTTTGCGGCCGTTGCCTGAAGCATCCGCCAGGATTCGACGCGGCCTGGGCCAGCTTCACCTATGCCGGCGCGATCGAGCGCCTGCTGCCACGGCTCAAATTTCATGCCGATCTGGCGGCGGGCGCGACGTTGGCGTCGCTGATGGCGGCCAATCCGCCATCAGTCGCTGCCGATGTGGTGGTCCCCGTGCCACTGCACCGCACGCGACTGGCCGAGCGCGGCTACAACCAGGCGCTGGAGCTGGCGCGGCCCTTGGCGAGGGCGATCGGTTTGCCGATCAATCCGGCCTTGCTGCAGCGCGCGCGCGCCACCACGGCTCAGACCGGCTTGTCGGGCGCCGAACGTCGCCGCAACCTGCGCGACGCGTTCGTCACGCGTGGTGAAGTTCCTGACCGCGTACTGATCGTCGACGATGTAATGACCACCGGCACGACGCTGGCGGCATGCGCGGCGGCACTCAAGCGCGATGGCGCGCAGTGGGTCGGCTGCTGGGTGGCGGCGCGGGTCGCAGAGGGCGGGTCCTGAGACGCTGGCGCGTCGCCTTCGCGGCGGCAGCACGTCGAACTCGAGTCGGAACTATTCGAATCCGTTGCGGAAGAACGAACCGGGCGCGGCAGGATTGCAGTTGATCAGCAAACGGATGCTGTCCTGCGCGGAGCGAACGGTGCCGCCATTGCGCAGTTCCGCATGCAGGCTCACCAGCGCGCCGCTGGCGCCGCGCAGGATCTGGTTGCTGTTGCTGGCGAAGGTCTGCCAGGCGCTCCACTGCTGGCCGTCGGACGAGAAACGCATCTGCGTCGCCCAGCCTGTGCCATACAGATAGACCGGCACGCTGCAGGTCGCTGTTTGATAAGCCTCGCGCGCAATCACCACCGGGTACACGCTGTCACGACGACCGAACTTTTGCGTCCAGTAGTGGCCGTAGGGCCCGTTGTTGCTGGACGTCACCGTGCAGCCGTTGCCGAAGCGCACCGTCGCCTGATCTCCCGTCTGCAGCATGTGGCCGATGCCGATCTCGCGGTAGGCCGTCGACAACAGATTGGTGCGATGACCCGTACTGGCCATCCAGCCCGCGATGACGGCTTCGGGCGAAGCGTAGCCGGCGGCGATGTTCTCGGCCGCCGAGCTGTAGAAGTACCCGGCCGCCGTCATGCGCGTGAAGGGCGAGGTAAGCGTTTCCGGGTCGCAGTGCATCATGAAATTGCGCGTCGCCATCGCCGCGCTGTGCGCCGCGGCCGCACCCTGCAGCAGGCTTTCTCCTTTGAGTGGCGGCAACTGCCCGTTCAGCCAGCGCTGCGTGTTGGTCAACTCCAGCACGCGCTCGGCCGTGGTCTGGGCAGACACGGGGGCAATCGCCAGCAAGAACACCAGGGCAAGGCTTCTTGGCACGCAGGGATCCAGTCAGGAAGCTTTTGATTCTGCCCCGAGGCCGCTGGCGCCAGGCTGAACCCGCCCGCTGCCGGGCATTCAGCGAACTATCGGATCCATCGCCAGGCCCAGCCACAATACCAGTCCCACCCAGTTGTTCTGCCGGAAAGCGCCAAAACAGCGCTCCGGAGAGCGGTCGCGGGCGTACCAGAACTGCCAGGCGACAAGAACCGCGGCCACGCCCAGCGCGGCGAAGTAGATCCAGCCCAGCCCGGCGCGCTGTCCGACCAGGCCCATCGTGATCAGAAAACCGCCTTGCAACACGCCTAGCGCAATCAGGTCGGCATCGCCGAACAGGATGGCGGTCGACTTGGCGCCAGCCTTGATGTCGTCGCGGCGATCGACCATGGCATACCAGGTGTCGTAAGCGGTCGACCACAGCACATTGGCCAGAAACGCCACCCAGGCCAGTGGCGGAACGCTGCCGGTCACCGCGGCAAAGGCCATCGGGATCGACCAGCCGAAGCTCACACCCAGATAGACCTGCGGCAGGTAGGTGTGGCGTTTGAGAAAGGGATAGCTGCATGCCAGCAGCAGCGCCACCATGGCCAGATACACGGTCAGGCGATTGGTCAGCAACACCAGTCCGAACGCGATCAGCATCAGTACCGCGAACAGCGCCAGCGCCTCGCGGGTACTGACTGCACCGGTGGCCAGCGGTCGTTCGCGGGTGCGCTCGACCTGGGCATCCAGCCAACGATCGGCATAGTCGTTGATGATGCAGCCGGCCGAGCGCGTCAGCCAGACGCCCGCGGTGAAGATCGCGAGTATTCCGAGCGGCGGGAAGCCATCCGCAGCCAGCCACAGGCCCCACCAGGTTGGCCACAGCAGCAACAGCCAGCCAATCGGTCGATCGGCACGAATCAGCTTGGCGTAAACGCGGGCGCGTTGTTTCCAGGTCGGTTGCTGATCCGGGTGCGGGGCGCTGCGCGGCGACGGGCGCGTGCGACGCGTGGCTTGCGGCTTGCGGGAAGGCGACATGCGGCAAGGTTAGCCGGAAACCGCTGCATGTTGCGCAGCACACGAGCACACACGTGCGCCGTGCGGCGCTTCGGTTATGCTCGGGTGAACCCACATCGCCTTGCTGCCATGCGCCTCTTCCCTGCCCTCACCCAGCTCGCGCTTGTCATCGCGCTGTCGGCTTGCGCCACGTCCCGCGTGCCCGCCGATGCGCAGCTTGTCGAGACGCTGAGCCCTCACACCGGTTACCGCAGCGGAACGCCGCTGACGCGCGATGCGCTTCCCGAAGGCGCATTGATTGCGGACGGCGCAAGGCCTCTGCATCTACTGGCCGAGATCAAGGACGGCCGCATCAGCGAACTGCGCCCTGTTGCCGCGCAGGAGGCCAATCTCACCCTTGCCTTTGTGCAGCAGGATCGCGAGCGCAGCGCCATCGACATCAAGAGCTCGCTGCCGCTCGGCCTGAAGCTGGACCTGTTCGTTTCAAGGGACGGCCAGAGCTTCGGCTACACCAGTTCCTGTCCGGTGCGCCCCGGTGGCAACGCTTTCGCCCAGTGGCCACACCGGGTTCGCGCGGTGGCGATCGCCCACCCGCGGGTGCCGGATGGCGAAGTCTGCGACTGAGCAAGGCCCCAATTGGTCTGCGTTCGGAGAAACGCGTGACGCTGTAGGGCAAGCGTGTCGCTTGCCAGCGCTGCCAGGCCGGAGCCGGCAAGCCACAGGCTTGCCCTACAGAACGAGCGAAGCGCCGCGTTGCACGCTTTGGGGCAAGCGTATCGCTTGCCAGCGCCACAAGGCCGGAGCCGGCAAGCCACAGGCTTGCCCTACAGAACGAGCGAAGCGTCGCATTGCACGCTGTAGGGCAAGCGTATCGCTTGCCAGCGCCACAAGGCCGGAGCCGGCAAGCCACAGGCTTGCCCTACAGAACGAGCCAAGCGTCGCATTGCACACTGTAGGGCAAGCGTGTCGCTTGCCAACGCTGCCAGGCCGCAGCCGGCAAGCCACAGGCTTGCCCTACAGAACGAGCGAAGCGCCGCGTTGCACGCTTTGGGGCAAGCGTATCGCTTG
>JBBSJP010000019.1:0-73276 GCA_038257155.1 Lysobacterales bacterium | reverse complement strand
TCTTGGACAAGCACGAGCCGAGCAGGAGCGAGGCCGAACGCCGAAGGCGGCCCGAAGGGCGGAGGGCAGGATGCCCGACGTACGAGAAAGTGACTCGTGGCCCCGTAGGGGCGCGAAAGCGGTTGATCTTGATCTTGATCTTGATCTTGATCTTGATCTTGATCTTGCTGTTGTTCTCAGAGCAACAACACAAGCACCCCGCAATGGCGGATCAAGATCCGCCCTACAACAGCGAGAGCAATCCAAGAGCAGTTCGCCCTCTGCCCGCAAGACCAAACCCCGAATCCAATGCGGGAAGGGTGGCCATCCCACCCTCCCCGCCATGAGGCAAGCTCAGCCCTGCGGTTGAGGCTGCGGCTCAGCAGCAGGCGCAGGTGCTGGTGCCGTCGCAGGCTTGCGGAACTTCAGGGTCATGCGATCGGACTCGCCGATGTCGATGTACTTCTGCTTGTCCTCGCCATCGGCGACGCGCAGCGAAGGTGGCAGGTTCCATACGCCGTTCGGGTGATCCTTCGTGTCGCGCGGATTGGCATTCACTTCGCTCGACTCTTCCAGCACAAATCCAGCCGCCGTGGCCAAAGCCACGACCTGCGCTTCACTGACATAGCCACTGCGATCGCCTTCCGGAACGTCAGCAGTAGCGCGATGCTCGACTACGCCCAGCACGCCACCAGGCTTCAGCGCCATGAAGAAGCCATCAAACATGGACTGCGCATGGCCATTGCCCATCCAGTTGTGCACATTGCGGAAGGTCAGCACTACGTCGGCACTGTCTGGCTCGCCGAAGCTTGCAGCGGCGGTATCAAACTCGATCAACTCGGCTGAAGAGAAGACTTCGTTGCCAGCGAACTTTTCGCGCAGCTCCTTGTTGCCCTTTTCGTAGTACTCGCGGGCCCGGTCGTTGGCGGTGCTGGCGGGGTCGACAATGGCGCCCACATAGCGACCCGACGCCTTCAGATAGGGCGCGAGTATCTCTGCATACCAGCCGCCGCCTGGGGTGATCTCGATAACCGTGTGACCCGGCTGTACGCCGAAGAACGACAAGGTTTCAGACGGATTGCGGAACGCATCGCGAGCAACAAACTCCGGCGTGCGCCAGCTGCCATCGATTGCTGCGTCGAGTGGTGAAGCCGGAGCCGGCGCTGCGGCAGGAGGTGCCGGTTGCGCAGCCGGAGCCGAGGCCGCAGGAGGTGCTTGGGCAGCGGGCGGTGTATTGCCTTGTTCACAGGCAATCAGGCCAAGACCCAGGGCAAGTACGATGGCGCTTCGCAGGGGGCTCATGCTTCAATCTCCGGATAGAAAAGGACGGGCCGCAAAGGCTATCACGTGAGACCCGAAACAAGAGCAAGCGCTCACGCCGGCTTCACTTTCGCGAGCCGCACACGCTCGGCATAAGGCGGCACATCGGCAAATCCGCCGCCTGCAATCCGGGCCTGCACCTGCTGCCACCAGGCCACCTGGAAGATCTCGCCATGCGCCTGCATCAAAGCATCCAGCAGGCCCTCGTCAAGCCCCAGAAAGCGCGGAAACTGCTCGGGAAACACGTCGTTCTCACTGACGTGAAACCAGGCGCCATGATGCATTTCCTCTTCGTCGGACTGCGCCTTCGGCATGCTGCGAAAGCGACACTCGGTAACCAGGCACAGTTCGTCATAGTCGTAGAAGATGGCCCGTCCGCTGCGCGACATGCCGAAGTTTTTCAGCAGCAGATCGCCGGGAAAGATGTTGCTGCACGCCAGATCCTTGATCGACTGACCGTAGTCGATCACGGCCCGTCGCGCGGCGTCTGGCTCGGCTTCACGCACGTAAAGATTCAGCGGCCGCAGGCGGCGCTCGATGTAGCAGTGCGCTAGCACCAGGTCTTCTCCGTCTGCATAAACCGATTCGCTGCATTCGGCGAGCAGTTCGTCACGCACCGCCGGTGCAAACTGGGTGCGGGGAAAACGCAGAAAGCGGAACTCCTGTGCATCCACCAATCGACCCACGCGGTCGTGCAGGAACACCAGGTCATACTTGGCGCGAACCTCGTCGCGTCCGATGCTCTTGGGAAAGGCAAAGCGGTCGCGGATCAGCTTGAACACCAGTGGATAGCTCGGCAGGGTGAACACCGCCATGACCATCCCGCGTTCACCGTCGGCATGCACGAAGGGCTCGTGCGAACGCTGCCCCAGGTGCCGGATGAAGTGTCGGTAGCGTTCGGTCTTGCCCTGTTTTGCACGCCCCAGCACGGTGTAGAGCTCATCGATCGGCTTGGAAGGCAGCAGGGTGCGGAGGAACACGACGGCATCGCCGACGGTTTCAAGGTCAACGTGGAAATAGCTGCGCGTGTAGCCGAACAACACGCCCATCGAGTCGCGCTCGGTCAGCACTGCGTCTGCGACGATGCCTTCGTCATCGTGTGTCAGGACGATCACCAGTGGCGAGAAACGACTGGCACCAAACACGCGGCCCACCAGATAGGCGCGGCGCTCGCGGTAGAACACCGACTGCAGCAGCTCCAGGGCAAGCACCGGCGGCTCACCAAAATGCGCGAGACGCTGTCGCAGGCAAGCAGCGATCCGTTCGGCGCACCGTGTTGCATGTGCGTACGGCACGGCAAAGTGGAAGTCGGCGAGCACGCGCTCGAACAGACCGGCAAGATCGTTCGAGCCGGAGTAACCGAATCGCGCCACCGGATGCGTGATGCGGTCGGTCGGTTCGATGTCCAGGGCCACGAACTCGATATCCGGCTGCACTCCTCGAATTCGGTGCGAGCGCCGGCTCAGCGTGTTGAAAAAAGTCTTGTTGAGCTCCTGGTCAAGCAGGCTGGCGATCAACTGTGCATAGGTGTTGCGTACGTTCGTCCAAAGCGTCCGGTCGGTGGCATGCGCGCCAAGCAGCATGCCCAAGGCCTGCATGGCTTCGCTCGCACAGCGGTCGTACAGCTCGATACGTTCGACCGCATCGGTACGCGCCGCCGCCCAGTCTCGCGTCTCGAAGCGCCCCTGCGCACGTTGCGTGACGGCGCGAAAGCGGCTGTTGTAGTCGGCGAATCGATCGCGAATCAGTGCTGCCGCGGCCGCGGCCAGATTAGGAATCGGGGGCGAAGGACCGGGCTGGTTCACGGCAGGACAGGATCAGCCCGGCCGCGGCAGCAGGAAGCGGCGGCCACGGAACTCCAGCACACTGCCATCACGGCGAATCTCGATCAGGAACAGGCTTTCACCCAGCACGTCGCCTTCCCGTACGCGACGTCCGTCGATCAACACGAAGCGCCGCGCGGGATCCGAGTCGTAGACATGCATGCTGGCGCGCAGTGGCGGCAGGTCGGCGCGCAGCGCGGCGTCAAAATCGCGCAGTGCCGGAACATCGGATTCGGCAGGTACAGCTGGCTGCCCGGGCGGGGCTGGCACGGACGCTGCCATCTCTTCCGCTGCGTCAGCAGCTACTGACTGCTCCGACGGCGTCAAGCGCGCAGGCCGGGATGGCAGCATCGCTTCGCCTTCTGCCGCGGACACCGGTGCCGACTCGCGCTCGCCGGATACCTCGGGCGACGTTGCAGGCGGCGCCTCGCGCAGCGCGGCGGGAGGACGCGCGATGGGTCGCGGTGCTGCGGCTGGCGGTGCGGGGACGGCGACGGGCTGCTGCTCCTGCTGTGGCTGCACCGAGGCTGGCGACGGTTCAATCGCCGCGACTTCTTCTGCATCGCCCCCGGCCGGAACCAGGGGCGCCGAAGTCCGCCCGAACCACCAGGCCGCGGCAATCAGAACCGGCAGCAGCAGCAGCCCCAGCCACGGCTTGGCATTGCGCCGCGCTGGCGACGCGACGGGTAGCTGACTGAGCAGTCCCGGCGGCTGGCCCACGCGCCGCTCGGCCTCGGATTTCTTCAACGCTTCAAGGATCAGCGACATGGACGCAGGCTCATAGCTGACTGCGCAGGCGCGGGCCTACGCGCTCACGGGAAACCAGGGCGAACAGGGTTTCCGGCCCGACCACACCATCCGGAACAAGGCCATGCGAGGCCTGTACGCGGCGCACTTCGTTGGCCATGCTTTCGTCGAAGTAGGCTGGGCCCTCGGCCCGCTGTCGCCGGTCGCGAATCGGCAACACGCTGCGCAGCCATTCGACCTGTGGCCCGGACTCTCCGCTACGAATCACACCCGCCATGAACTCGGGGGCCTTCCACAGCGCGAAATATTCTCCCAACCAGGCGCGCTCCAGGGTGCGGCGCGTGACTTCAAACGTCTCTCCATCCAGGCTGAGTCGGGCTCGTGTACCTGAGAGTCCCACCAATACCGCCCAGGCATCGCGCCCCTCGCTCGACAGACGCAGCACCACCGGGCGCTCCAGGGTGGCGAGCTTGGACAGGCTGCCGGAGGACCGCAGGCAGTAAACGCCTGGTGCCAGCACTGGCGGGCAGCGCTGCGCGGTACGCACGTCGACATCTTCGGCACGCAGCGTCCACAGCGACAGCAGTTGATTCCAGGCCGTGACCGACGAACTCTGGGCGTCGCGCATGCGCTCGCGAAGGTCGGCGAGCGTGAGCGGCGGGTCCCCCGCTCCGCCGTTCGCCTCCTCCTCCGGTTCACCTTCCTCTGGCGGCGATTCCGCAGGTGCCTCGACCTGTTCGGGATCGGCCTCTCGCGGCCACAACCACACGGCCAACAGTGTCACCAGCAGCAAACCAACCCAGACCGTGACTCCTGGGACCCGCAGGCGGCGAATGGGACTGGCCATGGCTTCGGATGCCGCCAGGTCAACAGCCCGCTCGCCGATCTGCTGCAGGTTCTGCGCATAGCCCGCCATCAGCGCGCGGTCGGCAATCACATTGATCAGCCGTGGTACGCCACCGGCATGTTCGTGCAGACGCTTGACCGCCAGCTTGGTGAAGGGAAATCGGTTGCAGCCCGCAACCGCCAGCCGGTGGCGTAGGTAGGCGTCGGTGTCATCGCCACTCAGCGGCGTAAGGTGGTAACGCGCGGTGATGCGCTGCGCCAACTGCCGCAGCTCTGGACGTGCCAGCAGTTCGCGCAGTTCCGGCTGCCCCAGCAGGATGATCTGCAGCAGCTTCTGGGTAGGTGTTTCGAGATTGGTCAGCAGGCGCACCTGTTCCAGTGCATCGCTGGAAAGATTCTGCGCTTCGTCGATGATCAGCACGACGCGCAGGCCCTGCGCGTAGGCCTCGAGCAGATAGGCGTTGAGCCGATCGACCATGCCCTTGAGACTGCCCTGGCGCCCTTCGATGTCGAGCTTGAGCTCCTCGCAAATGGTCTCCAGCAGTTCCAGCGGCGAGATCTTCGGATTCAGCACCAGGGCGATGCGGGTGTTCTCGGGCAGCTGCTCCAGCAAGAGCCGGCAGAGCGTGGTCTTGCCGGTTCCCACTTCGCCGGTCAGCTGCACGAAACCACCGCCGCCACCCTGCCCGATGCCGTAGAGCAGGTGCGCGAGAGCATCCCGGTGGCGCTCGCTCAGAAAGACGAATCGCGGGTCCGGGGTGATCGAAAACGGTGGCTCTTTTAGGCCGTAGTACTCCAGGTACATGGGATTCCAGACGAAAGCGCCAGCCGGTTCCGGATTTGCGCCGGGAGGCTGGCGGACAGAGTTGTTCACTGTACTGGACCGGTGCCGGCCAGCACTAGTCGACAGTTGTTAGCGACGCGTTAACCTCGCAGATGGACCCCACCCAGCACCGAGCCCGGACGTGCCTTCGGAAGTGATCAGCGTTGCGGCGCGAACTCAAAGGTATGCGGCAGCAATTCGGTGATCAGCATGGATTGAAGCACACCACCCTGGCCGGGAAAGCTGACCACGGCGGTCGGGCCAAATTCGAAGATGAACTGCCGACAGGCCCCGCAAGGCGGAATCGGAACCGACTGGTCGGCATCATCGAGCGCGCAGACTGCAACTGCATCGAGCCGTACGCCGGGACCCTCGGCCACCACTGCTGCGGCAATGGCGTGGTGCTCGGCACAGCCACCGATCGGAAACGCCGCATTTTCGACATTACAGCCGACATAGATATTGCCGGACAAGGACTGCACGGCAGCGCCGACTCGCAGCCGGGAATAGGGCGCATACGCACGCAACACTGCCTGTTCGGCGGCCTGCATCAATCCGCTGCCTGCTGTCATCGTGTGTCCTCATGCGTGCTTGGCCCCGAATGATGGTCTGCACAGACGCTGCGGTAAAGCAGTCCGTGCCTGACCTGCATCAATGACGCGCGACGCGCCGCCCGCCATGCTGCCGGCATGAACACTGCAAGCCAAGCATTTCCGATCCATCCGCGTCTGCTGGCTGCAGCGCCACATCGCCTGCTGTTCCTGGTCGGCGCGATCAATGTGCTGGCTGCAATGGGCTGGTGGACGCTGTGGCTGCTGGCACTGCGCTGGCAGCTGCTCGACATGCCGCAGCCGCCGATTCCGGCCGGCTGGGGCCATGCACTGGTGATGGCCTTCCAGGTCTTTACGCCGTTTATCTTCGGCTTCTCGCTGACAGTCTTTCCGCGCTGGATGAACCTGCCCGCGCTGAGCGTATGGCACTACGTGCCGGTCGGTCTGGGCCTGCTGGGCGGACAGCTGTTGACCCTGATCGGGCTGTGGGGATATCCGCATCTGCTGCATCTCGGTATCGTGTTCAGCCTGGCAGGCTGGATCGCAGGCCTGTGTTTCCTGTTCGGGCTGGTGTGGCGTGACAACGGACGCAACTGGCACGCGATCAGCGTGCTGGTGGCGCTGGGATTCGGCTTGCTGGGCCTGGCGCTGTTCGCCGCCTGGCTGCATGCGCCGGAACAGGGCCGCTGGGTGTTTGCCAGCTTCAAGCTGGCGGTGTTCGGCTTCCTGCTGCCGGTGTACTTCACCGTCTGTCATCGCATGCTGCCGTTCTTTGCCGCCAACGTGGTGCGTGGCTACGTGGCCTGGCGTCCGCTCTGGTTGCTGGCGGCATTCTGGGCTCTCGTGCTGCTGCATCTGGCACTGGAGTTGATGCACGGCTATAGCCTGCTGTGGCTGGCGGACCTGCCGCTGTTGGTACTGACCGCAGTGATGCTGTGGAAGGTGTTTCCGCGCGGACCGATGCCCGGCCTGCTGCGCGTGCTGTTCCTTGGACTTGCCTGGCTACCGCTGAGTTTCGCCCTGTTCTCCGCGCAAAGCCTGTGGATGGCGGCGACCGGGGAATTCGCGCTGGGTCGCGCCCCGACCCACGCGCTGGCGATTGGCTTCTTCGGCAGCCTGCTGGTGGCGATGGTGACGCGCGTTACCCAAGGCCACTCAGGCCGGCCGCTGGCCATGGTGCCGGTGGCCTGGTTCGCCTTCATCATCATTCAGGCAGTGGCGGTCACCCGCGTCGTGTCGGAACTGGTCGGCGACTTCTGGGCCTGGCAAGCCATCGCCGCGCTGGGTTGGCTGCTGGCTTTCACGCCCTGGGTGCTGCGATCGGCCTGGATCTATCTCAGCCCGCGGCGTGATGGCCAGCCCGGCTGACCATCCGAGAGCCACCGCATGATCGAGTTCTACGCGCAGATCAAACTCGCCCACATCGTCCTGGTGCTCGGCAGCGGTGGACTGTTCGCGCTGCGCGGTCTGGCGGTGCTACTGGGGCAACGCTGGGCGAACGCCGCGCCGCTGCGCTACCTCAGCTACAGCATCGACACCTGCCTGCTGACCGCTGCGCTGATGCTGCTGGTGGTGCTGAAGATCAATCCATTCGCCGTGCCATGGTTGGGCGCGAAGCTTGCCCTGCTGGTGCTGTATGTGGTTCTGGGTGTTCTTGCACTGCGCCGGGCGCGCACGCACCAGGCCCTCTGGTATTTCGCGGCGCTGGCCTGCTTCGGTTTCATGTACAGCGTGGCGGTCGCCCACCATCCGCTGGGCTTTTTTGCGAGGTTCCTGGCATGAGCAACGCCTCGCTCTATCCCTGCTTCCTCGGGCCGTACGGTGAGAACGACGGCCTGCTGGAAAAACTGGTGGTCGAATTCCTGCGCGATCACGTGTACTGGCGACGCAACTTCCACCCCGAGGATCCGCCGGCCATCCCCACGCGCGCCGCGCAGCAGCCGGAGTACCAGGCCTTCGAAGCGCGGCTGCGGCGCGAACTGCACAGCTTGTCGGCCGCCTTCAAGCGTTCGGTGCCGTTCCACAGTCCGCGCTATATCGGCCACATGGTGTCCGACCTGCTGTTGCCCGGGCTGGCCGCGCAGTTTCTCGCCCTTCCCTACAACCCCAACAATGTCAGCCTGGATGCCGCGCCGGTCACTATCGACCTGGAGCTGAAGGCGGGTCTGCAGCTGGCGCGCATGCTCGGCTTCATCGATGATCCGACGCGGACCGCCTGTGCCTTCGGTCATCTGACCTCGGGCGGTACTGTCGCCAACTATCAGGCAATGCGCCTGGCGCTGGCCTTGAAGGCTTTCCCCGTGGCGCTGCGTGCTGCCGCACCGCCGGTGAACTTTCTGCCGGAGGACGACTGGGCGGCATTCAATCTGCCGCCCATGGCAGCCGTGGCGCTGCTCGATCGCTGGCAGCGCTGGCTGGCCCCGCGCGACGCGCGCGAACGGCGGCGCTGGGGCGAGCGCTTGGGCGCCGAGCGCATGGAAACCCTGGGACTCACCGAGTTCTTTTCCCGTCATCCGCAGCTGCGCACGCCGCTGGTCCTGGCGCCTGTGACCGCGCACTACTCCTGGAGCAAGGCCGTCAAATTGCTCGGCCTGGGTCGCAACCAGCTGCGTCGCGTGGCCGAGCGCGGCATGCGCCTGGATCTCGATGCGCTGGATGAAACCCTGGAAGACTGCCTGCGCAAGCAGCAACCTGTATTGATGACGGTTGGCATTCTCGGCAGCACCGAGTTCGGCACCATCGATCCGCTGCAGGGCATGCTGCAGTCGCGCTCGCGCTTCGCCGAGCGCGGACTTGGGTTCGCCCTGCATGTGGATGCGGCCTGGGGCGGCTACCTGGCAAGCCTGTTCCGTGAAGCCGATGGCAGCCTGCGTTCCCTGTCGGACATGCGCGAGGCACTCGGCGAGTTTCCCTCGGCAGACGTTCACGCCGCGTTCGCCGCGCTGGGTGAAGTCGATTCGGTGACCGTCGATCCGCACAAGCTGGGATTCATTCCCTACGGCGCCGGTGCCTTCGTCTGTCGCGACCAGCGCGCCATGGCCTTGCTGGCAGAGGACGCCGACTATGTTTTCGATACCACCAACGAGGGAGACTTTTTCCAGCGCTTCCGTCAGCTGGGTCGCTTCATCCCGGAAGGCTCCAAGCCGGGCGCGGCAGCGGCCGCGGTCTACGTGACCCATCAGGTCCTGCCGCTTGATCATCAGAACTTCGGTGCGATCCTGCGCGAGAGCATCAGCGCCACCGCCGCCTTTCGCACGGCCAGCGCACGCTTTGCCGCGCGCCTGGCCGGCGTGCTGCACTGCAGTCTGCCGTTCGAACCCGACAGCAACCTCGTCTGTCTGGCGCTAAACCCGGTCGGTAACCAGAGTGTGATCGAGATGAACCGCTTCGTGCGCTGCCTGTTCCAGTCGCTGCGCGCCGATCCACGAACGCCGCTGCAGTCGCGCGAGTACTTCGGCTCGATGACCACGCTCTGCCCACAGGCACTGGGCGGTGCGGCAACCCAGTCGCTGCTCGACGCCCTTGGACTCGACGGCGAGAGCCTGGATGCCGAGCGCGAGGATGCCGATCGCCTGGTGATCCTGCGCCATACCCTGATGAATCCGTTCCTGATCGACAGCGAGAATGGCATCAGCTACATCGAAAGCTATTTCCATTATCTGGAAACGCAGGTGTTGGCTCTGTGTCAGGCACGGCAACCGGGCGTAGCGGTTTCTGGACGGTAGCGCACGGCGCCTTCCTCAAGCAGACGATTGGTGCGGACTTGACGATGCGCAAGTGGAGTTGCGACTCCATCGCGCTGCCGCATACTGTCGATGAAGGGATGCGCTCGGGTAAGCCCGCCAAATCCCTCGCGACGGAGAGAGCACGATGCTGGAGGATTCGGAATCGCAGGCAACTGCGGAACACCAACGGCTGTTGCCGTGGTCGAGCCTTTTGCTTGGCCGTCATATCGATCCGCTGCAACATGCCTTTCACGAGCGCCTTCTGCGACATCGCGTAGGGCTGCTGGCACGCGTACTTGCAGTGCTCATGCTGGTCTGGATTCCGCTGGATGCGGCCGGACTGTCCAGCCCCGATTTTTTCGACCTGCTGCTGATCCGGCTGGCGATGTGCGTCGGCCTGCTGCTGATCGCATGGCATATGCGCCGCGCGGGCACGATGTCCTGGACCATGGTTGCATTGGTGGCGCTGGTGCTGGGCCAATGCCTGGCCTTTTGTGCCATGCAATCGGCGCTACCCGTCGGAACCGCACCGGTGCTGGTAGTGGGCTACGGACTGTTTCCCTTCGTGCTGCTCTCCCAGCTGGCGCTGTTTCCGCTGCCCGCGATGCACACGCTGCTGATAGGCGCGGTGCTGCTTGGATCGCGCGCCGCGGCGCTGCTTGCGTCGGAACAGGGATCGCAGTTCGGCCTCGTTGGCGACCTTTGGTGGATGGCCCTGCTGCTGGCGATCTCGACCAGGGCTGCGAGCGCGCAGTTCAGCCTGCTGCTGAGCCTGCTTTCGGCGCGCCGCGACGCCGCGCATGATGCACTGACCGGGCTTGCCAACCGGCGTGCCGCGCTTGATCGCCTTGGTTCTGAAGTTGCACGCGCGCGCCGCAGCGGCACGCCGCTGTCGGTACTGATGCTCGATCTTGATCGTTTCAAGGTCGTGAACGATACCTGGGGCCACGCGGCAGGTGATCTGGTCCTGGTCGAGACTGCGGGAATTCTGCGCGGTGAACTGCGCGGCGAAGATCTCGGCGTGCGCTTTGGCGGCGAGGAGTTCCTCGCCATCCTTCCCGGCACCGATGTTGCAGCGGCACGTCATGTCGCTGAACGGATCCGGCGGCGCACCGCCGAGTCCCGCGTCGAGACGGGAGACGGTGACGCGATTCGCATCACCATCAGCATTGGCGTGGCGACGCTGGAGGGCCCAGAGGCACCAAGCACGCTGGTCGCGCGAGCCGATGCGGCGCTTTACCGGGCCAAGCAGGGCGGAAGGAATCGCGTGGAGACAGCCGATGGTGACGGCCAGAACGAGCAGGACATGGCCGAAACCGACGAGCCGCCGGGCCGGGAGCCGCTGGCCGCAGGAATTGCCCCATGAGCGTCGCGAACGCGCCGATGAGCCGAGCCGACCGATCAATCACCATCGTCGGCGGCGGCGGCGCCATGGGACGTCTGTTTTCAACGCTGTTCCGCGCCGCCGGGCATCGTGTTGAGTCGCTTGAGGCCGGCGATGCCGCATTCGCCATCGAGCGCACTGCCAACGCGGCCCTGGTGCTGCTGGCCGTGCCGATCGAACGCACCTGTGACCTCATAGCCGCGTTACCGGAGCTGCCATCCGACTGCGTGCTGGCCGACATCACCAGCATAAAGCGCGCGCCGCTGTCCGCGATGCTGGCCGCGCATCCCGGCCCGGTGGTTGGCTTGCATCCAATGTTCGGGCCGGACGTGCGCAGCTTGGCGGGACAGCTGGTGGTGGTCTGCCACGGCCGCGATCCGGCCCGCTACCAGTGGCTGCTCGACCTGATCAGCGGCTGGGGCGCACGCCTCGGTGAAGAGACTGCCGAACGGCATGACCAGGCCATGCAGGTGATCCAGGCCATGCGTCACTTCACCAGCATTGCTTACGGCTTGTTCCTGCAACGCGAGCAGGCCGACCTGCATCAGCTGTTGCGCCTTTCCTCACCGATTTACCGGCTCGAGCTGGGCATGGTCGGCCGACTGTTTGCGCAGGATCCCGCGCTGTATGCCGACATCATGCTGCAGGCAGAAGATCTTCCGGAGCTGATCGAAAGTTACCGCGATGCACTCGACGAACTGCTGGGGCTGCTGCGCGAGGGTAGGCGCGAGGCCTTGATCGAGCGCTTTGGCGCTGCGCGCCAGCACTTTGGCGACCTGGCGCCAGCACTGCTGAAAGAAAGCGCGGCACTGCTGGGTCGGATGCAATCGCCGCCTCAGGGCGGCGCAACCTGACTCAATCGCGCCTGGGCCGTGCGTACCCGCTCGCGGTGCAGCAGGTAAATGCCGCTGGCGATGATGATGCCAGCGCCGAGCAGGGTGATGCGATCGGGTAGCACCTGCCACAGCAACAGGTCCAGCCCCACGCCCCAGAGCAGGGCGGTGTACTCAAGCGGCGCAACAACCGATGCCTCGCCGCGACTGAAGGCCTCGGTGATGGCGTACTGACCCAGTGCGCCGGTAAGCCCAAGCCCGGCCAAAAGGGGCCAGTGCGCGTCGGCGATCGGCTGCCAGTCGGGCGCAGCTGCAACACCGGCCAGCAGCGCCATGATCGCCAGGGTCCACACCACCATGGCCTGGGTGCTGTCACTGCGCCCCAGGATGCGCACCGAGATCGCAGACACCGCGTAGGCCGCCGCCGCGCCCAGCACGGCCAAACCGGACAGGGTAAACATGCCGTCACTGCTCGGTCGCAGCACCACCAGCACGCCAATCAGACCAACCACGATCGCCGCCCAGCGGCGCGGCCCGACCTGTTCGCCGAGCAGGGGCACCGAGAGCGCGGTAATCACCAGTGGCGCCACAAAGAACAGCGAATACGCCGTCGACAGCGGCAGGCTGCGTAGCCCGAACGCGAACAGGGAAATCATCACCACGGCCAGCACGCCGCGCAGCAGGTGCAGCGACCAGCGCACCCGGAACAGGGCTCGCCCGCCCACGGTAGCGAGCGCCCACACAAGCACCAGGGGCAGCGAAGCCAGGCCACGCATCGTTGCGATCTGCAGTAGTGGGTAGTGCGGCGCGAGCAGCTTGAGGAACGCGTCCATGACGGAAAACAGCGCCACAGCGACAAGCATCGCCAGGGCGGCACGCAGGTTGGGATTGGCACTCATGGCGGCAGCGCAGGAATCAGGTTCGGTATCCTGCCATTGCTGGCTGGAGCAAGGCCCTCGATTCGAGCAGCGTGTCTCCGATCAGGCCTGACGCTCGCGCTGGATCGCGCGGTAGCCGATGTCGGGCCGTTGGAAACCGCCCTCGAAGCGGATGCCGCGGCTCGCCGCATACGCCCGCTGCGCGGCTTCGGCGACAGATGCGCCGATGCCGCAGACGCACAGCACCCGACCGCCGGCGGTAATCACGCGCCCCTTGTCATCCAGCCGGGTGCCAGCGTGGAACACCTTGGCATTGGCGCCCAGCTTGGCATCCAGTCCTTCGATCACATCTCCGCTGCGCACCCGACCGGGGTAGCCCTGCGCTGCCACCACCACGCCCAACGCCGGGCGCGGATCCCAGGCCGCATGCAGCTTGTCGAGGCGGCCATCCAGTGCACCCTCGATCAGATCGAGCAGGTCGGACTTGAGCCGCAGCATGATCGGCTGGGTTTCCGGATCGCCGAAGCGCACGTTGAACTCCAGCACTTTCGGGGTGCCATCCTTTGCCACCATCACGCCGGCATAGAGAAAACCCACGAAAGGGGCGCCCTCCGCGGCCATTCCGGCCAGGGTCGGCTCGATCACTTCGCGCTGGATGCGCTCCTCGATCTGCGCTGTCACCACCGGCGCCGGTGAATAAGCACCCATGCCGCCGGTGTTCGGGCCCAGATCACCCTGGTCGCGACGCTTGTGGTCCTGGCTGCTGGCGAAGGGAATGTAGTTGCGGCCATCGCTGATGACGATGTAGCTGGCCTCTTCGCCTTCCAGGAACTCTTCAACCACCACGCGCGCCGAGGCCTCACCCAGCGCCTTGGCGCCGAGCATGTCGTGCAGGGCTTGCTCGGCATCGGCCAGGGTGAGCGCTACCACCACGCCCTTGCCGGCGGCCAGGCCATCGGCCTTGATCACGATCGGTGCGCCGTGTCGGCGCACGTAGTCGAGCGCCGGCTTCAATTCGGTGAACACCGCGTAGTGCGCGGTCGGAATGCGATGCCGGGCGAGGAAATCCTTGCTGAAGGCCTTCGAGCCTTCCAGCTGGGCAGCCACCCGGCGTGGCCCGAAGCAGCGCAGACCTGCGGCGCGGAACCGGTCGACCACGCCAGCGACCAGCGGCACCTCTGGACCGACCACGGTCAGGTCGACCGCCTCGCGTTGTGCCAGGGCCAGCAGGCCATCGAGATCGGCAGCCGCCACATCGACATTGCGGCAACGCGGCTCGCGCGCCGTTCCGGCATTGCCTGGCGCCACCAGCACCTCGGTCACGCGCGGCGACGACGCCAGTTTCCAGGCCAGGGCATGTTCACGCCCGCCGTTACCGATCACCAGCAGTTTCATGGCGTTCCGAGTTGATAGCGAAGAGCGCCATTGTAACGTGGCGGGATTCAACTCCATCGACCTGCCGGTTGCCGCCTTGTCGGCTCCGCCGCTGCGCGGCTTGAGCCGACCTGCGCCAGCCTGCCCGTAGGTCGGATCAAGCGTCGCCGAACACCAAACAGCGCCACAACGGTTCACGACGCGGATCCGACGCGCGCTTTCCGGTTCCGTAACGTCGGCTCCACCGCTGCGCGGCTTGAGCCGACCTACGCCTACAGAAGGATGTCTGACCCAAGTCCGGTACGCAGTCAGTCGCGCAGCACCTGCCGTGCCAATGCCTGCAGCCGGCCGGCGTCGGTGATTTCGACCTCACGCCGTTCGACCCGGATCAGGCCATCGTCCTGGAAGCGGCGCAACACCCGACTGACGGTTTCGGCCGCCAGACGCAGGTAATTGGCGATGTCGGTGCGCGCCATGGTCAACGCGAAGCGGTTGGCCGAGAAGCCACGCGCCGCATAGCGCCGCGACAGTGCTATCAGGAATGCCGCCATGCGCTCGTCGGCGCTGTAATCACCCGCCAGCAGGCTGGCCTTGCCGATGTCCTGGCTGAGCAGGCTGAACAGCTGCGTCTGCAGACCGGGCATCTTGGTCGCCAGGGTAGCCATCATCGGGAACGAGAAGCGACACAGGGTGACCGTATCCAGGGCGATGGCATTGCAGGGGTAGCGCGCCGAGTGGATTGCGCTGAGGCCGATCACCTCGCCGGGCAGGAAAAATCCCTGCACCTGCTCGCGCCCGGCCGGATCGATCACATAGGTCTTGACCGTACCTGCCCGCACCGCAGCAATGGCATTGAACGGATCACCCTCGCGAAAAATGTGGTCGCCGGCGTGGAAGGGGCCAATGTGCTCGACGAGGCAGTGCAGCTCCTCGAGTTGGGCCTTGCCATAACCCTCCGCCCGGCAGGCCGAACTGAATGCGCAAGTACTGCAGAAATGCAGTGAATCGCCATCGTCGGCGATCGGATTGGGGCGCGGGCGCGCCCCGATCGACGGCGTCATGCGACCCGCCCCGGATACGGCGCAGTCAGATGGCGCGCGAAAACCGCGGCGCGGCGTTCAATACCTTGGGAGTCTGGAGATAACGGTCGAAGCACATCGCGATGATACGCAGCAGCATGCGTCCGCGCGAGGTCGCGCGGATGAATTGGTGATCGACTTCAACCAAACCATCGGTTACCAGGGGCTGCAGGCGGGTCAGCGCATCGGCAAAGTACGCCGCAAAATCAATATTGTGGCGCTCCTCCAGGGACGCGATGGCGATTTCGCCCTGACACATCAGCTGCTGAATCAGGTCGGCACGCAGCACATCGTCGGCGTCCAGGGTGATGCCGCGCCAGATCGGCAGCCGCCCGGCATCCAGCGCGGCCTCATAGCTCGGCAGATCACGGTGATTCTGGCTGAAGCTGTCGCCGATATGGCTGATCGAGCTGACTCCCAGGCCGATCAGGTCAGTCTCGGCATGCGTGGTGTAGCCCATGAAATTTCGCTGCAGGCTGCCGTTCTGTTGCGCCACCGACAGGTCGTCGTCTGGCAGTGCGAAGTGGTCCATGCCGATGTAGCGGTAGCCGGCGGCAGAGAGCTTTTCGATCGCCAGCTGCAGCAGGGCGAGCTTGTCTTCCGCGCTGCACAGGTCTTCCGCCTTTATCTGGCGCTGCGGCTTGAACATCTCGGGCAAGTGGGCGTAGCTGTAGACCGCGAGGCGATCGGGGCGTGCAGCAATCACCGTGTCGAGCGTGCGGCCAAAGCCGGCCAGATTCTGCTTTGGCAGGCCATAGATCAGGTCGACGTTGACCGAGCGGAATCCGGCCTCGCGACAGGCGGTGATCACCGCAAGGGTCTCTTCCACGCTCTGGATTCGGTTTACCGCGCGCTGCACCTCCGGGTCGAAGTCCTGCACACCCAGGCTGGCGCGATTGAAGCCGATCACCGACAGCATGTGGATCTCGTCCGGCGTCACATGGCGCGGATCGATCTCGATGGAGAAGTCGCGCTCGGCACTGGGGCTGAAATGAAAGTGCCGGCCAAAGCTGTCGATCAATTCACCAAGCTGTTCCGGGCTGAGGAAGTTCGGGGTTCCTCCGCCAAGGTGCAGCTGGATCACGTCGCGATCGCGGTCGAATAGCGGCGCCACGCGCTCGATCTCGCGCTGCAAATGCCGCAGATAGGCCTCGCCCTTGGCCGGATCGCGGGTGATGATCTTGTTGCAGCCGCAATAGAAGCAGGGGCTGTGACAGTAGGGAATATGCGCGTACAGCGACAGGCGGCGGGGAATCGGATCCTCGTTGCTGCGTCGCGCGACCTCGCGGAAGCAGTCCTCATCGAATCCGATGCCGAACTGTGGCGCGGTCGGGTAGGAGGTGTAGCGAGGGCCAGGCCGGTCGTAACGGCGCAGCAACTCGGCATCAAAAGGGGGCATGGCATCCATGTGGCAAAGTCTGCAGCGTGGGCAGGCCCATGGCCTTGATTACGATCAAGCCGGCGCGGGGTCGATTTGAAAGCCCCGCAGCAGCAGCGGACAATGCGCGGCATTTCGCCCCACTGGAATCTGTGCATGTCCATCCTCCGCATGACCGATCTCGACCTCGCCGGCCGCCGCGTGCTGATCCGCGAAGACTTGAACGTGCCGATCAAGGACGGCCGGATCACGTCCGAGCAGCGCATTCTGGCTGCCCTGCCGACACTCAAACTGGCACTGGAGCACGGCGCGGCGGTGATGGTGATGTCGCATCTGGGCCGACCCAGCGAGGGCGAATGGAGCGCCGAGAATTCGCTCGCGCCAGTCGCCAGCCGACTTTCCGAGCTGCTCGGCCGTGAAGTGGCGCTGCGCCGCGATTACCTGGAAGGGGTGCCGGTAGCACCAGGCGAACTGGTGTTGCTGGAGAATTGCCGAATGAACGTCGGCGAAGCCAAGGACGACGACGCGCTGGCCGCGAAATACGCTGCCTTGTGCGACGTGTTCGTGATGGACGCCTTCGGCACCGCGCACCGCGCCCAGGCCTCAACCCATGGCGTGATCCGCTCGGCAAAGCTTGCCTGTGGCGGCCCGCTGCTGATGGCCGAACTCGATGCCCTGGCCAAGGCCCTGGAACAGCCCGCCCGACCACTGCTGGCGATCGTGGCGGGATCCAAGGTTTCGACCAAGCTCGCCTTGCTGTCCAGCCTGGTGGACAAGGTCGACCAGCTTATCGTTGGCGGTGGCATCGCCAACACCTTCATTGCCGCGATGGGGCACCCAGTCGGCAAGTCCCTGCACGAACCCGATCTTCTCGACACGACGCGCAAGATTGTCGCGCAGGCCAGCGCGCGTGGCGCGGACATCCCGATTCCCAGCGATGTGGTGGTGGCTTCCGAGTTCAGCGCCGACGCCGACGCTGTGGTCAAGCCTGTATCCGAAGTGGTCGCAGGCGACATGATCCTGGATATCGGCCCTGATACCGCCGCACGCTATGCGGCCCTGATTGCCAATGCCGGCACGGTGATCTGGAACGGACCGGTCGGGGTGTTCGAATTCGACGCCTTCGGTCGCGGCACCGAAACCCTGGCGCGCGCCATCGCCGCGTCCGACGCCTTCTCCATCGCCGGCGGCGGTGACACCCTGGCAGCAGTCGAAAAGTACGGCGTGGCGGACGGCATGTCCTACATTTCCACCGGTGGCGGTGCCTTCCTGGAGTTCTGCGAAGGCAAGGAACTGCCCGCGGTGACGGCGTTGCGCGCGCGCGCGCGCGGCTGAGACGCCTCATCCCTCGATCATTACCTGTCAGGCGCCGCACTCCGGATTGGCTTTGCCAAGATCGGGGCAAGCCGCGTTTATCGACGCTTTGTGACGTAGTGCCGGTTCCCCGGAACACGCTCGAAACGCCGCAAAGTGCAACGCACGTCGCAAGTCGGTCAGTTTTCGCGGAACCGGGTCACGGCCTGTTTGTGGCGAGTGCTCCAACTCGTGTTGGCGGCGCTCCGCCACGCCCGGAATCACGTGTCGCCGCTCGCAGAATTGCCCGCATCGAGCGCAATTGCCTGTCGCTGAAGCGGTTTCTTCCAGTATCGGTCTGATCCAGATCACGGGGCCCGGCCCGCAATGCGGACGCACTGAGACGTAGCGCACGCGATTCCGGCAGCAGGCATCGCAGAACCATGCCTTGAACAGTCTTGGGCGCCGTACTGAGACGAAAGTCGCCTAAGTCGTCCCCGTGAAACGCCGAACTGCCTTCCAACGCGGAGGCGGCAAGACCACGCGGTTCCCCACTCACACGCCGCCACCGCTCCTCACGAAGGAAGTCGGTCATGCGGTTCTTGCTCACAGTGGTTCTGGTTCTGGCAAACACCCTCGCCTTCGGCGCCACGCTGGAAGGCGATCTGGTGCTGCGCTGGGGCGATGCACGGCAGACCGATGGCAATGAGCAGCTGCAGGCCGATCTGGTAGTGAACAACAAGACCAGCATCGCGCTGGATACCGCGAGCCTGCAGTCAGCATCCGGCGACCTGTCTTCACTCGATGGACGCCGCGTCAGCCTGACCCTTG
The DNA here is from genome assembly GCA_038257155.1 of Lysobacterales bacterium. Classification (GTDB taxonomy): domain Bacteria; phylum Pseudomonadota; class Gammaproteobacteria; order Xanthomonadales; family Xanthomonadaceae; genus JANJTY01. Next base: position 54,412 of record JBBSJP010000019.1, on the reverse strand, counting down.
GCCGAATCGAGAAGGGCCTGCAGCACACGGTCGCCCTCAAGACACTCGACAGTGACATCGACCGCAGCAAGCAGGCCGCAGCAATCGACCGCCCCTGGGTCACCCTGCTGTGCAAGTTTTCCGACGTAGCCGCTGAGCCGCGCAGCCACGCCCATCTGGACGCGATCATGGGTGCGAACGGCTGGATGGCCGACTACTGGGCCGAACAGTCCGGCGGCCGCACCGATTTCGCCGGCAGCCAGGTCAAGGGCTGGTACGTGTTGCCGCACCCGCGTTCGCACTATGTGCAGGTGGGCCAGTTCGCTCGCCTCGATCGCCTTTTCAGTGACTGCACCGCTGCCGCGCTGGCCGATGTGGACTTCACCAATGCCGGCCAGGGCATCGCCGGCATCAACCTGATGTTCAATGCGGCGCTGGACTGCTGCGCATGGGGCGGCGGCATCTTCACCACCCTGCAGGGCACCACGCAGCGCTGGGCTGCCACCTGGAGCCCGCCTTTCGCCTACACCAGCCCGGCCGCGCTGGCGCATGAAATGGGCCACGCCTATGGCCTGCCGCACTCGAACAACCCGGACCTCGACAGCGATACCTACGACAATCCCTGGGACCTGATGAGCGACGCGCTCGGCCATGCGGTCAATGATCCGGTGTTCGGTCGCATGCCGAAGAATCTCAACGCCTACAACCGCGCTCGCCTCGGCTGGATCGATGCGCACCGGATCGCGGAAGTGGCTGGCGACGGCGTTTTCCACTTCACCCTGGTTCCGGGCTCGGTCGATTCTGGCAACGGCTTTGCCACGATCGAGGTGCGCCACCCCTACTGGCCGGAAGAGCGCTGGCTGAGCGTCGAACTGCGTGACACGGCTGATCTGTTTGACGCCAACCTGCCGGGCAGTGCAGTGATCGTGCACGAGATCGATTCGCGCAGGCCGCAACCGGCCTGGGTCATGGACCGCAGCAATCCTGCCGCCAACTACTCGAACACCGCCGGCAGCATGATTCAGGTGGGTCAGCAACTGGACGATGCAAAGGGCGAATTCAGCCTGCGCGTGCTGAGCCAGACCGAAGCCGGCGTGGAGATCGAAGTTCGCGTCACCCAGCCCATCTTCAACAGCGCGTTCGGCGCCGGAAGCTGAATCGGGGTACGCGGACGCCATACGTATTCAGCACGGCGCGAAGCGCAGGTCGCGCCGCCCGCGCAATACCTGCGTGCCATAATCGCCGGGACCTATGGAGATCCCGATGATTCACCTGCGCCGCACTAAGATCCTCGCAACCCTGGGCCCTGCCAGCGACAGCATCGAACGCATCGCCGAACTGATCCAGGCGGGCGTCAACGTGGTCCGGCTGAACTTTTCCCACGGCACGGCCAAGGATCATGGCGATCGCGTGGCGCGGGTGCGGGAAGCGTCGCAGCGCGCCGGGCGGGAGGTGGGCATCCTGGCCGATCTGCAGGGCCCCAAGATCCGCATCGAGCGCTTCGCCGCAGGCAAGGTCGAACTCAAGGCCGGACAGCGCTTCGATCTGGTGGCGCGCGCCGATGCGCCGCCGGGTGATGTCACCCAGGTGGGCCTTAGCTATCTCGGTCTGGTCAATGACGTGGTCGCCGGCGACACCCTGCTTCTGGATGACGGCATGGTTGCCATGCGGGTCGACGCGATCGCAGGCGACACCGTGCAGTGCACCCTGCTGGTCGACGGCGTGCTGTCGGATCGCAAGGGTCTGAACCGGCTGGGCGGTGGCCTGTCGCTCGGCGCACTGACCGACAAGGACCGCGCCGATATCCGCACTGCCGCCGACCTGGGCGTGGATTTCCTCGCGGTGTCGTTCTGCCGTTCGGCCGAAGACATGCACGAAACCCGCCGCCTGGCGCACGAGGCCGGCTGGGATCCGGCCCTGGTAGCCAAGATCGAGCGGGCCGAGGCGATCACCAACCTGCAGGAAATCGTCGACGCCTCCGAAGCGGTGATGGTGGCGCGCGGCGACCTAGGCGTGGAGATCGGTGATGCCGAATTGCCTGGCTTGCAAAAGAAGATCATCCGCACCGCGCTGGAACGCAACAAGGTGGTGATTACCGCCACCCAGATGCTGCAATCGATGGTGGACAACCCGATCCCGACCCGCGCCGAGGTGCTGGACGTGGCCAACTCGGTGATCGACGGTACCGATGCGGTGATGCTGTCTGCCGAAACCGCGTCGGGCAATTATCCGGTCAAGGCGGTCGAGGCGATGAGCCGCATCTGCCTGGGTGCCGAACGGCAATTCAGCATGGACACCGATTTCGAAGCCGCGCCGCGCGGCCTGGCGCAGGCCGACCAGGCCATCGCCATGTCGGCCATGTTCCTGTCCGAGCACATCAAGGTGCGCGCCATCGTGGCACTCACCGAATCCGGTGGTACGGCGCGCTTTTGCTCGCGCTTCCGCTCCGACGTGCCGATCTACGGCCTGTCGCGCCATCCTGAAACCCGCCGCCGCCTGGCCCTGGTGCGTGATGTCGTACCAGTGGCCTTCGATTCGCGCGGCATGCCGCCGCGCGAGGCCGCGCGCAACGCAACCCGGGTGCTGTTCGAACTCGGCCTGCTCAGCACCGGTGACCGACTGATCTTCACCAGCGGCGACAGCATGGAATCGAAGGGCGCCACCAATACCCTGCGCCTGCTGGAAGTGGGACCGGACGGCAGTGCCGAGGGTCTGGGAACGCTTTGATCGCGCCTCGCCGAGCTCGCGTGTACATCGACTTGAGGCGACCTCCGTTGCCCTGAGCTTCAGAAGCGACGGGCTTCAGATAGGCTGTGAGCCGGAGGTAGCGACCCTTGCCAAGCAGCGATCAGGAAATCCGCTTCCGCGCGCGTGACGGCGTGTTGCTGTATGCGCGCTGTGCGACGCCGACCGGCCGTACGGATGCGCCTGCCCTCATCCTGCTGCATGGCGCGGCCAGCAATGGCGGACGCTGGTGGGATTTTGTCGAACACAGCCAGCTGGCCGGCAGCCATCGCATCCTGCGTCCCGATCTACGCGGACACGGCAACTCTGCCTACCGCGGCATGGCCGGGATGCCGATGTGGTGCGAGGACCTGCTGGATCTGCTGGCATCTCAGGGGCTGACGCGGGTGGTCATCGGTGGGCACTGCCTGGGTGCCAACCTCGCCGCGCAGTTCGCCGCGCGCCATCCGCAATGCTGTGCAGGATTGATCCTGATTGAACCCATGCATCGTCCCGCCCTGCTCGGCAGCCTCGCCAAGGTCAGCCGGTTCGCTCCCTTGATTCGTGCCGCGCTTCCCGTGATCAGGCTGCTGAACCTATTGGGCCTGCAGCGTAGCAATCTTCAGCGGGTCGACTTGCGTGCTCTGGACCTTGAACATCGCGCTCCGCTGCAGGCTGGCGCCGGCAATCAGGCCCTGAAGCAGCGCTACGCGTCACCGCGCCATGATCTTCGTTGCCTGCACCTGGGTCAGTACCTGACCAACCTGCTTGAAGTGTTGCGTCCGCTGCCGCTGCAAAGCCTGCACCTGCCGACCTTGGCGCTGCTGTCACAGGGTCGCTTCATGGCTGATCCGGACCTGACCCGAACTGCGCTCGCCACGGTTTCGAACATCCGGATCGAAAACCTGGCTGCCGAACACTGGATTCCCACCGAACAGCCCGACGCCATGCGCGCCGCAATTGATGCATGGGTCAGGGGGCTCGCGATCGCATCGGATTGAAGTCAGCCTATGGGGTGCCGGTTCTGTCCTCGATCGAACGTATCGGCTCACTTTCAGTCGAATCAGTTGCGCCGGTAGTCGGGCGGCTTGGGCCAGCGCGAGGGAGGCACCCCCTGCGACGCCTGTCGCAGGTCACCTGAATCGATTTGAGGCGCAAGCAGTTGCAGCAGCTCCAGAGCTGGATTGCGCAGCACCCGACCCTGCGGCAATACCGCCCAGGCCGTGCAGTCGGGTAGGCCGGGGTCGATGGTCAGCACCGCGAACTGCTCAAAATCGGAAGCATCAAGCGACAGCTCAGCCACCAGACCGACCCCAAGCCCTGCACGCGCATAGGCCTTGATGGTGGCCGCGTCGTGCGCCGAACAGGCGAACTGGACGCGCAGCCCCAGCCGCGACATCACCCGATTGAGCGATGAATCTGGCTCGCGTGCCGCTTCATAGGTAACCAGTGGCCAGCGAGCCAACTCGGCCAGCGTGATCGGCTGGCGTTGCTCGGCCAGCGGATGCCCGCGCTCGACCAGCACCACCCGATGCCAGCGGAACAAGGGAACGGCGATACCTTCTGGCACATCGTCTCCCGCCGTGCTCACCACGACCACATCGCAGCGACTGTGGTCTGCCGGGCGCACTCGTTCGCCATCTCCCAGGGTGTGCATGCGCACGCTCAGGCGCGGGTAGTGCTCCCGCAACTGGCCCAGCAGGGGCGGCAGGACATGCAAAGCATAGGTTTGCGGCGCGGCAATCACCAACTCGCCAGCCGTGTCGCCGCGCGCGTTCGCGGCAAAGCTGCGCAGGCCATCGACCTCTCGAACCACGCGGCGCGCAACCTCGACCGCCTCGACGCCTGCAGGCGTCACATCCGCGAGATTTCGCCCATGCCGGTCAAACACGCGAAAACCCAGCGAGTCCTCCACCTGTTTGAGGTGCCTGGACACGCAGGGCTGGGAAAGATGCATGGCCTGCCCCGCGGCGCTGATGTTCAGTTTGGCCTCGACAATCGCGACGAGGCAGCGCAGTCCCGTCAGCGTCACAGCCATATTGCCCTCCGTCTATTCAAGGCCAGCCCAGCGCCAATGCTGAACCGCCAAAAACCCAAGAATGGCGCGCAAAAAACATGCGGCATCGCACCAAAGTCCTGCCCGTGAGAGCAGGTGTCCGAGGCTGCTTTACCCCCCTAGGGTGGTCACGGGAAGGTGCAGGTGGCCTCGATGAAAGCGTAACGCATTTGCTTGATAGCCTTATGCAAAAATTGCATTGGACATGCGAAAACGTGACACTTATCACTCTCCCCGGGTCGATTCAGTCCCAATTCATCCTCCCCTTGGGGGCCGGAAGTCCGGTTGGGGCGGGTTCATGTACTTACACTCATTCCTGTGGGAGGAAACACCGATGAAATTTGCCAGTCACGTACTGGCGACGGCCATCTCGGCTGTCGTACTTAGCGGCTCCGTCGCAGCGCAGGCTGAATTTCGGTTGTCCGAACGCCCGATCGAAGGTCACTACATCGTTGTCTTGAAGGACGACATCGCTCGCCTCGACAACGAAGCCGGCAGCAAGCCGCGGGTGTCCGACATGGCGCTGCAGATGGCCAACCAGTACGGCCTTCAGGTGAAGCACTCCTACACCGCCGTCCTGCGCGGCTTCGCAACCGCGGCCAACGACAAGGCGCTTGAGCGCCTGCTGTTGGACGACCGCGTGGCCTATGTGGAAGAAGACGGCATCGTCACCGCGTCCGCCACCCAGAGTGGTGCCACTTGGGGCCTGGATCGCAGCGACCAGCGCGATCTGCCGCTCAACGGCTCCTACGTCTACGACACCACCGCCTCGAACGTGAATGCCTACATCGTCGACACCGGCGTGCTGGGTTCGCACACACAGTTTTCCGGCCGCATGATCGGCGGCTACACCGCCATCTCCGATGGCAATGGCACCAATGACTGCAACGGCCACGGCACGCACGTCGCCGGCACCGTCGCCGGCACCACGCACGGCATCGCCAAGGGTGCCAGGATCTCTCCGGTCCGCGTGCTGGGCTGCAACGGCTCGGGCACCAACTCCGGCGTCATCGCCGGCATGGACTGGGTCGCCAACAACCACACCAAGCCTGCCGTGGCCAACATGAGCCTCGGTGGCGGCGCGTCCACCTCCACCGACGACGCGGTTGCCCGCATGGTCAATGCCGGTGTCACCGTGGTGGTCGCCGCTGGCAACGACAACGGCAATGCCTGCAGCTACTCACCGGCGCGCGCCGCATCGGCCATCACGGTTGGCTCCACCGCCAACAACGATGCGCGCTCCAGCTTCTCCAACTACGGTAGCTGCCTCGACATCTTCGCGCCGGGCTCGTCGATCACCTCGGCCTGGCACACCAGCAGCTCGGCGACCAACACCATCAGCGGCACCTCGATGGCTTCGCCGCACGTGGCGGGCGTGGCAGCCCTGTACCTGGCAAACAACCCGACCGCGACTCCCGCCCAGGTGACCGCAGCGATCACCAACAACGCAACGCCCAACAAGGTGACCGACGCCAAGACCGGCTCGCCCAACCTGCTGTTGTATTCGATCTTCGGTGGCACCGAGCCACCGCCGCCACCGCCGCCGCCGCCGGGTGGTGGTGAGCTGACCAAGGGCGTGGCCGTGACCAACCTGTCGGCCACCACGGGCAACGTGCTGAACTACACCATGGCCGTGCCGGCTTCCTCCAGCAACCTGAGCTTCGTGTTGTCGGGCGGCACGGGTGATGCCGACATGTATGTGAAGTTCGGCAGTGCGCCGACCACCAGCAGCTACGACTGCCGGCCGTACCTGAACGGCAACAACGAGACCTGCAGCTTCGCCTCGCCGCAGACCGGCACCTACTACGTGATGGTGCGGGCCTACAGCAGCTTCTCGGGCGCCAGCCTGGTAGGCAACTACACCGCCAGCAGCGGCGGTGGTAGCCCGCAGACGTACTCGAACGGCACCGACGTGAACATTCCGGACAACAACGCCACCGGCGTTTACAGCAACATCAGCGTCTCGGGCCGTAGTGGCAATGCGCCGAGCAGCACCCCGGTCGCGGTCAACATCGTTCACCCCTACATCGGTGACCTGATTGTCGACCTGGTCGCTCCGGACGGGTCGGTGTACGTCCTGCACAACCGCTCGGGCGGCAGCGCAGACAACATCATCCAGACCTACAACGTGAACCTGTCGAGCGAAGCGCTCAACGGTACCTGGCGCCTGCGGGCCCGCGACCGGGCCAGCCAGGACATTGGCTACATCAACAGCTGGAGCATCACGTTCTGATCAGCTGACACGCTCAGCAAGCACTAACTGGACCCCGGCGCTCGCGCCGGGGTCTTTTTTTGCCTTGAACCTGAGCTCGCTCCAAGGCCAAACGACGTGCTCCGCCCGCCGCGCGAGTGCTCGAGTAGTCAATCGAGCAATGGCCAGGCCGATGCATCAAGAGTTTCGCGATAGGCATGCCAGGCCGCGTAGGCCAGCCAGGGCATCAGCACGGCCAGGCCCAGGAACGCAGTGAAGAGGCCCAGCGCCGTGAACAAGGCGATGGCCAGGGCCCACAGCAGCATGACTGCCTTGTTGCGCATCACGGCGTGGATGCTGGAGATACAGGCGGTGACCATATCCACATCGCGATCCGCGATCATCGGCAGTGAGAACGCCGCCGTCGCAAACGTAAACACCGCGAATACCGAGCCCACGGCCGAGCCCAGCGCAAGGAACTCGACCAGGGTGCGCATGTCACCCGCTTCAACCGGCATCAGGGCGCTCACCATCATTCCGGCGCGCGACCACAACAGCAGGATCACCAGTTGCGCCAGTGCGAACACCCCGGCCTGCCCTGCCACGCGACGAGCCAGGGTAAAGGAGTGGCGCAACGAGGGCCTGCGGCCGGCCTGCAACTCCCGGCTGACGCAGTAAAGACCCACGGCAATCAGTGGCGCGATGAAAACGAATCCGGACAGTAGGGCCGCCAGCAGGGCGAACCTCCCCAGCCACCAGGCCAGCGCCGAGACCAGCACGCTGACCAGGACGATGACGCCACCAAACAGCAGGCTGAGACCTGGCGCGCGGCGGTAGTCATGCCAGCCCAGTCGCAGCCAGCGCCCGGGGGCAGACAGTTCAAGACGCGCACACGGCACGACGAAAGGGCGTTCGGGCTCAGCCTGGGTGGTGGCTTCGGGCGGGGACTGCTGGACGGGATGTTCGGCCATCGACGTGCTCTGCAAAGGTTGGGCGCAGCGTAGCAAGCCCGCCAGCTCCCGCAGGCGAATGCAGAATCGTGCTGCGGTCTTGACACTGCGGGTCACACCGTCAAACTGCGCCGCTGATCACACCATGCCAATGGCAGGAACACCGCATGCGCCACCTGATTCTCTTTTCCCTGCTCTGCTTGGCTGCCGCACCTAGCTTCGTCCGTAGCGCCGATGTCTACCTCGCCAACACGAGCGGAACCATCACCGTCGCGCCGGACGGCAGCGTTGCCGAGGTCCAGATCGCCGAGAGTTTCGGGGAGGGCATCGACGAGCCGCTGCGCAAGCGGATCAAGGCCTGGCGCTTCGAACCAGTGATGCTGGAAGGTCGCCCGATCACGGCCATCGCGCACATGGATCTCACCCTGCGCGCCGACATCGCTGACACGATCGTCGAAGGCATCAGGATCATTCGTGCCGACTTCGTCGACTCACCGGAGCTTCGGCAGGCGGATGCGCGGCGCCGCTCCGTGAAGCCTCCCAGCTACCCCAAGAGTGCCCTGCGCCATGGTTTTGGCGCACAGCTGATGCTGGTGGTCGAGGTCGATGAGGTCGGCCGGGTGAAGAACAGTGCCGCCCTGAGCGGCTGGCTGACCGGACCCAAAGCCAGAGCGCGGCAGCAGGAGCAGGTAATGCGCAGCTTCGTGAATGCGTCGCAGCGGGCGGTCATGACCTGGCAATTGCCCGTGCCAACGGCATCGGATTCGAACGTCTACCGCATTCCCATCAGCTTCCGCATTGACGACGCGACTTGGTCGCCGGCCTATTGGATCGAACAAGCGCCCGCAGCCTGGATGGTGACGGGTGACTCCAGCAAGATCGCGGCACTGGACGCGGCCGGAAACTTCCCGCGCAGCGACATCCGGCTGCTGACCGAGCTCGACATCGGCAGCTGATCTTTTTCCAGCGCTGCTTTCCGATAGCCGAGGCCGTACCGAACGCTTCGGCAGGGTGCTGTGTGGGCGCGATCTGGGATGGCTTTCGCCAAACAGTCTGCAGGCTTGACAGAAATCGCGCGCCACGCGCCAATGGCGCCTGATTCCCTGCGGCCCGGCGCATGTCACATCCCAGTCAGTTCTCCCTGCTTCGCAGCCGTCGTTTCCTGCCCTTCTTCCTGACCCAGGGACTGGGGGCATTCAACGACAATGTGTTTCGCGCGGCGCTGGTGGTGATGATCCCCTATGCGGCGGGCGGGCTGTCGAGTGCCGAGGTAAACCTCTGGTCGAACATCGCCGCCGGCCTGTTCATCCTGCCATTCTTCCTGTTCTCCGCCACCGCCGGCCAGTGGGCGGAGAAGTTCGAGAAATCTCGCTCGATCCGCCGCATCAAGCTGCTGGAGATCGCGATCATGGCGCTGGCCACGGTCGGCTTCGCGCTCAACTCGATTCCGTTCCTGATCGGCGTGCTGTTCCTGATGGGCACGCAAAGCGCCCTGTTCGGTCCGATCAAGTTCGCCATCCTGCCGCAACACCTCAAGCCCGAAGAACTGGTCGGCGGCAACGCCCTGGTCGAGGCCGGTACCTTCCTGACCATCCTCGTCGGCTTCCTGATCGGCGGCCTGCTGGCCGGCTTCGACGACGGCCCGTTCTACGCATCGATCGCCGTGCTGGTGTTCGCGACCATGGGCTACTGGAGCAGCCGCTACATTCCCGAGGCGCCGGCCACCGAGCCGGAACTGAAGATCAACTGGAACGTGATCAGCGAAACCTGGCGCATCGTCGGCTTCCTGGGTCACAAGCGCGCGGTGCTTAATTCGGTGCTTGGCATCAGCTGGTTCTGGTTCTTCGGCTCGATATTTCTCGCCCAGATGCCGAACTACACCAAGGAATTCCTGGGCGGCAACGAACAGGTCGCGCCATTGGTGCTGGCAGTGTTCTCGCTGGGCATCGGGCTGGGCTCCCTGCTTTGCGAAAAGCTCTCCGGACGACGGGTGGAGATCGGCCTGGTTCCGCTTGGCGCGATCGGCCTCACCCTGTTCGGCGTCGACCTGTTTTTCGCCCGGCCGGAGGCCGCAGTGCTGGTAGACCTCGGCTGGCGCGAGTTCCTTGCCGCGCCGGGCAATGTGCGCGTGCTGGTCGACCTGCTGATGATCGGCGTGTTCGGCGGCTTCTACATCGTGCCGCTCTACTCTCTGGTGCAGACCCGTGCCGAGCGCTCGCACCTGTCGCGCGTGATTGCCGCCAACAACATCTTGAACGCCCTGTTCATGGTGGTGGCCACGCTGATGGCCATCGTTCTGTTCCACTACGGCTTCAACATTCCCGAGGTGCTGCTGATTACCGCCATCCTGAATGCCGCGGTGGCGGTCTACATCTTCTCGTTGGTGCCTGAGTTCGTGATGCGCTTCATCAGCTGGCTGATGGTCAGCACGCTGTATCGCATCCGCACCGAAGGCGTGGAAAAGTTGCCCGACGAGGGCCCGGCCGTGGTGGTCTGCAACCACGTCTCGTTCACCGATGCCCTGGTCCTGATGGGCAGCATCAAGCGCCCGGTGCGCTTCGTGATGTACCACAAGATCTTCAAGATTCCGGTGCTCAGCTGGCTGTTTCGCACCGCGCGCTGCATTCCCATCGCGCCCGCCAAGGAAGATCCGGCGATGATGCAGCGCGCGTTTGACGAGATCGACGCGGCCCTGGCCGCTGGTGAGGTGATCGGCATCTTCCCGGAAGGCGCGCTGACGCAGGACGGCGAGATCGCCCCATTCCGCGCCGGTATCGAGCGCATCCTGGAAAAACAGCCGGTGCCCGTCCTGCCGCTGGCCTTGCGCGGCATGTGGGCCAGCATGTGGAGCCGGCGCGACTCGCAGCTGCGCCGCGCACGCCTGCCGCGTCGTTTCCGCGCCCACATCGAACTGGTGGCCGGCGAGTTGGTAAGGGCGGAGCAGGCCAGCGCCGCCTATCTGGAGAGCGTAGTGCGTGGCCTGCGCGGCGGCATGGCCTGACGGATTTTTCACAGGGCGTGCGGGTGCATCGCTACAATCGCAGTTCCGTTCCGGTTGCCTGACCCGCGTGCTGCGAATCAACACCTCCATCGCTATACCCGAATCCGAGCTGGAAGAGCGTTTCGTGCGCTCCTCCGGCCCGGGCGGGCAGAACGTCAACAAGCTTTCCACGGCGGTGGAGCTGCGCTTTGACGTGCGCAATTCGAAGGCGCTGCCGGAAGCGCTGCGCGAGCGCCTGCTTGCCAAGCGCGACCGGCGCCTGACCGAGGATGGCGTGTTCATCCTGCAGGCGCAGCGCTATCGAACCCAGGACCGCAACCGGCAGGATGCCCGCGAACGCCTGATAGCGGCGATCAAGACGGTGTTGGCGCCGCCCAAGCCGCGCGTCCCCACCCAGCCGACCAAGGCCTCCAAGGTTCGCCGCCTGACCAGCAAGCGGGATCGCGCCCAGGTCAAACGCGCGCGCGATTCGCGCGCCTGGGATCGGGACTGAAGCAATCACCGATGAATCCTCGGGTTCCGGTCCTGCCAGCGCAGGCTCCCAAGAAGCCACCCGGCTTGCTGCAGCGCTTTGGCCGCTTCGTGCTTCGCCTGGGCGGCTGGAACATTGTCGGCGACTTTCCCGACCTGCCCCGCTTGGTCATCCTGGTGGCGCCACATTCTTCCGCCTGGGACGGTATCTGGGGGCTGGCTGCCAAGCTCGCGATGGGTGTCGACGTGATGTTCATGGGCAAGGCCGAACTGTTTCGCGGGCCGAGCGGCTGGGTGCTGGGACCCCTGCTGCGCTTCCTCGGTGGATTTCCGGTCGACCGGCGCAATGCGCGCGGCGTGGTTGAACAGGCCACCATCCGAATCCACCAGGGCGATCACGGCTGGCTGGTGCTGGCGCCTGAAGGCACACGACGCCATGTGACACAGTGGAAAAGCGGCTTCTGGCGTATTGCGCGCGCGGCTGACGTGCCGGTGCTGTGCATGTACTTCCATTATCCCGAGCGAGTGATCGGCATAGGACCGGTGTTCGAGATGTGTGACGATCTGGAATCCGACATGGCGCGCATCCGCGCCTGGTATCGCCCCTGGCAAGGCAAGCGGCGAGGTACCGTCTGATGCGCGTCGCGGTACTCACTTACCATGCCAACAACATGGCCTCGAATGCCTATGCCGATAACGATCACGTAGCACTGGCCGAGGATTTGCAGCTGATCCATCGCCTGGCCCTGCCCGTGATCAGCGCCCACCACGCGGTCGCCATGCTGCGCGATGACGCGCCCGGTCCGGACCGGGCAGTCGTGCTGACCTCGGACGACGCGCCGGTGTTCGATTGGCACGATCTTGACTATGCCGGACTTGGCGTGCAGCGTGGCTTTCGCGGCGTGCTGCAGGAGCATGCACGCAATACGGGACAACAGGTGCACCTGACCTGCTTCGCCATCGCTTCGCCCGAAGCCCGCATCCAGCTTGACCGGACTTGCCTGCAGGGGCGCGACTGGATGCGTGACGACTGGTGGCCGGAAGCTGCTGCCAGCCATTGCATGGCGATCGAGAACCACAGTTGGGACCACAACCACGATGCCGTGGCGCAGACCGCGCAGCGCGACAACGCACGCGGCACCTTCCGCAATATCGAAACCTGGGCCGAAGCAGACGCCGAGATCCGCGCGGCGTCCGATTGGCTCGACGTGCACTGTCCGCAAGGTCCGCGCCGCAGCCTGTTCGCCTACCCGTACGGCGAATACAACGACTTCCTTAGCCAGGACTACCTGCCGCGTTGCACCAGCGAGCACCGTCTGCGCGCCGCGTTCACCGCGGAAGCCAAACCGATCTGCCGGGGCGAGTCACCCTGGACGCTGGGCCGCTTCGTGGCGGGCTTTCATTGGCGCGCACCCGAGCAGCTCGAGCTTCTGATGCGTGAGGCGCTAGGCCCCGCCTGAGGCCGCCTCTGCCTTCGACGCGCCGGGCGGGAGGCGTCGGGCGGTCAAATCCGCGATGATGCGCGGATGAATTCCTTTGCCGAGCTCGACCTCATCCCCGCCCTGCGTCAATCCATCGACGCCGCCGGCTACACCATTCCCACCCCGATCCAGGCGGGCGCCCTGCCCGCCATCCTGGAAGGCCGCGACGTGCTGGCACAGGCACCGACCGGCAGCGGCAAGACCGCCGCTTTCGGCCTGGGCCTGCTGCAGCGCCTCGATGCTTCGCAGATCCGCACCCAGTCCCTGGTGCTGTGTCCGACACGCGAACTGGCCGACCAGGTGGCCAAGGAGATCCGCCGCCTCGCGATCGGCATTCCCAACGTCAAGCTCACCCTGCTCACTGGCGGCATTCCGTTGGGGCCGCAGCTGGCCTCGCTCGAGCACGCCCCGCACATCGTGGTGGGCACGCCCGGACGGGTGCAGGAGATGCTGCGCAAGGGCGCGCTCGACGTATCTGGCCTGACCGCCCTGGTGCTGGACGAGGCCGACCGCATGCTCGACATGGGTTTCGAGGAAGCCATCCGCGAAATCGTGGCGCGCCTGCCCAAGCAACGCCAGAGTCTGCTGTTCTCCGCAACCTGGCCCGAAGCGATCCGCGCGATCGGGCGCAGCGCGCTGCGCGAGCCGCTCGAAGTGGCCGTCGAAAGTGCCGTCGACCAGGCCTCGGCCGAAGAGTGGTTCTTCGAATCCGAGCACGCCAGCAAAACCGCCGTGCTGGCCTTCCTGCTGCTGCAGCACCGGCCCGAATCCGCCGTAGTGTTCTGCAACACCAAGCGCGATGTCGACGAAGTGGTCGGCACCCTCACTGGTCTGGGTTTCTCAGCGGCCGCGCTGCATGGCGATCTCGAGCAGCGCGACCGCGACGAAGTGCTGGTGCAGTTCGCCAACCGCAGCCTCGCCATCCTGGTGGCCAGCGACGTGGCCGCGCGCGGCCTCGACGTGAAGCAGCTGGCCTGCGTGGTGAACTACGAATTGCCGACCGACCCGGATGTGTATGTGCACCGCATCGGCCGCACCGCGCGCGCCGGTCTCGGCGGCCTGGTGCTGAACCTGGTCACGCCGCGCGAGATGCCGCGCGCGCTGGCCATGCAGGACGCCGGGATGCGCCTGCGCTGGGGCCGCGCCGAGGCAATCAGCAGCACGCCGCGCGACGTGCCGCGCGCCGCCATGAGCACCCTGCGTATCGACGCCGGACGCAGCGACAAGCTGCGCCCCGGCGACATCCTTGGTGCACTCACCGGTGCGGCTGGCCTCACTGCCGACGCGATCGGCAAGATCGATATCTTTCCGACCCGTGCCTACGTCGCGGTGCGCAGCAACCAGGCCGACAAGGCGGTGAAGGGACTGATGGCTGGCAAGATCAAGGGCCGCAGCTTCCGCGTACGCCGTATGTAGCTTCTGCCCTCATTCAAGCGCGCGCCAGGCGCTGCAGCGCATAGGCATCTCCGAGCTGCCACTGCATCGCCGCAATCAGCGCATGCAGCAGCAACAGGTGTTTGTCGCTGCGCGGTCCCTCGCGCTTGGCCCGCAGTGCCGCCTCGATGCCGTCGCGATGCATCAGCTGCAGCAGGGCAACACTGTTCTCTTCTGCCGTTGGCACTCGCGCCAGCGGCTCGTGGCCCAGTGCCCGGATCATCGACTCGGCCACCGCCCAGGTCGACCACGGGTTCTGCCCGGTGATCAGGCGCGCATCAACCACGCTGTGCGCCAGATACATCGGCCCTTCGACATAGGTGCCGGCTTCGGCACGCAGTGCGTCCTCCAGCAGGAAGCCAAGGCGCGCTACCGCGTCCTCGGCAAGGAACAGCTCCTCGGCATTGCTGAAGCCATTCACCTGGCGTCCTTGAAGCAGGGTCTGCCCATTCTCAAGTTCGATACCGAGCAGGGCGGCAGGGCCGTGACAGACCGCACCAATCACGCCGCGCGGCGCGATATCGCGCACGATGCGGGCGATATCCGGGTTGCCGGGGAAGTCCAGCATCGTGCCCTTGCCACCAACAAAATAAACCGCGTCGTAGCGTGCCGGATCCACTTTCGACAGACGCAGGCTGGCCTGCAGGCTGGCCTGCGCGTCGGCGTCGTTGAGAAAGGCGTAATCGGCCTCGATCAGATCGTCGTCACGCATCATCGGCGGCGGACCGCCCAGCGGGCTGGCGATATCCACGGCATAGCCGTTGTGGCGGAACACCCACCAGGCGCGCGCCAGCTCGGTCAGCTCGAAGCCGCTGCGGCGACCGTTGTGCAGGCTGGCCGTGCTGGTGACCACCGCCAGAATGCGTCCGCGCTGTGGCACCGTTGCGCTGACGAAACCGAGATCGGCTGGCCCGGCCTGCAGATTGGGTGTCGGCTCGCCATCCAGATCAAGGTCATACCAGAAGCCGCCCGCCAAGGCAGCCAGCAAGGCCAGCGCCGCACCCAGGCTCAACAACGCACGCATGATCCATTTCCGTACTTTCGACTTCTGCATTGCATGCTCCGGCACTGCCGCATCCGCGCGGCGATTCGTTGCAGCCTGCCCGACGCAGATCAAGCCGAAGTGAAACGCACCGAAGTGAAACGCGACGCGCAAAGCGACTGCCATTTGAGCCCTGTTTCACATCTCCCGCGCAGGATGCGCTGGGCACTCGCGCCTGCGCCCCAGCACGGAACACAATCGCCCCCATGACCACCGTCCCACTTCGCATCCTGGTGATCGAAGACCACCTGCCGCTGCGACGCGCGCTGGCCAGCCTGTTCGAAGCGCAGGGCCATACCGCAGACTTTGCCGCCGACGGCGTCAGCGGCGTGCAACTGGCACTGCAGGACCCGCCCGACGTGCTGGTGCTGGACATCGGGCTGCCGGGCCTCGACGGTCTGAAAGTCTGCCGGCGCTTGCGCAGCGAGGCCGATCGGCACATCCCGATCCTGATGCTGACCGCACGCGACACCCTCGACGACAAGTTGCTCGGCTTTGCCGCTGGCGCCGACGATTATCTGGTGAAACCCTTTGCCAGCGACGAGCTGCTGGCGCGCTGCCTGGCGCTATCACAGCGGCATCGCATCGGCACCACCCACCAGCTGCGTATCGGCTCACTGCGCATCGATCGTCGCAGCGGTGAAGCCTTTCGCCACGAACAACCGCTGTCACTGCAGGGCATGCCTTACCGCATCTTGCTGACGCTGGCAGAAGCCTGGCCGCGCGCACTGACCCGCAGCGAGTTGCTGCGTGAGCTGTGGCCAGACGACATGCCGCCATCCGATCCACTGCGTACGCACCTGTATCTGTTGCGCCAGGCACTGGACAAGCCTTTCGAGCGCCCCATGCTGATCACCCTGCACGGCGTTGGCTTCAGGCTCGACGGCAATGCCTGACAGCGTCCGCATGCCGAGATCCGGGCCGCGCTTCAGGAACAACCCGGCACGCAGCCTGCAACGTCGGCTCATGCTGGCTTTCGCGCTGTTCGCGCTGTGTCTGATGACCCTGTTCACGCTCTATGCCCTGGTGTTTGCCTACACCGTGGAAGATCAGTATCTGGAGGAAGGACTGCTGGCCGAGGCCGAGCACCAACGCAGCGGCTTTCGCTCGACTGGCAGCTGGCCAAAGCCCCAGGATCCAGGCACTCGATTGCTGATGCATGTCGAGCAGTTCCCGGAAGACTTGCGCGCTGCCTACTTGCAGGAGCCTCACCGGCGGGAGTTCGCCGGAACGCAGGGCAGGCATTACCACCTCATGGCGATGCCGTTTGACGACGAAACTGCCTGGCTGGTGGCCGAAGTCGGCAGTCGACTGGTCTTCCGCAAGATGCGCAACGATGTGATCGCGATCCTGGCCTGGTCGGCGGCCGCGGCGCTGGCCACAGCCTTGCTCATCGGCTGGTGGATTGCGCGCCGCACCACGCGCCCGCTGTCGCGCCTGGCCGACGCCGTGTCCGGCCTGCAGCCGGACCAGCTGCCGCAGCAGCTCTGGAAACACTCGCTGACGGGCCCACCGCGCGACGAAATCGACCTGCTGGCACGCGGACTGGACGATCTCGTGCAGCGCGTGCGCGCCTTCATCCAGCGTGAGCAGGAGTTCACCCGTGATGTCGGGCATGAACTGCGCACGCCGCTCAGCGTGATCCGCAGTCTATGCGAGCAGGTTTCCGCCGATCATCGTCTCGATCCGGCGCTGCGCACACAGCTCGATTCGGTGCGTCAATCGGCCGCACAGCTTGAGCAGATCGTGCTCACCCTGCTCAGCCTGGCGCGCGAGGTCCAGACGCCCGCCACAAAGGATTCGGTGGCCCTGCTGCCGGTTCTGGAGCGGGTGATCCTGGAACAGACCAGCCTGCATGAGGATCCGCGTCTGCAGGTGCGGGTCGAAGTGGCGGCGTACACGCGTGTCGCACTGAATGAGCCGGTGCTGCACATGCTGTTGTCCAACCTGATCGGCAATGCGCTGGCGCATGCCGAAACCGCTGCGGATGCCAGGCGGCGACAGGTTTGCATTGCCGTGCGGGAGGCTCGCCTGTGCATCAGCAACAGCGCCACCCTGCCGCTGGGTGGCGAGGACTTCATCGCCTTCCACAAGCGCGAGGGCAGCGCCGGTTACGGGCTCGGCCTGGCGATCGTGCGACGGCTCTGTGATCGCTTCGACATCGATCTGCACATTGTTCATGCCGACGGCATGACGATCGCCAGCATCGGCGTGTTGGGCAATACAGCAGAGAACTGACCTGGCAGCCCGGGCGGCGGAAGCCAGCCGGAATGCCCTCCCAGCAGCGCATGCCATCGGCATTTGAGGGTGGTTTCACAACCCTGACGGAGCATGCCGGCTTCCGCTACAGGAGCCACGCCACGTGCACAGATCCGAATTCAAGACTGCTGCCCTGATTTCGCCGCCATTTGCACTAGGCCGCGACACGATGACCTTTCTTCGATCCTGGATGCAGCAGCCGCGCTGCGTCGGCGCCATCGCTCCCTCGTCTTCCGCCCTGGCGCGACTGATCTGCAGCGAGGTCGATGCCAGCTGTGCGCCCGTGCTGGAACTGGGCCCGGGCACCGGCGTGTTCACCCAGGCATTGCTGGCGCGCGGCCTTGAACCGTCGCAACTCACCCTGATCGAAGCCCTGCCGGAGTTCGCCGCCCTGCTGCGCCGCCGCTATCCCGGAGCACGCGTGCTGACCTGCGATGCCGCCGAACTCGTCGACGCTGCGCTGTACCCAGCGGCCTGCGTTGGCAGCGCCGTGAGTGGCCTGCCTTTGCGCGCCATGCCGATCGACGTCATCGACGCGATCATCGCTGGCGTGTTTGCCTGGTTGCGGCCGGGTGCCTGCCTGTACCAGTTCACCTACGGCCTGCGCTGCCCAATTCCCCCCGCAATCCTGCAGCGCCACCGCCTCAGCGCACAGGCGATCGGCCGGGTGTGGCGCAATCTGCCGCCTGCCACGGTGTACCGGATCGACCGCCCGGATGCTGATGGCTCGCGTGCCTGAAAACGGCGCATGGTTCGACGACCGAGTCGATCAACGCGATTGACATACCCTCGACCCGCGCCTAGGTTGCGGTACGCACCAACATGGTCGACACGGCGGTGAAAGAACAGATGGCATTCAGAATGGCAGCCGCAACTTTCGCGGGCGTCGCATGCGTTCAGCAGCGCCTGTGACCAAACCCGGCCGCGGCAGCGATCTGCAACTCGACCTGGAGGTTCCGGTAGACGTGCTGCTCGACCGATCGGCGGCGCCATTTGAACAGAAGCTGGCCTGTGAGACGATCTATCAGGCCTGTCTGAAACACCTGCCGGCACTCGAGGTCCAGGCAATGCAACTACCCGCCGGCAAGGCGATCTCTCCCGCCGATGCGGCGCGCTGCGTGCTGGATTTCCTGCGCACCGCCCGCTTCCTGCAGGCGGTCGATCAGGCCCTCCTGGCACGCGCTCGCCATGCACCCGGGCGCGGGATTGAACTGCTCTATGCCGGCTGCGGCCCGCTTGCACCGCTCGCCTTGCTGCTGGCGCACCGACATCGCGACAACGGCCTGCGCATAACCCTTGTCGACGCGCACGCCGCTTCCCTGAGTAACGCAGGCAGGCTGTTCGAGCTGGCTGGCGTATCGGACCTGTTGCACGACTGCGTGTGCGCCGATGCCACTCGCCTGACACTCGCCCGTGGCAGGGCACCGGACCTCCTGGTGGCCGAAGTCATGCAGCGCGCCCTGTCACGCGAGCCGCAACTCGAAGTGGTAGCCAACCTGTTTCCGCAGTGCGCGTTGGATGCGGTTCTGATTCCGCGTCGGGTGTCGGTCAGCGCCTGGCTGGCGCGCATGGGGTCGGAATTGCAGCCCGACGCGGCGCCTGAGCGAATCGAACTGGGATCGCTGCTCGACCTGTCGAGCACCACCCTGCCGGACCTGGTGGAGTGTCTGCGCAGCGACTCCGACGCGCTGCCCGAGCAGTGCCTGCAACTGCCGGAAATCTTGCCGCAGGGACTTTCTCTGATGCTGCGAACCGGGATCGAGACCGGCCCAGATCTGCTGCTGGGCGACTACGACTCGGGCCTGACTTATCCGCAATTCCTGTGGAACTTCGACGAACTCGCGCCGGCTTGCGCCTTGGGATTCACCTATCGCATGGGTAGTGATCCGGGATTTCATGTACGCCGCCTGCGCAGCGCGGACGCCGGCGCGCCCAAGGTCCCCACTGAGCGTGAATGCGGTCAGGCGCAAAACGTCGACGCTTCCGATTCCACTCAGCTGTTGTAGGCCAAATTCAGGCGACCGCGCTCTGTCGTTCGTTGAACTCGCGCAGCCAATCCACCAGCAGGGGACCTGGCATGGCGCGACCAATCCCGAAGCCTTGAACCACGTCGCATCCGATGCCATTCAGGTAGTCCCAGTCGGCACGATCCTCCACGCCCTCGGCAACACAGCACATGCCGAATTGCCGCGCCATTCGCAGGGTGGCTTCGACAATCGCGCGCAACGCAGGATCGCCGTGTGCGCCGCTGACGAAGCGACTGTCAATCTTGAGTTCGTCGAAAGGCAGGTCACGCAATTGCTTGAGCGAAGAATAGCCGCTGCCGAAGTCGTCGATGGCCAAGCCGACGTTCTTCAGGCGCAGACGGGTGAGGATATCCAGGGTTGCCAGGGGCGCTTCCATCAACCGGCTCTCGGTCACTTCCAGCACCAGTGAACGCGGCGGGACCCCGGCACGTTGCGCCAGTTCCAGCACCACGTCGGGAAACTCCAGAGAAACCAGGTCGTCCATCGATACATTCACTGCCACGCTGAGTTGCAGTCCCAGGTCTTGCCAATGTCTGGCTTGCAGCAGGGCCTGCGCCAGGATGCTTCGGGTCAATGAATCGATCAGCCCGCCCTGCTCTGCCAACGGAATGAAGCGCATGGGCGCAATCACGCCATCCTGGGGGTGATACCAGCGCGCGAGGGCCTCAACGCCGATCACGCAGTTGTCCTGCAGCCGGACCTTCGGTTGGTAGTGCAGGCGCAGTTCGTTCTCGTCAATGGCCTCGCGCAGACGCTCAACGCTGTAACTCGCCTCACTCGAACACGCCGGCAACGGCAAGGCCGTCGAGTGATGCTCGATGAGCGATTGCAGCGCGGTTGCCGAGAGCGGCTTCGACAAACTGCCCAGTATGCGCAGCTGGCGTGCCTTGGCCAGTTGCTCGGCGGCTTGCAGCACTCGCGGGTGACCACCGCCTATCAGGATCAGGCTGCCGCGATAGCCGATACGTGCCAGATGTCGAACGATTTCCACACCGTCGATCTCCGGCATCTGCAAGTTGCAAATCACCAGGGCGATGGGTTCGCCGGCCACGTCTCCGCGTGCCTCTGCCTCCAGCAACGCAATGGCATCCGTGGCGCGCTGACAAGGCAGGCTGTGATCAAAGCCCTGCAATCGCAACTGATGCCCGAGAAACGCCAGGGAGAAGCGGTCGTCATCAATCAGGAGGGTTCGGGTACTGCGCATGCTGGCTCCCAGTCCGGCGCGCCGTCAGGCGCAACCTGGTTGCGGCCGCAGGGACCGCTTACTTGGTAACTCGTAATTCGGCGGCCGAATCGATCAGGATGTCAGACGGGCCTGCGGCCCATACCACTGGCCCATGCGCTGGCCCGTCGGATCGTTCAGGATCGCCGCTTTCTCCAATCGGGTAGCGGTTCCATGCTGAGTCTGCGCAATCTCTCCAAGACCTATGCAAACGGCGTTCAAGCACTGCGTAACGTGTCGCTGGAAATCCCCACCGGAATGTACGGCCTGCTTGGCCCGAACGGCGCCGGCAAGTCGACCCTGATGCGCACCATCGCCACCTTGCAGGATCCTGATTCCGGCAGCGTGCTTCTCGATGGGCTGGACGTACTGGCCGACAAGCAGGCGGCGCGCAAGCAGCTCGGCTACCTGCCGCAGGAATTCGGCGTATACCCGAAGGAATCGGCCAGCGCCATGCTCGACCATTTCGCCGTATTGAAGGGCATCGTCAACGGCAAGCAGCGACGCGAAGTCGTCGAGGCCTTGCTCAAGCAAGTTAACCTCTGGGAAGTCCGCAGCCACAAGCTGGGTGGATTCTCCGGCGGCATGCGTCAGCGCTTCGGCATCGCCCAGGCCCTGATCGGTAACCCCAAACTGATCATCGTCGACGAGCCTACCGCCGGCCTCGACCCGGAAGAGCGCAACCGCTTCCTGAATCTGCTGGCCGAGATCGGCGAAACCGTCGTGGTGATCCTCTCCACCCACATCGTCGAGGACGTCACCGACCTCTGCCCGCGCATGGCGATCATCTCGCGCGGCCAGGTGCTGCTGCACGGCGAACCGCGCGAGACGATCCGCTCGCTCGACGGCCGGGTCTGGAAGCGCACCATCGGCAAGGGTGAGCTGGGCGAATACCAGCGCGGCATGAATGTGCTGTCGACCCGCCTGGTCGGCGGCCGCACGGTGATCCACGTGCTGAGCGATGCCACGCCGGGCGAGGGCTTCGAGGCCATCGCGCCGGATCTGGAAGACGTCTACTTCGGTCAATTGCGCGCCCAGGCGGCCTAGCGCAGAACCGGTCGACGACACAGCCGGACCATGTCGCCGAGGGCCCTGACGGCCTCGAGAAGTCCGATCCGGCAAACCCTCCTGCTCAACGAGCGGGATCAACGATCAAAGGCATTTACCCATGTTGCGGCATATTCTCGGTTTTGAACTTCGCCAGCAGTTTGGCAACCCGGTGCTCTGGGTAGTGGCGCTGGTGTTTGGACTGCTCGCGTTCGGCGCCAGTTCTTCGGACGCGGTGCAGGTCGGCGGCGGCATCGGCAACGTGTATCGCAATGCGCCGACCGTGGTGCTCGGCCTGATCAACAGCTTCGCGGTGATCTCCATGCTGCTGGTGGTGATCTTCGTGGCCGGTGGCGCGCTGCGCGATTTCGATACCCGCACCGCCGAGCTGTTCTTCACCACGCCGGTAAAGAAGCGCGACTACCTGCTGGGTCGCTTCCTGGGCGGCTATGTCGCTACCCTGGCGGTGATGGCGGTGGTGGCGCTGGGCGTACTGATCGGCACCCTGATGCCGTGGATCGACCCGGAACGACTCGGCCCAACCACGCTGCAGCCCTACCTGTGGACCTTCGCGGTGCTGATCGCGCCCAACCTGCTGTTCGTCACCGCCCTGCTGTTCTGCCTGGCGGTGACCACGCGCTCGATGCTGGCGACCTATATCGGCGTGATCGCCTTCTTCGCACTCAGCATCGTCACCACCGTGCTGGTGGGCGACCTCGATACGCGCTGGATCGGCGCACTGCTGGATCCGTTTGGCCAGCAGGCAATCGACGACGTGACGCGCTATTGGTCGGTCGAGCAGAGCAATACCGGCGTGCCGGTGCTCGATGGCGTATTGATCGCCAATCGCGCGCTGTGGTTTGCAGTCAGCCTGGTGCTGATCTGGCTCAGTTATCGGCTCTTTCGCACCGATCGCGAGGGACTCAGTCTGCGGCGCAGCAAGCCCAAGCCCGTGTCCAGCGGCGGTGTAGCCGCAATCCATGCGGCGGGCGGCTCGATTCCGCGTGTGGCCCTGCAA
This sequence comes from Lysobacterales bacterium, assembly GCA_038257155.1. Lineage (GTDB taxonomy): Bacteria > Pseudomonadota > Gammaproteobacteria > Xanthomonadales > Xanthomonadaceae > JANJTY01. The sequence continues at coordinate 31,510 of JBBSJP010000019.1, read as the reverse complement.
ACCGGCTTCGCCGCCCAATGGCGCCAGTTCCTGCACCAGGCCTGGTTCGACACCAAGGGCGTGTTCAAGGGCGTGCCCCTGCTCGCGATGCTGGTGATCGCGCTGTTCGTGCTGGTGGTGAACCTGTACTTCGGCGACCAGACCTTCGGCACCACCATCTACCCGACCACTGGGCGCATGAACGACCTGCTGGGCGGCTCGCTGAGCATCTTCCTGATCATCATCGTCACCTTCTATGCCGGTGAACTGGTGTTCCGTGAGCGCGCCCAGCGCATCAGCGAGGTCACCGATGCCTATCCGAACGCCGACTGGATTCCGTTCGCCGCCAAGGCCACCGCGCTCACCCTGGTGACCTTCGCGTTCTATGCCGTCGGCATCATTGCGGCAATCGCCAATCAGCTGGCGCGCGGCTACTTCGACATCGAGTTCGACCTCTACCTGCAGCAGATGCTGCTGAACTGCCTGCCGTTTGCCCTGATGGGCGTGCTGGCGTTGTTCCTGATGGTGCTGTTCAACAGCAAGGCGATTGGCTACGTGTTGATGCTGGTGTACATCGTCAGCCGCATCGTGCTCGGCATCCTGGATTTCGACAACAACCTGTATCGCCCACTCGGCGCACCTGGCGTGCCCTATTCCGACATGAACGGCTTCGGCCATTTCCTGGTCGGGCATCTGTGGTTCCGCGCCTACTGGGGCGCCTTCATCGCTGTGTTGTTCGTGCTTGGCCTGCTGCTGTGGGTGCGCGGCAACCGCTCGACCTGGGCCGAACGCCTGCGCGAGGCACGTCGTCGCCTGAATCCCGCTACCGGCTCGGCCCTCGCGATCAGTTTCGCGGCCTTCATTGGTATCGGCGCCTTCGTCTACTACAACACCATGGTGCTGGCCGGCGAGACCCGCATCGATCCCTATGTGCCAGGCGACGTGGCGCTGGACCGGCAGGCCGAGTACGAGACCACCTACGCCAGTCTCAAGGGGCTCAAGCAGCCGAAGGTCACGGCGATCACCAGCGAGATCGATATCCATCCGAGCGAGCGTCGCGTCGAAAGCTTGGTGCGCTATCGGGTGCAAAACCCGCACGCCGAAGCGATTCCCATGCTGCATCTGGAGATCCAGCCAGCACTGGAGCAACTGCGGGTCGAACTCGGCGGTGCCAGCGTAAGCCTCGACGACACCGACCAGGGCGTTCGGCAGTACACCTTCGATTCTCCCATGCAGCCCGGCGAGGAGCGCGAGTTCGTGTTCCAGCTGCGTTTCGCGCCGCAGGGCTTCAGCAACGACACCGGCCAGACCCAGGTGGTGGAGAACGGCACGTTCTTCAACAACGATTTCATGCCCAGCTTCGGCTACAACGAAGGCCGCCAGATCCTCGACCGCAACGAGCGGCGCAAGCGCGAGCTTGGCGAGGTGCCGCGCATGGCCAAGCTGGGCGACGAAGCGACAATGCAACACACCCTGTTCGGTGATGACGCGGGCTGGATCGAGTTCGAAACCATTGTCTCGACCGATGCCGACCAGATTGCGTTGGCGCCGGGCTACCTGCAGCGCGAATGGAACCAGGACGGGCGGCGTTTCTTCCACTACAAGATGGATGCGCCGATGGTCGCGTTCGCGGCCTGGTTGTCGGCGCGCTGGGAGGTCAAGCGTGACAGCTGGAATGGCGTCGCGATCGAGATCTACCACCACCCCGCCCATCACTGGAACGTCGATCGCATGATCGAGGCCAGCAAGAAGTCGTTCGACTATTTCACGGAACACTTCACGCCCTACCAGTTCCGCCAGATGCGCATCCTGGAATTCCCGCGCTACGCCGGCTTCGCGCAGAGTTTCGCCAACACCGTGCCGTTCTCGGAGTCGATCGGCTTCATCGCCGACCTGCGCGAGGACGACGCCATCGACTACGTGTTCTATGTCACCGCGCACGAGGTGGCCCACCAGTGGTGGGGACATCAGGTGATCGGTGCCAACCAGCAGGGCTCGACCATGCTGATCGAGGCCCTGGCGCAGTACTCGGCGCTGATGGTGATGGAGAAGGAATATGGGGAGGAAAAAATGCGCCGCTTCCTCAAGTACGAGCTGGACCGCTACCTCTCCGGACGCGGTAGTGAACTGATCGAGGAACTGCCCCTGGCCCTGGTTGAGAACCAGCAGTACATCCATTACCGCAAGGGTTCGATGGTGTTCTACGCGCTGAAGGATGCGATCGGCGAGGACACGCTCAATGCCGTGCTGAAGCGATTCCTGCAGGACAAGGGCTTCCAGTCGGCGCCCTATACCAACACCCGCGAATTCCTCACTTACCTGCGCGAAGGAACCGATGCGAAGCACCATCCGTTGATCGAGGAGCTGTTCGAGAAGATCGTGTTCTACGACAACCGCGTGACCACCGCCAGCGCCGTGAAGCGCGAGGACGGCAAGTACATTGTGACGCTGGAGCTCAACACGGCCAAGTTCGAGGCCGACGGCAAGGGCAAGGAATCAGCACTGCCGCTGGGCGTCGACATCGACATCGGGGTTTTCGCCCGGCCCGCCGGCGGCGAGGAAAAGGACGAAACCGTGCTGTACCTGCAGAAGCATCGCGTCGACCAGGCCAGCAGCACGCTGGAGATTGTGGTGGATGGCGAGCCCTACGATGCCGGTGTTGATCCCTACAACAAGCTGATCGACCGCGTCTCCGACGACAATCGCCGGCGCGTGAGCATCTAAGGAACCTCTGATGTAGTCAGAGGTTCCGCCGGCCATGGATGGCCGGCCCGCGAGACAATCGCATCAGCGATCGATTTGGCGAAGTCGAGTCCGGACATGTGCCGGACTCGACATGGGCTGACAAGCCCTGTCCTGAGCCTGACGAAGGGTTCAGGATGGCTGGTTCAATCCTTCCCAAAGGATAAGCACCCGGGGCGAATCAGCGCCCCGGGTGTTCGTCAGGCCCGCGAGTTTGCTTACTCCGAACTGCCGATGTTGTAGCCCAGCAGCTTCCAGGTATCGTTCTCTTCAACCAGCTTGAAGTTGGCCGGCATCTTGGTGCCGCTGCGCAGGGTCAGGGTGCCCGCCAGCACGGCACCGTCCGTGACGGACACGGACCGGGTGCTGAAGGTGGTTTCCTGCACGTCAAACAGATGCGGATTTTCCTGCGCCATCGCGCGGAACACTTCCAGCGGCTGGACCTGCTTCAGCGGCGCGGAAAAGTGCGCATGCGCCGCTTCGTAATCGCCCCGTGCCGTGGCCGCCAGGAAATCCTGCACGACTTCCTCCACTCCGCTGGTTGCCATCCTCACAACCCCGAAGATCACCGCGACGAAGATCACGCCCGCCAGTACCAGGCCACCGCAACCCAGCGCGATGATCTTGCCAGCCGAGGTTCCGGACCTTGATTTGTCGACATCTGCGTTCATCGTGAATCCTCCGTATGCAAGGCTTCGCTCAGGAAGCCTCCGGTTTGGGCAGCCCGCCTCCTTCGCTGTGCGCAATCACCACGGCACCGACCAGATCGCCGGTCACGTTAACCGTGGTGCGACACATATCCAGAATGCGGTCGACGCCAAGAATCAGGCCGATGCCCTCCGGCGGGATACCGAACATCACCAGGATCATGGCAATCACCGGCAGCGACCCGCCGGGCACGCCCGCCGCACCGATCGCACCCAGAATGCACATCAGAAGCACCAGCACCTGCTGGCCCATGCTCAGCTCAATGCCAAAGAACTGCGCCAGGAACAGTACCGTGATGCCTTCGAACAGTGCGGTGCCGTTCATGTTGGCAGTCGCCCCCAGGGTACAGACGAAGCGCGAAACGCGGCGCGGCACGCCCAGGCCTTCCTCGGCCACTTTCAGCGTGGTGGGCAGGGTGGCACTGGAGGATGAGGTCGAGAAAGCAGTAAGGATGGCCGGTTCAGCACCCTTGAAGAAAGCCAGCGGCGACATCCCGCCGAATAAGCGCAGCAGCAGCGGAAACACCACGAACATATGGATGGCCAGTGCCAGCACGACCGTGCCCACGTAGCGCGCCAGCTGGATCAGCACGTCAAGACCAAGCTTGGCCGTCAGGGTGAACAGCAGGCAGGCGACCGCATACGGAGCAAGCTCGATCACCCAGCCGATCAGCTTCAGACAGATGTCGTAGACACCCTGCATGGTGCCGACGAAGTTCTGCGTACCCTCGGTGCGTAGCGCGGTGGCGGCAATACCGAACATCAGGGCGAAGAACATCACCGCAATCAGGTCGCCGCTGGCGGCGGCGGCGATCGGATTGCGCGGCACGATGTTCAGCAGGATCTGTACCACCGAAACGCTCTCGCCGCCGGCGGCGATTTCCGACGCGCGTCCGGCGGACTCGGCCAGGATGGACTGCCCAACCTCCGGCGGCAGGCCCTGTCCGGGCTGCAGCAGATTGACCGCGAGCAGCCCGATGCTGACGGCGATGGTGGTGACGGCCAGTACCCAGAGCAGGGTCTTGCCGCCGATCCGGCCCAAGGCCTTGGGATCGCCGATTTCCACCACGCCCAGGATCAGTGCCGAGAACACCAGCGGCATCACCAGCATGAACAGCAGACGCAGGAACAGTTGGCCGATCGGGTATGTGACGTAGGTGACCAGGCCTTCCAGCCACGCCGCGCCTTCGGCAAAGTAGAACGCGCTAAGTCCGGCAACGATGCCGACCACGAAGCCGATCAGCATGCGCGTGTGCAGCGGCATGCCGGTGTCAGGCGGCTTGATGTCCAGGGTCACATCGACTGGCTGGACATCGTGCTCAGCCACGAGCCGACTCCATCTCGGCATTGCTGGGCAGTTGACCTGCCTTGAGTTTGGCCCAGTAGGTGTTCACTTCTCGGCGCACCACCGGCATGAGCAGATACAAGCCGATCAGGTTGGGGATCGCCATGATGAACAGCAGCGCATCGGCGATATCAACGATGCTGCCAAGATTCATGGTGCAGCCGATCACCGCCATGAACAGGTAGAAGAACTTGAAGCCGTACAGCACCGCCTTCGATTCATTGGCGAGAAAGCTGGCCGCCTTGGCGCCATAGTAGGCCCAGGTGATCATGGTGCTGTAGGCAAACAGGAACACGATGCCGGCCAGCACGTAGGGGAACCAGGGCATGACACTGGCAAACGCATTCGAGGTCAGGGTGACGCCGTCGGCTCCATCGGCCACCAGGTACTGGCCGGTGATGATGATGACCAGGGCGGTCATGCTGCAGATCACCACGGTGTCCAGGAACGGTTCCCACAGTGCGACAAAGCCCTCGGTGACCGGTTGCCGGGTCTTGACGCAGGAGTGTGCGATGGCGGCCGAGCCCAGCCCGGCCTCGTTGGAAAAGGCGGCGCGGCGGAAGCCCACAATCAGCGCACCGATGATGCCGCCCTGCACGCCTTCCGGGCTGAACGCACCGCTGAAGATCGCGCCGAACGCGGCTGGAATCTGATCGGCGTGGCTGACCAGCACAATCATTCCGGAAACGATGTAGACCAGGGCCATGGCCGGCACCAGCTTGGCGGTAACCGCGCCGATGCGGGTAATGCCGCCGATGACCACAACGCCAGCCAGGGTGGCGATGATCACGCCGAACAGCCAGCCCTTGCCAGCCAAGGGACCGGCATCGCCGCCAGTTACCGCGAGGAACTGCGAATAGGCCTGATTGGCCTGGAACATCGAGCCAGCGCCGATCGCGCCGAGCATCGTGCAGACCGCGAAGACAATGGCCAGCATCATGCCGAAGCCCTTCAGGCCCGGATAATTCTGCGCCAGTCCGCGGCTCAGGTAGTACATCGGCCCGCCGGAAATCGTGCCATCGGGCTTCTCCAGGCGGTACATCACGCCCAGGGTGCATTCAACGAACTTGGTCGACATGCCGAGCACGCCGGCCAGCACCATCCAGAAGGTCGCGCCAGGGCCACCGATGGTGATGGCCACCGCCACACCCGCGATATTGCCAAGGCCGACGGTACCGGACACTGCCGAGGTGAGAGCCTGGAAATGACTGACTTCGCCGGGACTCTTGGGATCGGAATAGTCGCCACGGATCAGGCGGAAACCATGCATGAAGCCGCGGATGTTGATGAACCGAAAGTACAGGGTGAACACGACCGCGCCGGCGATCAGCCAGACCACGATCAAGGGCAACTGCGCCTCACCGATCGGAATGGCGTAGAAGATGAAATCCGAAACCCGTTGGGTGATAGGCGCCACTGCCGCATTGATGCGCTCATCGAGGCTGGCCGCGTCCTGCGCAAGCGCTGGCAGTGAGAGAAACAGTGCGCCAAGCGCAGTAATGAGTCGAGACAGCATCGATGGCCTCCCCAGGCACGTGGTCGAAGGCCGGAGGATACACCAGGCGGAATCGGCGAATGCGGCGATGCGCCGAGAGCGGCCTCAATCCGGACTATCGTGGTGGATAGAGCGGCGGCAAGACGTGGCCGTGTTCTGCAGCATTGTCGACCCGGCGAGAAAACACCGGTAGACGCGCGAAAGCCTTGCCCAGATCGCTCCAGTCGACCTCACCGGCGCGCCATCGCGACTGAAGATACTGCTGTAGCGCTGCACGCTGCACGAGGTCATCCAGACGATTGGCCACGTCACCGACGGTGCCGGCAGGTTCGCCCGCATGACGCGCCAGCGAAATGAGCGCTGACTCGAAGTCCTGCGGACTGCGCCGCAGTATCGCGCCACGCAGACTCGCGCCTGACGGACACGGTCGCTGTGCTGCTGGGGCAACCTGTCCTGCGTGGCGCTGACGCCACCATAGTGCGAGCGTCACCAGCCAGGCCACCAGCAGTGCCGCACTCAGCATCTGCCAAGGCCAGGCAGAGGCAACCGGCGCTGGCTGTGGCACGCCTGACGCAGCAGGCTCAGCCTCGCCGCCGGCAACGCTGTCGGCGGCGGGAAGCACGCGAATGCGGCGTGCCGGAATGGTTGCAGTTTCCGCCCTGTCGGTTTCCGTGTTCCACCAGGCCAGAGTGATTTCGGGAAGCACGACGTCGCCGGCCCGTTGCGGCACCAGGGCGAAGCGCTGACGACGCTCACCCTGCACCCATTCCCCATCTTCTCCGCTACGCATCACCGGCTGATCCGGATACACATCCACGCCATCGATCTGCGGCAGGGCCAGTTCCGGAAGTCGAGCGCCGTCAACACCGCGTGCCGCGATGCGCAGCTCCAGGCTGAGCGGTTCGCCGAGCATCACGCTCTCGGGCCAGGTGTCGCCCAGCGCCGCCAGTTCCAACTGGCTTGCCGGCAGCCATGGCTGCGCACTGCCCGGCGGATTCGGCTTCACCTGCAGGCGAATCGGTTCGCTGCTTGCGCTCACCTGACGGCCACTGGACAGGCCCGGGCCGAAGCGCCCGCTGCTTCCCATGGCGCGACCACGAAAGCGCACGGCTGGAATCAGCAGCTCTCCGCTGGCTTCGGGAATCAGCGCGAAGCGTCGTTCAACCACGTTGTAACGGAGCGCGCCGATCTGGGTCTGGTAACTGAGATCATTGCCCAGACGACGCATTTCGGCGCCCGCAGGACTGGGCTCATCCAGCTGGCCGTCAAGCAGGGTCACGGCGTAATGGAGCTTGATCCGATAGCGCACCTGCTGCTGGACATACGGGTCGCCCGGCATGGCCTCGACTTCAAGAAACACGTCCTGGCCGGCCGTTGCGGTAGCTGCCGGCATCACTGTGAGACGCAGCGAATTACTGGCGCTGGTACCTACCGGAATCGCGGGAAGGGTGAAAACACCCGCTTCACGCGGCTCCAGCGCAACCGCCCACAGCGTGCTGACCGTGCGTTGGCCGTTGACCAGGCTCATCTGCGTCCGGCTGCTCACGCCGATGCGCTGAAAATCTGCATCAAGCAGCGTGAAGTCGGGCTCGTCACCGGTCATGCCCTCGACTTCGATGTTCAGGGTGACGGTTTCGCCGAGCCGGATCGAATCGCGGTCCAGCCAGGCTCGCGGCGATGCGGCGCTGGCAAGCGCGGGCAGTGCGGCGAACAGAACCAGGGCAAACAAGACGGCTTTCATTCAATTCCCTCGCGCAGACGGCGCTGGTGTTCCAAGGCAAACTTGCGTCGCAGCAATGCACCGGGGTCATCAGGCACGCGCCGCAGCCACTGCTCAACAGACTGACGACGTTCCGCATCGGCCTGCTGCTCCGGGCTGAGTGGCCTGGCATTGCTTGGCGGTTCCTCCTGCGCCTGCTCGGCCAACGCCTGGTCGATCGCCTCGCTCAAGGCCTGCTGTGATTGATCGCCTTGCTCGGGTTCTGAAGCCTCCATCTCGGCCGACTCATCCGGCGATTCGGTCTGTTCTGGGGAGCCTTCCTCACCGGCCGATGGCTCACCTTCCTGTTGCTGGTCGGCAGTCTCCGGTTCTCCGCCCTCTGTCGACTCGCCTTGCTCGCCCGACTCTGGTTGCTCTCCCTCCGAAGCCTCATCGGATTCTGAGGACTGCGGCGAACCGGACTCTTCCTGCTCGCCCGACTCTTGCTGCTCGCCCTCGCCCGATTCGTCTTCGGACTTCGGCGGTTGTTGCTCCAGCCAGTTTTTCACTGCCTCCAGGTTGGCCTTGGCGTCGTCGAAATCGGGCTGCTGTTGAATGGCTTTACCGTAGGCCTGCATCGCCTCCTGGTAACTGCCTGCCCGAGCCAGCGCGTTGCCTCGGTTGTAGTGCGCAGCCGCGGCATCGCGCTCGGCAAACGCTTCGGCGGCAGCGGTCCAGTCTTCGTCTCGATAGGCGGCGGTGCCGCGCCATGCCGCATCCTCTGCCAGTGACCGGGCCCGCTTGATATCGCCCTCGCGCAGGGCCTCGGCTGCCTGCTGGTCGCGTCGCTGCCACAGATCACGCCACTCGAAGGCCTGAGCAGGTAGCGGCACCGCGAGCGGAAGCAGCAGGATCAAGGCGAGCCAACCACGTCGAAACGCCAGCAGTATCAACAGCATCAGAGGCGGAAGAAACCAGAATCCGGCATCACGAAAGCGCTGCACTTCGCCCTGCGCATCGCGCATCACGCCGCTCTTCACTTCATCCAGGCCGAGCGCGAGCAGGTCACTGTTGTCGCTCGAAAAGGCCGCAAACATTCCCCCCGCGGCGTTGGCCAGCGCACGCAGGCTTCCCGGTTCAAGTTTCACCAGTTGCGGCCGGCCCTGCTCATCCATCACAAAACCACCTGCGGCTTGCGGAATCGGCGCTGCAGTACCGCCGCCCAGACCGAGCACCGACACCCGCACGCCGCGGGTCGCGAGGTCGGCAGCGACGGCCTGATCGCGTGGCTCGACCCGATCGGTGATGAGAAGTACGTCGCCGCGCTCCATCCCGGCGCCGCGCAGGAGCTGCTCGGCATGTCGCAAGGCAAGATCGGCGCGCTTGCCCGGCACCGGCATCAGATCCGGATCAAGCGCCTCGACCAGATTGGCGATGGTATTGCTGTCATCGGTGAGTGGCGCGACCGTGAAGGCCTGACCAGCATAGGCAACCAGTGCGGTCTGTCCATCCGGACGCAGGCGAAACAGGTCTGCCAGTTTGAACCGCGCGCGCGCCAGTCGATTCGGTTTCAGATCGGTAGCTCGTGAGCTGGGCGACAGGTCCAGCACCAGGACCAGGGCGGACTCCTGGCGCTGCAAGGATTCGGGCAGCCTTTCCCAGGCGGGCCCGGCCAGGGCCAGCGACGCCAGGACCAGGATCGCAACTCCCAGCATCTGCGGCGCGCGCGAACTGCGCCCGCCGTGTGCTTCCAGCAGGTGCGGCAACAGGTGTGGATCGCAGGCCCTTGCCCAATCGCCACCATCGCGCTGCGCGCGTCCCAGAGCCCACCAGAGCAGCGGCGTCGCGAGGATGAGGAGCAGCCATAGCGGCCGCAGCAGATGCAGGTGTTCCGGCAGCAGGTTCATGCCAATTCCGCCCGGCGCGGCAACGTGGCCAGCATCCACAGCGAGGCCGATAGAACCGCCAGGCCGAGCGGCCAGATGAACAACTCGGCCCGGGGACGCAGGCTTTCTCCCTCTTGATCAACCGGTTCGATCCGATCGATCTCGATGTAGATATTGGCCAGTTCAGCAGCATTCCGGGCGCGGAAATAACCGCCTCCGGTGCGCTCGGCGATGCGCCGCAGCAAGACCTCATCGATTTCGGCACCAGCTCCCACGCGCAGGCCCATGAACGAGGTGCCCGCCTCGCTTCCAACACCTACGGTATGGATGCGCAGGCCTTCGGTCTCTGCCAGCTCCAGCGCCTTCATCGGATCGAGCGCGCCCGCCGTGTTGACTCCGTCGGTCAGCAGAATCAGGACACGCTGAGCTTCAGGCCGATCGCGCAAGCGCTTGACCGCCAGACCTATGGCGTCGCCGATTGCCGTCTCTCGGCCAGCGATGCCGACAACGACGGTGTCGAGTTGCTGACGCAGGGCTTCGATATCGAAGGTCAGCGGCGTCAGCAGATAGGCGTTCTGGCCGAACAGCAGCAGCCCGATGCGGTCGCCGGCGCGCCGGTCAAGGAAATCGGCAAGCACGCGCTTGACGGCATCCATGCGGTTCATGCGACGCCCACCGACGACCATGTCCTCAGCCGACATGCTGCCAGAAACGTCAACTGCCAGCAGCAGGTCGCGACCGCTGCGCGGCGGCGCCTCGGGTTCACCAACCCATTGCGGCCTGGCCACCGCGATGCACAGGGTCAGCCAGATAAGCAAGGCGAGCAGCGAGGGTTTGGGCCGTGCCAATGGTGTCTGCTGCAGTTCGTAAAGACTGTCGGCGGGCAGTGGCAGACGCAGGGCGCGGGCGCCGGATGTGGCGGACGGCAACAGCCATGCCGCCAGCCAGGGCATCGGCAGCAGCAGCATCGCCCAGGGCCAGGCGAACTCAGGCATTCCGCACCCCATGCAGGATCCGCCGTCGCACCAAGTCCTCGAGTGCTTCCATTTGCTGCAGTGGCGGCTGTGCCATGTAGGGACCCTGCAGCAACAATCTGCCGACTCCGCGACTGAAAGGAGCATCCGCCAGGCCGCCGTCGAGCATGCGCAACCAGTCCTCGCCAATCAGGGCGGCACCGTTCGGCGATTGCAACGTGCTCCAGCGTCGCAACAGCTCTGACATCATGGCGAGACGCTGTTGCGGCGACTGGTGCGCGCCCAGCGCAAGCTCCAGCTCAGTGCGCAGGCGGCGTGCGCGACGCAGCCTGCGCCAAGCTGCAAATAACCAGCGCAGCAATGCAAAGACTGCCAGCAAGACCACGGCAGCAAGCACCCACCAGCCCGGCGCTGGAGGCCAGAACGCAGGCTCCGCCGGCAGCACGATGTCGCGCAGTTGCGGGCCACTCATTCGCCGTCTCCGTGAGGGTCCGGACCGCCCTGCAGCAGGCCGCGCAAGGCCATTACCGGGTCGTCCTGCACCGCAACCACGCGCGCCCGAACGCCACTGCGACGCAGGTCGGCTCGCACCTCGGCCCGGCGAGCCTGCACGGGCGAAAGCCAGTCCTGCGGGTCATCCAGACGGTTGCGCTGCAGCCAGCGGCGTTGTCCGCCGAGACTCGCCAGGTAGCGCCCCGGCGGCGGAGGGCGGAGTTCCAGCGCATCTGCGAGCAGGCACGCGGCAAGGTCATGATGCGAGCGAAGCCTCGCCAACATGCGCAGCGCAGGCGCATCAATGCTGCCCGCATCCAGCAGCAACAGGATGCGACTGCCGGGACGCAGCAGTGGCGAAATCTGTTCCAGTGCCTGCGCCAGGGAGCGGTCCTGCGCCGGCGCCGGCTTATCCTCACTCCACTGCACCAGAGCTGCCAGGGCGCGCATGACCCCGCCACGCGCTCCGCGCGGAGGAAGCTGACCGCGACGATCGCCAAAGCAGCAGGCGGCGATCCGATCGCCTTCTCCTTGTGCGGCCCAGGCGAGCAGCGCGGCAAGTCGCGCGGCCTGCACCGACTTGAAACACACCCGCGTGCCGAAACGCATCGCCACGGATGATTCCAACACCAGCAAGGTGGTGCGCTCGCGCTCGGCCTGAAACAGCTTGGTGTAGGGCCGACCGGTTCGGGCGGTTACCCGCCAGTCGATGTGGCGGACTTCGTCACCGGGGCTGTAGGGACGAGACTCGGCGTACTCCATGCCGCGTCCGCGAAACGGTGACTCCTGCTGGCCAATCAGCCGGTCTGCGCTGCGTCGCAGACTGGAGGCCAGTCCTTGCGCCGCTCGGCGCAATGCCACCAGCTCGGCCACGCTGGGAGTGATGCCGTCAGTGGTTGACGCACGCACGGGTTCGGTCATTGCCTGGAAGCTCAGGGCAGTGGCACCCGCTGCAGCAGCCGCTCGACGATCGCGCCGCCGTCCAGTCCTTCCGCCTCGGCCTCGTAGCTCGGCAGGACCCGATGCCTCAGCACATCCAGCGCCACCGCGTGAATGTCCTCGGGCGTTACGAAGTCGCGACCCTGCAAGAAGGCATGCGCGCGGGCGCAGCGCTCCAGCGCAATCGATCCGCGCGGGCTCGCGCCGAAGGAAATCTGCCTGACCAGATCCTCGCCGTAGGGCGCCGGATTCCGGGTCGCCAATATCAGCTCAATCAGGTAGCGCTCAAGATTTGGCGCAAGGTGCAGGTCGAACATGGCTCGGCGCGCGGCAAACACCTGATCCTGGGTGAGCAGCATTGGCGGGTTGTCGCGCGGTCCTCCTTCGGCCAGGGCCTGCTCACGCGCCAGTCGCAGAATTTCTGTCTCGGCGCCAACATCGGGGTAACCGATGCGTACATGCATCAGGAATCGATCGAGTTGGGCTTCGGGAAGCGGATAGGTACCCTCTTGCTCAATCGGATTCTGGGTGGCCATTACCAGGAACAGTCGCGGCAAGGGGTAGGTTCTCGAGCCAACCGTGATCTGCCGCTCGCCCATGGCTTCAAGCAGGGCTGACTGGACCTTGGCCGGAGCGCGGTTGACTTCGTCTGCCAGCAGCAGGTTGTGGAACATCGGCCCTGGCTGGAATTCGAAGCGCCCTTCCTGCGGACGGAAGATATCCGTACCCGTAAGATCCGCGGGCAGCAGATCCGGTGTGAACTGGATGCGGCTGAAATCACCTTCGATTCGCGAAGCCAACTCCTTGATCGCAGTAGTCTTTGCCAAACCCGGCGCACCTTCCACCAGCAGGTGCCCATCGGCCAGCAAGGCGATCAGCAGGCGCTGGGTCAGGATCTGCTGACCAACAATGCGCTCCCCGAGCGCGTGGCCGAGGCGGTGGAAGGCGTCGCGCAGGGAATCAAGCGTCGCGGCGGGCTGAAGGCTATCCATGGCGAATCTCGGTTGGGGGCCGCTTTGACAGCAGCGAGGGCGCGCGGTTCCGCTGACGGGGTCCGTCAGGCTGATGTTCCGTCAGTGAAACACAGGAAACCGGCGCGGCGCCTCGGCCGACAGTCATGCTCTGGCCCTGCGGGTCGCGCGTCATCCGCATCAGGCATTTGGAGCACCCCTGCTACGGCGGCGCGCGACTCCCGACCTGGCGTTCAGGGCAATCGACTCAGAATTTCATCCAGAGTCTGGGGTTTGCCAACGAAGTAGCCCTGCGCGTAGCGACAGTTCAGCTCTGCCAGCACGTCCAGTTCTGCCTGTTCCTCGATGCCTTCCACCACCACGTCGGCGCCCAAACCGTGGACCATGCTGACGATGGCACGAACGATGGCCATTGCACGCGGCTGCGTCATCATCTGCCGAACGAAGGCCTGGTCCACCTTGACGGTGTCGAATGGCAATTCGTGCAGGTGCGCCAGGCTGGAATAGCCTGTGCCGAAATCGTCCAGTGCAACGCGAATTCCGGCCTGATGACAACGCTCGATGACCAGGGCAACCTGCGGATAATTGAGGGCCTGGCTTTCGGTAATCTCGACCTTGATCTGTCCGGGAGAGAAATCAGCGGCAACGGCTCGGTCGACGATCCGGTCGATCAGACCTTCTTCGGCCAACTGACGCGCCGAGACATTGATCGCCACGAACGGGTTCAGGCCCACGCCTCGTTCGCGCAAGGCAGTGATCGCGGCGCAGGCAACGTCGAGTACGTACTCACCCACCGGCACAATCAGCGAGGTTTCTTCGGCCAGGGCGATGAACTCGGCAGGCGAAACTGCGCCGCGTTCCGGATGCGTCCAGCGAATCAGAGCCTCGTATCCGGCGATCTGGGAGTCTGCAACACTCAGGATCGGTTGCAGGCGCAGGTCCAATGCGCGAGAGGCAAGGGCTTCACGCAATTGCGATTCGAGTCGAATCTTGCCGATTCCAGCTATCTCACTGGCCGCCGGCGCCGCCGCAGGCTGGGTGCTCACCTTGCCCTGCATTGCAGCCAGCGCGCCCCGGTAACGCTTTAGCTGACCTTCCAGCAGGGCACGCACAATCGGATCGGTCTGGGTCAGCCGCTCGTTGATCTGGGTGCGGTCGATCATCAGCGCTACGCAGGCCTCAACTGCCATCGCCGTCGCGGTGCGCGGCGAATCATCGATAACTGCCATTTCTCCAAGCAGGTCGCCAGGACCGAGCCTGCTCAGAACAACCGGACGTCCGCCCTGATCGGCGGTGATTTCGACGACGCCAGATTCGATGAGGAAGGCGGTTGTTGGCGGGTCGCCCTCACGGAAAATGACCTCGCCTGGGGCAAAGGTCGAACGAATCGTCTCCATGCATCTCCTCACCACGGTCGTGCCAGGCGTTGCGCCTCGGAAACGGCGCGTGACAGCCTGACGGACAGATCAACTGTCCAAGGGACGTCTGATCCCGGGTCGGCCCGCCGAGCAGGCTCATCCCAGCTGAATGCGTTCTTTGTGTATTGAGTCGCGACGGATGACGCGTGCGACGCAATAACTTAGAGCTCAGTTGCCAGTTGGTTCGCAGGTCCCCTGGACTGCACAACGCCACGGCCAAATGGTGCGCCCGCAGTGACACAAAGAACAAGCCTCACAACGCGGAAGGCCGCGCGAACGCGGCCTTCCGTGAAGCTGATGCGAAGCAGAAAACTAGTTGCGCGCGTCGAGGCTGAGGATCTTCGGGGTTACGAAGATCAGCAATTCAGCCTTGCTGCGGCTCTTCAGCTTGTTGCGGAAGAGTGCACCCAGGGCCGGCACGTCACCCAGGAACGGTACCTTCTTCACGTCGTCAATCGACTTGAACTCGTATACACCACCCAGCACAACGGTTTGGCCATTCTCAACCAATACCGAGGTATTGACCTCGCGCTTGCTGATCTGCGGCACGCTGGACAGTGGCGTGGTCACGAAGCCCTCGATCTCGTCCTTCTTCACATTGACCTTGAGGAAGACGCGGTTGTCCTGAGTGATGGTCGGGGTGACTTCCAGTTCCAGCACCACTTCCTTGAACTCGACGGTGATATTGCCACCTTGGGCGGACACCGTCGTATAGCCAACTTCCTGGCCCTGCTTGATGATTGCCGTCTGCTGGTTGGCCGTGATTACACGCGGATTCGCAACCACCTCACCGCGCCCGTCGCTCTCCAGGGCGGAGAGTTCAAGGTCCAGAAGATAACCGGCATTGAGGATCGACAGCGCCAGGGAACCCGCTGCGGAATCGAGAACCGGCATGTTCACACCGAGACCGCGGGTCGGAATCGGCCGCGTCAGCACCGGCGGCGGCGAGCCGTCGTTGTCGGTGATCCAGTTCCGCACCGCATTGGCATTGGCGATGCGGCTGGAAGCGGTGTTGTTGTAGTGCTGCTGGTTGGCTTCCAGATCACCACTGTAATAAGTGTCATCGCGGCCGCCACTCAATCCAAAGCGAGCGCCGATTTCACGAGAGAAGTCTTCCGTGGCGATGACGATGCGCGATTCGATCAGCACCTGCTCCACCGGCCGATCCAGGATGCGGATCAGCTCGCGGATCTCCGCGATCTTCGGCGGGATGTCGTTCAGCAGCAGGGTGTTGGTGCGCTGGTCGAAGCTGACGCTGCCGCGCGGCGACAGAAAGCCCCGATCCTGCCCACCCTGCGCACCGCCGCCACCCTGCCCGCCACTCTCTTCGGCGGTCTTGCTTTCTTCGGTCAGCAGGTTGGCGATCTCTTCCGCATTGCCATAGTTGATCGGAATGTACTCGGTGACCAGTTCGGCGCGCTGCTGCAGTGCAATACGCGCGTCGGCCTTGGCCTGTTCGAAGGCAGCAATCTCGATCTGCGGGGCCACCCAGATCACATTGCCCTGCTTGCGCTGGTCCAGCTGCTTTGCCTGCAGCACGATGTCCAGTGCGTGATCCCAGGGAACATTCACCAGGCGCAGGGTCACATTGCCCTGCACCGTATCCGCGGCAACGATATTGATCTGTGACACATCGGCCAGCAGCTGCAACACCGAACGTACCGGCACATCCTGGAAGTTCAGCGTTACTGGATTGCCAGAATAGCGTTTTTCCTCGTCCTTGACGCCAAGCACGGATGAATTGCCTTCGCCTTCGGCTTCGGCAACCACGGGCGTGACTTCGACGACAAACTCGCTGTCGGTCTGGTAGGCGAGCGATTCAAACTGGCCGCTATTGGTGATCACCATGCGCACACCGGCCGGCGTACGGCGGGTTTCGATCATCTGCACGGGCGTGGCGAAATCAACCACATCCAGCTTCTGGGCCATGTCATCTGGCAGTTGAACCCCCTCGGCGTCCACCACGATGCGCGAGCCTTCCGTGCGCAGGTCAGCCGAGACCCCCGCACCGGAGAACGCCAGTACAACGCGACCGGTACCGTCAGCTCCGCGCCGGAAATCAACGTTGGTGACCTTGACGCCTCCGTCGACCCGCTTGGCCGGATCCTGCGAGTTCGCCGCCACAACGGCGCCGCCTGAGGTTGTCGACCCGCCACCAATGGTCAGCACCAGGTCGCTGCCTTCGGTACGTGATTCGTAGGAGGCGGCCCGGAACAGGTCAATGACCACCCGTGTGCGACCACCGGCTTCCACTGCCGAAATTGCACTGGTAGCACCACTACCCACCACCAGGCGACCGCCAAATGCGTTGCGCGTGCCAGGCAGGTCCACTGCGATGCGGGGTGGGTCGTCCGTGGTAAATACCGTCGCATCTCCGACGGCCTCGGACAGCTTCAGCGTTACGTCAACCCGTCCTCCGCCCCCGGCAGAAAACTGGATGTCCTGCAGCGTGCGTTCTGCCAGAGCCGGCGCGGTCCAGAGCAAAGCCATCAGGGCCAGCCCCAGACCGGCACGCCCCGCCGAGCGACCCATTCCACGGATCATGTTGTTCTTCGCGGTCATCGTGCTATCCCCCAATGCCTATTCTTCGTTCAGCGCAAGTGTTGACCGGCGTTCCAGCCAGCCGCCGGCGCCATCCGGTACGAGTTCCACCAATTCAATACGGTCAGGCAATACTTGCGTGATTCGCCCGTCGTTTTGACCCAAGTGATTGTCAGCCTTAACCCGATGGATAACCGATTCCGGGTCTTTCACCAGGCCCCAGGAGTTGCCACCGATATCGAGTGTCCCGACCATCCGCAACCCGTCGAGCGGAAACGACTCGAGCAGTTCCTTGCGCCGATCCGGGTCGGGGCTTGGCCCCGAACCGACGGCCGAAGTCCGCTCGTCGGTCGGATCGCTGAATGGATCCCGCAAATCCTGCGCGGCATATTCAAATGTCTCGAACTGCCGCATTACCGGCAGCGGCTCGAGCGGGGCCGAGCGTTGCAGCTTTATTTCCTCGACTTTGGCCTCGAGGTCTGCAGTTCCCGGCGTGCAGCCGCTCACCACGATTGCCGCGACTGCCATGAAGGCCAGCCGCAAGCGCCGTGCCGGCACGGTATCGAAATTCAGATCGCGCATGATCAACGCCCCCTCCCGGCCGGCGCAGGCTCGGCCGCGTCGGCGACCTCGTCTTCGTCGAGGTAACGGTATGTCTTGACGGTGCCTTCAAGCATGAGCTCGCCGGTTCCGAATGAGGTCGGGGTGGCCGTACGACCGCGCGCAACCGGTGCCTGACGAGGCTTGAGCGAAATGTCGTGCATGGTCATGATGACCACCCGCGGCAGCGAGGCCACGCCACTGACAAACGCGCCAAACTGGTGGTAGGAACCCACCATGCGCAGTGCAATCGGCTTTTCGGCATAGAACTCGCGCTTCGCCTCCGGACCCGGCTGAAACAGCTCGTTCTCGATGCCGCTGGCCAAGGCGGTTTGGGAAACATCGACGATCAGGTCGGGCATTTCCGTGCGACTGGGAAGCTGCCGCAGCATTTGCTGCAGCATGATCTGCATTTCCGCCAACTGGGCACGCAGCGGCTCCAGATTGATGGCCTTGGCCTGCTTGGTTTCAAACTCGGCAAGCTTTTGCAGCTCGACCTGTTTCATCGAATCGATGCGGCCTTGCGTATCGCTGATCGACAGATACCAGGCAAGAAACAGGATCAGAACGGCCACGATGGCACAGAAAAACAGCTTGACTGGGGTCGGCCAGGATCCGGAATTGTTGAAGTCGAGGTTTCGCAGGTCAAAACCGCTCACAGCGCACCTCCCGAACTTGTGGCAACGGACTCGGTTTCACCCTCAGCCGCGGCCGCTTCTTTCTGCGGACTGGTCAGTGTCAGCTTCAACGAGAACTGATACGGCATGGCGCTGTTCTCGCCCTTTTGCTCGATGATCGAGAGATCAGGCTGCTTCATGTAGCCCGAAGCCTCGATACTGCGCATGTAGGCAGACACCCGCGCGTTCGACTGCGCCACCCCGTCCAGCGTCAATTGCTGACCAGCCTGCTTGATCGACGTCAGGCGAATTCCTTCGGGAATGGTGCGAACCAGTTCGTCGAACAGGTGCACCATCTGCGATCGATTGGATTGCAGGTCCTCGATGACCTGCTTGCGCTGCAACAGGCTGGCGCGCTCGGCTTCCAGATTCTCGATGTCCTTGATCTTGGCGTCGACCTCGGCAATCTGGCGGTCCAGATAGGCGTTTCGCGCCTGCTGGTTCTGCTCGACACCGTTGAAATACTGGATCAGCCCGAACGCGACCAGTGCAGCCAGTACAGCTGCAGCGCCCAGCATTCCGAAGAATTCGTTCTGGCGCTGTTTGCGCCGTTCCAGGCGCCAGGGAAGTAGGTTGATTCTGGCCATCAGTCAAAGCTCCTAAGGGCCAGGCCGCAGGCGATCATGAGCGCCGGGGCATCCTGGGCCAGGGCCTGCGCCTGGACACGATTTGACAGCGACATGTTTGCCAAGGGATTGGCAACCATGGTCAAGACGCCGAGCTGTTCCTCGACCATCTCGGCAATGCCGGTGATCGATGCACAACCACCCGCCAGCACGATCTGGTCAACCCGATTGAACTCGCTGCCCGCGTAGAAGAACTGCAACAATCGGCTGACCTGCTGAACCATCGCTTCCTTGAATGGCTCCAGTACCTCGACTTCGTAACTTTCCGGCAGACCGCCCTGTCGTTTGGCCAGACCGGCCTCTTCGTAGGACAGGCCATAACGGCGCATGACTTCGTCGGTGAGCTGCTTGCCGCCGAACACCTGCTCGCGGGTATATACGCTGCGCTGGTTGCGCAGAACATTGAGCGTGGTCATGGTCGCACCAACGTCGACCAAGGCCACCAAGGCATCCTTTGGCACGGATAGCTGGTCGGCAATCAGTTTGAAGGCGTTCTCCATCGCGAAGGCTTCGACATCTACCACCTTGGCAACCAGGCCGCCCAGATCCAGCGCGGCAACCCGGACATCGACGTTCTCGGTCCGCGATGCGGCGAGCAACACCTGGACCATCTCCGGGTTGTCGCGGACCGGCCCGAGCATCTCGAAGTCGAGGCTGACTTCCTCGATCGGATACGGGATGTACTGCGAGGCCTCGACCTGAACCTGGTCTTCCATCTCGTCTTCCGAGAGATTGGCCTGCATCGGGATGGTTTTAGTGATCACCGCAGAACCGGCAACCGCAGCCGCCGCATGCTTGATACGGGTCTGGGATCGGTTGACCGCCCGCTTGATCGCTTCGCCGACGGCTTCCACCTCGACGATGTTCTTTTCGACCACGGCATTGGGCGGCAGCGGCTCCACCGCGTAGTGCTCCACGCGATAGCGCCCGCCGGACTGGCTGAGCTGAAGTAGCTTGACGGCGGTGGAGCTGACGTCCACACCGACCAGCGGAGGCTTCTTTGAGGCGAACAGACCCACGGTTTCTCCCCTTCCCACGGGCTCTTACGAGCGATAACTGCGCAACTACATTAAATAACGATTTTTTGTCTTCTGGCAACCTCTTTCGTCACCAGGGGCTCTGGCGGCACCTTCAGCCCGGTCCGGAATCGGTCTCTTTTCGAGCCATCCGGATGGTTCTGAGCCTTCCCCAAGGCAGCCACATTACGTCCTGAGCCGCCTCGTTCTATACTCCTTCCCCTCGCACTTGGCAAACCGGAAGAGTCTCCACACACATGGTACGGATGCGTCGTCTACTGAGGTGGGCGCTGGCTCTGGCGCTTGCCGGGGCGGTGCTGGGCCTGGCTGCAATAGGAATTCTCTACTGGTTGATCGCCCCCACCCTGCCCGATGTGCAAGGGCTGCGGGAGATCGAGCTGCAGGTCCCGCTGCGCGTCCAGACGCGCGAAGGCAAGCTGATCGCCATTTTTGGCGAGATGCGCCGCACGCCGGTGGCGATCGACGCCGTGCCTGAGCAACTCAAACAGGCCTTCATAGCGATCGAGGACGCTCGTTTCTACGAACATCCGGGCGTCGATTGGCGCGGCGTTGCCCGTGCGGTATGGCTGCTTGCCACCACCGATGACCGGCGGGTGCCGGGTGGCAGCACCATCACCCAGCAGGTGGCGCGACAGTTCTTCCTCAGTTCGGAATATTCCTACACCCGCAAGCTCACCGAGATCTTCCTCGCCCTCAAGATGGAGCGTGAACTGGGCAAGGACGAAATCCTGGCCCTCTACCTCAACAAGAGCTTTTTCGGGAATCGTGCCTACGGGATCGTGGCTGCCGCCGAGTTCTACTACGGCAAGCCGCTGGATCAGCTTAGCCTGGCCGAATGCGCAATGCTGGCGTCGATTCCGAAGTTCCCCTCCAGCGCCAATCCGCTGTCCAACCCCGCCCGCGCCCTGGTCCGCCGCGACTATGTGCTGCAGCGCATGCAGGAAGTCGGGTTCATCGACATTGCCAGCATGCAGGCAGCGCAGGCGGAGAAGGACGGCGCCACACCGAACGAGCCGGTCATCGAAGTAGAAGCACCTTTTGTGGCAGAAATGGTTCGCCAACAGGTGATCACCGAGTTGGGCGCTGACGCCATGTCGGGGGGCTTCGTTGCGCACACAACCCTGGCAGCCGAGGCGCAGATAGCCGCCAATGCGGCGCTGCGCGCCGGGCTGATCGAGTATGACCGGCGCCATGGCTGGCGCGGCCCGGAAGCCAATGTCGTGCTGGCACCGAGCGCTTCAACCGACGCGATCCGGGAGGCGCTGGAAGGCTATGCGCCCATTTCGGGCCTGCTGCCCGGAATCGTCACCGGCGCGCTCGCCGACCGAGCCAATGTGCTGACCAGCGATGGCCAGGACATAGAACTTGACCTGGCCGACGTGGAGTGGGCGGCACCGTTTCTCAGCGAGAACAGCAGGGGTCCGAAACCGAAGCGCGTCGACACGGTGCTCAAGCGCGGCGACATTGTGCGCGTGTCGCGCGACGCCGAAGGGGAATGGGAACTGTCCCAGGTGCCCGCGGCCCAAGGCGCCCTGGTGTCCATGTCGCATGAGGACGGATCGGTTCGCAGCATGGTCGGCGGCTTCAGCTTTTCCATGAACAAATTCAACCGCGCCGTGCAGGCACAGCGCCAACCGGGTTCGAGTTTCAAGCCATTCGTGTATGCAGCAGCATTTGAGCGCGGCTTCACCCCGGCTTCGATCGTGCTCGATGCTCCGGTTGTCTTCCATGATCGCGGCAGCAACTCGACCTGGCGTCCGCAGAATGACAACCAGACGTTTGCTGGGCCGATGCGCCTGCGCGAGGCCATGGTCAGCTCCCGCAATCTGGTGTCCGTGCGCATCCTGGACGCCATCGGAGCCTCCTATGCGCATCGTTACGTGCAAAGCTTCGGGTTCAGCGCAGAAAGCCTGCCGCAGAATCTGTCCCTGGCATTGGGCACCAACTCCGCTTCTCCGATTGAGATGGCGCGAGGCTTTGCCAGCTTTGCCAATGGCGGTTTCCTGATCGAGCCCTATTTGCTGGAACGGGTCGAGGACAGGCATGGCCGGATCGCATTCCAGACCCGCCCTTTGCGTGCCTGCGCCCGTTGCCCGGGCCGTCTGCAGGACGCCGGCGAAGGCAGCGGATTTGATCTGGGTTCCGGTGCAGGAAGTGCGACGCCGTCAGATGCCGCCACGGATTCCGGGGACATCGCGCTCGCTCCGCGCGCGGTCGATGAGCGCACCGCGTACCTGATCAATTCGCTGTTGCGCGACGTGGTCCGTCGTGGAACAGGCGCTGGCGCCCGGGTTGTCGGACGCAATGATCTGGGCGGCAAGACCGGCACCACCAACGACTACCGAGATGCCTGGTTTTCGGGTTTCGGCGGAGATCTCGTCACCACCGCATGGGTCGGCATGGACGATTTCACCTCGCTGGGCAACCGGGAGTTTGCATCCCGCCTGGCGGTTCCCATGTGGTCCGCGTTCATGCGCACGGCGCTGGCCGACACCCCCGAAGCGACACTGGCCATGCCCAATGGCATCAGCACCGCCATGATCGACCCTGACACGGGCATGTTGGCCAGTGGTCAAACCTCGGGCGCCCTGCCGGAATTGTTCCGGGTCGAGGATATCGGCCGGCTTGAACAGCGTGGCATTACCCAGACCGAGCGCGAGCAGGAACGCGAGGCATTTGAAATCTTCTGAGTAAATGGGCATGGTTGTGACGGGCCGGCCCGACACTGCGTTGAATCGGGCAGTGCCAGATCGACGCATCAGCAGGTCATCTGATCCATGCTGCGCTCACCGGGAGACGTCTCATGCGCCAACCGTCGCGTCACGCCCAGCTGCACGCCGAGACCCGCACCCGTGAACGGCGCCAGCGCCTCGCCATCGAGGCCGCGCGGGTCATTTCCGAAAGCGGTATCCGCGATTTCCATCTGGCCAAGCTCAAGGCGGCGCAGCGGCTGGGCATCCATGATGACCAGAGCCTGCCGCGCAACAGCGAGATAGAAACCGCTCTGCGCGAATACCAGCGACTGTTCCTGGGCGATTCGCAGGCCGAACTGCTGCGTGAACGGCGCGATGCGGCGGCCCAGGCCATGGCGTTTCTCGCCCGCTTTGAACCACGTCTGGTTGGCGCAGTGCTGGACGGTACGGCCGACGGCCATTCCGCTGTATGTCTGCACCTGCATTCGGATGACAGCACGGCCATCAGCCGCTTTCTTACCGACAGCGGCATTCCCTTCGACGAAAGCAGCCGGCGGGTACGCCTTGATCGGCAGCGACAGGCCGATGTGCCGGTGCTGGTTTTCAATGCGGACGGCCTCGCCTTCGACCTGACCCTGCTGCCGCTGGACGCGCTGCGCCAGGCGCCGCTCGACCGCAGCGCGACACAAGTCATGCGTCGCGCATCGCTGTCCGGGCTGCAGCGGCTGATCGAAGCCAGCTACGCGGATCTCCCGGCCAGCAACTGAACCGACGAATGAACTACCGCGCCTGTTCTCTGCAGACCGCCGCCAGGGAACCCCTTAGCTAGTCAGAGGTTCCGCCGGCCAAGGATGGCCGGCCCGCGAGACAATCGTGTAAGCGATTGATTTCGCGAAATCGAGTCCGGACATGTGCCGGACTCGCCGTGGGCTGACAAGCCTGTCCTGAGCCTGACGAAGGGCCTGTCCTGAGCCCGACGAAGGGCCCAGGATGGACTTTTTCAGACCTTACCTGAACTATCAGCGGCGCTGCGAGACGGGCGAGTAATCGCGATGCACAGCGCCGGTGTAGATCTGGCGCGGACGGCCGATCTTGGCTTCGGGATCGGTCTGCTGTTCCAGCCAGTGCGCAACCCAGCCGGCGGTGCGCGCAATGGCGAACATCACGGTGAACATCTCGGTCGGGATGCCCAGGGCCTTGTAGATGATCCCCGAGTAGAAATCCACGTTCGGGTACAGCTTGCGCTGCACGAAGTATTCATCCTTGAGAGCGGCTTCCTCCAGTCGCATGGCGACCTCCAGCATGGGATCGTCCACCCCGAGTTCGGCCAGCACCTTGTGGGTCATTTCGCGAGTGATCGCCGCGCGCGGGTCGTAATTCTTGTAGACCCGGTGCCCAAAGCCCATCAGGCGGAAGCCGGAGTTCTTGTCCTTGGCCTTTGCCACCGCGCTGGAGACATTGGACGGATCGCCGATTTCCTCCAGCATCTTCAGTACCGCCTCGTTCGCACCACCATGCGCCGGACCCCACAGCGCGGCAATGCCTGCCGCCACGCAGGCATAGGGATTGGCGCCCGTGGAGCCAACCAGCCGCACGGTGGAAGTCGAGGCGTTCTGTTCGTGGTCGGCATGCAGGATGAACAGCAGGTCAAGCGCCTTGGCGGCAATCGGCGGCAGCTTGAGGGGCTCGCTCGGCACCTCGAACATCATGTGCAGGAAGCGCGTGCAGTACTCGATATTGTTGCGCGGATAGCGCACCGGCCAGCCGATCGAATAGCGGTAGCAGGCTGCCGCAATGGTCGGAACCTTGGCAATCAGGCGCACCGCTGCCATACGGCGCTGCTCGGGGTCGTTCATGTCGAGCGAGTCGTGATAGAACGCCGCCAGCGAACCGATCATGCCGCACAGCATCGCCATCGGATGTGCATCGTGGCGGAAGCCGTTGAGGAAGCCCTTGAAGGCCTCATGCATCATGGTGTGATGGGTTACCTCGTGCTGGAAGGCGTTGAATTCTTCCGGCTTGGGCAACTCGCCATGCATCAGCAGGTAGGCCACCTCGACGAAGTTCGACTGCTTGGCGAGCTGTTCGATCGGATAACCGCGATAGAGCAGAACGCCCGCGTCGCCATCGATGTAGGTAATGGCGGATCGGCAACTGGCAGTGGCAACGAAGCCCGGGTCGTAGGTGAAGTAGCCGGTTTCCTTGGGCAACTTGGCGATGTCGACCGCCGGCGCACCGAGGCTTCCGGTAACCAGTGGCAGGGTTGCGGAGGTGTTGTTGGCCGAATCGGTCAGTACAACGCTCTTGTTCTCGGACACGGGCGTGCTCCTGAAAGGCGATGCTTGGAAGGGGAGTCGGGGCTGGCGAGGCGAAGCAGGCCGCGCCACGAGGGCAGCGCGCGCGGCTGCTTTCAGCTGCCGGACAGTACGCACAAGTATCGCACAGCCCCCCGGAGGGCGTCAGTCCTGAAGGCGTGAAAAGCGGATGTGTTTGGCGTTTTCCAGGCGCACCAAAAAACAGGGCCGCCTCGCGGCGGCCCTGTTCTGGGGTCTTGCTGAGGAACCGATTACTTGCCGCCGTAACGCCGACGGAACTTGTCGACGCGACCGCTGGTGTCAATGATCTTGTGCTTGCCGGTGTAGAAAGGATGCGTGGCAGAGGAGATGTCCACCTTGATCAGGGGATA
Organism: Lysobacterales bacterium; assembly: GCA_038257155.1. Classification (GTDB taxonomy): domain Bacteria; phylum Pseudomonadota; class Gammaproteobacteria; order Xanthomonadales; family Xanthomonadaceae; genus JANJTY01. The sequence goes on along the minus strand of JBBSJP010000019.1, from coordinate 6,003 downwards.
CTCTGCACCGTCTTCCCACTTGACGGTTTCCTTGCTCGACAAGGTCGAACGGGTGAGGAAGGAAAAATCGCTGGTCACGTCCTGGAACACGACCGGCTGGTACTTTGGATGGATGTCGGCCTTCATGGTTCGGTCCGCGCCTGGCAATGGAAGAAAAGACGCTCATGATAGCGGCATTTCGCTACAAAGTTCAAATCCACCGTGTGACGGCCCTTCGGGCGGCCCTATCCCTGGCACTTCTATTGCCCTCCACGATGCTGCTGGCACAGGCTTTTTCCGAGCCTGCCGCCCTGCCGCCGTCGAGCAGCGAACAGATCGAACGGCTGCGCGCACGCCTCGCGGCAGACAGCTCGATAGACGAAGGGCCGCGCGGCGAAGCCGAAGCGCAGCTGAGTCGCGCAGCGGACGCCGAAAAGGAAGCCGAGGCGCTGTTGAGCGAAGCGCGCTTGATGCGCCGAGCGGACACCGGTGCAGCAGGCGATAGCCGCCGGATCGCAGGCACCTCGCCAGCTGACTTCAGCGCTGCGCTGACCCGCTTCCAGGGCGAGCTTGAGCGCCTGCGCGATGACGCGACCCTGGTGCGCCAACTGGAACTGGAGCGCAACGCGCTGAACACGGCTCAGGCGGACCTGAGTCGCGTCGGGGGCGAACTGGCAGCGGCGGACGCGCGCCCGCTGAGTCTCGCTGACGACCTTGCCAATCAACGGCAACGGGTCGAAGAGCTTCGTCTTGTCGCCGCCGCCGAACAGGCCGATGAGCAAGCCGGCATTACGCTCCAGGCGCGTGCACTTGCTTCACAGGCCGCCCTGCGGCGGGCTGCGGCACGGCTCGACAGCTTGAGCGCCGAACAGGAATCGCTGCCGACCCGGCGCCGCGATCTGGAACTGCGTGAGCGTCACTTGCAGAACCAGGTCAGCGAACGCGCTGAGCGGGTCAAACTGGCGCAGGCACGGGTCAAGGAAGTGCGCAGCAAGAGCCTGGAAGCGCTTCTCGAACGGCTGCAGCAGGAATCGCTGCAGTTCGCTGAAGCGCCCGAGCAGCTCCGGGAAATTGCCCGCGAGAACCTCGCCATGGGCGAAGAGCTGGCGCAGGCCTCAGGCAGCAGCGAATCGCTGGACCGGCGTACACGCGAGGCCCTGCAGAACGCGCGCGATGCCCAGAGTGCCCTGCGCGCCACCCAGGCACGTCTCGCCTTCGGCGGTGCCCAGGACAGCCTCGGTCTTCAGCTCACAGACCTTCGCCGCCGACTGGAGTCGCCTGCCAGACTCAACCGGCAACTGCAGGAGGTGCGCGAGAACCTGACCTCGCTCCGCCTTGGATTGATCGAGCTGGGCGAGCGCCGCCGCGCCAGTGAGCGGCGCGAACAGGACATCGATGCGCGCCTGGTGCAGATCGATCCAGACGGCGAAATCGAGGCCCTCCAGCTTCGCGAAGGCCTGGCCCTGCTGCTGGGCACCCGCGCCGAACTCCTGGCCCCGCTGGAGCAGTCCATGCTGACCGAAGTCTCAGGGCTCGACGGTCTGCAGCGCGCCCTGGAGGAACAACTTCGCGTGGTCAGGGAACTCACCGACCTGCTGGATCGGCATCTGCTCTGGACGCCCAGTCACGAGCCAATCGAACCCGGCTGGCTGGCACGCCTGCCCAGTGGCCTGGCCGACCTGGCCAAGCTCTCGCGCTACCAGACCAGCGCAGGTCTGTTCTGGAAGCAGGTCGAACAACGCCCGCTGATCATTCTTGCAGGCCTGTTGCTGATCGCTGCGGCCTTTGCGCTGCGTTGGCGCGCGCCTGGCATGCTCGCGGTCCAGGCCCAGCCACTGCGACAGATCCGCAGTGATTCGTATCGGCACACGGCCAAGGCTCTGCTGATTACCGTGGTCGCCTCGCTGCCCTGGGTAATGCTGCTTGCAGCGACAGGCTGGCTGCTGCGCGAATCGGGCGAAGTCGGGCGCTTCAGCGACTCCCTTGGGCGCGCCGTGCTTGCCTTGGCAGGCGGCGTACTGGTCGCCGAGGCGCTGCACTGGCTGAGTATCGAGCGGGGCCTTGGGCATGCGCACTTCCGCTGGCCGCGCGCGCGCCGCGAGGCAATTCGCGCCGCCCTGCCCTGGATCGTGTTCGCATTGCTGCCGCTGCAGCTGATGTTGGCACTCAGTTTCGTGCGTGGCCAGGAGCCGGCTCTGGACACAGCGGCTCGACTGGCCCTGATTGCCTTCTGCCTGTTGGCTGCCTGGTTGGGCTGGCGAATGCTTGCGCCCGGCGCCGTGTGGAGCTCTCGTGGCCGCGAGCTGGTTGAGCCGCTGTTCGTACGTCGCGCAACCCGCTTTTTCCTGTGCGCAGCGCTGCTCGGTTGCGCGCTGCTCGCGACCGCCGGCTTTCTGATTACCGCAGGCTTTCTGCTTCGCGCCCTGTGGGCCAGCCTGGGCGTGGTGCTGCTCGTGGCGCTGATCCAGGGATTGATTGCGCGATGGTTCCTGCTCGGCGAGCGCCGCCTCATTGCCAAGCGCCTAAACGAGCGCGCCGATTCCGACGCCGAGGGTCGCAGCGAGAGAACGGACGAGCCCTTGCCGGAGATCGAACCGGAAGCCATTGCACTGGCCAGCATCAATTCCCAGACCCGCAGCCTGCTACGTGCCGTGGTTCTGAGCCTGCTTGCGCTGGGCCTGTTTGCGGTATGGAGCGATGTGCTGCCGGCCTTCAACCGCTTGAACGAGATTCCCCTGTGGCAATTTGCCAGCGTCGACGCCGACGGCAATGCGATCAAGGAGTTTGTCAGCCTGCGCGATCTGCTGCTCGGCCTGGTCGCCCTGCTGCTGACCTTCGTGGCAGCACGCAACCTGCCGGCCCTGGTCGAGATCGCCCTGCTCAGTCGCATCAACCTGGACGCGCCCACGCGCTATGCCATCACCAGTGTCAGCCGCTACGTCATCGTCATTGCCGGCAGCGTCATTGGCCTCTCCCTGCTCGGTCTGCGCTGGTCACAGCTGCAATGGATGGCCGCCGCCTTGTCGGTTGGTCTCGGTTTCGGCCTGCAGGAGATCTTCGCCAACTTCGTTTCCGGTCTGATCCTGCTGTTCGAGCGACCGTTCCGGGTTGGCGATGTGATCACCATCGGCGACCAGACCGGCACGGTGACCCGTATCCGCACGCGTGCCACCACCTTGATCGACTTCGACGGCAAGGAAGCCGTGGTGCCGAACAAGACGTTCATTACCGAGCGCCTGATCAACTGGACCCTGAGCGATGCGCGCACCCGGATCATCGTCAAGGTCGGGGTGGCCTATGGCACCCCGCCGGCCAAGGTGCAAGCCCTGCTGCAGAAGGCGGCCGACGAGAACGCGCAGGTGCTGAAGGATCCGCCTTCACGCGTCTGGTTCATGGCCTTCGGTGCCAGCTCGCTGGACTTCGAGCTGCGCGTGTTTGTCGACTCGATCCAGGATCGCCTGCGGGTGCTCAGCGACCTCAACGGTCGCATTGCTGAACTGTTCGAGGAAGAAGGCATCGAGATCGCGTTCCCGCAGCTCGACTTGCACGTGCGCGATGTGCCACAGCAGCTGCAGCCGGCAACGCCACCGGCCGACGACGAACCGGTTTGATTCAGCGCGCCGCCAGTGCCGCCTGGACGCGCGCCTCGAAACGCGAGTGCTGGTACTGCATCAGGATGTCGGCACGTTCCGGCTGCCCACTGCGCTGTTGCCAGTCGACCAGGCTCGCACCGCGGTACAGGCCGTGTCCCAGCTCGATCTGCAGGGCTCGGGTTTGCATGCGCAGGGCAGATTCCGGCTCCAGAGCCAAGGCCATGGCCAGGGCATCTGCGCTAAGCCAGCGCTCTCGACGACGGTCGAAGTTCGAGTCGCGATTCAGCCGCGAAATCGCCGCGTAGAACTGCGCACGCGGCGAATCGCTGGCCAACCAGGCGTCCACCGTCGCGCGGTCCAGACCATGACGAACCACGGCCTCCCAGTCCGCCAGCTCGTAGCGCGGCCAGGCCGACAACACGATCTGTGCCGCTTCGGCATCAAAGTAGAAATTGAACTCGGCCGCAGGTGTGATGTTGCCCTGCCCCGTCACCGCCCCGCCCATCACCACGAAGCGCTTGATGCGACTGGGCAGGCCAGGATCCAGGCTCAGGGCCAGGGCGATATTGGTCAGCGGACCAAGCGCCACCAGCACCAGTTCGCCCGCGTGTTGCCTGGATAGCCGCAGCAAGGCGAGGGCGGCGTGCTCGTCCTGCGCTTTGCCTCGCGGCGCGGCATAGCCGGTGTCGCCAAATCCATCCAGGCCATGCACATAGGCGGCATCCGGTGCGGCATGCAGCAATGGCGCCTCGCAGCCTGGAAACACCGGTGCCGCAGAGCCCGCCACTTCGAGCAGCTTCAGGGCGTTGCGCACCGTGTTGTGCAGGCCGACATTGCCCGCCACTACACCCAGGCCGAGCAACTCCACCCGCGCATCGGCCAGCGCCATCAGGATGGCCAGGGCGTCGTCCACGCCGGGATCGGTGTCGATGAACAATTTCATGCGGCATCCTTGAGATGGTTTGCCGCACGACGGGCGTAGACAACTTCGCGCGCGGCACTCCAGGGAATTCGTGGGTCGGGCGGCAGGATCGCGGCTTCGGCGAACCCGGCCGCCAGCAGGCGCAGCCCGATGTCGCGACCATAGTCACGGTAGCAGAGGATGCCCTGCCCGGGCCGCAGCGGATCGCCGTGGTGCATCGGCGGATGCAGATGCCGCACCTGGCCATTCTCCAGGCGCGCGCGCTCCAGCGTGGTTTCGGCCCGGGTCAGCGGCACGGTGAACAGCAGCACGCCACCCGGCTTCAGCACCCGATGCAGCTCGGCAAAGGCGCGCGCATCGTCCGGCACATGCTCGAGCACCTCGGTGCTGGTGCAAAGATCGAAGCTGGCATCGGCATAGCTCAATTGCTGCACATCCTCGCAACGGACACCGCCGTGCATGCTGCCCGGCACCGCGCCTTCGCAAAACTCGGACAGACATACAGTGTCGGCAAGACGAAGCAGGAAGGCTGCCAGCGGGCCGCGCGCCGACAGTTCGCAAACAATCCGCTCTTGCAGGTCCGCTGCCTGATGTCGCATCGCCCAGCCCAGTGAAATGTGCACTGCGCTCGCGCCACAGCGCGCGCAGCGCACTGCCAGCTCATCGCACGCCAATCGCAGCAGCAGGGTCGGACCGCAGAAGGGGCAACTCCCCCCGGCGATACGTAGCTCGCGCCAGCGCAGCAGACGCCAAGCCTGACTTAGCCCGGACATTTCATGAGCTCGCGGGAGAATGCCCGACCTGGCTCGTTGCGGAGGAGTTTGCTGGATTGCCGCGCTTCGAACAGATTGTCCGCTCGCATTCTCCCGCTGGCGCGGCCCTCACTTGGTCTTTGGGGCATTGGGCCGCTGGCGCGGCTACCCGGGGCTGCGCCCCGACTCCGCGTTGTTCGCCCGCGTTCGCGGGCCGCCTTCGCTTCGCTCGGTCGTCGCCGCAATGGGCCCACCATTCCCCGGCCAGCGCGATGCAGCGCGCTGGCGCTTATCACCGCGGCCGGCGTGCGCCGGCCAAGCGCGCCTGCACGCCCTCGCGCCTTGCGCTTGCCGCACATCCACTCGGAGCGATAGCTCCGCGTAGCGGCGAAGCCGCCGACCGAGCGAGCCGCGCAGCGGCGAAGTGAAGGCGCAGCGAGCCCCGCGAGCGTAGCGGCGAAGCCGCCGACCGAGCGAGCCGCGCAGCGGCGAAGTGAAGGCGCAGCGAGCCCCGCGAGCGTAGCGGCGAAGCCGCCGACCGAGCCAGCCGCGCAGCGGCGAAGTGAAGGCGCAGCGAGCCCCGCGAGCGTAGCGGCGAAGCCTCCGACCTAGCCAGCTGCGCAGCGGCGAAGTGAAGGCGCAGCGAGCCCCGCGAGCGTCGCGGCGAAGCCGCCGACCCAGCCAGCCGCGCAGTGGCGAAGTGAAGGCGCAGCGAGCCCCGCGAGCGTAGCGGCGAAGCCGCCGACCGAGCCAGCCG
>JBBSJP010000018.1:0-73631 GCA_038257155.1 Lysobacterales bacterium | reverse complement strand
TACGGCTGGCGTGCATGGCGTGGTCCTCAGGTTTCGACACCCCGAGGAAAAAACCGCGTCATGCACGCGCTGTTTTTGCCGACGATAGCTGCAACAAACTGATCAGTAAAGGAAAGTTCTGGGGAGACCTCAGGCCAAGGCCCACCCTACGAAACTCGGCGCCCTGCTAGAATCCGCGCCCTCTTTCCGCGTTTTTCGGGGTACTGCCATGCAGCTTGTCCAAGCCCGCGCCATCATCACCGGTGGTGCCTCAGGCCTCGGCCGCGGTGTGGCCGAACACCTGCTCGCGCACGGCGCCAAGGTCGCACTGTTCGACATTGACGATGCGAAGGGCAATGCCACGGCGGCCGAGCTGGGTGATTCGGCTCGCTTCTTCAAGACCGATGTCAGCAACGAAGACGACGTGGCGCGCCAGGTCGATGCCGCAGCCGACTTCATGGGCGGACTAAACGTTGCGGTCAACTGCGCCGGCATCCTCGGCTCCGGCCGGGTGCTGGGCAAGGAAGGCCCGATGCCTTTGGCGCGCTTCGCCGGCACCGTCATGGTGAACCTGGTGGGCAGCTTCAACATCGCCAAGGCCGCCGCCAACCGCATGCAGGGCAATGAACCGGGCGAAGACGGCGAGCGCGGCGTGATTGTAAACACTGCGTCGGTAGCCGCTTACGAAGGCCAGATCGGCCAGGCCGCCTATGCCGCATCGAAAGGCGGCGTGGTCGGCATGACCCTGCCGCTGGCGCGCGAGTTTGCCCGCATCGGCGTGCGCGTGATGACCATCGCGCCGGGCGTGTTCCACACCCCGATGATCGAAGGCGTCCCACAGGACGTCTACGACTCGCTTTGCGCCCAGGTCCCCTACCCCTCGCGCCTCGGCAAGGTCGAAGAATTCGCCGAAACCGTCGCCTACATCCTGCGCACCCGTTACCTCAACGGCGGCGTGATCCGCATTGACGGCGCGATACGGATGCAGCCGAAGTAGAGCAGTCAGGAGTAAGAAGTCAGGAGTCAGTAAAAGCCCAGCCGCTTCAGCTAACCGCTCCTACCGACCGATCCTGCTGACCGCTCCTGCTGACGGCTCCCACTGACCGTTCTTACTGACCGCCTCACAACTGACCGCTCCCACTGACTGCTCCTGCTGACCGCTCCTGCTGACCGCTCCTGCTGATTGCTCCTGCTGACTGCTTCACAACTGACCGCTCTTAACTGACCGCTCTTAACTGACTGCTCTTAACTGACCGCTCTTAGCTGACCGCTCTCAACTGACCGCTCTTAACTGACCGCTCTTAACTGACCGCTCCTACTGACCGCTTCACAACTGACCGCTCCTACTGACCGCCTCACAACTGACCACCCACCCCGACTCTCAAAATGAAAGCCTCCGAAATCAAACGCGGCAATGTCGTCGAACACAACGGCACCGTCTACCAGATCCGCGATATCGAACGTTCCTCGCCACAGGGTCGCGGCGGCAATGTGACCTTTCGATTCACCATGTACAGCGTTCCTGGTGGTATCAAGTTCGACCTCAGCCTGCGTTCCGAGGACGAGCTGAAGGAAGTCGAACTGATGCGCCGTTCGGCCAACTTCTCCTACAAGGATGGCGAGGCGTTCGTTTTTCTTGATGCCGAGGACTACACGCCCTACCAGCTCGATGCCGATGTGGTTGGCGATTCGGCTGGCTACATCACCGAAGGCCTGGAAGGCTGCTATGTGCAGGTGATCGACGACTTGCCGGTAGCCGTGCAGGTACCGCAGACAGTCGAGCTTGAAGTGGTCGAGACAGCGCCTGAGTTGAAGGGCGCCACGGCTACCAAGCGGCCGAAGCCGGCCAAGCTCAATACCGGCATCGAGATCATGGTGCCGGAGTACATCCTCAACGGCGAGCGCATCCTGGTGAACACCACAACGGGTGAATTCAGCGGAAGGGCGTGAGCGCGGACCGCGTCGAATCGGCCGTCCCGCATTGTCGGCTCCACCGCTGCGCGGCTTGAGCCGACCTACACAAGGCACCGCTTGCGCGAATCGATACCCGCGATGCTTCATCGTAGGTCGGATCAAGCGCCGTCCGGGTGTCAATCGCTGCAGCCACCCCTAACCGGCGCGGATCCGACGCTGCGGCAACACCACCACCCCAGGATTCGGCCGTCGGTTCCGCCGCAGCTCGGCTTGAGTCGATCTCCTCTCACCCTCTCAGCCCTTGGCGCGTTGATATGCCGACAGCGCCGCCTCACGCGAAGCCTTCAGGTCGACAATCGGCTGGCGCGGATAATCCGGTGCCAGGCGACGTGAAACCTCCGCCTGCTCCCAGGGCGCGAATAGGGCGTTGTCGGGAAGTCGGGCCAGTTCCGGCAGCCACTGACGGATGTATCGCCCGGCAGTGTCGAACTTCGCGGCCTGGCTCACCGGGTTGAAGATGCGAAAGTAGGGCGCGGCATCGGCGCCGGTGCCTGCGCTCCATTGCCAGCCCTGGGTGTTGTTGGGCAGGTCGGCATCGACCAGCGTGTCCCAGAACCAATCCGCACCATGCCGCCAGTGGTAGCGCAGGTTCTTGGTCAGGAAACTCGCCACGATCATCCGAACGCGATTGTGCATCCAGCCGGTGGCCCACAGCTCGCGCATGCCGGCATCGACGATGGGAACGCCGGTTCGTCCGTGCTGCCAGGCGGCCAGCTTGAGCGGATCCGGCTCGGCCCACGGAAAGGCATCGAAGCGCGGATTGAGATTGCGCTCGGCGGTGTGCGGGTAGTGAAACAGCAGATGATGCGAGAACTCGCGCCAGCCCAACTCGCTGACGAAGTGGTCGATGTCAGGCTGCTGGTCGGCTGGCCAGGTTTCTGCGCGAATCCGCTGCAGGATGCGACGCGGCGAGATCTCGCCGAAATGCAGGTGCGGGGAAAGACGTGAGGTGCCGATGCGATCCGGGAAGTTGCGCTCGGCCTTGTAGCCGCGCGCTGCGCCGTCAATGAAGGCGTCAAGCAATTCGGTAGCGCCGGACTCGCCCGGCTCCCAATGTTCCCAGAAACCGCCGTCCCAGCGCGGCTCATGCGCCGGCGGCAGCAGTTCCAGCGCCTCGATGGGCTCGCTGCCCAGGCTCCGTGCTGGCGGCGACAGCTGCGCCGGTGCGGCACGCGGTGCAGGCAGACTGTCCAGCGTGGTCAGCGTCTTGCGCCAGTAAGGCGTAAACACCCGATACGGCTGGGCCTCGTTGGTGGCAATGGTCCAGGGCTCCGCCAGCAGGGCGGCATTGAAGCTCTCCACGCGCAGGCCTTCGCTGCGCAGCGCGCTTTTGATGTCTTTGTCGCGCGCGATGCAAGCCGGCTCGTAGAGACGATTCCAGAACACCGCCTCGGCACCCCTTTCCTCGACAAGCCGGCGCAACGCATCGAGTGACGGGCCACGTCGCAACAACAGGCGCGAACCGCGCGCCCGCAGCGACGAATCCAGGGCGCGCAGCGAACGCTCAAGCCAGACCCGCGAGGCCGCGCCAGGCGCCCAGCTGCCCTCTTCCTCAGGTGCGTGCACAAAGACGGGAACCGGCGCATAGCCAGCATCGATGGCGGCCATCAGCGCCGGGTTGTCATCCAGGCGCAGATCACGCCTCAGCCAGACGATGGCGCAACGCATGTTTCAGGCCTTGCGCACGTAGGGACGGACGGCGCTGAAGCCGCCATCCAGCGCGATGATCTGCCCGCTGATCCAGCCGGCACGATCGGAAATCAGGAAGGCGGCCAGTTCGGCGGCGTCTTCCGCCTGGCCAAATCGTCCCAGCGGATACTGCGCCGCGATCTGCTCGCGCGCCGCATCGCTGGACAACATGCGCTGCGTAGCCGGCGTCTCCATCAATCCCGGTGCTATCGCATTCACCCGCAGGCCGATGCCCGAGAAGTCGGCAGCCAGTGAGCGAACCAGAGATTCGATCGCGCCCTTGGCCATGGCAATAACCGGATGGTTGCTGACGCCCATGGCGGCCGCCACCGAACTGAACAGCAGCAGCGAACCCGGTCGCTTGGTCTTGCTCAAAAGCCCACTGTAGGCCTTGGCGACGAAGAAAGCGGAATCGAGATTGGCGGCCATGCAGGCCCGATACTGGGCCTCACTGGTGCGCGCCAGCGGTGCGACCAGGATGGCGCCGGCACAATTGACGATCGCATCGGGCGGCGCACCGAACGCCTGCTCGGCAGCCTGCACGGCTTCAAGCGCACCGGCCTCGGTGGATACGTCGGCGTGGATCATGGCCTGCCCTTCGGCGCCCTCCAGTTCCTCGCTCCGACGACTCACCAACGCGAGTCGCCAGCCCTCTGTCGAAAGCGACCGCGCAATGGCACGTGCGACGCCGCCACTGGCGCCGGTGATCAGGCAGCTGGATTTCATGCCTTGGCCTGGTGTGGAGAAGTCACACTATCCAGTCAGTCGCGTGCTTCGCGCGTGAACCCGCAAACGCAGACACCCCGGCGAACCGGGGCGTCTGGGTGCTGCTTTGCTGAATTGCTGCTGGAAGCTTACGGGCTACCAGTGACGCAATGCTGGGTGGTGAAGCTCTGGCCATTCAGACCGGTCACACAGAAGGTGACCGCGCCGGTGCTCTTGTACTTGGCCGAAGTGAAGGTGATCGAGCCGTTGCTGCCCGCGGTGCCGGAAGCGCAACCGCTGATCGCACCGGAGAAGCAGCCGGTCACGCTGGCGCCGCCGACGGAGACCACGGTCGTGCCGCGCGCCGTGCGGTTGGGACCCTGGGTAGCAAAGGCAAGGCTCACGCTCTGCACGGTCGCATCGCCCGGCGGCGGCGGCGGCGGAGGCGGCGGATCGCCACCACCACCGGAGCCCTGCAGGTAGGCCAGGGCATCGGCCATACGGATCAGGCCATGACCATAGTAGTTGTCGCGGCCCGCGGCACCCAGGTCTTCGGCGGTGGCCTGCAGCGCCGTACGGATCTGCACATTGGTCCAGGACGGGTTCTTGCTCCAAATCACCGCTGCGGCGCCCGACACGTGCGGAGTCGCCATCGAGGTGCCGTCGTAAGCCTCATAGCCGCTGCCATTGGGATCGGCGATCGTGCTGAGGGAAGAATTGCTTCCGATGCGGTTGCCGAGCAGGAAGAGGCCGTCCTCGCGCGACATGCTCACCGCCGGAATGGAGGCGATGTTGGAAGTTCCCATCGTGCCGCCGAAGCTGCCCGGCTCATTGTTGTAGATGATTACGCCGACGCCACCGCTGGCCTGCACATTGCGGGCCTTGTCATTGAAGGCGATGTCGCCGCGCTCGCAGAGCACAATCTTGCCCGTCAGGCTACCCGGGCTGGACGTGGTGCAAAGTCCAGCGCTGGCGAGTTGACCGTTGACGCTGGACGAAACGCTACCGTCCATCACGGCGACGTTGTAGGACGCGCCGCCAATGCTCGCGGTTGCCAGCACGCCAGGAACCGTACTCACCACGCCTACGCCGGGCGCCGACAGTTCAACCTGATTGGTGTACTGCGAGAAGGACGCGCGCGCCTTGTTCGAATCGACCGCCGCCACCGAGACCACGCTGTTGTAGGAGGCCGGATAGCTGTGACGATTGTTGCCACCGTTGCCCGCCGCGGCGATGCTCAGCACGCCATTGTTGTAGTGGTTCTGGAAGGCATTGTTCTCGGTGGTGCTGGAGGTGCTGCCGCCCAGGCTCATGCTGATGACCTTGGCACCGGCGCTGGCGCAGCGGTTGGCTGCATCGACCAGCGAGGAGCTGTAGCTCCAGCCGCAGCTGGCGCCGTCAAAGACCTTGACGATGAACAGGTTCACGTCACCCGGGCTGACACCGACGACGCCCGACGCATTGTCGACCGCGCCGATGGTGCCTGCCACATGCGAACCGTGGCCGCAGGTGTCGTTGTTGTAGCCGGATGGGTAGCCACCAACAATATTGAGGCCGGAGAGATCTTCGTGGTTGGCCTTGATGCCGGAGTCGATGATGCACACCGTGATTCCGGAACCGGTTGCGCCTGCCGCCCATGCCTGCGGCGCCTGCACCATGTCGATGCCGTACGGCGTGCTCTGCGCCATCGGGTAGCGCGGCGCATCCTGCTCGATCAATTCGATATTCGGATTGTTGCGCAGGCCGTTCAGAGCCTGCGGCGGCACCGTCACCGCGAAGGTGTTGAGCTCGTCAAAGCTGTGGTGAAAGCGCGCGCCGGCGCCTTGCAGCGAGCGCTCGACATTGGCTTTGGACCCGGCCTTGAAAGTCACCAGCACGCGGTTCGGATCGGGTTCGGATGCAAGCACCGATCCGCCAGCGAGCGCCAGAGCCACACCTACACAGAGACTGCGTACACGAAGAGCGTTAGACACGTGGTTAATCCCCCTTAGAGAAGTGCAGGCTGGCAATCATCCTTGCGCCTGCAGAAGTCCGAAATCGCGCTGCACGCTAGCACCACGCATCGAGCGCTTCGCCGCAGTGCAGCAAAATTTTCGTGCACTGCGTCACCTAATAAATCCAGATCAATCCGCAACTTAGGCAAATGTCACGAAAGGTGAATCAGCTTTCACCAGGTGACAGTCGTCGTAAACGGCCGACGAGCGGTAGCGGTTCGGCTTGCATGCCCGCGTTTTGTGACGCCGTTTGCGCCAATTCGTTCAGCTTGGTTCAGGATTTCAGCCGTTTTTCACGAAGTGATTCAGCTTGCGCGGCTATCGCGTTCAGCCGCTCGGGATCGAGCCGGGCCGGGTTGCGCCACTGCTGAGCGGTTTCTGCTTGGCTGGTGAAGCGCCGTTCGTGCAGCGTCGGGAACTCATGCCTGCTCGCCGGCTGCCAGCTCGGGTCGAAAGCGGCAGGCGTCGCAATGGTCAATCATGTGCTCGATGGCAACGCCTGCCTGGAAGCCATCATGATCATGTTCGCGCAAGCTTGGATGCTGATCGCCCAGCGCAAGGGCGTGGTTTCTGTTGTGTCCCCCACGGATTCGCCCGAACTTCGCCAGATTCCCTCTCTATACTCGTCACCTGCCAACCCCTTGAGTGCGCCGCGATGGACAGCCTGCGAGTTCGGATGTGGACCCTTTGTCTTTGTACCCTGCTGCTGGTTGCCTGCGGCAGCAAGCCCGAGCCCGAGACGGCTCCCGAAACCAGTCCTCCAATCGTCGCGACATTGGAAGGTTTCGCACTGCAGAGCAGCGGCGGCGAACCCTATGAAGACCGCCCTGCACTTCGCCTCGACTTCACCAAGGCCCTGGCGGCGTCGCAGCCCTTCGATGAATTGCTCCAGGTCAGCACGGCCGAAGGTGGCGCCACCACCGGCAGCTGGGTACTGGACGGCGACGGCACGGTGCTGCGCTTTCCCTATGTAGCCGCCGACACCACCTACAAGCTGACGATCAAGTCCGAATTGAGTTCCGCCGAAGGCGAAACACTGGGCAAGGTCATCGAGCGCGACGTGCATTCCGGCCAGCTGCCGCCCAGCGTGGGCTTCGCGAGTCAAGGCAGCGTGCTGCCGGCGCGCAACACCGATGGCCTGCCGCTGATCGCCATCAATGTTTCCGAAGTCGACGTGGAATTCCTGCGCGTCCGCGACAGCGAGATCTCCAACTTCTTCGCCCAGTTCGCTCGCAATGGGCAGCGCGGGCTGTGGGAGATGCAGCAGATCGGCCGCATCGCCGAAAGCGTATACATGAACCGCTTCGCGCTCGACTCGCGTCCCAACGAGCGCAGCGTCAGTCACCTGCCGGTGCAGGGCATCAATGAACTGCGCGAGCCGGGACTGTACTTCGCCACCCTGCGACGCAGCGGCGAGTTCGCCTACGAAGTCGATACCGCGATGTTCTTCGTCAGCGACCTCGGCCTGCACGCGCGCGCCCAGGGCGAGCGGCTGTGGCTGCACGTAGCAAGCCTTGCCACCGGTGAACCGCAGGCTGGGGTCGTGGTGGAAATCCTCGATGACAAGGGGCGCAGCCTGCTCAGCGCCACCACCGATGCCAGCGGTCAGGTCGCGCTGGATTACCGCATGAAGGCCGAGCATGTGCTGATGGCCAGGCGCGGCCGCGACGTCAGCTACCTGAGCTTCCGCCAGCCGGCCCTGGATCTTTCGGATTTCGAAGTCGCCGGCCGCCCGTTCCAGCCGCAGGAAGCCTTTGCCTGGTCAGCCCGCGACTTGTATCGACCCGGCGAGACCTTCCAGCTGTCTGCCCTGCTGCGCGATCACGACGGTCGCATGCTGCCCGGCGATCAGCCCTTGACTGCGTGGCTCAAGCAGCCCGACGGCCAGCGCGTGGCGAGTGCGCAGCTCGAACCGAGCGCCTTGGGTTTCTATCAGTGGAATGCCCCGATCAGCAGCGATGCGCCGACCGGCAAATGGTCGCTCGAGTTGCGCCTCGATCCAGCCGCAGCGGCGCCGGTTGGACGCTTTGATTTCCGCGTCGAGGAGTTCCTGCCCGAAAGACTGAAGCTCGCCCTCGACAGCAGCGCGGAACGCCTGGCGCCTGGGCAAGCATTGCCGATCAGCGTGCAGGCCGACTATCTCTACGGCGCGCCAGCCGACGGCAACCGCTTCACCGCAGAACTGGCCCTGCGCCCCGACACCACGCCGATTGCCGCACTGAAGGGCTATCAGTTCGGTGATCCGACCATCGAACTGCCGAAGGGTCCGGACACGGTGCTGGATCTGAGCCTGCCCGATGGCAAGCTGACTCAGGACATCGAACTGCCGGAGGAAGTCGCCAAGGCCGGCGCGCCGGTGCAGATCAACCTGATTGGTGCGGTATACGAAAATGGCGGCCGTTCGGTGCGTCGCGTATTGCGCCGCACCGTATGGCCGGCCGACGCCCTGATCGGCGTGCGCCCGCAGTTCGATGCCGAAGAAGGCGCCCCCGCGAATGGGTTCGCCGGCTTTGAGATCGTGCGCGCCGACGCCGAGGGCAAGCTCAGCGCCGCCACGGGCGTGGAAGTGAAACTGCTGCGCGAGCGGCGCGAGTACCGCTGGAACTGGAACGAGGGCACCGGCTGGCGCGCCGACTTCGACAGTTTCCTCGATGAAGTCGAAACCCAGACGCTCAATCTTGCGGCCGACAACGCCACCCAGGCGCAGTTCCGGGTTGAGTGGGGCGAGTATCGCCTGGAGATCCGCGATCCTCAGACCGGCCTGACCTCGCGCCATCCCTTCGTCGCCGGTTGGAGCTGGAACGACGCCAACCGCGGTCTCGACGCGCGCCCCGACAAGGTCAAGATTGCCCTGGAAACGGCCAGCGTCCGTGTGGGTGACACCCTGGCGCTGACCATCACGCCGCCCGCGCCTGGCCCTGGCCTGCTGCTGGTGGAAAGTGGCGCAGGCCAGCTGTACTCGGCCAACATCCAGGCACGCGCCGGCGCGCGCTTCGAAATTCCCGTGACCGCGGAGTGGGCGCGACATGACGTCTATGTCACCGCTCTGGTGTTTGCCGATCGCAGTGGCGATGGCCGCATCGGCCCGCAGCGCGCCGTTGGCGTGGCGCATGTGCCGGTGGCGCAGGCCGAGCGCGCCGTGCCCGTGGAGATCACCGCGCCGGAACTGGTGCGACCCGGTGAAACCCTCAGCATCCGCCTCAGCGCACCCGAGCTGGCAGGTACAGAAGCTTATGTGTCGCTCGACGCCGTCGACCGCGGCATCATCAACCTGAGCGGCTATCCCGTACCCGACGCGCTGGCATATTTCCTGGCGCGGCGCGCGCTGGGTACCGAGGCCTATGATCTGTATGGCCGCATCATCGAACGCCTGGCTGGCACCCGCGCCCGCCTGCGCTACGGCGGTGACGCCGAACTGGCTGCACTGCCGCAGGCGCGCCGCCCGACCGCTCGCGTGCAGACTGTCGCACTGCATCATGGCCCGCTCGCATTTGATGCGCAGGGCAATGCGGAAGTGAGCTTCACGGCGCCGGATTTCAACGGCGCACTGCGTCTCGCGGCCGTGGCCTGGAGTGCCGACCGCTATGGCCGCAGCGAGGGCGAGAGCATCGTGCGCGCGCCGCTGGTTGTCGAAGTGAGCAGCCCGCGTGTGCTGGCGCCCGGCGATTCGGCCAGCCTGAGCGTTGATCTGCAGAACCTGTCTGGCGCGCCTTTGAACATCAGTGTCAGCGCGGAAGGCGAGGCGCCGTTGCGCCTGGCAGGCACCGCACAGCGCGTGCAGCTCGCCGATGGCCAGCTGCGCACGGTGAGCTTCGCGCTGGGCGCCGAAGGTGGCAGCGCGGCGGCACCCTTCGTCGTACGGGCCGAGGGCGACGGAATCAGCATCGAGCGCCGCTTTGAAATCGCCGTGCGGCCTGCGTGGCCGGATGAACGCAGCGGCCGCCTGCTGGAACTCGCCGCGGGTCAGCGCCTGCCACTGGGACGCGACCTGTTTGACGGCCTGTTCCCGGGCTCGGCCGTGGCGCAACTCAGCGTCGCCGCCAATCCCCCGCTGCCGCTCGCGGCCAGCGCCAAGGCGCTGGATGACTACCCCTATGCCTGTGTCGAACAGACCAGCGCCAAGCTCTGGCCACTGGTGCTGTTCGATGCGCAGACCCGGGCCAGCATGGGCCTGCCGGCCATCGATGAAACCACCCGTGCGCAGCGTCTGCAAGCAGGCTTCGGACGCCTCGCCTCGATGCAGACCGGCAACGGCCATTTCAGCTTCTGGCCTGGCGAAGGCATGGCCGAACCGCGCATCACGCCCTATGTCGCCGACCTTCTGCTGACGGCGCGCGAGGCCGGCCTGGAACCGCCGGCAGACACCCTGGAAGCCGCGCTGAAGCGACTGTCCGAGGAAGTGCTGAGCGGTGGCAGTCCGTTCTACGCCTTCGATCATTCGGAGCACCTGCGCATGGCCCACCTGGCCTACTCGGGCTATGTGCTGGCGCGGGCCGGGCGCGCGCCGCTGGGCAGCTTGCGTGCGCTGTTCGACCACGAGCGCGAGAAGATCCTGACCGCGCTTCCGCTGGCACAGCTGGGCCTGGCCTTGACGATTCAGGGCGACGCGCAGCGCGGTGAAAAAGCCATCGCCGAAGCCCTGCTGAAAGCCACCGAACGCCCGCGTAGCCTGTTCGATTACGGCTCTGCCCTGCGTGACGAATCGCTGATGCTGGCCCTGCTCGCGCGTCACGACCAAGCCAGCGGCAGCATCCTGCCGCGCGCGCTGGAACTGGCGCGCCAGACGCGTTCACGCGGCACACAGTGGCGCTCGACTCAAGAGGACGTCGCCCTGCTGCGCCTGGGCGCGCAGATGGCCGAACGCGGCGATGATATTGATGCGCGCCTGCAGCAGGGTGACAGCGAAGCGGTTCTTGGTGGTCGTCTGGCGATCCGCGATTTCGCCGCCGGCGATCTGGCCGAAGGCGTTGCGCTCACCAACAGCGGCAGCAATCCGCTCGTTGTAGCGATCGATGTGGCGGGTGCACCGCGTAGTGCCCCGGAACCGCAGGAAGGCCAGCTGCGTGTGCGGCGTGCCTGGTTCCGCATGGACGGCAGCGCGTTCACTGGCAACAGCATTCGCGAAGGCGAGGCGCTGCTGGTGATGCTGACCGTGGAGTCGGAAGAGCGCCTGCAGGAGGCACTGGTCGTCGATCTGCTGCCCGGCGGACTGGAAGCCGAGAACCTCGGCCTGGCCGACAACGAGGCCATCAACCAGCTGGTGCTGGACGGCAACTCGCTCTCCGAACGCAGCTGGTCGGCCGAGATCCGCCATCAGGAGTACCGCGACGACCGCTTCGCCGCCGCCATCCAGCTATATCCCGGCCAGCCCGCCCGACTCTACTACCTGGTGCGCGCGGTTTCGCCGGGGCGCTTCATCGTGCCGCCGCCGCTGGTCGAAGACATGTATCAACCCGAGCTGCGCGCCATCGGCCGCTCGCAGCCGGCCACGATTGACGTGGTGGAGCCCTGAACCTCGCATGCATGCCACGAACGCTACCGCAGCCTGCCGGATTGTGCCCTGGAATCGGATAATTTGCCTCTGCTAGGCCAATGAGTCTCGATATTCGCCCGCAAATGAAGCTGGCGGCTTTTTTGAGCCCCTCTCCCGCTTGCGGGAGAGGGGTTGGGGAGAGGGGCTCTGGCTTTAGCTGTCAGGGCCAATCACATGCATTGATTACGGTTTCCAAGCAGCGTTCCGTAGCACGGACGACCTCGTGAAGCGCATTACCCACCGCCGCGTGGCAGTTCGGATGCTGCTTGCATCCGCGATCACCTTGCTGCTGATCGTGGTCCTCGACCTCAGCTTCCCTCCACCACTACCTGAATCCAGTGGCGGCGCAACTCTGGTTGTCGCGCGCGATGGTCGTCCGCTGCGCGCCTTCGCCGGTGCCGGCGGCGTCTGGCGACATCCAGTGCAGATCGAGCAGGTCTCGCCGCGCTATATCGAAGCACTGATTGGCTACGAAGACCGCCGCTTCCGCTGGCACCCCGGCGTCGACCCCATCGCCCTGCTGCGTGCAGCGGCGCAGGCGCTGTGGAATGGTCGCGTCATCTCGGGTGGTTCAACCCTCACGATGCAGGTAGCGCGCATCCTGGAACCGCATTCCCGCACGCCGCTGGGCAAGGTGAGGCAGGCTCTTCGCGCGCTGCAGCTTGAGCGACGCCTGTCGAAGGACGAGATCCTTGCGCTGTATCTCAACTACGCGCCGTTTGGAGGACCGATCGAGGGCGTAGAAGCTGCCAGTCGCGCATATCTGGGCAAGCCCTCGGATCAACTTTCCCACGCCGAGGCCGCCTTGCTGGCGGTGCTGCCGCAAGCGCCCAGCCGGCTGCGTCCGGACCGTCATGCACAGCGCGCCCAGGCAGCCCGCGACAAGGTGCTGGCTCGCCTTGCCGATCATGGTGTCTGGCCTGCATCCGTGATCGACGAGGCGCGTGACGAGCCGGTGCTTGCGCGTCAGCTCGCATCACCCATGCTGGCACCGCTGCTGGCCGAGCGCCTACGCAACGAGCAGCGCGGCACTGGACTGGTGCAGAGCACGATCGATGCCGACCTGCAGGCGCAGATCGAGACGCGTGTCGAGGCCTGGGCACAACGCATGCCGCCGCGCACCTCGATCGCGGTGCTGGTGGTCGAGAACGCCAGCATGCAGGCGCTGGCATATGTCGGTTCGGCGCGCTTCGGCGATGCCGAATCCAACGGCCATGTCGACATGGTGCGCGCCTTCCGCTCACCCGGTTCAACCCTCAAGCCCTTCCTCTATGGCCTGGCGCTGGAACAGGGCCTGGTGCACTCGGAAAGTCTGCTGATCGACGCGCCGCAGGATTTCGACGGCTACCGTCCAGGCAACTTCGATCAGCGCTTCCGGGGGCCGGTGTCGGTCAGCGAGGCGCTGCAGGCCTCGCTCAATGTTCCCGCTGTCGCCCTGCTGCAAGCGACCGGTCCGGAGCGCTTCGCCGCGCGCCTGGCGCATGCCGGACTGCCGTTGCGCCTGCCACGTGGCGCACGACCCAACCTGACCATGGTGCTGGGCGGCACCGAAGCGCGCCTCGAGGATCTGGTGTCAGCCTTCGCGGCGCTGCAGCGTGGCGGCCTGGCTGCGTCCGTGGAATTCCATCCGGGCAAACCCATTGAGGAACGCCGTTTGCTCAGTGAGGGCGCAGCCTGGATCGTACGCGAGATGCTGGCCAACGCGCCGAGACCAGGCGAAGCCGGTGGCCGCTTCGAACGCGATAGTCGCGTAACTCTCGCCTTCAAGACCGGCACCAGTTACGGATTTCGCGACGCCTGGGCGGTAGGCGCAGCACCCGCCGCCACGATTGGCGTGTGGGTCGGACGACCCGACGGCACACCCCTGCCCGGCCAGTACGGCGCAATCAGCGCCCTGCCCCTGCTGCTTGCCCTGGTCGATGGTCTGCCGACCGCACTGCGCGGCACGCCATCGGCGCGACCGGCGACAGTGGAGGCGCGCGAGATCTGCTGGCCGCTCGGCCTGGCTGCCGATGAAACCGCGCCTGAGCATTGCCATCGACGACTCGAAGCCTGGCTACTGGATCGCACCCTGCCGCCTACGCTGCAGCCGGCGGGCGAAATCGGGCCTTCGCTGTTGGCGATTCGCGTGGACCCCGCCAGCGGCCTGCGCCTCAGCCCGGGCTGCCGCGAGGAAGCCGCGGGTGACCTGCGCCAGATTGCACGCTGGCCGGTACTGGCGCAGCCCTGGTTGGCACCGCAGGAACGTCGCGCCATGCAGCCTCCGGCACTGGCACCCGGATGCGATGAGAACCTTGAATTGCTCGCCTCGTTGCGCATTGAAGGCGTCGATGAAGGATCAGTACTCGCACCGGCTCCCCCGCGCCGAGAGCCGCCACGCCTGCGCCTGCGCGCCAACGGCACCGCATTGCGCGTGCAGTGGCTGATGAACGGCCAACTGGTCGGCGAGACGCAGGGCGCCGCGAGACTTGATCTCCAGCTCGACGCGGCCGGCGACCAGCGCCTCGTGGCGCTGGACTCCGCCGGTCGCCACGCCACGGTCGGTTTCCGGGTGCTACCGTAAACCAACCCTTCTTTACTGCGAGCGTTTTCGTGACCAGCATCCAGACCGACACCGCCCCGCGACCTGTTGGCACTTACCCGCACGCGCGCCAGGTGGGCGAGCTGCTGTTCCTGTCCGGCATCGGCCCGCGCACGCCGGGCAGCGACGCCATTCCCGGCAACCACTACGACTCCGATGGACGTCTGCGCAGCTACGACATCGCGGCCCAGACCCACAGCGTGTTCGCCAACGTGCGCGCGGTGCTGGAGGCCAGCGGCGCACGCTGGGAAGACATGGTCGACGTCACCGTCTACCTCACCGACATGGCACGTGACTTCAAGGCCTACAACGCGATCTGGGCCGAGTACTTCCCCGAGATCGGCAGCGCACCGTGTCGCACCACGCTCGGAATCACCGCCTTGCCTACACCGATCGCGATCGAGTTGAAGTGTGTGGCACGGGTAGTAGCTGGGTAGGAGCCTGGGCAACGCCCTCAATTGAAGTTCGCCTCGCCCACCATGAGTCGTTCGTAGTAGACCTTCTGTCCGCCCCACGGCAGACCTGCCTGCCGACAATGACTCCGTGAGCGGTTCGGCATCGAGCCCCTCTCCCTGTGGGGTGAGCGGGGCTTTCGAGTCGCGCAGCGACAAGCCCGTGAACGCCGTTGCGCCTGCTGGCGCAACCGCCGGGGTGCGGCTGGGGAGAGGGGCAGGCTTGCCGCCAAATTCCCCCTGCGCACGTCGAACCTTGCCGCGGGCGGCGCCGTTGCTCGATCAGATGGCGAATCGGGATGCGCCATTGCGAGACCGTCTACCGTTGCAACGGCGGATCAAGATCCGCCCTACGGCCGACGCTGTTTCGCACGGGCGCAGTCCCTCCGCACCCTGCCGCGCGTTCAAGCATCGCTCGATGTGTCATGCTTAGGCGAGGAACGCATTGCGACTGTAGTCCGGGTTGATGCATCGACATGCGCGGGGGGTGGCAGACCAGCCGGAAACGGCTGGCATCTGCCCATACGGTATCCGGGGGGAAACCATCGTGCGTGTATTGACGCTTCTGCTGTTTTGGCTGGGACTGCTGGCCTGTGGGTCCGTAGCTGCGCAATCCACTTTCCCTGGCGACAATTTCGGCGCCATACCCGATGCGCCTGGCGCAGGGCCGCGCAACTATGGCCCAGCCCGCGACATACCATTCGTCGCCACCGGCCCGGGCTCGGTGCTCTCGGTGATGGTGAGTTTCAGCGCGGCGCACACCTTTGTAGGCGACCTGCGGGTCAGGCTGATTGCTCCGGATGGCAGGCAACATCTGCTTTTCGAGACGACCGGAGGCACCAGCGCCGAGCATGAAGGCTTCAGCGCCAATCTCGCTGCGGGCAATACCTATCGCTTTGCCGACAGCTTTCCTGCCAATTGGTGGACAGCCGCTGCAGTCGGCGAGGCTGACATTCCCGGCACCGACGCGCGAACCGTGGTGGCAGGGGGCGCTGGCGTGCCCAACCCGGCACCCGTCACGTCACTCGATGCCACGTTCGCGGGGGCTGCAGTAGCGGGCATCTGGATCCTGCGCTTCGATGATGGCTTTGGCGCCGAAGTCGGCAGCGTGACGGCCGCCAGCCTGACACTGACGGTGACGGGCGACACCCATCTGGTCACCAGCACGTCGGACAACGGCGCCGGCAGTCTGCGCCAGATGATGCTGGACGCGACGCCCGGCGACGTGATCCGTTTCGATGCGAACCTGTTCGCCACGCCGCAAACGATCGCGTTGCAGACCGCACTACCCGACATCACCAGCAACCTTGCGATCCAGGGGCCCGGCGCTGACCTGCTCAGCGTGCGACGCAGCGACACGGCAGGCCCGTTTCGCGTGTTCAACAACGCATCCGAGGCGGCCAGTTTCAGCCTCAGTGGCCTGACGGTCAGCAATGGCCTCGTCAATGACTCCGGCGGCGGGGTCCACAGCCTGGGTCCGCTCACTCTTGACCGCGTTCATGTCGTCGGCAACAGGGCGCTGCTCGGTGGCGGCGTTGCCATGCCGCGCCGCGGCGGAACGATCAGTCGGTCCACGATCAGCGCCAACGTCAGCACCATCAATGGAGGTGGCATTCTGATCACAAGTGCTACCGGCGAACCCGTTCGGATCCAGGACAGCACGATCAGCGGCAATCGCGCGCTCCAATTCGTTGGAGGAATTCTCTTTGCAGCATTTGAAGGCGCCAGCAGCGTGCTGGAACTGGTCAACTGCACGGTGGTTCAGAACCAGGCTTCGAACAGCGTCGGTGGAATCCTGACGCTTGCCGCCTCCGAGGGCGCCACCGCAGGGACGTCCTTGCGCAACTCGATTATCGCGGAAAATCGCCCCGGCAACCTGGAAATTGCAGCCCAAGGGGGCGCCAGCGCTGGCGCGGCGAGCATGAACTCGCTTGGCTTCAACCTCAGTGATGACTACGCCGGGCTCACCACACT
Organism: Lysobacterales bacterium; assembly: GCA_038257155.1. GTDB lineage: Bacteria > Pseudomonadota > Gammaproteobacteria > Xanthomonadales > Xanthomonadaceae > JANJTY01. Next base: position 56,750 of record JBBSJP010000018.1, on the reverse strand, counting down.
GGCCAGCGACGTGACCGCGCTGGCGCAGCTCGGTCCGCTTGCCCTGCAGGGCGGCAGCACACCCACCCACGTGCCGCTCGGCGGCAGCCCGGCGCTGGATGCCGGTCACAGCTCAGGCGCAGGCTTTGATCAGCGCGAACAGGCGCGTGCATTCGATATCGGCAGTCTCTCCAATGCTGGCGATGGCGGCGATATCGGCGCGGTGGAAGCGCAGGCGATCCTGGCCTCCCAGGCCGAAGACAGCGGCGCCGGCAGTCTGCGCGCAGCGGTCGAAGCAGCCAATGCCAATGGCGTCGGACTCGACGACATATTGTTTGACGGCGTGTTCCTTGCCGATGCGCGCGCAATTGCGCTGCAGACCGCCTTGCCGACCATTGCCAGCAGCGTGAGCCTCAACGGACCCGGCGCGGATCGTTTGATGGTGCGACGCGGTGACGGCGTGGCAGATTTTCGCGTTTTCAATGTCGACGCTGGCCCTTCGTCGATAGCGGCATTTAGCGGCATGACCATCAGTAACGGCCGTGTGGCCGGTTTCGGCGGGGGTATCCAGAGTTACAGTCGGCTCAGCCTTTCCCACGTCACCGTGTCGCAGAACCACGCAACGGACGCGGGCGGCGTCTTGCTGGCGTTTGCCAGCGGCCTGATCAGTGCCAGCACAATCCATTCGAACACCGCCGAGGGCGGCGCGGCGGGCGTGACCTTTCAGGGTCACACTGGCCACCTACTGCGCGTTGGCGACAGCACGTTCAGCGGCAATTCCTCACCTGGGATTGCGCCCGCCCTCTTTCATTTGAACGCCGAGGTCGATTCCACTCTGGAAGTGATCAATTCAACGATCAACGGCAATTCGGCCGGTGGCGGAGCCAGCGGCATCGTGACCCAGGTGCAAGGCAGCGGTACTGGCGGGATAACGACCATTCGCAACTCCCTTCTCGCGAACAACATCGGCGGCAATCTCGCAGCCATCAGCATCAGTGGACCGGCCGTAATGCAATCGAACGGCTTCAACCTTGCCGACGACGACAGCAGCGCTCATCTGGACGCGCTCAGCGACCAGAACACCGCCATTGCCGGGCTGCGGCCCTTGGCTTTGCATGGCGGCTCCACTCCCACGCACGCAATCGAGCAGATCAGCGACGCACTCGACGGTGGCAATGGACTTGGCAGCGGTAGCCAGCAAGACCAACGCGGATTTGCCTTCGCACGCAGCGTGAACCTGTTCGTCGACGATGCAACGGACGGCGATGGCACCGATGTGGGCGCGTTTGAGGCGCAGGATGAATCGCTGCCAGTCGCTGGTGGCTTCGCCGCCGACTATGCCCACGCCAACTGGCAGCGACTGACCCAGGACTTTGGCTGCGGTTCGTCCATCATCTTTGCCTCGATGACCTACCTGTTGCTCGAAACGCCGTTTGGATGCGCCAAGATCGCTGCAACCTATACGCACACGGGTGCCCCGGTCGCCGGCTCCGTCTCGTTCGACTATGTCGTCACTCACACGTCCGAGGCCAACTACACGGTTACGGCGGGTATCACGGGCAGCGCGCTGACCACCCTGGCCGAGAATCAGCCGGCATCCGGCTCGATCGCATTCCATCTGGCCGCCGGTCAGGGCTTCGTGTTCGAGAATCGAAAGACCGGCAACGCCGGCATCGTGCGCCTGGAAATCAGCAATTTTGTCTTCACTCCCGGAACGGCGCTGTTTCGCAGTGGCTTTGAAGGCGGCGAGAACAACTAAGTAGTCGCCACTTGCCTGCGTGCCCGTGCTTCAACATGCAGTGTTTCGTGCTGCGCCTTGGCAAACCCCTGCTCAGTAGGAAGCCGGTACCTGCCGGCCGGCAACTGTGGCGCACGCGACGTGGGGCAATACAATGTCGTGACCAACGGAGCGCGCGCGATGCTGACCCCACCCTTCGACTTCAAACGCTGGATCGAGGACAACCGTCACCTGCTGAAGCCGCCAGTCGGCAACAAGTGCGTCGTCGATGGCGATTTCATCGTGATGGTGGTGGGCGGACCGAACGCGCGCACTGATTACCACTTCGAGGAAGGGCCGGAGTTCTTCTACCAGCTCGAAGGCGAGATGGTGCTGAAGGTGCAGGAGAACGGCCAGGCACGCGACATACCTATTCGCGCCGGCGAGGTGTTCTACCTGCCACCGCGCGTGCCGCACTCGCCGCAGCGCATGCCGAACTCGATCGGCCTGGTGATCGAACGCAAGCGCCTGGCGCACGAGAAAGATGGACTCATGTGGTTCTGCGAGCAGTGCAACCACAAGCTGTTCGAGGAGTTCTTCACCCTGGTCGACATCGAGAAGGACTTCCCGGCGATCTTCGACCGCTTCTATGCCAATCATGAGCTGCGCACCTGCGCCGCCTGCGGTCATCTGAATCCCGCGCCAGCTCGCTACGAATCCTAGGGCGCGTCCCATGTCCACCGACATGCTCGCGGCAAACCTGTTGTCGCCAGTGGTGCTGGCCTTCGCCCTGGGCATGGTAGCCAGACTACTGCGCAGCGATCTGGAAATCGCGCCGGCCATCCAGAGCTACCTCTCGATTTTTCTGTTGCTGGCGATTGGCCTGAAGGGCGGCGTTGCCCTGCACCAGGATCTGCCGGCCGACCTGTTCACCCTGATTGGCGTCACCCTGTTTGCCGGCATCGCCACCGCGGCGTCGGCATTTCTGCTGGCGCGCACCTGGCTGAAGGATTCACGCATCGAGGCCGGCGCCATGGCGGCGCATTTCGGCTCGGTTTCTGCCGTCACCTTCATCGCGGCGCAGCAGTTCAGCGAGCGCACCGGACAACCCGCGGAGGGCGTGCTGGTGGCGCTGGTGGTGGCGCTGGAGATTCCCGCCATCCTGCTGGGTCTGGCCTTGGCCAAGGGCAGTGGTGGACTGGGTCGCGAGCAGCTTCGGGAGGTGCTCACTGGGCGTACCGCGATGCTGCTGGTTGGCGGCATGGCCATTGGCGGCATCGCCGGCAAGGAAGGCGTGCAGGCGGTCGACGCGATGTACTTCCAGCTTTTCCAGGGCATGCTGATGCTGTTCATGCTGGACATGGGACTGGTGGCGGCGAACCGCCTGCGCCAGCTGGGAAAATCCTGGTTCCGCCTGCTGGTCTACGCGACCCTGCTGCCGCTGGTGCATGGTGCCTTCGGCGTATTGCTTGGCCATTGGGCGGGACTGTCGGTGTCGGGTGCCGCGGTGTTCGGCGCGATGACTGCGAGTGCTTCCTATATCGCAGCGCCCGCATCCGTAAGGACCTCACTGCCAGAGGCCGACGCCGGTCGCTGCGTGACCGCAGCTCTTGGCATCACATTCCCATTCAACCTCGCTGTTGGCATTCCGGCGTACGCCGCGTTCGCGGCGTGGTTGGCCGAACCGTGAGAACGTGAGCATGCCAGGGTGAACCAGAGCGAGTCGTTCAGCGCAATGCTGGCTCGTTTCGCGGCATCGGGCCTCGCCCATCAAACATGGATCGTCCTCCTGTGTCTCGTGATGGCCTCGCCCCTGCTGGCCAGCATGCCAACAGCAGACCCAGCTGACGATCTGTCGTTCCACCTGCGCAGCTGGAGCATTGCCGACGGCCTACCCGGCAATCATGTATCGGCGATCGCCCAGGACCGGGAGGGGTTCCTGTGGCTGGCGACGATGTCGGGCCTGGTGCGTTTCGATGGGTTCGAGTTCCGCGTCTACAACGAACGCGACGGCAACCTGCCTACTGGCCGCTTCAATGCACTCGACGTCGGGCCGTCGGGAAGGCTGTGGATCGGCTCCGACCAGGGGCACCTTATCCTGCGTGAAAACGGGGAATTCCGGGTGGTCGCCAGGCACTTCCCCGGCATCCCGATCGACTCGATTGCCGAGGACCGGGACGGCAGCGTCTGGTTTGTGCAAAGTTCCAGTCTGGTTGGCAACAAGGACGCTACGCTGCTGCAATGGGCGGGTCAGGCCGTCGTGCAGCGCGAAGACATCGAGGCGCGGCTGCTGCCCTACCCGCGTGCGCGCGATTACAACGCTCGGGACAAGCCTGGCGGGCACATGACCCTCGAAAAGGATTTCCCGCAGATGGTCCTGGCGCGGGATACCGCTGGGGACGTGTGGGCACGAGCCTTCGCCGGCAGCAGCCTGCGCATCCGGGATGGGCTGAGCGATCCCTTCGGTGCCGGAGACGCCGCCGTGCTGATGCTTGGATCGGCCCAGCTGATGGCGCGTGCTGATTCGAACGGCCAGGTGGAGTTGCTCGACACCGGCAGCGGGTCGCGTAGCGGCCTGCTGCAGCGCGAAACCGAGCGCCTGCAAGGTGTGTGGTTGCGCGATGCTCGCGGCTTGCTCTGGGTATCGGACGCGCGGACCCTCTATGCCTACCGTGCCAACGATGCCTCGCCCGCGGCGCAGTGGCGGCTCGACACGCAGATCCTGGATCTGACGCAGGACAGCGAAGGCAATATCTGGGTTGCAACACGTACCCGCGGACTCCTGCGCATCTCTCCGAACCCGGTCCGACAGCTCGGCGTCGCACAGGGCGTGCCGCTACCTGCGGGACTCTGGCCGCAGGCGGATGGCAGCGCCGTCCTGTCGAGCCAACTGCTGCAGCCCGATGGGATCGACGTCGCCGACATACTGCTGTACCGCCTCACGCCGGGGAGCTTAATGCCGGAGAAGGACGGTGCGGATCCCTATCTGGATGATCGCGCGGGCACGCGATGGAGGTTTGCGCGCGACAATCTGCATGGGCTGAGGGCCGATGGCAGCCGGGTCGTGCTGGATCGTTACTGCGCCGAGCTCTACCTGGACCCGATCCAGGACGACATCCTCTGGGCGAAAAGCGAAACCACGCTGATGCGGATCCGCGTGTTCGCGGATCGCCCCCCGCAGATCGAGGGAGAGTGGCCGGCATCCTTGCGATCATTGCCGAATTTCGACGCCGAAGGCGGGTTGTGGATCGGCGGCATCGAAGGTCTACATCACGTGCGGGGAATGGAGCACCGCGTCTACGATCGCGGGGACGGCCTGCCGGTGAACGAAGTCCGGGCGCTCTACCGCGACGACGATGGCGGCCTCTGGCTGGGCACCTATGGTGGTGGCCTGGCGTATTTCGACGGCGCCCGCTTCCACACCATCGAGCAGCGCCAGGGTCTGGTCGAGAACGCCATTTCCTCGATAGTCCCCGATCGATTCGGGGCGCTCTGGCTGGGCGGAAACCGCGGCATCCAGCGCCTTCTGCTGAGCGATCTGCGCGCGGTGGTCGCCGGCGCAGCAGCAATCCTGCCAGTGCAGCTCTACGATGAAACCTTCGGACTCGACAATCCCGAATCGGTCGGCCCCTATTCCGGCGCGGCGGTGGGCACACGGATCTACTTCGCCACATTTTCCGGCCTGGTCGCGGTCGACCCCGAGATCGAGGCCCGCCGCGAGCAATCGAAACCTCGCGTCCACCTGTTCACTTCAGGTCCTGGCCGAGCTCTGGGAGATGACACTGCGCTGGTCCTGGAGCCGGACCAGCGAGGCATCGATCTTGCCTACACCGCCCTGCACCTGTCCGCACCTGAAACGCTGCGATTCCGCCACTGGCTGCAAGGACATGATGCCGACTGGGTGGAGAGCGGCAAGCAGCGGCAGCTTAAGTACGATCAGCTTCGCCCCGGCGCCTATCAGCTGCGCGTGCAGGCCCGACACTCGGGCGGCCCCTGGGTGGAGGCCGGCGTTCCGACCCGCATTGAGGTGCCGCCTCTCTGGTGGGAAACCCCGATAGCATGGATTGTGGGCGGGCTCTGCTTGCTTGGACTGCTGGCGGCGAGTTGGAGGCTGGCTAATCGACGCATCCGCCAACGCGCCTTGGCGTTGGAAGCCCTGGTTGCCGAGCGCACCGCCGCCCTGCAGATCGAGCGCGACCAGGTCGCGCGCCAGGCAACACGGCTGCAGGAACTGGCCGAAGGCCGCGCTCGTTTCATGTCCGGCATCAGCCACGAACTGCGCACGCCGCTGAGCCTGATCCTTGCACCACTGACCGATCTGGGCGAAGGCCGCCACGGCATGCTGCCCGATGCAGCTCGGGCACAGGTCATCGGCGCGCATCGCAACGCCCAGCGCCTGCTGCGCCTGGTCGAACGCCTGCTGGAAGTGGCGCGGGTCGAGGCCGGCGTGCAGGCCTTGCATTGCCTGCAGATCGACCTGCGCGCGGCGCTGGCTGAACTGGTCGAGCAGCTGCAGCCGTTGGCGCAGCAACGCGGTTCGTCACTGCGGGCCGTGCTACCGGACCGATCGGTGCCCGTGTGGATCGATCCGCTGCTGATGGAGTCGGTGCTGGTCAATCTGATGGTCAATGCGCTGCGCCACACCGACCCCGGCAGCCAGGTCGCGGTGGAACTCGATTCGCCGCACACCAGCGACGCCCAAGGCATCGCGCTTCGCGTACGCGACAACGGCAAGGGCATACCTGCAGACGCCCTGCCGCATCTGTTCGAGCGCTTCTTCCGCGTGCGTGGCGAGCACGCATCGGGCTCGGATGGCTTCGGCCTGGGGCTGCCCCTGGTGCGCGAGGTGGTCGAGCGCCACGGCGGACACGTCAACGTGGAAAGCTCGCCCAACGGAACCTGTTTCACCGTGCAACTGCGCGAAGGCCGAGCGCACCTGGCCGACGAAGACATCGCCAGCGCACCACTGGCACCGCGCCAGCAAGCCTCGTTGCTGTCGGCCCTCGACACGGAAGTCAGCCAAGTCTGGCAAGCAGACTCTGACGCGACGGCCGAGCTCGACCCGTCCTCCAACGCCAAACTGGTGCTGGTGGCCGATGACAATCCCGAACTGCGTCGCCTGCTGCGCAGCTACCTGCAGCCCGAGTTCCGCGTGCAGGAGGCCGACAGCGGCGCAAGCGCGCTGGAATGCGTCAGCCAGATCCTGCCCGACCTGATCATCACCGACGTGATGATGCCGGTGATGGACGGCCACGAGCTCTGCCGAACCCTCCGCGCCAGTATCGACACCGACTTCATTCCGTTGCTGATGCTCACCGCCAAGGCCGGCTTGGAGCACCGTATCGAAGGCCTGGAAGGCGGCGCCGATGCTTATCTTGGCAAGCCATTTGACCGGCGCGAACTGATGGCGACGGTGGGTGCACTGATCAAGTCCCAGCATCGCCTGCGCGAGCTGTATCTCGGCCAGGCCAAGGCACTCGATCAGCCTCCGGATACAGCGCAGGTTTCACCCGCCCAAGCGGCAAACGGCGAGGCACCAGTTGAAACCCGCACGGAGCGACTCCGCAAGCGCATCGAGCAATTGATTGAGGCCAACCTGGCGACCGAAGATTTCCGCATAGAGGATCTGGCCGAGGGCATGGCGCAAAGCCGAGCGACCCTGCACCGATGGTGCAAGCACTACTTCGATCAATCGCCCGGCGAATTGATCCGCACCGTGCGCCTGCAACGAGCAAAGGAAATGCTGCTGCGTCAGGAAGGCAGCGTGACCGAGGTGGCTTATGCGGTTGGCTTTCGCAGCGTATCGCATTTTTCAACGGCGTTTCGTCAATTCAGTGGAACCTCTCCATCGGACATGCGGCAGCAAATCAGGCCCGATCCCTCAGTGGGCACTCAATAACCGACTGCGAAATCCGCAGGGCGAGCTGCGCTGCCGTTAGAACGCATCGCCCCAGGAAGTACCGTCCCGCCGCTCCAATGAGACGTTGATGCAAGCTTTTGCAACGCTGATGAAAGCAGTCCAGCGCTGCCTTCGGCATGCTCATCGGGTGGCTGCTGGACCAAGGGTCTCGACCGATAGACCGAACGAATCGACCAGCTTGCGCAACCGTTCAGATGCGGATCATTCGCATCCGACCGGAGCGAGGAGCGTCGCCATCCTGCGGCACCAAGGGGGAAACACCGATGAAACAGCTAAGTATTCTTTTTACGCTGATTGTTGGCTTCGGAATCAGTCTTCCGAGCATGGCGCAAACCTATGTAGGCACCAACTTGGGCGATATACCCGACGGCCGGCCGGGCAACTCCACCAGCTACGGTGCGCCACGCGACATCTATTTCGACGTCGGGCCGTTGCGCACTGTGACCCAGGTGTCGGTCAACTTCACGGCAACTCATTCCTACGTCGGCGACCTGCGCGTCACCTTGATCGGCCCCAACGGAAATCGCCAGCTGCTCTTCGCGCGCACCGGCGCAACCACCGCCGGGGGGTACGGATTCAACAGCGACCTCAGCGGCACCTACACCTTCACCGACAACCAGGCGGTCGCGGGCAGCTGGTGGTCCGCCGCTGCCAATTCCCCGGTGCCGGCCGGATCCTACCGAACCTCGGTTTCCGGCGGCGCAGGTGTCAGCAACCCAGCGCCGGCAACCTCTCTGAGCGCTGCGTTCCAGTATTCCCTAGCCGCCGGACGTTGGATCCTGCGCTTCGAGGACGGTGCACAGAATGATACCGGCACGGTCACCGCTGCCAATCTGACTCTCACCATGACCGGCAGCACCCGCGGCGTGAGCAACGCCGACGACAGCGGCTTGGGGAGCCTGCGCAGCGCGATTGCAGGAGCCGGAACCGGCGATGTGATCCGGTTCGTTACGCCGTTCTTTGCTTCGGCACGCACGATCAATCTGCAGTCGCAGCTTGACATTCCGGTAGCGGTTGCAATTCGCGGCCCGGGCGCTGACTTGCTGACCATCCGCCGCGCCGATTCAGCGGGTGACATGCGAATATTCTCGGTCGCCGCCGGCGGTTCGCGCGTCAGCCTGAGCGGCATGACGATCGCCAACGGACAGCTTGTCGGTGATGGCGGAGGCATCGTGAGCATCAGCCCGCTGACGCTCTCAGGCGTACACATCACTGGCAACCGCGCCAACTATGGCGCCGGCCTTTACCTGCTGGGTTCGTCGGACCCGATTGTCAATAGCACCATCAGCGGCAATGTCAGCACGCTCATCGGCGGCGCGGTCTACTCCAATGCGAGCGGCTCCGAGCCCTTGCGTTTCTTCAACACGACCATTAGCGGCAATATCGCCGAGTTCGACGGCGCAGGCATTTTCATTGCCACAGACGACGGCCCGTCGACACTGGAACTGGTCAATTCCACCGTGGCCGACAACCGGTCGCGCCAAGCCTCCGCCGCCGGCATCTACGTGCGTACCAATGGAAATGGCGCCTCGTCGGCCTTGTTGCGAAACAGCATCATCGCCAACAACAGTCCCGCCAACTTCGGCACCGTCGCCATTGGCGGTAGCGCAGACATCACCTCCACCGGTTTCAACCTGTCGAACGACTACGGCAGCACGGTCGCACCGCTCGGCAACGATGTGACTGGCGATCCGCGGCTCGGCCCGCTGGTCGCGCAAGGCGGAGCCGTGCCCACGCGCCTGTTGCTCGGCGGCAGCGCCGCGCTGGATGCAGGCAATAACTCTGGTGAGTCCGTCGACCAGCGGGGCCTGCCACGCACGTTCGACATGGCATCGGTTTCCGACGCCAGCAATGGCTCCGACATCGGTGCGGTCGAGATGCAAGCCATCGTGGTGACGACTTCCAGTGACGCCGGCGCAGGTAGTCTGCGTGCCGCCTTGGAAGCGGCGAATGGCAACGGGGCCGGACTCGATGACGTGATCTTCGACAGCGGTGTGTTCTCGAGCACGCAGGCGATCACGCTGGCCTCGGCGCTGCCGACCATCAACAGCGCCATCACCATCAGCGGGACCGGCGCCGACCGGCTCAGCGTGCGCAGAGGCGGCGGCACCCCGCAGTTCCGCATCTTCACCATCAACGCCGAGCTTGCGGTTGCGGCGTTCAGCGGCATCAAGATGCAGGGCGGCACCATCACCACCGAAAATGGCGGCGGCATCCTGAGTTTCAGCCCCCTGACCCTCGCGGGCGTACACCTGCTCGGCAACCTCGGATTAGATGGCGGCGGTGTCGCGCTGATGACTGCTGGAGGAACCATCGTTGACAGCACGATTAGCAGCAACAGTGCCACTGGCCGCGCTGCAGGAGTTCTGCTCTTCAACGGCGGCGGGCTGCCGCTGCGCATCATCAACTCCACCATTAGTAGCAATGCCGCGACCGGTACCGACGGAGGCATATTCGTGTTGGTTGAAAACAACGGCACCGCGTCGATGGAGATCATCAACAGCACGATTGCGCAAAACACCGCAACCATAACCGGCGGCATCGCCAGCGTGTCGCTGGGCGGCTTGAGTGCCGCCGTCGACATCCGCAACAGCATCGTCACCGACAACAGCCTCAACAACCTGGGAACATTCGCTTCGTCGGGCATCGCGTCCATCACTTCACGCGGGTTCAATCTCAGCGACAGGGCCGACGCCGCGTTCTTCAACCAGCCCACCGACCAGAACAGCGCCAACGCCGGACTCGCCGCGCTGGCCAACAATGGTGGCTCGACGCCGACGCACGCCTTGCTGCCGGGCAGCGACGCCCTCGACGGTGGTGACAACAGCGGCACTGGCGTGCTCTTCGATCAGCGCGGACCCGAGTTTGAGCGACCAATTGACTTGGCACTGACCAACCTCGGTGACGGCAGCGATGTCGGCGCCTTCGAGCTGCAGGGCGAGATCCTCTCCGACGAGATTTTCGCGGATGACTTCGAGGGCGCTGGATCGAATACAGATATCGTGGTCGTGAACAACGTCAACTTCAGCTTTCCCGCGACCCTCACCGGCGGCTCGATCCAATGGTCGACAGGACTGACCTGCGACTGCGATGTGGAACCCTATGATTTCACGCTATGGCGCGGAGAACCCGGCGTGCTGCGCTTCTGGTGGCCTGGAGCGTTCGACAGCACCAGCAACGGTGCGGTTGCCTTGAATGGCAAATACCAAGTGCTGGCGCCCGGGGCAGTGATCGGGCCCGCCTCGACCTTCATCAACACTATCGAAGTGAACGAGGCAGCCACTTGGGCCGCTGGTGCCAATGGGTTCATCGGCTTCCGTTTCCGTCATCCCGACACCAACCTGTTGAACTACGGATGGGCAAACATCAGCACTACAGGACCAACCGGTTTCCCCGCTACGCTCCACAGCTACGCCTATGACAGCAGCGGCGCTGCGATCACCATCCCGATGCCGTAGCTGCTCGGGAGGAAGGGCAGAATCACCGGATAGAGGCCAGCAGGCTCACGCTGTGTCAGCAGAACAGCGCCCGGGCAGTCGCCATTTCCCGGGCCATGCCTTGGACAGCGCACCTGGATTGCGCATCGCAGGAGTTGGCTGCCAAGACCAAGCCATCGGTGCACGTCGGGAGCGCTGGGGTGAGCAGGACGCAGTTTGCGTGGCGAAAGCCCGCCACCGGTGACCGCTCCGCGGGCCTGAAGGCAAACACCGGCTGCATGTCGAGAATCGTTTCGCCCTCTGGCATGCTCCTTGGTTATGTCTTTCTTACTGGGATGGCAAAACCATGCTCGTTCGCGCTGTTGCCTGGCTTGCCTGTGGCCTGCTGCTGCCATGGCTGAGCCCAGCGTTTGCTTCCGACTGGAACCTGTCACCCCACGCGCGTGTCGATCTGGGCGGACTGACGCAGGACGGGCCGGCTAGCTGGCTGGACGGCGGCCTTGGCAAGCTGGGCCAGGGCCGGAGTGACGAAGCCCTGCGTGCGCAGGCGCAGTTCGGGCTGGACTTCGAATACCAGCTGCTGTGGCGCGGTCGCGTGCATCTGGTCGGCGATGCCGGCAATACGCAGGCCGGCGGGCGGCGCGTGGGTTTCAGCGAGTCCTTCGTCGAGCGCCTGTGGTTTACCGACAATCAGGATCGCTGGCGGCTGCGCGGCGGACTGTATTTCCTGCCGACCTCGATGGAGAACGTCGGCGAATTCTGGGCTTCTCCCTACACCCTCACGTTTTCGGCCGCCAATAGCTGGATCGCGGAAGAGTTTCGGCCGCTGGGCGGCGAGCTGAGCTGGACCCGCAGCCACGATGATGGCCGCGCGCTGGAACTGGCCTTCGGCCTGCTGTGGGGCAATGACACTGCCGGCGCCCTGCTGGCCTGGCGCGGGTTTGCGCTGCATGACCGGCTTGGGCGTTTCGATGAGACCCTGCCGCTGCCGGCGCTGGCTTCGCTGGCGCCGGGCGCTCCTTTCGGCGAGCAGGACCCACGCGGCAGTCAGGCCTTCGGCGCCGATCTGGATGGTCGACCCGGCTACACCCTGCGCGCGCGCTGGCAGCCGGCACCCAGTCTGATGACGCGCGCGGCCTGGATCGACAACCGCGCCGACCGCGATCTGCACGGCGGTGACTACGCCTGGCGCGCGCGCTTTGGTGTGCTGGGCGTCGAGTGGCTGCCGAGTTCGCACTGGACCATCGCTGGCGAGTGGCTGTGGGGCGACAGCGGCATGGGATTCGGAGGACCTGCATTTGCCGAGGTTTCCTTTTCGACGGCCTACCTGCTGGCCTCGTGGCGCGGCGAAGCCTGGCGCTTCAGCGTGCGTGGCGAGCACTTCCGGGTTGACGACCTGGACCGCAGCGCTGCCGAAAACAACGAGGAGCGTGGGCATGCGGTGACGCTGGCGGCATTCCGCGACCTGGCGCCGGGATGGCGATTGGGTGCGGAATGGGTGCATGTCAAAGCGCGTCGTCCAGGCACCATCGATCTTGATCTGAGTGAACGTGTGGACGGCGATCAGCTGCGGCTGGAGCTGCGCTGGAGCTGGGCGCGGTGACAATCCGCTGCTGTAGGGTGTGCCTTGGCGCAGGATTTTTTCGCACTTCCTGTTTTCGGTGGGCCAAGGCCCACCCTACGTAAAGGACGCGGTGAGGATGAGCTGTTGTAGGGTGTGCCTTGGCACACCACGCGCTGCCCGCCAACTCCGTGTTCGGTGGGCCAAGGCCCACCCTACGAAAAAGGGCGCAGTGAGAATGAGCTGTTGTAGGGTGTGCCTTGGCACACCACGCGCTGCCCGCGATCCCCGTTTTCGGTGGGCCAAGGCCCACCTTACGTATGGCTCTGACCTGCGAATCAATCAGCAATGAAATCCAATCACAAAACCCTGCTGCGTGCCTTGGTCATCCTGGCCATTGCCGTCGCCCTGTTCGTCGCCTGGCAACAGGGATGGCTAAGCCTGCTGACGCTGGAAAACCTCAAGGCTCAACAGGCCGCGCTGGCGGGCTGGGTAGAGACCAACCGCTGGCTGGCTCTCGGCGGATTCTTCCTGATGTACGTCGTGGTGACGGCAGCCTCGATTCCCGGTGCGGTGATCATGACCCTGGCCGCCGGTGCGCTGTTCGGGTGGCTAGGCGGCACGGTGCTGGTGTCATTCGCCAGCACGATTGGTGCGACGCTGGCCTTTCTGGTGGCGCGCTTCCTGCTGCGCGAACCGCTGCGGGCGAAGTTCGGCGAGCGCCTCAAGAAGATCGACGCCGGCATCGCCAAGGACGGCGCGTTCTATCTGTTCACCCTCCGCCTGGTGCCGGTCTTTCCGTTCTTCGTGGTGAACCTGCTGGCCGGACTCACCGCGCTGCGTGCCTGGACCTTTGCCTGGGTCAGCCAGATCGGCATGTTCCCCGCCACCGTGGTGTTCGTGTTTGCTGGCACGCAGCTGGCGCGGATCGAATCGCCGCGTGACGTGCTCTCGCCCGGGCTGATCGGCGCCTTCGTGATCATCGGCCTGCTGCCGTTGCTGATGCGCTTGCTGGCCAATGGCATCGCCGCGCGCCGCATCTACCGCGGCCACACGCGGCCGAAGCGCTTCGACTACAACCTGGTGGTGATCGGCGCCGGCAGCGCAGGACTGGTGTCTTCCTACATCGCAGCGGCGATCAAGGCGAAAGTCGCCCTGATCGAGAAGCACCGCATGGGCGGCGACTGCCTCAACACCGGCTGCGTGCCGAGCAAGGCCCTGATCCGCACCGCGCGTCTGCTGGCCGAGGCGCGCGACAGCCAGCGCTATGGCGTGCGCCGCATGCGCGCCGAGTTCGATTTCGCCGAAGCCATGCTGCGCGTGCAGGACGTCGTCGCCAAGGTCGAGCCACATGATTCGGTCGAACGCTACACCGGCCTCGGCGTGGAGGTGATCGAAGGCGAGGCGCGCATCGTCTCGCCCTGGGAAGTCGAGGTGAACGGTCGCCGGCTGACGGCGCGCAGCCTGATCATCGCGAGCGGCGCGCGCCCCCTGGTGCCGCCGATTCCCGGTCTGGACGGTGTCGAATTCCTCACCAGTGACACCATCTGGGATCTGCGTGACCTGCCCGAACGACTGGTAGTGCTGGGCGGCGGGCCGATCGGCTGCGAACTGGCGCAGTGCTTCGCGCGCTTCGGATCGAAAGTCTCCATCGTCGAAATGGCGCCGCGCCTGATGCCGCGTGAGGATGCCGATGCGGCAGCCGAAGTCACCGCGGGATTCGAAGCCGAAGGTATGCAGGTCGCCAGCGCGCACAAGGCGCTGCGCGTGGAAGCCAAGGGCAGTGGTGGCGTGCTGGTATGCGAACACGCCGGAAGCGAAATCCGCCTGCCCTTCGACAAGCTGCTGCTGGCCCTGGGCCGCAAGGCCAATGTGGAAGGATTCGGCTTGAAGGAATTGGGCGTCGTAATCGGCCCGCGCGGCACCATCGAGGCGGACGGCCTGCTGCGCACCAACTTCCCCAACATCCACGTCTGCGGCGACGTGGCCGGGCCCTACCAATTCACCCACGTCGCTTCGCACCAGGCCTGGTACGCGTCGGTCAATGCACTGCTGGCGCCGTTCTGGAGTTTCACCGTCGACTACCGCGTGATCCCCTGGGCCACCTTCACCGATCCGGAGGTCGCCCGTGTCGGCCTGTCGGAGGACGAAGCGCGCGAACAAGACATCGCCGTTGAAGTGACCAGGTACGGCATCGACGATCTCGACCGTGCCATCGCCGACAGCACCGACCATGGCTTCGTCAAGGTGCTGACCGAACCGGGCAAGGACCGCATCCTCGGCGCGACGATTGTCGGTGCGCATGCCGGCGAAATGATCGCCGAGTTCGTGCTGGCGATGAAGCACGGCATCGGCCTGAACAAGCTGCTCGGCACCATCCATATCTACCCGACCATGAACGAGGCCAACAAGTACGCTGCCGGCGTCTGGAAGCGCGCGCATGCGCCGCAGGGCGCGTTGCGCTGGGCCGAGCGATTCTTTCGCTGGCGGCGCGGCTGAGCCAATCAGTCTTGAGCTTGAGCCGAGCGTTTCGCCTGAGCCCGCTTCGCGCTCAGAGGCGATGCAGGGTGGCAAGTATGGGCAGGTGATCGGAGGGCTCGCTCAGTGAGGGCAGCGATGTCTGGTCGTCAATCATGGGCAAGCGATCAGGAATCGCTGACAGATTGCCCCCGTGCAGGATGTAGTCGATACGCTTGGTGCGCTGATTCGGGTTGCATGTCGCCTGAGGCAATGTCGCGAAGGCATCAACGAAGCCGCTACGGGCGAGCTCGACCAGCGGCGCGCTTTCCGATGTGCCATTGAGATCACCGCAGATCAGCCAGTCTCCGGATCTGGCATCAATGCCGGCTTCGAACAGGGCACGCACCTGGCGCCATCCGATATGAGATTCTCGCGCCGAGTCATCCGGTGCCCAGCGCAGATGGGTGCCGGCGACATGCAAGGGCCCCAGGCAAGAGTCGAACACGCAGATCAGGGCGATGTGCCCGGAAGCCGCTCCACCATCCATCGCGTCGCTGAAGTACAAGGTCCGCTGCTCTATCAGGCTGACTGACGCCGCACGATGAAACGTTGCGCAGCCATCGGGCCGCCCCTGCCCCTTCCGCGCGAACACGCCGGTCAGGCCGAACGGCTCCAGGGCCTCACTCAGTACTGCGAAGCAGGCGGGTTCGACCTCCTGCAGACAGACCACATCGGCCTGCAGGCCGGCGATACGACGAGCCAGAGCAGGCCAGCGCCAGGCGCGATCCAGCACGGACGGATCGACATGGGTGTACCAGGCCGGATTGATGTAGGCATCGGCCAATACGTTGTAGCTCGCGATGCGAATCGATGGCGGCATGTCCGGGCCACTCGGAATCCACGATGCCTTGGATTATGCGTCGCCGCGGTCCCTGGCTGCAGCGCATTGCTAGGCGCGTCGATACGGGACAAGCCGTACCTTCATTTCGGTGGGCCAAGGCCCACCCTACGAAAGCGCTCTCATAGGGTGCGCCTTGGCGCACCGATGCGAGACGCCAAAACGTCAATGCGGCTCGTCGTCCTGCGCGGCGAGGCGTTCGATCTCGCCCACGATCCTCGCAAGCTCGCTCACCAGCGGATGCTCACCGTGCGAAGTAAACGCATCGACGAGCTCGCGGTAGTACCACAGCGTTCCCTCGCGTCCGCCGGTGAACCGTTCCCAAACTTCCTCGCGTACACGGCGATAGTCGGTGAGGATGCTGCGTGCGTTGTGCAATTTGTCGGATGCCGACACCAGCCGTACCGAGGGCGGCGCCGAACGCACGTGCGCGATGTAAGCCAGCTTGCGCTCCCGCCAGGGCGGCTTCGGCTGTACATCGGAATCACTGCAGGCCACCACGATGTTGGCCACCGCATCGCCGAAGCGCTCACGAATCAGCTCGGCCGTTTCCACGCCGCCCTGGTCTTCGACGGCATCGTGCAGCACCGCGGCAATCGCCTCGTCCTCGTTCGCGCCGTGCTCCAGCGCGATGCTGGCCACCGCCAGCAAATGCGAAACATAGGGAACCTGGGAGCCCTTGCGGGCCTGCCGGCGATGCAGATCGCAGGCCAGGCTCAAGGCCTCATTGAAGCGATGCGATAGCGGATTTCGCAGGGTCGTTTCGGGCATGGTTGGCTCCAATGGGGTCGGCGATACCGGCTATGTCCAGCAACACCAATTTACTCCGCCTGATCGATCTTGGCGTGGGGCGCGGCAACCTGGATCGACTGAAGCTCAGCCCGCTGTCACTCTGCAGGAAACTCGGAATCGGGTGTGCAGCACGCATACTGTCTGCCAGCGGTACAGGCCCCACGCGGGATCCTGCGCCACCATCCAATTCCTGCCATCGGAGGCTCGCCATGCGCGGCACGCGTGGATCGAACCGCAAGCCTGTTTCCCTAGCCCCGGCACGCCTGCACGCGCGCAATCGACATCAGGGTCACTACGACTTTGCCCTGCTGCTGAAGCATTGCCCAGCCCTGGCTGCGCACCTGGTCACCACGCCCGCAGGCCAACGCAGCATCGACTTCAGCGACCCTGTCGCGGTGCGGCGTTTGAACCAGGCCCTGTTGGCCGCGCAATACGGCATCGAGCACTGGGAGATTCCGCCCGGCTACCTGTGTCCGCCGATTCCCGGACGCGCCGACTACCTGCATGGCCTGGCTGACCTCCTTGCTTCCGACAACGGCGGTGAGATCCCGCGCGGCGCTGAAATTCGCGCACTGGATATCGGCACCGGTGCCAGCGCGATCTATCCCTTGCTGGGGCACACCGACTACGGCTGGCACTTTCTCGGGGTCGACATTGATGGCGGCGCGCTGACCTCAGCCGAACGCATCATCGCGGCCAATCCCGGCCTGGCGGCAGCCATCGAACTGCGCCGCCAGGCGTCGCCGGAACACGTCTTCGCTGGGGTTCTGCAGGCAGAAGAACGCTTCGAGTTGAGCCTGTGCAATCCGCCCTTCCATGCGTCAGCAGCCGAAGCCCGAGCGGGTAGCCAGCGCAAGTGGCAGAACCTCGGCAAAGGGGTGACACCGCGGGACGCACCCAGACTGAATTTCGGCGGACAGAGCAATGAACTGGTTTGCCTGGGCGGTGAAGCCGGCTTTCTGCGCCGCATGATCCAGGAAAGCCGCGCGGTGGCGAGGCAGGTGCTGTGGTTCAGCAGCCTGGTCTCCAAGGCTGCCTTGCTGCCGGGCCTGCGCCGTCAACTGCAGGCCGTCGACGCCGTGGAAGCAAGAGTCATCGACATGGCACACGGCAACAAGCAGAGCCGTTTCCTGGCGTGGACGTTTCACGGGCCACAAGAGCAAGCGCTGTGGCGACAGTGCTGGAAGCACACCCAACAGTGACTTTCAGCCTGTGCGCCTGAGCGCCGGCGCTGCGAGACTGCAGTGACCATCACCGCGCTAGCCGAGGATCAGTCCATGCACACCACCCGTAGAGATCTGCTCAAGCTCGGCGCGCTGGCCGGAGTGGCCGGAATCGGCTTGCGTGCGGGTTCAGCCGCCGCGAGCCTGACACCAGTCACGCGCGCCGAGCGGCCTTTGAACATCCTGATCCTGGGCGGCACCGGGTTCACCGGCCCACACCAGGTGCGCTACGCCCTGGCGCGCGGCCACAAGATCACCCTGTTCAATCGCGGGCGGCGGCCGCAGGAATGGCCGAGTGATGTCGAGGAACTGACCGGTGATCGCGAAACCGGCGACCTTGCCGCGCTGGCGGGACGCGAGTGGGATGTGTGCATCGACAATCCGACCAGCGTGCCCTACTGGGTACGCGATGTCGGCAAGGTACTGAAGGGCAAGGTCAAGCAGTACATCTTCATTTCGACCGTGTCGGTCTACGCCAGCAACGAAGTGGCTGGTGAAGACGAGGATGCAGCGACCGCCGTCTACGAAGGCCCGGACATCATGGCCGAGACGCGCGACAGCCTGATGGCGAACATGGAACTCTACGGCCCGATGAAAGCGGCCTGTGAACGCGAGGCGGAAGTGCATTTCCCGGGCATCAGCACGATCATTCGGCCCGGCCTGATCGTCGGCCCGGGCGACCAGACTGATCGCTTCAGCTACTGGCCCTTGCGCCTGAGAAAGGGCGGCGAAGTGCTGGCCCCGGGCGATGGCAGCGACCCGGTGCAAATCATCGATGCGCGAGATCTGGCCGAGTGGACCATTCGCATGGCCGAGCAGGGTGCGCTTGGCAAGTACAACGCGGTCGGGCCCGGCTACGAGCTCGGCATGGCTGCGATGCTTTACGGCATCCAGGCTGTCACCACCTCTGGAGCGCGCCTTACCTGGGTGCCGACGGATTTCCTTGAAGCCAACAACGTGGCGCCATGGGGTGACATGCCGGTGTGGGTTCCCGGCAAGGGTGACAGCGCCGGATTCGGGCGGCGTCCCAATGCTCGCGCCATCGCCAAGGGCCTCAGCTTCCGACCGCTCGCCAGCACCGCCGCCGACACCCTGACCTGGTTCGACAGCCAGCCGGCGGAACGTCGCACCGAGGTTCGCGCCGGGATCAAGCCGGAACGCGAGGCGGAAGTGCTGGCAGCCTGGAAGGCTCACCCCACGCCGACCTGAAATCTGGGTTCACTGCAGAACGGCCCGCGCCGTCAATGGCAGCGTAGACTTTCCCTCGGGACAGGGGGGAATGCCGCATGGGGATGTTTCCAACCACGCGCTGGAGCGTGCTGGTCGCTGGGCGTGAAGATCCACTGCAGGCGCGTTCGGCGCTTGAGTACCTGTGCGAGGCCTATCGTCGCCCGGTGCTGGCCTATGTGCGACAGCGTGTGGCTTCCCGGGCCGAGGCCGAGGATCTGACCCAGTCCTTCTTTGCCACACTGATCGAACGACGCATCGAGTCGCGCGCCGATCCCCTGCGCGGTCGCTTCCGCGCCCTGCTGCTCACTTCGCTCAAGCACTTCCTGACCAATGCCGAAGCCTCCCGCTGCGCGGCGATTCGCGGCGGCGGCGCCGCACACCTCAGCTTGGACGCATCGACCGAAGTCGAGTCAGCAAGGGGCGATGATCCGGAAGACGTGTTCCTGCGTCATTGGGCCCTGGCGGTGCTGCAGCGCGCCACACAGCGCATGCGTGGAGAAGCCGAGGCGGCCGGAAAGCTTGCATTGTTCGATGCCCTGCGTGGATACCTGATCGAGCCGCCCGAGGCCGAAGACTACGCGCGCCTGGCGCAGCATTTTGACATGCGCAGCAACACCCTGGCGGTTGCAGTGCACCGGCTCCGCCAGCGACTGCGCGATGCAGTGCGCGATGAGCTGGCCGAAACCGTGTGCAATGAGGCCGAACTGGAGTCCGAGTTGGATTTGATGCGCCAGGCCTGGGGCGGGGTAAAGCGCAGGGCATCGAATGGGCCAAACCGGACCGGTTCCGCAACCATGTAATCGGCTGCCCAACTACCGGTACAACAGGCAGGCGTGGAAGTCTTGGGGGTGGCGCGTGCAGCAACAAAGCAACCGGAGCGGTATGGGCTCATCAGGCGATGCGTTCGGCCATACCCGATGGTCACTGGTGGCAGCGCTGCGCGATGGCGACGCTGGGTCTGGCGCCGATCCGCTAACTGAATTGTGTCGAGGCTACTGGTATCCCGCCTTTGCCTTCCTGCGTCGCTCGGGTTTGGACCCAGGTGCAGCCCAGTTCCGTTGCCGACAGTTCTTTGCCAGCCTGGCTGCCGATATCCGTACCAGCAACCCGGCGTCTTTCGGTCGGTTCCGGGTTTTCCTGTTTGATCGGCTGCAGAGCTTCCTGGCCACGCCAGGAGTACCACCCGGCCTGCCGCCCCTGCCCGATCCGCCGCTTTCACTCGATGAACTCGAAGAGCGTCTGGCCCGCGAGCATCTCGCCGATGCCGCGCCGGACACGGCATTCGAACGCAGTTTCGGTCTGCAGGTACTGAGCCGCAGCCGCGAGCGCTTGCGCGCCGAGGTCGAGCGCAGCGGGCGCGGGGGAATGTTCGAGCGACTGGCACCCTTCCTGACAATCGACCCGTCGCCAAGCGCGGTGGCTGAATTGTCCATGGCACTTGGCATCGGGGCCTTGGCCCTGCAGGTGGCGGTAAAACGGCTGCGTCAACGCTTCCGCGAACTGGTTGAAACCGAACTCGCGGAAACCGTGGCCAGTTCGTCGGATCTTGAGGCAGAGCGCGCTGCGCTGCTGCGTGCGCTGTCGGGCAAGCCATGAATCAGTCCAACCGCACCAGTGTGCTGGATGCATCCGGGTTCGCCGACCCCGGCGTTGCCGCACTTGCCCAACTCGCCTTCGGATCAACCAGTGCCGGCGTAACCGTGGCCACTGGCGATGGACCGGGCGCGCTGCCGAACCGGCTTTCGATCCGGCCGGCTGACGCCCTGGACCTGGACCTGAGCGATCCGGAGCAGAGCCGCTTTGGCGACTACACCCTGCTCGGCAAACTTGGCCAGGGCGGCATGGGCGTGGTTTACCTGGCCCACCAGCGCTCGCTCGATCGCGAAGTGGCACTGAAACTGCTGGCTGCGGGCCCCTGGGCTTCGCCGGGATTCATCGAACGCTTCCGTCAGGAAGCGCAGAGTGCTGCACGAATGCAGCATCCGAACATCGTCACGATCCACGAGATCGGTGAGCACGATGGTTTGCCCTTCTTCTCCATGCCGCTGGTGCGCGGCGAGTCGCTGGCGGAATGCATTCAGCGAGGGGGTGCGCTGACGCCACGGCGCGCCGCCGAGATGATGCGCCTGGTGGCGGAAGCGGTCGACTATGCGCACCGACTGGGTGTGCTGCACCTGGATATCAAACCGGGCAACGTTCTGCTCGACGAATCCGGCGAACCCAAGGTGGCGGATTTCGGACTGGCACGGCGCCTGGAAGAAACCCTTGCGTCGGATAGTGGCGAGGTTTCCGGCACTCCCAGCTACATGGCACCCGAGCAGGCAATCGCCGACGGCCGACTCGGCATGGTGACCGATGTCTACGCACTCGGAGCGACCTTGTACGAGGCGCTCACCGCCCGGCCGCCGTTCCGCGGTGCAACCGCTCGCGAGACCCTGGAGCAGGTCGTGCGCCTGCACGCCCCGGTACCGCGCAGCTTCGATCGTCGGATTCCGCTGGATCTGCAGGCGATCTGCATGTGTTGCCTGCAAAAGGATCCAGCTCAGCGCTACCCCAGCGCACGCGCATTGGCTGAAGACCTCGGCCGCTACCTGGAAGGGCGCGAAGTAAGCGCACGGCCACTCAATCGACTGCAACGCGGACTTCGCCTGGTGCGGCGTGAGCCGCGCCTCTCGGCTTTGGGCGCGCTGCTGCTGCTATCCCTGATTGGTGGACTCTTTGCCACCACCTTGCAATGGAACCGCGCCGAATCCAGCGCAGACGAAGCACGCTCGCACCTGTGGGGCGCTCGCAGCCAGGCCGCCGAAGTCGCCTTGGCCGATGGCAATGGCTTTCGCGGCCTGCGCAGCATGGTGGCGAACCTGATCGAGATGGAATCTGGGGGTCGGCTTGACGACGCCATGGTCGAACGCCAGCGCATCGGCGTATTGCTGGCCAATTCTCCAAGGCTGATCGATCTGGTCCGTTTCGAACAGGGAATCGCAATCAGCAGCGTGGCGATCGCCCCTGATGGAACTCGCTTTGCCGTAGCGATCCACCATTCCGACGGTCGCCGGGCGGTCCGTCAGTACGCTACCCAAGGCAGCGATCTACTTTGGGAAACGTCAACGTCAGGACTGACTCACGCCACGCCATTTGCCGACCTGCCGCACGGCCAACTGCGCTACACCGATGATGGCCGGCGCATTCTGGTCGGCCTGTTGGCAATGCCCGTGCTGGCCGCACCGATGCATTCGGACACGATCGCATTCGACGCCCAAAGCGGCCAGGTGTTGATGCCACCGGAACCCGGGCCCGGGTACTCCGACCTCATATTCAACGAGGATGCCAGCCTCGCCCTCGTGCGCTGGCGCAGTGACGCTTCGATGCGCTTTCCCGATCGCATGCAGGTGCACACGGTGGATGGCTGGCGCGCCCTGGGTCCGCCGCGAAAGCATCACGGGGTTCAGTGGATGTTTGCACCGGGCGGTCACGGACTGGTAGGCACCGACGATTTCGCGCGTTTCGATCTACTTGACCCGGCATCGTTCGAATTGCGCTGGACGCTGCAGCTATCGACGGACGCGCCGGCACGCGCCTGGCGTTTCAACCACTCGGGCAGCCTGCTCGCCCTTGGCACACTGGATGGCAGCGTGATGCTGGTTGATACGCTCGATGGCAGTCAGCGTGCAATGCCCTCCAGCCCACCCGCAACCATTCGCTGGCTCGAGTTCAGCTCGGATGACCGCTCCCTGGCTGCACTGGCCGAGGATGGCACGATCATGGCTTGGGACGTGGCCACCGGACGACCGCGCGCCGCTGCGATTCGAGAGCGCGTCAGCAACCGACTGGGACGGGTGCGGGTAGTGGGTGACCTGCTGCTGCGGCCCATCGATAATGAGCTGCGCGCCTGGCAGTTGCCACCGCCAGCACCGTTCGACAATTTCGCCGTGCCGATGTCGGTCCGGCTGACCGGTAGTCGCCACCTGTTCGTACACGCATTCGATCTGCACGCCGAGTCGGGTCTGCTGGTCACGGGCGGCAGCGATGGATTACTCAGTCTGTGGCGCATGCCAGTGGGGGGCTTGCTGCCGGGGGAAGCGGCGCCACTGCCTGCGGCCACGCTCAGCTTCGACGGGAGACGCGTGGTGGCGGTGGACGGCGCCCGCGTGCAAGTGATTGACGCCGGAACGGGGCGCGCGATGGGGCCTGCCGCCGAGCATCCGGAAAGTGTGCGCTTTGCCGAGTTCAGCGCCGACGGCCGCTGGCTGGTCACCATCGCAGGACGGACTCTGCGGGTGCTCGAGGGCGACAGCATGGCGCTGCGCGGCGAGCCAATGCTGCTGCCGCAAACGCCACTGCGGGTCGAGATCGCGCGCCAGGCGCCGGTGTTGGTGGCCGCCACTGGTGGCTACCAGGGGGACGACTACCAAGAGCAACTCTGGACGCTGGATCTGGATCAGGCCCGGCTTCGGCCCCAGGCACCGCTCGTCGCTGGTCCGCTGTTCCACATCGAGCTCGATCCGCTCGGGCAGTTCGCACTGACCCTGCCACTGCGGCACAACGACCGCGAGCCTGCCCTGCGCCTGGTCGATTTGACTGGGGCAACGCCAACATGCAACGGCATAGAGCGTCCGGAAGCCGGCGGCACCATCATGTCAACGGCAATCAGCGATGACGGTCGCTCGATCTGGGCGCGCCTGGCGCTACCGCAGCGCCGCTCCCGCATCCTGCTGTGGGATCCTCACACATGCAAAGACCTTCTGCAGTGGGATCTGCGTTCGTCGGGTATGGAACCGCGCTTGATCGCAAGCCGCAGCGGCGTGGTGGCGCAGAATCTGGTCAGCGATTCGATCAGTCGGCTGGAACCGAATAGCGAGCGACATGATGTGCGGGGCCTGGGAAACGGCGAATCGATGTACGACTTTGCCCTTAGCCACGATGGACATCGCGCCGCCCAGGCCACGCGCAACGCCGTGCAGATCTTCGACCTGCACCGCTCCAAGCGGCTGAGTTCCCTGCTGCCGCTGCCGTTGGCGGGCAACGACGCGATCGCCAAGATGGCGTTTGCGCCCGATGGTCGCCGCCTGCTGGGGCGCAGCGTGCGGGGTCGCTGGCTGGTTTGGGAGCTGCCGCTGGATTACAGCGACGCTTCGCAACTGCAGCAATTGGCCAAGGTGCTGGACCCAGCCGGTGCGGAGGCGCCACCTGATGACGTGGAACTGGCAGCCCTGCGCCTACGTCTGCGAGCTGCTGATCCTGGCCCGCCGGCTGCAACCCTCGCGCCTGCGGCCCAGCACGTAGTCACACTGGCCGCTGCACCCGACAGCGGCGTCGATCCGCGCTTTGTGCCGCTTGATCTAAGTCGCGCAGTAAATCTGCCGCTGCGCGGACCCGGCCCGCGCAATCCAGGGACTCCCGGTGACCTGACTACGGTATCGGCCGGAATACATCGCTTCAACGGCATTGATTTCCTTGTTGAAGGCGGGGTGCAGCTCAGTGGTGGTGGACCGTCGATCAGCATCCACCCATTCAATCCGCACAGCGGCAACATCCCGGTGCCTGCCGATGTGAGGCCAATGCGGGTGCATGCGTTGGTGATGCAGTTAGTTCCGGTTTCACCACGTGCCCCGCCGCGACGCTTCGCGGACGTGGTGCTGATTGGTGTCGATGGGCGCGAAACCGCGCTCGAGATCCAGTTGATGCGCGATGTCGTCACCAATTGGATGATAGACATCGTGGCTCCCAGCGCACGCATCGGTTGGGTCGGGATATTTCCGGCACAGCAGCGCGACGGTGGCTACACCAGTTCGCATACCCCCAGCATCGTCAATCTGGCCAGCCTCGATGTTCCCACCGAGGTGGGTGAGGTAGCCGCCGTGCGACTCAAGGCTGGAAGCGGCTCGATGGAAGCGCCGATGTTCTACGCTGTGACCCTGGAAGTGGAACCCGACATCCCATCCGTACCTGATGGAATCAGCCATGCGCAGTGATGCCACCCCGTTGCATGGCCCGCGCGCGCTCGCGGCAGGCTTGCTGATTGGACTGGCCTGCATCTCGGCGAGCGCCACAGAGCCGGAGTCGCCTGAAATGGCGTCGCCGGCCGAGGAAGGGAAGACCGCCCTGGACCGCGTTGAAGTCGTCGGCTCACGCATCAAACGCATCGACATCGAGACCTGGAAGCCGGTGCTGGTTCTGGAACGCGTCCAGCTAGAGCAGACCGGCATGGCCTCGGTCGGCGAGATCCTGCAGAGCCTGCAGGTGCATGGCGCATCGTTCAACACGACGTTCAACAACGGCGGCGATGGCACCACACGGATCGATCTGCGCAACCTCGGCGATCAACGCACCCTGGTGCTGGTCGATGGGCGGCGCTGGATCCCCGGCATCGATGGTGCGGTGGACCTCAACTCGATTCCACTGGCCATGATCGAGCGCATCGAGGTTCTCAAGGACGGCGCTTCGGCGATTTACGGCTCGGACGCCATCGCCGGCGTGGTGAGCCTCACCACACGGCGCGATTTCGAAGGTCACGAAGCACGCGCCCAGATCGGCGCCTACGAGCAGGGCGACGGCCGCACCCGCTCGCTGGAGCTGACCAGTGGCTGGGCTGGTGAGGCCGGCCATCTCAGCGTTAGCCTCAGTCATCAGCGTCAGGATCCGGTGTTCGCGCGCGACCGCGAGATCTCGGCCGTTCCGGTGTTCGGCTTGCCGCCAACCGATGTGCGCGCCGGCGCCAGTTTGTTCACGCCCTTTGGCCTGTTCGGATTTGGATCTCGCGGCATCTGTCCGTTCAACCCGGCAGGTACCTATCCGGCCAATGGTGTGTGCCCTTCGCCAGATGGCCGTCCGGGGCCGCTCAACCGCTCAACTCTTGATCCGGTCACCGGCGACTACCGCCTGTTTGACCTTGCCAACGACGGCTACAACTACGCCCAGGACAATTACCTGCTTACTCCGCAGGAACGCAGCGCGCTGTTCTTGAACGCACGGCGCGAGCTGGGCGACACCGTTACCGCCAGCCTGCAGGTGGTCTACAACGAACGCCTTTCGTCGCAGGAGTTGGCGCCCAACCCGATCATGCTGAGCACGCTGTTCGGCGGAGCCAACAACGTGGTGGTGCCGGCCGATCACGTCCACAACCCCTTCGGCCAGCCGGTTACCAGCATGGCCCTGCGCCCAGGCAGGCAATTGCGTCGCTTCGGGCAGGACGCCGACACCGTGCGTATCGCTGCCGGCCTGTCCGGTATCTGGGATGTCGGTGGACGGTTCCTGTCCTGGGGAGCGGATGCCGTGTTCGGACGTTACGACATCGAGGCGAACACTGAAGGTCTGCTCGATCCCGCCCGCCTCCGGTTGGCGCTCGGCCCTTCGTTCCGCGACGCGGGAGGCGTTGCTCGCTGTGGCACGCGGGCAGCCGTGGTGGATGGCTGCGTGCCGCTCGACGCGTTTCATGGACCGGACGCGCTGACCCCGGAGATGCTGGGCTACCTCTACTATGCCGGGCAGGATCGCACCCGCACCGAATCACGCCTGCTGCACCTTCACCTGGACGGTGATCTACTCGAGCTGCCAGCCGGTTCGCTGGCCTTTGCCGCGGGCTACGAATATCGCCGCGAAGCCGGCAATAGTCGCCTCGACCCGCGCCGCGTGGCTACCCAGGGAATTACCGATACGTCGTATGGCGGCCGCCAGAGCGTGCACGAAGCCTATCTGGAACTGTCGGCGCCCCTGCTGGACTCGGTACCCGGCGCCAGCCTGCTGGAAACCAGCGCCGCGCTGCGTCATTCGCGCTATGACAGTTTTGGCAGTACCAGCAATCTCGAAGCAGGCCTGCGCTGGAAGCCGATCGAGCAGCTGATGGTGCGCGTCAGTCACGCCGAAGGCTTTCGCGCGCCGATCGTGTCCGAGCTGTATTTTCCTATCACAGAGAGCTTCGACGGCCTGCAGCGCGATCCCTGCGCTGCCGAGAACCAACCCGATGCCACGCAGCGCGCCAATTGCGCGGCCGACGGCGTGCCAGGCGGCCAGTACGATCCTGCCGGCGCGCTGTTTGATGTTCTGGACGGCGGCAATGCAGCCCTGCGGCCAGAAAGCTCGCGCAGCCGCAGTGCCGGCCTGGTTTGGAATCCACCCTGGGCCACGGGTTTTGACCTCAGCCTTGACTGGTACCGGGTGCATATCGCTGACGCCATTTCCCAACCGGACTACGTCGAATTGCTGCATTTCTGCGCCGACGCCGGTGTGCCCGAGGCCTGCGACCGCACCCTGCGCGACGCCAACGGCGAACTGCTTGCGGTTGACGCGCGCCAGCTCAATTCCGGCGAACTGGAAGTAGAGGGCTGGGATCTTGGGCTCAACTACCGACGTAATACCAGCCTTGGCCTGTTCACCGTGGCCCTTGATGCGAGCCACATGACACGCTACAGCTTTGAATCGCCACGCGGCTCCGGACGACGCTCAGCGCTCGGAAACGTTCTGAATCGCGAGCCAAGCTTTCACCTGCGTTCCAACCTGAGCCTGTCCTGGCAGCGCGGCGCCTGGTCGGCCAGTACGATCGCGCGGTACTACTCGGCACTGGACGAAGCCTGCATCAACCCGGCCCAGTTCGGTCGCCCAGAGCTTTGCAGCGATCCTGATTTACCCAGCCAGGTCATCCCCGGCTTTCCTTCCAACCGCCTGGCTACGCGGACTTATGTCGATCTGCAGGCCGGCTGGGAAACACCTTGGGATGGACGGGTCGTGTTCGGCCTGCGCAACGCATTCGATCGCAACCCGCCGATTTCCTATTCGACCTTCGCCAACAGCTTCGACCCGGCCTATCCGCTGCCCGGGCGCTTCTGGTATGCACAGCTGGTGCAACGCTTCTGATCCACTGCGACGCCATTGCGTTCCCGGGCATCGGGCGTCAGGCAAGCGAGGCAGACCACGGTGCCAATAGGCTCGGTCATTTCATGAGTTCATACTCGCCGGCTGCAGCTCCTGACCCTGCCACCCGAACTAGCCCCAGAGGCAAAGATGCTTGCTCTGTCTGGAACCGTAGTCATTGCGGCCACCCTTTTCTTCCTGCTCCAGGCACTCGCTGCCGTACTGTGGCCATCCACCCTGCGGCGAATGCTCGGGGGATTTGCGGCCACCGCCCGGCTTCACTACATCGAGATGGGCATGCGGATTCTGGTTGGGGCAGCGTTCGTGCACTTCGCGTCGCAGATGGCCTACGAAGTGGTGTTTCGGGGGTTCGGCTACCTGCTGCTGGTCACGACCCTGGTGCTGCTCTTCGTTCCCTGGAAGCTGCACCGCCGATTTGCCCTGTGGGCCGTGCCACTTGCGACTCGAAGCCTGCTGCCTTACGCGCTCGGCAGTGTGTTGATCGGTGGCTTCATCGTCTACGCTTTCGTAGTGGGATCGCCTGATTAGCTGCGAGCGCTCGCCTGCAGATTCGTGGTGAGGCGCCGATCGACTCCAGCGCGCAGCACCCTTTCATCCGTTCGTGGTGAGGCGCTGATCGAGGCCAGCGCGCAGCACCCCTCCATCCGTTCGTGGTGAGGCGCTGATCGAGGCCAGCGCGCAGCAATGGACCCAGAGCAGCGATCGAACCACTTACCAGTCCTGCCCTCACCCCGCCCGAATCAGTCGACTCAGCCGTCCCGCAATGCCTCGGTAGGCTCGATGCGCAAGGCGCGTCGCAATGGCAGTGCTACGGCCAAGGCCAGCGCCAGCAGCATCACGATCACCGTACCGAGCACGCTGAACCAATCGAGCGGACTCCGGCCGTAAACGCTATCGCCCATGGGATGGACGAGCGCGAAGGCGAACGCTATGCCAACCAGCAAGCCGCCACAGCCCCAGATCGAAATCCGCCCCAGCAGCGCTCGCACCAGGCTCGGAGCGCGCGCGCCAAGGGCGCGGCGCAGGCCGATCTCGCGCACCCGCTGGGCCACCAGGCTGCCGAGCAAGGCCGTCAATCCGGTACCTGCCAGCACCAGGGCGAGCAGTCCAAGTGGCGCAAACAGACCGACCACAAGCCGGGTCCAGCCCAACTCTTTGGCGCGCAGGTTGGCATAGGGGCCGACATCGGTGAGGGCCATGTCTGGATCAACACCAAGGGCAATGGCCTGCAGGCGCGCGGAATAGTCCTGCGGCGCGCCCTGCACGCGCAGGGCCAAGCCGAACTCGCCGCGACCACTCACCGTGGCGGGTACGAACAGTGCGGGCGGATCACTGCCCAGATGCCGGGCAAGAAAGACACGCTCGCTGACTCCTATCACCTGCAGCTCTTGCGGCTCACGCCCGCCTTCGCGCCGAAAGCTCATGCCCACCGGATCCAGGTCACCAAACAGAGACTTGGCCAGCACCGGGTCGATCACCGCCACCGGCTTCTGCTCGGCAATCTCGTTTGCGTCGAACCAGCGGCCGCTGCGCAGACCAAGGCCATACACTTCGCGAAATCCGGCATCCACCGGCGCGTAGTCGGCCCGCAGTCGCCGATCGCCTCGCAGCACATCGGCCTGCATCACGCTGGCCATGGGTATGGTCTCCGCGATGCTCACCGCCAGCACGCCGGGCTCCTCCGCCAGCACTTCGCGCAGACGCGTGGCGAATGCGGCGCCACGTTCGGCATCGCCGACGTTGAAGCGCGCCACCAGCACCTGTTCGGTCTCAAGTCCCAGCGAACGATTGAGCAGTTCGGCGGCGCCCTGCAAGGCCTGCAGGGTAGCCAGCACCGTCACCACCGCCAACACCGTCTGCAGGCCGAACAAGGCTGCTCCGAGGCGTGAGAACGGTGCACCTACGCCGCGTGATCCACTGCGCAAGTCCACTGCCAGATCGCCGCGACGCAAACGCCGCCAGGTTGGATAAACAAGACAGACCACCGCCAGCAAGGCTGCGCCCAGTCCAACCAGCAAGACCTTGCCCGACAGCGCAACCTGCATGTAGAGCGGGATGCCGCTCTGGGACTGCCAAAGAAAGGCATTGAAATAATCGGCTCCGGCCTGGGCAAGCACCGCGGCCAATGTCCAGGCCAGCAACACCAGGATTACTCCGTGCATCAGCAGGCCACCGAGAACGCGGGCGCGGGTCGCTCCCAGTGCGTGGCGGGTGGCCAGATCGCGGCCGCGACCCAGCCACTGCACCAGCACCAGGCCACCGGCATTGCTTGCCGCCAGCAGCATTACCAGGCCAGCCACCACGAGCAGCACAAACCCCAGCATTGCCGAATCAGGATTGGCCGAGTCTTCCCATTCGCGCACCAGTCGAATCGGGGAGCGCAGCGCATCCTCGCCCAGGCTGCGCTCGCGCTCGAGCTGCACGGCGGCGATGGCGGCGTGGGTCTGCTGCAGGATCTGCGGATCGCCTATGCGTGCCAAGGTGCGCCACTGGCCGGCGCCGCGATCACCGGCACTGGCCAGATCGATGGCGCGGTACACCTGATTCTGGAATGGGAATGCGCGCTGCGGCGGCAGCACGCCCACCACGACAACCGTCTCTCCATCGAGCCGGATGCTGCGTCCGACGATGTCAGGGGCGGCGCCAAAACGGCTGCGCCACAGGCGCTCACCGATCACCACGGCTCCCGCTGCGCCGGGCAGGAAGTCATCGGCACGAAAGCCGCGTCCCATGGCCATTGGCCAGCCCAGCACGGCAAACAGGTCACCATCGGTCAGCACGCCGGCCACCCGTTCGGCGGGGCCGCTTTCGGTTCCCGTGCCTTCGGCCAGATTGAAGTCGCTCCAGCCGTACAGCGCGGCGTCCGCCAGTCCTGGCACCTCGGCACGCAGCTGCAGGGCTTCGTCGCGCGGCAACATCAGAAAGGTGCGGCCGCCGCCACTCTGCACGCCGAAGGCGAAGACCTCCTCGGCCGGTACCGAGTCCGGCACCGCGCCGCGCAGCAGATCGGAAAGCGCTCCCACCAGCAGCAGTGCAGACAGGCCACCTGCCAGCACCAGAACCGCAGCGAGATTGCCCAACGGACGGGCGCGCAGCAGGCGCCAGGCATCAGTCATTGCATGAAAAAGACCAAGAACTCGCATCGATCAGTCCTTGCGCAAGGCCAGCATCGGGTCGAGCCGCGCCGCACGGCGCGCCGGCAGCCAGCAGGCCAGCATCGCCACGCCCGCCAGGAATGGTGGAACCAGCATGAAGGTCAAAGGATCCCGAGCACTGACGCCGAACAGCTGCGCCTCAGCGAACTGCCCCAGCACCAGGGCCAGCAGGACGCCGATGCCCAGCCCAAGGCCGGCCAGTCGCGCACCCTGCCCCATCACCAGTGCCTGGATCTGGCGACCGCCGGCGCCCACCGCCATGCGCACACCCAACTCGCCCGAACGTTGCCCGACACTGAAGGCCAACACCGCATAGATGCCGATCGCCGACAACAGCAGTGCCACGGCCGCGAACCCGAGCAGCAGATGCATCGGCGCACGCTGCTGTTGCAGGCTGAGCGCGATGCGCTCATCAAGCGTCAGCAGACTGAAGACTGGCTGTTCGGGATCGACCCGTTGTACTGCGGCGCGCACCGCGTCGGCGGTAGCTTCCGAACTGGCACTGGGCCCGCGCAACAACAATGCCGCACTGCTCGACATGGTCTGTCGATAAGGCCAGTAGAGAGTTTCCTTGCTGACCTGCTCGCGCAGGCTGCCGTGCTTGACCGTCCCCACCACGCCGACCACGGTGGCCCAGGGTGAGCCGTCGCCGCGATTGATGCGTTGGCCGATCGGATCCTTGTCGGCAAAGTACTTCTCGGCGAGGAAGGCATCGATGATCACGACCGGCTCGGACTCGGCCGAATCTGACACGTTGAAGCCGCGCCCCTTCAGCAAGGGAACGCGAAGCGTGTCGAAGAACTGTTCGTCGATGTAGCGCTGCATGCCGTGCGGCGAGGCGCTGGCATCGGAAACCACGAAGCCGTCGATGCCATAGCTGCCCTGCGAGTTGTTGCCGGAAAACGGCAGGTTGGAGGTGATGCTGGCGCCCTCCACGCCGGGGATGGCACGCACTTCGCCCAGCAGGGATTCGAAGAATGCGGCGCGCTGGGCCTGCTCGCCATAGCGCTCCATGGGCAATGAGATCAGCGCCGTCATCACGCCCTCGGAATCGAACCCCGGCGAAGCCTGCTGGAGGCCGTTGAAACTGCGCAGCAGCAGGCCGGCGCCGACCAGCAGGACCGTCGCCAGGGCCACTTGCGCCACCACCAGCGAGCTGCGCGAGGCGCCCGCCATGCGGCCACCGCCAGACAGCCGTCCGCTGTCATTGATCACCCGACTGACAGGATTGCCCAGCAGGCTGAGCACCGGCAGCAATGCCGCCAGCACGCCGGTGACCACGCTCAGCCCAACGGCAAAGCCAAGCACCGGGGCATCGATACCAATCGGGTACTGCGCATTGCCGCCGCTGATGCCTATCGATGGCAGCAATTCGATCAACAGCAGGGCCAGCCCGATTCCGATAACGCAACCGGCCAGCGCAATCAATTGCGATTCCATCAGCAGCTGGCGCGCGATGCGCAGCCGGCTCGCGCCCAGTGCGCTACGCACCGCCAACTCCTTCTGCCGCGCATTGAGTCGGGTCAGCAGCAGGTTCGCGACGTTGGCAGCCGCGATCAGCAGCACCAGGCCAACTGCCACTTGCAGGATCATCACCATGGGGCGCGAATCGCCGACCTGCAGTTCGCGCAGCGGCTGGGCACGACCAAGGAAATTGCCGCCACGCAGATAGGTGGCAAAACGCGCGGCACCGTCACCATCGACCGCCGCGATCCGATCGGCGTTGCGCGCGACGATGGCATCGAGTTCGGCATGCAGACGCTCGATGCTGGCATCAGCGCGCAGCCGACCGACCGACTGCGAGTACTCGTTGCCGCGCTCGTTGTCAGTCCGCTGTGCATCGGTGAAGGCAAAAGGAATCCAGAGCTGGGTTTGCGGCGAGGGAAAGCCGAAGTGTTCCGGCATCACACCGATGACGCGGTAGGTCTCACCAGAAAAGCGCAGGTCACGACCAACCATGGCCGGGTCGGCGTCGAAACGGTTGCGCCACAGCGCATGGCTCAGCACCACGACCTTGTCCTGGCCAATGACATCGTGTTCTGCATCGAACACCCGTCCGAGAGCGGCGGAGACTCCCAGCGTGCTGAACAAGGAAGACGTGGCGCGTAGTCCGATAAGACGCTCGGGCTGGCTGCCCCGCTCGGCCAGATTGAGGCTGACGCCGGTGTAGAGGGCCATATCCTCCAGGCTGCTGGCCTGCTCCTTGCGATCGAGATAGTCGGGAATCGAGGTGCCGGCATAGGCCAGATTGCTGGTCGGGTAGGTGTTGTACACGTCCACCAGTTGCTCGCCCTGCGGATACGGCAGCGGCGCCAGGAACAGTCCATTGAGCACCGAGAAAATCGCGGTGTTGGCACCGATGCCCAGCGCCAGGGTGAACACGGCTACCAGCACCAGGGCCGGTTTGGCGATCAGGCTGCGCAGGCTGTAGCGCAGGTCCATGGTCCAGCTGTTCATGGTGACATCTCCAATCGGTTCATTCGTGACGCAAGGCAATCATCGGATCCATGCGCGCGGCGCGACGCGCTGGCATCCAGGCGGTGGCAAAGGCAATCACCGTCAGCACGACAATGGCACTCAGCAAGACAAGCGGATCGTGCCCTTCCAGGCCAAACAGAAGGGACTGTGCCGCGCGACCCAGGGCAATCGCCACCAGCAGACCCAACAGCATGCCGACCCCGGTGAGGCAACCTACCTGGGCCATCAGCATGCCCGCCAGACGACGCGGCGCTGCGCCCAAGGCCATGCGCAGGCCGATCTCGCGCTGCCGTTGCGACAGGGTGTAGGTCAACACGCCATACAAACCCAGCGCGGCCAAGGCCGTGGCGAGCAAGGCAAACGCCGCAGCAAGCGAGCCCACGAAGCGGTCCACAGCCAGGTTCTGCGCAATGGTCTGCGGCATGGTGCGAAGGTTCTCCAGCGGCAGGTTTGGGTCAATCTCTGCCGCAACCCGCGCCAGGCCCGCGAGCAGCTTCTGCGGTTCGCCGTGGCTGCGCACGTACATGGTCATCTCGGCGACATCCGGATTCTGCCGACGCGACAGGAAGAACTGGATCGGATCGTCTTCCTTGACCCGACTGTACTTGCTGTCGGCGACCAGTCCGATGATCTCGATGTCGAGATCATCGCTTCGCCCGGTGGCCATGCGCTTGCCAATGGGATTGGCACCCAGGCCGTAGTGTTCGGCAAAACGCCGGTTGATTATCGCCACGCGCGCGCTGCCGGCGCTATCCAACGGGCTGAAGCTGCGTCCAGCCAACAACGGAATGCCGAGCGTGGCGAAGTAGTCGTCGCCGACCTCATTGACGAACGGATCGGTCGTCTGTGGACCACGCTCGTAACCTTCCACCGACACATTGGTGCCCCAATCGCTGCCCGTCATCAAGGGCACCATGGACAGGGCTACCGACTGTACGCCTGGCAAGGCCGCGATCTGCTCCTCAAGGCGGTCGAACAGGGCTGCGGCTCGCTCTGCCGAGTAACCGCTGCGACCCGGCGACACGGAGAAGCTCGCAACATGCTCGACTTGCATGCCCAGGTCGACGCGACCCAGATTGACAAGGCTTTGCGCAAACAGGCCTGCCAGCGCCAGTGCTGCCAATGAGAAGCCGACCTGGGCGGTAGCCAAGACCGCACGGAAACGCCCCGCGGCCCGGGTTCCTGTGCTGTTGGCGCTGTCACCACGCAGCACACTCATGGTGGAAACCCTCGCCACCTGCAGTGCCGGAAGCAATCCGAACAACAGAACCGTGAGCAAGGCCAGACCAGCCGCAAACACCAGGGCAGCGCCGTCAAGCCGGGCGCTCAAGCTGGTGCCGGTGTTGCCCGGCAGGTACGCAAGCAGGCCCTGGATTGCCGCACTGGCCAATGGCAAGGACAGTGCGGCGCCACACAGGGCCAGCGCCGCAGCCTCGACCAGCAACTGACGCAATAGTCGCCCGCGACTCGCGCCGATCGAGGCGCGTATCGCGAACTCGCCCGCGCGCGCTGCTCCGCGCGCCAGCAGCAGATTGGCAATATTCAGGCAGGCCACCAGCAAGACCAGGAACGCTGCCGCCTGCAGCAACAGCATCGGCGTGCGCGCCGAAAGTGCAACGCTGCTCTGGCCGCGCTCGCCGGCTTCGATCTCGATGCGGCGCGCCAGGAACTGCTCGCGCTGGCCTTCGTCGAAGCGCTCATGCAGGGGCAGCTCGATATCACGCAGCAATGCGGTGTATGGGACGTTGAGGGCATCAGTGGCTTGCGCCGGATCGACACCGGGGGCCAATCGAGCAAACAGGTAAACCCAATAGCTCATGCGGTCATCGTGATCGGCGCGCGACTGCGGCTGCAGCAGCCAACGCGAGCTGATCGGAACGAATACCTGTGGCCGTGTTCCAAACGTGGTGCCTTCGAAACCCTCGGGCGCCACACCGACAATCTCCAGCGCCTCGCCATTGACCTGGATGCTGCGCCCAACAACCTGCGCGTCACCACCTAGTGCGTTGCGCCAGTAGGCATGGCTGAGAACCGCCACACGCCCGGCGCCGATCTGCGCGTCGTCGCCTTCAATCAGCAGCCGCCCGACGGCAGGCGTCAGGCCCAGCAGCGTGAAGTAGTTGCCCGAAACCAGCATGCCAGTGCCGCTGACGGTCTCGCCATCGAGCGCGATATTGGTCTGGAAAGAGCGGTGCGCAGCGATACCGCGCAAGGCTGACTGAACCGCCGGCGCAGCCTGCAGGTCGCGGAACATCGGATAGCTGAAGATGGCATCGCGCCGGCCGGCCGTGTTGTTGGAGGTCGATCCGGTCTTGAGTCCTGGGGCATTCAGGTTGATAAGGCGACCAGGCTCGACTACCGGCAGTGGCTTCAGTACGGCCTGGTGGAACAGGGAAAAGATTGCCGTGTTGACGCCAATGCCAAGTCCCAGGCTGAGCACGGCCACCAGCGCGAACAGCGGTCGCTTGAGCAGTCCGCGCACGGCATAGCGTAGATCGGCAATCCAGATCATTTCGAGCGTATTCCCGTTCGAGGTCCCATCATCAGTCCTGCCGCAATGCAGCCATCGGTTCCACCCGCAGGGCGCGCCGCACCGGCACAACCGCGGCAATGGCGACAGTCACCAGCAAGGCCGCCAGCGCCATGCCAACCGCCTGCGGGTCGCGCGGATCGACCGCGAACAGCACGCGCTGCAGCAGCGGCGAGAACAGCAAGGCGCCGACCAGACCGAACGCCAAACCAATGCCAAGCAGACGTCCGTTCTGTCCGACGAGCATGCGCAGCAGACCTCGATTGTCGGCACCCAGAGCGCGTCGCACGCCGATCTCACGCTGCCGCTGGCTGATGCTGTGTGCAAGCACTGCATAGATGCCGGCGGCAGTCAGGAACAATGCGAACAGACCGAAGGCACCGAACAGCATGGCCAGCAGCTCATTTTCGAAGCGCGACTCGCGAATCCAGTCATCCAAGCTGCGCAACCAGTACACCGGCAGATCGGGATCGACGCGCTGCACCGCCGCGCGAACCGCATCATGCAGAGAATCGGTGTCGGCCGGGCCGATCAGCGCGAAGCTGAGAAAGCGCGCCGGCGTCTGAGCCAGCGGCGTGTAGACCACGCGCGGCTGGCCGGCGGCGTCCTCGGCTTCATGATGCACATCGCCCACGACACCCACCACCGTGCGCCATTCACCGACGGACTCGTCGCGCCCCAGGCGCAGACGCTGACCGATGGGGTCGAGACCCGGCCAATACGCGGCCGCAAAGCCACGGCTGACAATTGCCACCGGCAGACTGTCAGCCAGGTCCGTGCTGGAGAAGCCGCGGCCGCTCTGCTGCGCAATCGCGAAGGCGTCGAAGAACGCGCTGTCCACCGCAACCGCATCGGCCAGGGGTGGCCCGATCTCGGCGTCAACCGCGAAGCCCTCGGGTTCGATGAAATTGCGCGAGCTACGTGTCATTGGCAAGCTGGTGGACAGGGTCGCGTGGGTAACGCCGGGAATGGTCCGCAACTCGGACTGCAGGCGTTCGGCGAACCGCGTCAACGCGGCATCGTCGGGATAGCTGCCTTGAAACAGGCCCGCTCGGCCGGTCAGCACGCCTTCGGTTCGCACGCCCGGTTCCACGGTTTGCTGGCGAACCGCGCTGAGAATGGTGAGCCCCGAGCAGACCAGCAGCACGGTGCAAAGGGCAACCTGGAATACCACCAGCTTGCGGCCCATGGCCGAACCGCCGATGCTGCCTGCGCCGCCACTGCGCAAGGCCTGATTCAGGTCACTGCGCATCAGGCGCAGTGCCGGAATTGCACTGGCCGCCAGGGTCGCCAACAGGGCCAGCGCGGCGGCCGCCAGAAAACTCCAGCCGTCGATCACCAGTTCAGCCGTCCAGTTTGGCGGTGCATCTTCGCTGGCATGCACTGCGCGCACCGTCGCCCAGCCGGCCCACTGCGCCATGCCGAAGCCGAGGGCGGCAGCCAGCAGGCTAAGCACGCCGGCCTCGGCGACCAGGCGCGTCAACAGGCGCGTGCGGCTGGCGCCGATCGCACTGCAGATCGCGGTTTCGCGCAGTCGCGCCACGCTGCGCGCGACGAACAAATTGGCGACATTGGTGCAGGCCATTACCAGCACCAGCACGACGGCGGCAAACATGGTCAACAGGATGCCGCGAGTGATCTCGTTGACGAACTGATGCGAGAACTTCTTCAGCACGACGCCATCAGGCGCCTTGCGTGCCGGATGTTCTTCAGCGTGGCTGCGCAGCAGAGCATCGAACTCGGATTGCACCGAGGCAATGCGCGCATCGACCTGCATGCGCCCAACGATCTGCACACTGATCGGTGAGCCTCCTGCTTCCGGTTGCACCGCGTCGTAACGCAGGGGAATCCACAATGCCTCACGCGCCGGAAACGAGAATCGCTCCGGCATCACGCCGACTACCTGACTGCGCTGGCCATTGACACGCACGTCGCGGCCAATGATCGACGGGTCGGCGCCGTACCGGTTCTGCCACACCGCATGCGACAGCAGGACTACCGGCGCAGCGCCTGGCAGACCATCGGTGGGCTGCAGGGAACGACCGAGCACGGGCGAGGTTCCCGCCACCTCCAGTACTGATGGCGTAACGAATCCTGCGGAAAGACGTTCCGGTCGATCAGCGTCACTGAGGTTTGCAGTACCCACATAGAACGCACCGATCGATGCCAGGCTGGTCTGGCGCTCGCGCAGGAATTCGTAATGTGTCAGCGTGGTGTCAACGTTTCGCGCCCCGCTGCGCTGATTGCGCAGGTCGAAGTACAGCACCTGATCCGGATCGTGGAAAGCAGGCTGGGTGAAGATGAAGGACTGGATGGCGCCGAACATGTAGAGGCACATGCCAAGCCCGGCTGCCAGCATCAGCAGTGCCGTCAGACTGAACCATGGCGTGCGCACCAGGCCGCGCAGGGCCAGTCTGATTTCCTGTGCAAATACGCTCATGTCTCACTGCTCCTCATTCGTTGCGCAGGGCAAGCATCGGATCGATGCGCGAAGCGCGACGCGCCGGCAGATAGCCAGCGAGCAGCACCACTGCACCCAGCGCCAGTACTGCCGCCAGAATCACGCCGGGTTGGCTGGAGCTCACGCCAAACAGCAGCGAGCTGGCACCTTGGCCAAGCGCTATCGCCACGGCCAGACCGATCACCCCGCCGATCAGGGCCATGAAGCCCACCTGGCGCAGCACCATGCCGCGCAACATCGATGGCTGCGCGCCCAATGCCAGACGCAGGCCGATCTCGCGGGTTCGCTGCGCCACGGTGTAGGACAGCACGCCATACAGTCCCATGGCAGCCAGCAGGGTAGCGAGCGCAGCGAAAGCGGCGGCCAGGGTGCCGACGAATCGATCCAGCATGACGTTGTCGCGCACCTGCTGCTGCAGGCTGCGCAGGTCGTTGACCGGAAGGTTGGGATCGAGCCGCGCCATCACGCCAGGCACCGCTGCAATTATCTGCTCGGCCGGCACGGCGCTGTGTACGTAGAAGTTCATCGTCCCGAGCGAATCCGACTGCCGGCGCGGCAGGAAGAACTGCGGCCCTACGGCGTCCTTGACGTTGTTGTATTTGGCATCCCGCACCACGCCGACAATCTCGATATCCAGTTCCTCACTCGCCCCCCTTGCCATGCGCTTGCCGACTGCCTCGTTGCCCAGACCGAAACGCTCGGCAAACTGGCGATTCACGATCGCGACCCTGGGCGCATCAAGATTGTCTGCCTCGGTGAACTCGCGACCCGCCACGAGGCCCATGTCCACGGTGCGGAAGAAGCCGCTGCCTACGTAGTTCATCACCGAGTCGGTATTGGAGTCGGGACCTGCCTCGAAGCCCTCGACCGAGACGTTGTTGCTCCAGTCGTTGCCAGACAGCAGAAGCACCATGGACGAAGCCACCGAGGCCACGCCCGGAACTGCCGCAAGTTCTTCTTCCAATCGGTCGAACAATTGCATCGAAGCCTGCGGGCTGTACCCGTTGAGCTCGGGCGAAATGTAGAAGGTGCTGATCGAATCCACCCGAACACCCAGATCGACCCGGCTGATGTTGATCAGGCTCTGGGTAAAGAGTCCAGCCAACACCAGCAGCGCCATCGAGAACGCCACCTGCGCGATCGCCAGTCCCATGCGGAAGCGATTGGCAGCTTTGCCACCAGTGCCGCGCGAACTCTGTGCCTTGAGTGCTTCGGACGGCTGCACCCGCGCTGAGCGCAGGGCCGGGTACAGGCCAAAAAGCAGCGCGCATACCAGCGCAACGCCCATGGCCAGGGCTGCCGCCTGCCAGTCCAGACTGTTGGCCAGCAATTCAGCGGCCTCGGCAGGCAGCAGTGCGGCTACCGCTTTCAAGGTCAGCATTGCCATGGGCAGACTGGCGATACCGGCCAGAAAGGCCAGCAACAGACATTCGCCCAGCAGCTGGCTGGCGAGACGCGCGCCACTGGCGCCGAGCGACGCGCGCACCGCCATTTCACCTTCTCTCGAGGCGCCGCGCGCCAACATCAGGTTGGCAATATTGACGCAGGCAATCAGCAGTACCAGGGCGGTGACCGCCAGCAGGATGCTCAAGGGTGCGCGGGCATTGTCCGGAACCCGGCTTTGTCCACGCAGCCCCGGTTCAAGCAACAGTGGTTTGGTCTTGAACCGTTCGATGCCCTGCTCACTCATACCGCTCTGCAAAGGCAGCTCGATCTCGCTGATGATTCCGCGGTAGGTCGGCTGCATGGCAGCAGCGGCCTGCTCGATCGTGGTGTCGGGTTTCAGGCGGGCGAAGGCGTACACCCAGTAACTGCGCCGATCGACATGATTGGGCAGGGAGCTGGGCTGCTGCAGCCAACGGAACGTGATCGGCAGGAAAACGTTTGCGCGGTTGCCGAGCGTGGTCCCGCCAAAACCTTCCGGCGCAACCCCGACGATGCTGAGGGGCTTGCCATTGACCACCAGGGTGCGACCGATCACCGACGGATCGCCTCCCAGGGCATTGCGCCAGTAGGCATGCCCCAGCACCACGGCCTCGGCTTCACCGTCGACGCGGTCATCCTGCGGGCCCAGCAAGCGACCCAGTGCCGGCTGAAGACCAAGCACGCCAAAATACGAGCCTGACACCAGCATGCCGCTGGCAGACTGGGTCTGGCCTTCATAGGCCAGGTTCGCTCCCACGATCCGATGCGCGGCCATTCCGTCGAACGGTGTCTGCAGACGCTCCAGATCGCGAAACATGGGATAGCTGAAGGCGTAATCGCAATTGCCGGCATCATTGCAGGAGGTCGATCCGGACTTGGGTCCCGGGGAGGCCAGATTGACCAGCTCTTCGGGCGCCTGCACTGGCAGAGGCTGCAACAGCATCTGCTGGAACAGCGAGAAAATCGCCACGTTGGCGCCAATGCCAAAGGCCAGGGTCATGACCACGACCAGCGCAAAACCGGGCCGCGCGAGCAAGCCTCGAACGGCGAGGCGACAGGCGGAGGCGATTCGTTCAATCATGGCTTTGCTCCCCTGTGTTGCAACGCATATCTGTCTGTGGATCAGTCATTGCGCAGCGCCGTCATCGGCGGCACCCGGCTGGCGCGTGCCGCCGGGATCGCACAGGCCAGTGCTGCCGCGCCGGCCAGCAGCAACAGCACGCTCAGGATCACTCCCGAATCGGTGGGTGACACGCCGTAGAGCTGCGAAGCAATTACCTGATTGAGTGCGAACGCACCCAACAAGCCGAGTGCGAGTCCTGCGCCAACCAGGCGCATGCCCTGCCCCAGCACCATGCGAACCACACTGCCGGGCGCTGCGCCCAAGGACATGCGAATGCCGATTTCGTGGCGACGCTGGGTCACCGAATAAGCGATCACACCGTACAGGCCCAGCATCGCGAGCAGCAGGGCGACGCCACTGAACACCGCCATCAGGCTCATGTTGAAGCGCCGCATCTGGGTGGTACCTGCGACCAGCTGATCCATGCTGCGCAGCTCAAAGACCGGAATGTTCGGACTGACTTCGCGCACCGCGTTGCGTAGCTGCTCGGCATAGGCCATCGGCTCGCCACGTACCTTCAGCGCCAGATAGTGCTGCCCCTGTGTGGCATTGACGTGCGGCATGTAAACCTCGGCCACCGGCTCGCGCTCGATGCCGTAGAGGCGGGTGTCATTCACCACGCCGACGATCTGCTTGTGCTCGTCGCCCAGGAAGACGATCTGCTGACCGATCGGATCGGCGCCTTCAAAATAGCGCTTCGCAAAGGTCTCGTTGATCAGCACCTGGGTCGGAAATGCGCCGATGCGCTGATCGCTGTCGTCCAGATCACGGCCTCGAACGATTCGCATGCCAAGCGCCTCAAACAGACCGGGAGAAACGAAGCGCCAGTTGGCGCCCGGCCGCGGCTGGCCGTCGGCAACTTCGCGCCCGATGATGCTGATGTCGGAACTGGCGTTGTCGAGACCTGAGAGTGGCAGTGCGTCGCTGATGCCGGCAGCTTCGACTCCGGGAATGGCACGCACCCGTTCCAGCAGCGCCTGCATTGCCGGCGCCAGTACCTGGGTGTGGCGCCGGTACCAGTCAAGTACATCCTCACCGGCTTGCGTTGGCGCAGTTTCGATCACCACGGCGGCCGTCAGCACTCCCTCGGTGGTGACCCCACCATCGATGCGGCCAATCTGACGCAGACTTTCAATCAGCAGCCCGGCGCCTACCAACAGGGTGAGCGACAGCGCCACTTCAATGGCCACCAGCAGCGAGCGCGCGCGAGCCTTCTTCTGTCCGCCTGCGCCCGACCGACCTTCCTCCTGAATCGCCAGCCCGGGTTGGGTCGAGGCCACGCGCAGCGCCGGCCACAGCGAAAACAGCAGCACTGTCGCCACGGCGATGAGCAGCGAAATGCCGATCACCGACAGGTTCATGCCCGGCGCGCCGTGGCTTGGAATGATCTCTGGCGCCAGGGTCAGCAAGGCCGGTACCGCCGCGGCCGCCAGCGCCACGCCGGCGATTCCGCCTGCCAGGGCGATTACCAGCGACTCGGCAATTACCGCACGCAGCAAGCGTAGGCGGCCGGCACCCATCGCCGCACGGACGGCCAGCTCACGCTGCCGCTGGCTGCCGCGCACCAGCAGAAGATTGGCCAGGTTGGCGCAGGCGATCAACAACACCAGAGCCGAGGCACCCAGCAGGATCAGCAGCGGCTGTTCGACCCGGCTGTTGAGCAACACGGGCAGCAGCGTAAGACGTGCCGAAAGTCCGGCATGGTTATCGGGAAACTCTTCCGCCAGGCGCGCGTTCACCGCAACAAGGCTGGCCTCGAGCTGCTCCAGCGTGGCGCCCCGTGACATGCGACCGATCACCATCAGGTAGTTGTTTCCGCGCCCCTGGTTTGACTCGCCCAGATAGGTCGGCAGGTAGATCTGCGTGTCGCCCGGATAGCGGAACGAATCCGGGGCGATGCCGATCACCCGGTGGGCGCGACCGTTCAGGACGACGTCCTGGCCCACCACGGCGCTGTCTCCGCCGAAGCGGCGCTGCCACAGCCCGTGCGAAATCACCGCAACGCGATCGCCCGCCGCATCCTCGTCGGCGGTGAAGTAACGCCCGCTGTGCGCCGGCAGACCCATCACCTGCCAGAACTCGGGTGTAACCCGATAGGCAGCGAGGCGTTCTGCCTCACCGTTGCCAGTCAGGTTGATCGTGGCACCGACAAAGCCAGCCAGCGCTTCGAGCTGTTCGGCACCCGCCTCACGCCAATCCTGCAGAACCTGGCTAGAAACCGGCCCGCCCCAGTTGCCCTGTTGGCGCGAGATCCGCACCACCTGCTCGGCCTGAGGGTACGGCAGCGGCTTGAGCAGGGTGCCATCGACCACGCTGTAGATTGCCGACACGCTGCCCACGCCCAATGCCAGGGTAAGCACGGCAATGGCAAAGAAACCGGGCTGGCGCAGCAGGCTGCGCAGTGCGAGACGAATATCGGAAGCCAGGGAACGGATCATGCCGGGTTCTCCGGGTTTGCCCGCGCTGTGCGCAGCAACCCTGGGTTGAATGCCTTGACTCAGACTGCCGCAGTGCGCGCCCGCGCGATCTGGGCGTCGAGACGCTCCTCCTCTTCCTTGCGCAGGCGATGCAGGGTTTCTTCGTCGACCACGCGGCCGTCAAACATGAAGATCTTGCGCTGCGCGAAGTCGGCATAGCGCGGGTCGTGCGTAACCATGCAGATGGTCGAACCGGCGCGATGCAGCTCGTCGAGCAAGGCCATCACGGCCTCGCCGTTCTTCGAATCCAGGTTACCCGTCGGCTCATCGGCCAGCAGGATCGAAGGCTGACCGACCAGGGCACGCGCCACCGCGACACGCTGCTGCTGGCCACCGGAAAGCTGCGAGGGATAGTGCTTCAGGCGATGTGCCATGCCGACTCGTTCCAGCGCCGCCTGCACGCGATCACGGCGCTCGCCCTTCGACACACCGTCGCGGTAGGTCAAGGGCAGCTCGACGTTCTCGAATACGGTGAGATCACCGATCAGGTTGAAGGCCTGGAAGATGAAACCGATTTCCTTGTTGCGGATGCGGGCGCGTTCCGAGGGCCCGATGTCCTGCACCGGCACATTGTTCAGCACGTAGCTGCCGCCGG
Organism: Lysobacterales bacterium; assembly: GCA_038257155.1. Classification (GTDB taxonomy): domain Bacteria; phylum Pseudomonadota; class Gammaproteobacteria; order Xanthomonadales; family Xanthomonadaceae; genus JANJTY01. The sequence goes on along the minus strand of JBBSJP010000018.1, from coordinate 12,421 downwards.
TCGGTGTATCGAGCAGGCCGAGAATCGCCAGCAAGGTCGACTTGCCACAGCCCGAGGGGCCGGTGATCGACACGTAGTCGCCCTTCTGGATGTCGAAGTGCACGCCGGACAGGGCGTGGGTCTCGACCTCGTCGGTGTAGAAGACCTTGGCGATGCCGTCGAGATGGATGAGTGCGGTATTTGCGGTCATGGTCGTGTCCTGGAAGCCAGAGTTGTGCTTGCGAAGGTTTGCGGGATCAGTTGAGTTTCAGGCGATCGTATTCGTCCCACTGCGAGGTATCCGACAGCACGATCTCGTCGCCGACCTGCAGTCCTTCGACCACCTCGATCAGACTGACCGAGGCGCGTCCCAGACGAACCGGAACACGACGTGCGATGCGGCCTTCGGAATCCAGGCGGAACAGGCGCACCTGGCTGTCCGGCTGGCCGTAGGCCGGGCGGCCCACGTACATCACGTCGCTGAGGCGCTCGATTTCGACCGTGCCGTCGACACTCAGATCCGGACGCGCGCCGGGCGGCAGCGGGCCTTCGAGTTCGACGTCGACCAGCACGGTGCCGTTGAGCACCGCCGGATCGATGCGTGTGACGCGCCCCGGCACGATGCCGTTGCGCGTATCGACGCGCACCGGCTGGCCGATCAGGATGTCCTTGGCCTGGGTCTCGGCGATACGCAGCTCGGCCATCAGTTCGCCGGGCTTGGCAACGCGCGCCAGATTGGTGCCGGGCGCAACCTGCTGGCCTTCCTGCACCGGCACCTGCTGCAGCACACCGGCGATGCCGGCGCGCAACTGCAGGGCCTCGGCCTGGCGCTTGCGCAGTTCGGCGGCGTTGCGCAGCTGGTCCATGCGTGCGCGATCCGCCGCGAGCTGCGCGGTGATGGTCTGTTCGAACTTGCTGATGCGCTCCTTCTCGATGCCAACACGCAGCTTGAGTTGCTCGGAAACCAGCTGGCTGCGCCGATACTGGATCGCCGGGATGATGCCCTTGTCGGCCAGTTCACCCTCGGCCTCGGCCTGCAGGCGGGCGGATTCGAAGTCGGCCTCGACCCCGGCCAGATTGGCGCGTTGGTCCAGCAACTGGCTTTCCAGGGTCATGCGGCGCGCCATGTAGTCGGCCTCGGCTGCCACCAGGGCCGACTGGGCGGCGAGCTGCAGGTCGACGACTTCCGGATTGCTGAGCTCCAGGATCACCGTGTCGGGTTCGACCATCGCACCCGGGCGAACCACGATGCGCTCCACCCGCGCGGATGTCTCTGCCGCGATCCAGCGGATCTCCTTTGGCACCAGGGTGCCCGGCCCACGCACCTCGCGCAGCATCTCGCCGCGCTTCACGGTGTCCATCCACAGGCTGCTGCGCTCCACGCCGGGCGCGGCGGGCTCGAGACGGGAAATGCCAATACCGGCAATGATCACGGCGAGCAGTCCGCCGCCGATCCACATTGCCTGACGGCGTCGTTTGCGTTGTTTCAAGTCGATGCGTTGGATATCCATGCGCAGGACTAAGCAAGGCGCATGCCACACACGGCGAACCAAGCATTTTCAAAAGTTTGCAGTTGGTCTCGGACAGCCGGAGTAGGCTTGGCGTCCACTCATGGACAGCGGTGTGTCCGGGATTGGAGTGGAAGTCGCCATTTGCGAGCCAGCTTGGCCGTCGTCGGCTGCAGGAGTAGCCTGCAGAAGGCCGACGCGTCGGCGGGGAGCCGACGGGGGCGAAAGGCCGGTTGTCAGGATGCCGAGGAAAGCATCCGCGCTTCGTTTACAGGGGATGTCCAGGTGAAAACGGTCCTGCTTGTCGAGGCCTCGCAAACGCGTCGCCGCGCACTCAGCGCGTTGCTCGCGCCGCGAGGCTACGTGATCAACGCCATGCCCGACCTGGATGAAGCATTCCGGGCCTTGCAGCGTTCCACGGCCTCTGCCGCGAGCTATTCGGCCGTGGTGCTTGGTTGGCCCGAGTACGCTGACGGTAGCGTCGAGGACGTGTTCGGACTGCTGCACAGCGAACGCTTCGAACACCTGCCCGTCCTGATTCTGGCCGACCACAATTCGGCCGCGGCAGTGAACTGGCGCATGACCCGGCCGGGTACTGCCCTGCTGCAATGGAGTGATTTCGTCGAAGCCGCCGAGGCGCTCGATCAGTTGCTCAGGCCCAACGAAACCAGCCGTCCCGAGCTCACCAGCGGTGGCGGCGCGGCACTGCGGGTATTGCTGGTTGATGATTCGGCGACGGTGCGCGCCGCATTCGCCAAGCTGCTGCGCAAGCACGACTACGAAGTCGACACCGCCAGCAATGTCGTGGAGGGCCTGGACAAGGCGCTCAGCAATCCTTTCGATATTGCCGTGGTCGATTACTTCATGCCCGGTGGCAACGGCACCGCCTTGATCGCGGCCCTGAAGCAGGAGCCTCAGACCGAGCACATTCTCTCGGCCACCATCACCGGCACCTACTCCGACGCCATCATCAGCGAGTCGCTGGCCTGCGGCGCAGTCGAGTGCCTGTTCAAAAGCGAGGCCAAGGAGCTGTTCCTGGCGCGCCTCGGCTCACTCGCCCGCACCGTGCATGACCGCAAGGCGATCGATGCCGAGCGCCGCCGCCTGCATGGAATCCTCAGCTCGGTCGGCGACGGCGTGTATGGGGTCGATCCGGAAGGCCGCATCGAGTTCATCAATCCGGCCGCTGTCGATCTGCTGGGATTCGACGACCAGTCCGAGCTGATCGGTCGGGGCGCGTTCGAGAGCTTTCACCACACTGCCGAAGACGGCACTCCGATGGCACGCGCCGCGTCCTATCTCAACCAGTGCTATGCCGATGGCAGCCAGGTGCTGGCCTGGCAGACCGCCTTCTGGACATCAACGCGCAAGCAGCTGCCGGTCGAGTGCACCGTCTACCCGATGCGCATCGATGGAGTGCGTACCGGCTCGGTAGTCGCGTTCCGTGATGTCTCGGCGCGCCGGGCACTGGAGAACGAACTGCGCTGGCAGGCCGAGCACGACGCCCTCACCAAGCTGCACAACCGTGCCTGGTTCGAGTCGCAGCTGGAACAGGAGGTCAACCGTCTCAAACGCAGCGAGCAGGTCTCGGTGCTGCTGTTCGTCGACCTCGACCGCTTCAAGTACATCAACGACACCGCCGGCCACACCGCCGGTGACCAGCTGCTGCTGGAAGTCAGCGCGCGCCTGAAGTCGCGCCTGCGTGCATCGGATCACCTGGCCCGCATGGGAGGCGACGAGTACGCCGTGATCCTGCGCAACGTCAATGCCGAGGATGTTGCCGGCCTGGCCGACGGTTTCCGCCGCGCACTCACCTCGGCGCCCTTCGTCTACGCCAGCAAGAGCTACCGCATCACCGTTTCGATCGGCGCGGCGCGCATGGACCGCCTCACTGCATCGACCAGCGAGGCCATGGCACATGCCGACATCGCCTGCCACATCGCCAAGAACGCCGGTCGTAACCAGACCCATGTCTACACCCCAGAACTGGGCCGCCAGGCGGCGATGGACGAAGACCTGGGTTGGTCCGCGCGTCTTGAGGAAGCGCTGCGCAGCGATCGCTTCGTGCTCTGCTTCCAGCCCATCGTGCCGCTGAAGGGTCTGGAACAGGAGCCCTTCCCGGCCGCCGAACGCGGCCTGTGGAAACGCCAGTTCGATCGCAACCCGAACAGCGCCATGATGTACGAGGTGCTGCTGCGCATGCGCGACTCGCAGGGCGAACTGATTTCGCCCAATGCCTTCCTGCCTACCGCCGAGCGCTTCGGCCTGATGGCCGAGATCGATCGCTGGGTGATCGACCGCAGCCTGCGCGCCCTACGCGAGGCCCGCTCGCACGAGTCGCGACCCTTCATGCTCAGCATCAACCTGTCCGCACAGGGACTGGCCAGTGTCGGACTCGCCGCCTACATAACCAGCAAGGTGGTCGAGCACAATATCGATCCGGCCATGCTGGTGTTCGAGATCACCGAGTCGCATTCGATCACCGACGTGACCTGCGTGCAGGCCTTGCTGCACGAGCTTCGTCAGTTGGGCTGCCGCATCGCGGTAGACGACTTCGGCACCGGCTTCTCGACCTTCTCCTATCTGCGCCAGCTTGAAGCCGACATCCTCAAGATCGACGGCTCGCTGATCCAGGGACTGCCCGATGACCAGCTCGACCGCACCGTGGTCGCGGCCCTGGTCAACATCGCGCGCTGTGCCGGCAAGCTGACCGTGGCCGAATGTGTGGAGAACTCCGCTGCCCTGTTCACCCTGATGCAATGCGGGGTCGACTATGTGCAGGGCTACTCGGTCGGCATGCCGCGTCTGCAGCTGGCGTCCAGCGCCGCGCTGTCCGTGGTTGATTCGCAGCACCAGCCACGCGCCGCAGCGGGTTGATCTGCGAACGGCTGGGGCTTGAGTCCATCGGGCAAGCAGAACGTGCCAGGCGGGATCGGCGCGCCTGATTCAGGCCTGCCCCGCAGCCTTCCCACGGATTTTCACCAGATCAGCTCCCCTCGGGAAACGGCAACCATCCATTGCGCGCCAGTTGCCAGCACAGCAGACCATAGGCGCAACCGACACCCAGGTAGGCGAAGAGCACCATCAGGAATCCTGCCTCGCTTGCGACGAATCCTGTAACCAGGCCAGCCGCGCCGCCACAGACCAGGCCGCAGGGCAGGAAAGCAAAGCTGCCGGGCGGGATCATTGCCGGAACGATTCGCTCCGCCGACGCAGGCGCACGTCGAGCCAGGCGCAGCAGGTGGCGCATCAAGTACCCGATCGCAGCGACCAGGGCAAAGCCCAGCCACAGCTGCAAGCCAGCGGCAAACGCCATCGGCAGCATGAAGAGTCCCGCGAACGCAGCGATACCCGACTCAGGCGCCACCTGTTCGGCAAGTCGCAGGCCAAGCATCCCGCCCCCGAGAAACAGCAGCATGATCAGCGGAACGGTGATCCAGGCGGAGCGTTGGCTGGGCATTGCGGTACAAACGGCGTTAACGATCGACCGGTTCATTCTACTGCGCAGACGCACTCGGTCAGCAGGCAAACTCCCGCGATACGAACTCCCAACCAGGCCGGCAGTCATGCTCGCGATCCGCGTTGCGACGCAATGGCTGTAGCACTCCAAGGATGTGTTGCTCGCCGCGCTGTCGCACAATCGCTTCCGGTGCCGTAACACCGGTACTACCCCACAGGAAGGAGCCTGATGATGCTGCGCATGACCTTGATGCTGATGATTTTTCTCGCGACGGTCCCATTGGCTCAGGCCGAGACCCGTACCTGGCCCGGCGCCTCCCCCTGCGACTCAAGCCTTCAGGCATGCATCGACGCGAGCGTCGCTGCCGACGTCGTGGATGTAGCGAGCTCGGATCTGATTGCCGCCACCATCCACATCAACAAACCTCTTACCTTGCGCGCAGCGCAGGGCTACCGCCCGGTCGTGGCGGCCGGCTTTGCAATTGCCGGCAATGTGAATGCTGCCGGCAACTGGAGCTGGAGCGTGGAAGGCTTCACCCTGCAGCAGGGATTCATCTCCCTGCAGGTGGCTGGTGGCAGCCAGGCCACGGTATCGATCCGCGACAACCGGGTGCTGGACACACTCTCGGGAGTTGCTCAGATCAGCATCTACAAGCCCAGCGCCGGCAGCACCTCGATCGACTACCGGATCGAGGGCAACGAGTTGGCCTACTACTGGGACACGTTCGACGGCGCACTGCGCGCGGCCATTCAGGTACTCGATGGCGGCAGCGGCAACTCGGAAGGCCAGATCCGCGAGAACCGCGTCACCGCGACCGGCAACCAGTCGATCGGCATCCTGGTAAGCACCCAGGATCGCGCCCACCGCGTGGCAGTGACCGGCAACCAAGTGCTCGGTGGACGCAGCGGCAGCATCTTCCTTCGTCAGGGTAGTCTGGTGAGTGTCACCGGCGGCTCCCTGACTGCTCTGGTGGCAAGCAACCTGATCCGCAGCGCCGAGCCTGGCGAGCAACGCGCCGACGGCATTCGCATCGATGCCTACGACGGTACCGTCGCGGCTGACGTGCTGCACAACAGCGTGGTCGATGCCCACTCGGGCGTCGACATTTTCGCCGCTGGCGAAGCAACGATCAGCGGGCTGGTATCAGGCAACCTGTTTGCCTATCTCGGAACCTACGGCCTGCAGCGACCCGCGAGCGGAATCAGCGACGGACCCAACCTGTACTTCGACACCTTCGAGTCGGAATCTTCGCCCGGCCTGAACCCGGATTCGCTGTTCGTCAATCCGATGCTGCGCAGCGTTCCAGATGATCCGCACCTGCAATCCGGATCACCGGCCATCGATCGGGTTCCCGGCAGCACCCTGGCGTCGGCACTCGACGACTTCCAGCAGCCCTACACCGATGCCGATGGCCTGCGTCGCTTCAAACGTGCGAGCAGCGCCTTCAAATCCGAAGTGCTGGATTTCGGTGCGCTGGAAGCTGGCGACACCACCCTGCTGCATCGGGTGCTGGCCGAGCCGCCCAATACGCTTTCGCATGTCAGCCACCCGGCACTCGACGGCCGCGCCAATGCGTTTCCGCAAACAACCCAGCTGTGGAATCCTGACGGCGGAGTCGGCATCTACAACAACCAGCAACAGAGCCTGTTCTACAGTGACACGGATGCCGACTGGGTTCTGCGTCAGGAAGGGCTTGCCAGCGTGACGCCCGGCACTGCGTTCACCATTTTCGCGCCGGGCTCCGGCAGCGGGCGCTATCTGCACCAGAACAGCGTATCGAACACTGCCGGAAGCTTTACCGAGCTGTCCGATCCCGAACTCGTCAACCGTGAAGACGCCATCCTGCTGGTAACCCGCAATCCTGGTTCAGACACCGTGGTGGATGTGACCTCGCCGATTGCGGTGAACTACTTCGCCGGCGTCTGGAGCGTGGTGCGCCTGGATGGTGCGGCGATGCCGGCCAGCGGCGGCTTTCATGTCTACTTCCAGCCGCCCAGCGTCAATGCATTCCGGCACCGCACCGGGACGGGCAACACCTCGGCTCACATCAGCCTGTTTGATCATCCGCTACTCAATGGCCACCCCTGCGCGCGCCCTCACCTCACCCAGGCAACCGATTTCGTCGCGGGCAACAATCATCACATCGGCGTCTACTACATCGGTGGAGCGACCCAGCGCTGGGCCCTCTTCAACCAGGATTTCGCCCCCTTGCCGCTCGGCGCACAATTCCATGTGGTGATCGATCCGCAGGCAGTGGACTGCCCCATTGACCTGTTCGCCGACGGCTTCGAGTCTCCCTGATGAGTGAGGCGCTTCGATTGATGATCTCCAGGAGTCCCCTTTGAGCATGCTCCCCGACGTCGATGTCGCGGTGATCGGCGCTGGCGTAGTCGGCCTGGCCTGCGCCCAGGCCGTGGCTGCACGCAAACGCAGCGTCTGGGTGCTGGAACGTGAGGAGCGCGCTGGCGAGGGAGTATCGAGTCGCAATTCGGGTGTCATCCATGCCGGGTTCTATTACCCGATCGGATCACTCAAGGCACGCCTCTGCCTTCGCGGTCGGGACCTGCTTTATTCCTACTGTGAGGCGCGTGGCATCGGGCATCGACGAACCGGCAAGTGGGTGGTGGCGACGCACGCAGCGGAAGTTCCTGTCTTGCACGATCTGCTTGCGCGCGGAATTGCCAACGGCCTTGAAGGGCTGCGGCTGGTGTCTGCCAGCGAGATCCGCGAGAAGGAGCCGCAGCTGGGCGCGGTGGCAGCGCTGGACTCGCCCGACTCGGGAATCGTGGACGTTGCCGAACTGGTGATGGCCCTGCACGGAGACACCGAGCGAAGCGGAGCGGAAAACCGCGTGCTGTGCGAGAACCAGGTGGTCGGGATCGAACCGGTCGAGGGCCTGTATCGGGTAAGCACGAGCACGGGCGACAGCCTGCTCGCGCGCAGCGTGATCAATGCGGCGGGCCTCGGTGCGGTCGCCCTGGCGCAGGACATCACCGGTTTGGCACCCGAGCACATTCCGCAGCTTTACTATGGCGCCGGTCACTACTACGGCCTGCGCGGCCGTGTTCCCTTCGGACGATTGATTTATCCGCTGCCCGAGCCGGGTGGACTGGGCGTGCATCTCGGGTTCGATATGGCAGGGCGGGCGCGCTTCGGACCTGATCTTCGCTACCGCGACTCGGTCGACTTCAGTTTCGATGACAGCCATCGCGCGCGCTTCGCTGCTGCCATCCAGCGCTGGTGGCCCACGCTTGACCCAGACGCGCTGCTGCCCGACTTCGTTGGCGTGCGACCCAAGCTTGTCGGCCCTGGCGAGCACAATCCCGACTTCGTGATCCAGGACGCCAGCGTTCACGGCATGCCCGGCCTGATCAATCTGTTCGGCATCGAGTCACCCGGCCTGACCGCCAGCCTGGGGATCGGTGAGAACGTGGCCCTGCGTCTGTACGACGCGTCGTCCTGAGCGCATCAACTCGACCGATCACTGCCCCTGCATTACGGCTCGCGCGACACCACCCGCACCGGTGAAACCGCGTAATCGCGAAATCCCAGTCGCAGGTAGAAGTCATGCGCTACCCGATTGCCGGTCATCACGTGCAGGAAGGGCGTCTGGCGACGCAGCAACTGGCGCCGAACGATCTCGGCCGTCAACCCTTTGGCCATGCCTCGTCCCTGCACGTCGGGATGCGTGCATATGCCGCTGACTTCGCGCAGCGTGCCGGCCTGCAGGCGTTCCCCAGCCATCGCCACCAACCTGTCGCCCTCGAAACAGCCGATGTAGTCACCCAGCTCCAGGGTGCGTGGGCCAAACGGGCCAGGACGCGTCAGCTCCGCCAGGGCCATCGCCTGCTCGACATGCACCGGACTCAGACTGGTGAATTCCATGTCCGGCGAGGGCGGCGGCGGCGTGTCTGCCCAGACCATCTTGTGCATGGTGGACTCCAGTTCGATCCGCCACCCCGGCGGCGCCAGCCCGGACCAGGCATCACAATAGAAGCGTTCGCCTGGTTCGCAGAACTCGCGCAGCGATGCAAAATCCGGACGCTGCGGATCCTCGAAGGCAATGATCGGCGAGAAGCCTCGCGCGTAGCGCCTGACCCGGTCATTGCCCTCGGAGAAGCCGCGTTGTACACCGGCGAAGGCATGCCAGAAAATGTTGTCGAGCAGTTCGGACATTGCTGCTGGCACGCAGAGTGGAGTCGCAAAGCATACGATGCCGGAAGCCGATTTCCAGAACGGGTCTACCCTGTCTTCCGACACATGGTGATGCAGTCGACGCGCGACGTAGCATCCTGCCAAGGCTTGGCCGAGCAGGAGGAACAGTCGTGTCCATTCGTAGCTGCCATACACCAAACCAGGACTGTCGAGTTGCGAAACCCCGTCGCATAGTGCTGCTTCTTGGCCTTCTGCTTCCAACATTGGTGCTTGCGGCCGTCGATGATCGCCCGCCCGGCGACAAGCTGGATTCCTCCCTGACCTTGGCCAAGGGTGTGCGATGGCTGCCGGGCGAGTTTGTCGCTGGACAGCAGCCCGACGGCAACAGCGTCATCATCGAAACGCCCGACGGCCTGATCGTGTTCGACAGCGGCCGGCATACCGCACACAGCGATCGGATTCTGGCAGCTGCACGTAGCCGGGGGCTCCCGATCATTGCGCTCATCAACAGCCATTGGCATCTGGACCACATCAGTGGCAATCCGGCACTGCGCGCGGCCCATCCTTCGCTGCAGGTGCACGCCAGCACGGCCATTGATGCGGCACTGAAAGGGTTCCTGGCCAACTATCGCAAGCAGTTGCTGCAGGCCATTGCGTCTGAGGCTTCAGACGCACAGAAAGCGACTTGGCAGGCAGAGATTGCGCGCATCGACAGCGGACCGCAATTGCGCCCAAGCCGTCCTGTGCATCAGGACGAAGTGCGCCGCATTGGCGGGCGCGATCTGGAATTTCGTCTGCAGCACGACACGGTCAGTGGTGGCGACGTGTGGGTCTTCGATCCGCAGTCGCGGGTGCTTCTGGCTGGCGACCTGGTCACCTTGCCCGCACCCTTCCTGGACACCGCCTGTGCGCCGCGCTGGCGCGAGGCCCTGCAGCGCCTGGCCTCGGTCGATTTCGACTGGCTGGTTCCGGGCCACGGCAGGCCGATGGACAAGCGCGAGCTGCAGCATTACATCAGCGCGTTTGATCGCCTGTTGGAATGCGCCGCAAGCCCAGCTCAAGCGTTCGATTGCGCCTCCGCCTGGAAGTCCGATTTGAGCGATCTGATTCCTGATGCGCAAACCGGTCAGGCAAGCCAGTTGCTCGACTACTACGTCGATCAGGTGCTACGCGGCGAGCGGGCAAACCAGCACTGCCCTTCAGATGCGCGGGCCCTGAAAGTCGAAGGCCGTGGCACAGGCGTTGCAGGGCGTTCGTGACAGTGCGCGCTGCGCCAAAGCAAGCGGGTTTGGCGAGTCACCGAACCTGCAAAGCCCGCCGCCGGAACTGGCGTCCGGCGGAGGCATCGGCAGGCGGGTGAATCCTCCCAGGATCTCAGTCTTCAAACCCATCGCGGAACAACAGGGCACTGCGTATGGTGGTGAACTCGGATTCGCTGTTGTTGGCGTTGTTGGGATCCGAGACACTACCCTGAACCGTGAAAATCGTTTCGACCAGGGCTCCGTTTTGCCCCAGCACCGCCGCCGAAGAGTCTACCGCCAGGATGAACTCATCACTGGCGCCTGCGGCCAGCGAAGCTGTCGAACACGACAGCGTGGGAGCGGATCCCGGCGATGGCGTGGTGCACTTGTAGCCGATCGGTGCCTCGATCGAGACGAAACGCAGCGTTCCCGGATTGAACGAACTGACAGTCGTGGTACCGGTGGGGTCAGGCCCCGCATTGCTTATCGCGATCAGGAATTCGAAGTGTTCGCCCAGCAATGCCGGGTCGGGAAAGTCGTCCACCGTGATCGACACATCAGCGTCAGGCGTCACGTACGCAGTGGACTCAGTCTCATTGTTGTTGGAGGGGTTGGTGTCATTGCCGACCCCAGAGGTCGAAAACGATGTCGCCACCGTTCCATCGTTGATGCCGAGCACCGCCCCGTCAGCCCGCACCACAAGCTGAAACTCGTACGTGCCTGGTGGAACCACAGCGCCGTTGCAGACGAACTGCGGAGCCGAACCTACCGCTGGCGGCGTACAGCTGAAACCCGGCGCGGGCGTCACCGATTGGAACAGCAGCGTGCCATTGTTGAACACGCTGAAAATCGCGTCCGTTGCCGTGTCCGGCCCGGCATTGGTGACAGTGGCGGTGTAGGTGATGTTCTGGTTCGGCCCCACCGGATCGGGCGAGTCGGAAACCTGCATGGCCATATCAATCTGCGGGGTGTCGTAGCTGGTATTGACCCCGACGGCATTGTTGCCGTTGTTGGGATCCGGCGTGACGCCCGAAGTGAAAAAATTCGAGTTGATGCTGCCATCGGGAAAGCTGATGAGGCCGTCGCTGACCCGCGCGACGATAGTGACCACGGCCGTATCGCCCACCGGAAAAGACGGATGGGTACAGCTCACCGACTGGCCAAAGGCGGCGCAGCCGAATCCGGCGGGCCCAGTCATCGACTGCAGGATCAGACCATTGCCCAGGTTGGCATTGACACCACCATTGACGGCCGGGTCGGGGCCGTTGTTGCGCACGGTTGCCGTGAAGGTGACATCCTGACCCGGCACGGCGGGATCGGGGGAATCGGTTGCGCTGAGCATCTCCTGATCGGCCGATTGCGCCAGCGCCGTGCTGGAAAGCAGCAGCAACAGCAACGCCAGCAAGCTTCGTGATGTCATCGAATCAGTTTCCCATTGCAGTCGTGGGCAGCGCGCAAGCCACGTTTCGGCAAGAGCCCCAAACCAGGCGCGCACCCTTGCAGAGCCAATTTGGCATTCATGGATCGAGTCTGCCACCCCGAGTTCAGGGGGGTTGGACGCTACTCAGCCTGCCTCGCCAGGAACTGACATCCAGCCGACAAACCCGAGGTCTTGGAGCGCCGCGACGGCGGCATGGAATGCCGCCCTAGGAATGCACCCCCAACTTTCCCTCTCCCGCGCGCGGGGTGAGCAGGGGTTTCTAGCGGCGAACGCCGCGAGCCTGCGAACGCCGCGAGCCTGCGAACGCTCGCGCGCAAGCAGGCGCGAGCGCAGGGGTGGGTGGGCCGAAGGCTCGGGTGAGGGGCTCCTGTGCCGACATGCCCAAACGGCGGCATATGACGCCGCCCTGCGCACCATCGTAGGTCGGCACCCCGTGCCGACGTGCCGCTACGGCTGAATGGGACGCAGCACTACGCACGTGCAGGCGCGCAGCTAGGGAACCTCTGAATAAGTCAGAGGTTCCGCCGGCCATGGTTGGCCGGCCCGCGAATCGATCGCGCAAGCGATTGATTTCGCGAAGTCGAGTCCGGACATGTGCCGGACTCGACGTGGGATGACAAGTCCAGGATGGACTTGT